>CAVYHT010000013.1:507500-509393 GCA_963768355.1 uncultured Alphaproteobacteria bacterium
TTGATCCATGAATTTCCGAATGGGGCAACCCACCTGACAGTTTGTTATTGTTGTCTTCGGGCAATCAATAATGGGCTGAACCAGGTATTTATGACCTGAATACATAGGGTTATAAAAGCAAACCCGGGGAACTGAAACATCTAAGTACCCGGAGGAAAGGAAATCAACAGATACTCCCCTAGTAGCGGCGAGCGAACGGGGACCAGCCGAGCCATGAGAGTGACAAGAAGGACCTGGAAAGGTCCGCCATAGTGGGTGACAGCCCCGTATTGGAAGCTCAATTGGACGTATTAAGTAGGGCGGAACACGTGAAATTCTGTCTGAAGATCGGAGGACCACCTTCGAAGGCTAAGTACTCCTTACTGACCGATAGCGAACCAGTACCGTGAGGGAAAGGTGAAAAGCACCCCGACGAGGGGAGTGAAACAGTTTCTGAAACCGGACGCCTACAAGCAGTCGGAGGGGCCTTGCGCCCTGACGGCGTACCTTTTGTATAATGGGTCATCGACTTGGTCTTACTAGCAAGCTTAAGCCGTTAGGTGTAGGCGCAGCGAAAGCAAGTCTTAATAGGGCGAATGAGTTAGTAGGATCAGACCCGAAACCGAGTGATCTAGGCATGGCCAGGATGAAGGTAAGGTAACACTTACTGGAGGTCCGAACCCACATCCGTTGAAAAGGATCGGGATGAGCTGTGCCTAGGGGTGAAAGGCCAATCAAACTCGGAGATAGCTGGTTCTCTGCGAAATCTATTTAGGTAGAGCGTCAGACGAATACCCTCGGGGGTAGAGCACTGGATGGGTAATGGGGTCCCACAGACTTACTGATCCTAACCAAACTCCGAATACCGAGGAGTAATATCTGGCAGACACACATCGGGTGCTAACGTCCGGTGTGAAGAGGGAAACAACCCTGACCTACAGCTAAGGCCCCTAATTCATGGCTAAGTGGGAAAGCAGGTGGGACGACCAAAACAACCAGGAGGTTGGCTTAGAAGCAGCCATCCTTTAAAGATAGCGTAACAGCTCACTGGTCTAGATAAGTTGTCCTGCGGCGAAGATGTAACGGGGCTCAAGCCATGAGCCGAAGCTTAGGATGCACATAGTGCATGGTAGCAGAGCGTTCTGTGATATAATTCCGCGTCTCTTCTATGCCTTCGGGCATATTGGAGACATGGAGTTTACTGTGAAGCCGGCGCGTGAGCGATCCGGTGGAGTGATCAGAAGTGAGAATGATGACATGAGTAGCGACAAACAGGGTGAGAGACCCTGTCGCCGAAAGTCCAAGGGTTCCTGCTTAAAGTTAATCTGAGCAGGGTAAGCCGACCCCTAAGGCGAGGCCGAAAGGCGTAGTCGATGGGAACCAGGTTAATATTCCTGGGCCAGGAAGAAGTGACGGATCTCGAGGGTAGTTCATCCTTATCGGATTGAATGGGCTGCTTAGAGGTTCCTGGAAATAGCTCTTCCACTAGATCGTACCCTAAACCGACACAGGTGGACTGGTAGAGAATACCAAGGCGCTTGAGAGAACGATGTTGAAGGAACTCGGCAAAATACCTCCGTAAGTTCGCGAGAAGGAGGCCCAGTTTCGTACGCAAGTATTGACTGGGGGCACAAACCAGGGGGTGGCGACTGTTTACTAAAAACACAGGGCTCTGCGAAGTCGCAAGACGACGTATAGGGTCTGACGCCTGCCCGGTGCTGGAAGGTTAAAAGGAGGGGTGCAAGCTCTGAATTGAAGCCCCAGTAAACGGCGGCCGTAACTATAACGGTCCTAAGGTAGCGAAATTCCTTGTCGGGTAAGTTCCGACCTGCACGAATGGCGTAACGACTTCCCCGCTGTCTCCAACATCGACTCAGCGAAATTGAATTGCCTGTCAAGATGCAGGCTTCCCGC
>CAVYHT010000014.1:0-106329 GCA_963768355.1 uncultured Alphaproteobacteria bacterium
GATGGATACACTCAATCTATTATGTGGTTGCATTCACTTGAAGTAGAAGAATGCTGGAACCTAGTACCCACATTGAAACGACCAAAGAAAAGACAAACCGCTAGCCTATCTCTGAATGTCTGCTTGGTCCCACATAACTAACTTTAGCATTGGCGGGTTCCGTTCGATGTAACCAAGTGGTTCAGGCGGGTGTCGGTGGTCTTTTCCCATGTCACACCCCGCAGTACCTCAACGACTACATCGAACTGCGGGCTCTCCAGCGGTCAGCGGGCTATCTTGCTCGCCAGCGGCTGTTCGAAGAGAGAAAGAGGTATTTGGGTTTGGATTAAAAGCTCTACTTGGGCTTGGTGGTTTGGGGGCTTTCTTCCTTGTTATCCATTACTTATACCTAATCCCAACCAGGTACCCCGTTCTTCATACTGAGACCCAATGGCAGGGACAGCTACGGCCCCCTCCGGCTTACCACCGGGCGGGGCACTAACCGGGGCAGTTTGACCGCCCAGCGCCCGGCACCACCTGATCTAAAAAATGTCCGGAAAACAGTGGCTGGGGTGGTAGGATTCGAACCTACGATACACGGTACCAAAAACCGATGCCTTACCGCTTGGCTACACCCCAACGCTGGCGGGTAATTACGCGCTCGCCGGGTTGGGTTCAAGACCCGTTTTGCCAAAATAAGATGCTACTCTTCTAACGCCTCTTTGCTGAGAAGATCCTCACTTCCGGTCTCCTGACGCTCGGCATTGATCATCCTGTCCAACTCTTCACTGTCGGTCGCGTTCACGTTCTCAACCTTAGGGGAAGGTTCTTGTTTCGGCATGGCTGCGGATCCGGATTCGGCGGCAGTATCCACCCGCAACGCGTAGGTCTTGCTGGGCAGTCCGATGTCAGCAGCTTCCAGTGCGGCCATGACCTGCCTGATGGCTTCACCGCGTGCCATGAAGAAGCTTGTGTCGTTCTGGTTGATCCATCCCGTCGAGCGCAGGACGACACCTGCGTCGTCGATGGTTTCGATCCAGACCAGCGCTGACGGCTCGCCAAGGACGAAGGGCAGGGTCTGCACGGTGTCCTGACAAAGCTGGCGGGCCGCGCCGAGGTCAGCTGCGGCATCAATGCTCAGGTCGAATTCGAACCGACGTTCGTCATTGCGCGAATAGTTCACGATCCGACTGCCAAAGACCGCCGCATTCGGGATCCGGATATGGTTGCCTTCAGGCGACAGCAGGATCGTGGCTCGGGAGGTCAGGCGGATGACCTTGCCGGTATCTCCGCCGATCTCGATCAGATCGTTGGGGCGAAACGGCTGCCGGATGGACAACATGATCGAGGCAATAAAATTCTCGACCGTGTCTTTGACCGCGAAACCAATGGCAAGTCCGATGATACCAGCCGCGCCCAGAATGGTACCCAAAAGCGCGGTTGCGCCAAGTATGTCCAATGCCACGACAAGGCCGCCCACCAGAAATCCAATGCGAATAAAGGTCCGGTAGATATCGGCAATGAACTCGTTCGGTGCAATCCGGTCCCAGGGACGCTTCAGTCGGGCGATGAAGATCCCGAGGCCTGCGACAACCACAAACGCCGCCAGAGCGACCAGTGCCAGTGGTATCAGCGCGACCAGTTTCGTGGCGCGGGAAAGTAGCCTGTCATAGGCGGGGGTCAGACGTTCGGACAGGTCAGTGGACTCTGTCACCTCGTTCTCGATCGCAACGACGCCTTCAACCCGGCTGACCAGGGTTTCAAGCCGGTCGCTAGATATGCCGTCCAGAGTGCGACCGGTTAGGGTGACGACACCGGAGTGCACTGAAACGCCGACATTTGCGTAGCCTTCAAGCTCGTTCAGAACCGACCGGATCCGCCTTGCGATGGCCTGATCGGTGGCACCTTCGTTGTCGAGTTCGATGGTGCCTTCCGGTTCTGCCCCAGTATCCTGCGCCAGACCGGGCGCGGCGCCGAGCGCCAGGGCGCAACACAAAGCCAGAACATGAACAAGACGATTTATCATGCCGCCACTACAGCACATTCGCTGGGTCTTGGCGACCGCAGGTTAGCCGCCAGATCAGATCGTCTGGTCGTAGTCGCCGACAGCGCTTTCGGTGCGGATGAAACCGTCAATATCCGCGAAAGATGTTGCGCAGTTCGGCATCGCTTTCCGGGCTTTCGCAGACCACGACCAGATTGGGAGTGTTCGACGAAGCCCGCACCAGCCCCCAACCGCCATTGTCCAGGATCACTCGTGCACCGTTCACCTTGACGATGCTCTCGATCACGCGCCCGCCGATCATGCCGCCGTTGGCGTGGTGATCTTCAAGTCGTTTCACGATCCGGTCCAGAACGCCGTATTTCTCAAGATCCGGGCAGAAGGGCGACATGGTCGGGCGTTGAAAAGGTCGGCGGCAAGGCGCGGCGCAGGTCTGACATCGATTTGTCCGGATTGCGGTCCATCAGCCTGCAAAGCTCGACCGCAACACGCATACCGCAGTCGTAGCCGCGGCCAATCGGTTCGGCGAGAAAGTAGTGGCCGGATTTCTCGAAACCCGCCAGCGCGCCGAGTTCGCGGACACGACGTTTCATGTAGGAATGACCGGTTTTCCAGTAATCGGCCTTGGCGCCGTACTTCTTCAACTCGGGGTCAGAGGCGAAAAGCCCGGTGGATTTCACATCCGCCACGAAGGTCGAACCGGGATACATCCGGGCCAGATCACGGGCCATGATGACGCCCACCTTGTCGGCAAAGATCTCCTCGCCCTCGTCGTCCACCACGCCGCAGCGGTCGCCGTCGCCGTCAAACCCAAGCGCCATATCTGCACCAGAGGCGCGCACGGCATCTGCCATGTCGTGCAGCATTTCCATCGCTTCGGGGTTCGGGTTGTAGTGCGGGAAGGTGTAATCCAGTCGGGTATGCAGCGGCACGACCTCTGCGCCGATGCGTTCCAGCACTTGCGGCGCGAAGGCCGAAGCGGTGCCGTTGCCCGTGGCGCAGACGACCTTCAGTGGCCGCGACAGATGGAAATCGCCGGCCAGATCGTCCAGATAAGCCTCCATCACGCCGTCGACGCGTTCATAACTCCGCCATCACGTGCCTGGCCTTCGCCTGCCAGGACCATGCCCTTGAGTTCGGACATTTCGTCTGGGCCATGGGTGACAGGGCCGGTCAAAGCCCATCTTCACACCGGTCCAGCCATTTGGATTGTGCGATGCCGTCACCATTGCGACCGCCGGGACATCCAGATGGAACTGGCTGAAATAGGCCATCGGCGACAGGGCCGGGCCAATATCCTTGACATGAATGCCGGCCTGTATCAGGCCGAGGATCAGCGCATTCTTGATCGACAGTGAATAGTCGCGATAATCGTTGGCCAACCGCGATTTCGGGCTTGATGCCGCGCAGGTGCATCTGCGTGCCGATGCCAAGACCAAGGGCGGTCATGCCGGGCAGGTTGATCTCATCGGGATATTTCCAGCGGGCATCATATTCGCGAAAGCCGGTCGGTGCGATCATCGGTTCGCTCAGGAAGTCCCAGCAGTTCTGTTGCACGGTCTGAATGGGTTTGTCACGAATGGGAACTTTCAAGATCCTGGTGTCAAAGTCTTATCGGATCGGATTTCGCCAGTCGATCAAAGGCCATCAGGCTGGAAGCAGCGCAGGCATCCGGTCCAGCGGGATCATGTTCGGGCCGTCTGACGGCGCATTGTCTGGGTCTTCGTGCGTTTCGATGAACACTGCCGCGATCCCCAACGAAACCGCTGCTCGCGCCATTACCGGCGCGAATTCTCGCTGCCCGCCAGAGGTGCCGCCCATTCCGCCCGGCTGCTGTACCGAATGGGTCGCATCCATCACCACTGGGTAGCCTGTCTGCATCATCTGCGGCAGGCTGCGCATGTCGGTCACAAGCGTGTTGTACCCGAAACTCGTGCCGCGCTCGGTCAACAGGATGCGGGTATTGCCGGTGGATTCGATCTTGGCGACGACATTTGGCATATCCCAGGGCGCCAGGAACTGGCCCTTCTTGATATTGATCACGGCGCCGGTTTCGCCTGCCGCCAGCAGCAGGTCGGTCTGGCGGGAAAGGAAGGCCGGGATTTGCAGGATGTCGACCGCAGGAGCGGCTAAAGCGCATTGCTCGATCGTGTGAACATCCGTCAGGACCGGCACGCCGAGATCCCGCCGGACCTGATCAAGCACCTCCAGTCCGGCCTCGATCCCGATGCCGCGCTTACCAGACAGCGACGTGCGGTTGGCCTTGTCATAGGACGCCTTGAAAACGTAGCTGGCACCGACCTTGTCGCACGCGGCCTTCATCGCCTTGCCGATCATCAGCGCATGATCGAGACTTTCCAACTGGCACGGGCCCGCAATCACCGTCAGTGGCTGGTCGTTGCCAACCGCCAGCATTCCAATCTCGATGGTTTTCATGCTACGCGGATACCTGCTCTCTCAGGATTGACGCCGTCAGCGACGCCATCAGATAGATACCGCAAAAGATCAGGAAAGCTACGACCGTATTCTCGAAAGCGCGCGGATAGGTGGGCTCGTCAGGGGCCACCGGACTGACACCCAGCGAAAGGTAGCGCACCTGGCGGTTCGCCTCGATCCGGGCGGTTTCAAGCTGTTGCAGGGATTGCTGCATCATCGCCTGGCGTGTCTCTAGATCCAGTTCAGCCATCCGCAACTCGCCGCTAATCCGTGCAAGCGAGGTGGAATCCGTCCCGCTTTCCGTCAGTTTCGACCGCAGATCGGCGACGACCGATACCAGCCGATCGATATCGCCCTGCACCCCATCAACCCTCGCCTGATTGGGGCTGGCATTGTCCAGAAGCTGTTGAAGTTGAAGGTTCTTTTCCTGCAACAGCGTCTCGAATTTCGAGATCTGGCCCATCTGTGCCGAAGTCTCTGACACGGCGTCGATGACGCCCAGTTTCTCCTGCAACTCCAGAACCCGACTTTGGGCTTCGACCATCTTGTTCTCGGCTTCATCAAAGCTTTCGCGTGCACCTTTCATCTGGTCCTCACGCAGTCTTTGGGTCAACTGATCGACCTGTTCTTCGGCATACTGGATCAATGCGCGGGAGTACTCGGCGCTGACCTGCGGTTCGGCGGCGACGACTTCCATCTTCACGATACCCTCGGTCGGATCATAACCGATTTTCACTAACCGCTTGTAGCGCTTATACGCCTCTTCGTTGGTGCTGTCGGACTCGAGCCGCTGCAACGGGTCGACGAAGTCCTGGCTGAAATGACTTTTGAAGCCGATATCCCGATCAAGACGTAACATCGCGTCGCGTGATTGCAGATAGCTCTGCACGGCGATTAAATCCTGAGAGGTGGCAAATCCCGTGCCCGAAAACAGACCGCCGAGTTGGCCGCCGCCGGCGCCGCCTTGTGCGTTGGCCTGCTGGATAAGGAATTCCGACTTGGTCGCGTAAAGCGGGGTCGCGATCTTGTAGAAGTAGAATCCAACCAGGAATGTCGGCACCAGAACGAAGATAGCGAGCCGGGTCGCGAGCAATAGCATTTTGCGCTGGCGTCGACGAGCGATATCTTTCTGGATCATGTAGACTTCGCGGGCGCGTCCGTCCGACGGGGTGACCTCTGTCGACGGGACACCAGCTTTGGCCACCGTTTGCGGCAGCTTGATGTCCCCGGACTTGTTCTCGCCCTTCGGCACCACCAGTTCCAGCATGGTAGAACGCTGCAAGGGATTGATGCCTTTGAGCCGCAGTTGCCGGACCGCGTCCAAGTCCGAAACAGGTGTCAAGCCGTGCCTTTGCGCCAGGCGCCGGGCCATGCGAAGCTGACGTCCGGTCAGAGCCTCTTGCTCGATCGCTTCTATCTCGGTCGGCCCCAGATCGACGTCATCTTCGTCGGTGTCGGGCTGTTCAGCTGTCGGATAGGGCTTTGACCCGAATCCATCCTCGTCGATCTGCTCGTCTGCGCCGCCGTCGAACGGAGTCTGCGCTGTCTTATCGCCCGTATCGCCCTCGGGCACAGGATCGAGCGGTTCGTCCAGCGCGCCACTGCGTCGAACGCGGAACTTTTTGACTTTAGGTTTCGTAGTCATAAATCGCCTTTGCCTCTTCCAGCGTATCAAACATCACAAACTGACCGTCCCGGATGACTGCGGCCGATTTGCAGAACTTCTCCAGCGTGGAGGCCTGATGGGATACAATGATCACGGTCGCTTGTTCCAGCCTTTCGCGCAGGATCGAGCCCGCCTTGCGGTTGAACTCTGCATCGGTCGTGCCTGGCATGCCTTCGTCGATCAGATAGATGTCGAATTGCAGCGCGAGCAGCAGCGCAAAGCTAAACCGCGCCCGCATCCCCGAACTGTAGGTTCCGACCGGCATATCATAGTATTCGCTGATGCCGGTCAGCCACCGCGTGAATGCTTCCATATAGTCGGGGTCGATACCGTATAGCCGCGCGATAAATCTGGCGTTCTCGCGCCCGGTGTGTTTGTTGACCACGCCCCCCATGAATCCAAGCGGAAAGGAGATCCGGCAGCTTTTCCGGATCGATCCCTCGTCAGGCTTTTCCAGACCTGCCATCATATTGATGACCGTCGTCTTGCCTGTGCCGTTGGGCGCAAGAATGCCAAGCGAATTGCCCAACTCCACGCGAAACGAAGCGCGATCAAGGATCACCTTGCGCTGCTTGCCCGTCCAGAAGGACTTGCTAACATTGTCAAATTCCAGCATCTATGCGCCCCAGCGCCGCCTGTTTGCCTGCATTGTCCTTAGCGGACTTTGGTTAATGACCCACTCTAACCATGCAATCGGGCGGCTTTGTGTCGCATCAGATCGACTGATTCCACGTCATTGACAACCTGTGACCCAGCTGCAACGGCCCTAACGGCGTAATGCCGCCGAAATTGCGCAAGCGGCGGCTGTCGTTGGGGGCGATGGGCAACACCAGTTTGGGCAAGCGGCAAGCGCGGGTCGGGGCAATGGCCAGCATTGGCGCATCGGTTGGTGCTATCTAGCTGTGTACATGGAATTTGTTTCTTACTACCATTGATTTTACCGATCGCGGGAAAGGCTGGCATCGACCGTCCAGGCTGCCCGCAGCAACGCGATCTAGGGGGAAGATTGTGCGAACTGCCGGAACAGCGATACTGTTTATCGGGCTCTGGCTGTTGCTTTCGGGCATTTACAAACCCTTGGTCATCGGTTTCGGCATTGCATCGGTGATTGTCGTGATCTTTGTCCTGCTCAGGATGGATGCGGCCGATGATGATCGTATCAGGCTCGGGCTGAAACCGATTGCCGCGACGAAGTATTGCTTCTGGCTCCTGGTCGAGATCGCCAAGGCCAACTGGGCCGTTACCAAGATCATCCTGTCGCCAGAAATGCCGCTTAGGCAGCATTTCTTCGCCATTCCATACACCCAGCGAACCGATCTTGCGCAAGTCATCTTTGCCAACTCGATCACTCTGACGCCGGGCACGATCACGATCGAAACCGAGCCAGAGACTTTCCTGGTTCACGCGGTGGCTTATAGCGACGAGGACATGGACGCTTTGGCGGATATGGATCGGCGGGTGAGCGGCATCGAGAAAGTGGATGCCCTGTGATGTTCGTACTGGCGACAATAGCGATCCTAATCGCGATGGTTCTGGTGCTGGCGCGCCTCTACAACGGTCCGACCGTTTATGATCGGGTTCTGGCCGTAAATTCTTTCGGCACTCATACTGTGTTGCTGATCGGGGCGATGGGATTCCTGAACGGAAGGCCGGATTTCCTTGATATCGCGCTGCTTTACGCGCTGATAAACTTCGTCGGTACGATAGCGATCCTCAAGTTTTTCCGATATCGCAAGATCGGCGACATCGGGCAGCCGGTGCAGAAGGCAGAGACGGGCCAATGATGATCTGGGATACCTTCATTCTGCTGCTGAGTTGGGCATTGATCGTCTCTGGCTCGATCTTCACCCTCATCGGTGCAGTCGGAATCCTGAGGTTCCCGGATTTCTGGTCGCGGCTACATGCGGCCTCGATCACCGATTCGGCAGGTCTCATTCTTTTGCTGGCCGGCATGTGTCTGCATTCCGGCCTGACACTCGTGACTGTCAAATTGATCATCATCGGCATCTTTCTGTTTATCACGGGTCCGACTTCAATCCACGCCGTGGCAAATGCCGCACTGGTATCGGGCCTCAGGCCGACCGAGGCCGCGGGGCTGGTCGGCGTCGAGCCGCGCGACCTAACCAGTTTCGACACTGAACCGGCCAGGAAATCGTAAGGACAGGTGGCGCCATCGATACCTTCATAACCATAGCTTTGTTCACGATGCTGGTCGTAACGGCCATCGCGGTCGTGAGGATCAGCAGCCTGTTCGCTGTCGCGATGTTCTCGGGCATTTTCAGCCTGCTTTCGGCGCTGCTGTTTGTTGCGCTGGACGCGGTCGATGTGGCGTTTACCGAGGCGGCTGTGGGTGCAGGTATTTCGACGGTTCTGGTCTTGGGCACGTTGGCCCTCACATCGCGGCATGTGAAACCCACGAAGAGGTCCCCGGTCATTCCGCTTTTCGTGGTGTTCGTCACGGGCGCTGCATTGATCTATGGCACGCTCGACATGCCGAACTTCGGCTCGCCCGACGCCCCGGCGCAGACCCATGTCTATCCCGACTATATCGAGCGCAGCCAGCACGAGATTGGCGTGCCTAACATCGTGACGGCGATCCTTGCGAGCTATCGGGGCTACGACACTCTGGGCGAAACCGCTGTTGTGTTCACGGCCGGTATCGGGGTGCTCTTGCTGATCAGCGGTCTGCGGCATCGCCGTGAGGACGAAAACGAAGATGAAGACGAAAGCAGGACGTCCTGATGCGCCATCATCTTATCTTGCGGGTCATTACCAAGCTTCTGGTCGGCACCATCATCCTGTTTGCATTTTATGTGCAGTTTCATGGGGATTATTCGCCTGGCGGTGGATTCCAGGCCGGCGTGATCATGGCGGTTGCGTTCATAACGTACGGGATCGTCTTTGGCCTGCAAAAGGTCCAGCAGGTCTTTCCGGCGTGGGTCGTCCATAAGCTTCTGGCACTCGGCGTGGTGATCTATGCCAGTACCGGCATCGTCAGCCTGCTTGGCGGCTATGAGTTTCTGGATTATTCGGTGTTTTCCCCGCATCACCCGGAACATGGTCAGCACTGGGGCATTCTGGCCGTCGAATTCGGTGTTGGCGTGACCGTGACCGGAGTCATGGTCGCGGTCTATTACGCCTTCGCAAGCCGCCCGCCGCGCATTGGCGATGAGGAGTGGTGATGGACAGCTCAACCACATGGGAATTCATAGTCGGTCACCTTAGCTATTGGCTGTTCATCGTACTCATGATGACTGGGCTCTATATCGTCGTGGCAAAGGGCAATATCGTCAAGAAAATCGTAGGGCTGAACATCTTTCAGACCTCCGTCTTCATGCTCTATATCTCGATGGGCAAGATTAACGGCGGGACGGCTCCGATTTTTCCAACTGACATGAAGATCGATCCCGAGGTGGTGTATTCAAACCCGCTGCCGCATGTGCTGATCCTGACTGCCATTGTTGTTGGCATCGCGACCACCGCTCTTGGGCTTGCGCTGATCGTGAGAATTCACGAGGAATTCGAGACCATCGAGGAAGAAGAGATCGTGGTGATCGAGCAGGCCATCGCCCGCGAAGAAAACGAACGGTATCACAGAGCGACGGGCGAGCTTGTTTGATGGCGACGGAAACGACCCAACACGTTGCCATGTCGATGGCGGATCACCTGCCGGTGCTTCAGGTCTTGGTGCCGTTCCTTACGGCCCCGCTGATCGTTCTGATTGGTAGCCGAAGGCTGGCATGGCCCTTGGCCTTTGGGGCCAGCGCCGCGGCATTCGTGATTTCCATACTGCTGCTTGTCGATGTGATCGACGGAAGCCTGATTTCCTATCATCTCGGCGGCTGGGCACCGCCCTTGGGCATCGAGTACCGCATTGACGCTGCGAATGCGTTCGTTCTGCTCCTGGTCACCGGGATCAGTACCATCGTCCTGCCCTATGCCCGCGAAAGCGTTGGACGCGAGGTGCCGAAGCAGCATCACACGCTCTTCTACGCCTGCTATTTGCTTTGCCTGACAGGGCTTCTGGGCGTGGCCGCCACAGGCGACGCGTTCAACGTGTTCGTCTTCCTCGAAATTTCCTCGCTCTCGACCTATGTGCTGATCGCGCAAGGGTCCTACGCCGACCGGCGCGCGCTGACGGCGGCTTACGATTACCTGATCATGGGCACGATCGGCGCGACCTTTTTCGTGATCGGCCTTGGCCTGCTTTACATGGCGACCGGCACACTCAACATGGCCGACATCGCCGAGCGTATCGCCGATCAGGGCAGCAACCGCACAGTTCACACAGCCTTCGCTTTTATCGTTGTGGGTATGGGTCTGAAAGTTGCAGTCTATCCTATGCACACCTGGCTGCCGAATGCCTACACATATGCGCCCTCGGCTGTCACTGCATTCCTGGCGGGAACTGCGACCAAGGTTGCGATCTATGTCATGCTGCGGTTCATGTTCTCGGTATTCCAGCCGGCATTCCAGTTCGAACTGAACACGTTGGAATTCATCATCATGCCCTTCGCTGTCATCGCGATGTTCGCGGCGTCCTTCATCGCGGTCTTTCAGTCCGATCTGAAACGGATGCTGGCATATTCGAGCATCGCGCAAATCGGCTATATCCTGCTGGGCATCGCGCTCTTGACAGAAACCGGCCTCACCGCCGCTATCGCGCATCTTTTCAACCATGGCATCACCAAGGCAGCGCTTTTCATGGGCGTGGGGGCGCTGGTGCTGCGGACCGGTGGCACGTTCTACGACCGCGTCTATGGATTTGGCCGGGCAATGCCATGGACCAGTGCGGCGCTCGTAATCGGCGGCCTCAGCCTGATCGGCGTACCGGGGACGGCAGGTTTCATCAGCAAATGGGTGCTGGTGCAGGCGGCGCTTGAAAAGGGGTGGTGGCCGCTGGCGGTGCTGATCGTACTCTCCTCGCTACTCGCCGTGATCTATGTCTGGCGGATGGTGGAGGCGCTGTACCTTTCGCCCGCCAAGGCAGAGGTCGAGGTGAAAGAGGTATCATTCTGGATGCTGGGTCCGATCTGGATCATGGCCCTGGCCTGTATCTACTTCGGATTGGCCACGGATGTAACGCTGACGGCAGCACAATCAGCAGCCAGGGGGCTGTTGGCGGGCTCCGTCGGACTGCACTAGGTAGGATCTAAGGTGGACACCAATACCGCGATAATCCTGACCCTGCTGATCCCTGCCGCCGCAGTGGTCACCAACCTCGTATTCCGCAACAGCCCGAACCTGCGCGACGGCCTGACCTTCGGCGCCTCGGTGGCCACCTTCCTGACAGTCCTGAAAATCCTTTCCGACGTCGGCAGCGGCACGACCGAACCGCTGGTGCTGTTTCAGGTGCTGCCCGGCCTCGATCTGGCCTTCAACGTCGAGCCTCTGGGCCTGCTCTTCGCCATCGTCGCCTCGGGCCTATGGATGGTCACCCATATCTACGGCATCGGTTATATGCGGGGAAATAAGGAAAGCCATCACCCGAGGTTCTTCGCCTCCTTCTCGTTGGCCATATCGGCTGTCATGGGCATCGCCTTTGCGGCCAATATGTTCACGCTCTTCCTCTTCTACGAAGTGCTGACGCTCTCGACCTACCCGCTCGTTGCCCACAAAGGCACGCCTGAATCCATACGGGGGGCACGCACCTATCTGGGCGTCCTTCTGGGCACCTCTATCGGGCTTCAGCTGGTGGCGATCATCTGGACCTATCTGATCGCCGGAACGTTGGACTTCCGGAACGGCGGCATCCTGGCCGGTCACATCTCTGGCCCGATGGTGGCTGTCCTGCTGGCGCTCTATGCCTTTGGCATCGGCAAGGCGGCGCTGATGCCGTTCCACCGCTGGCTGCCCGCCGCGATGGTGGCACCAACCCCGGTCAGCGCGTTACTGCATGCCGTGGCCGTCGTGAAGGCTGGCGTCTTCACCATGCTCAAGGTCGGCGTCTACATCTTCGGCATCGACTTTCTGGCCGAAACCGGAGCCTCGGAATGGCTGATGTGGCTGGCGGCCTTCACGATCATCGCCTCCTCAGTCGTGGCATTGACCAAGGATAACCTGAAGGCTCGGCTGGCCTATTCCACTGTAAGCCAGCTTTCCTACATCACACTCGGCATGGCGCTGGCAACCTCGATGGGCGCGTTGGGCGGCGGCATGCATATCGCGATGCACGCGATGGGCAAGATCACGCTTTTCATGTGCGCGGGCTCGATCTATGTCGCGACACACAAGACCAACATCAGTCAGATGACCGGCCTCGGTCGCGCCATGCCGATTACCTATGTGGCCTTCCTGATCGGCGCGCTGTCGATCATCGGCCTGCCGCCCTTGGGCGGATCATGGAGCAAATGGCTCCTGATCGTCGGGGCCGCCGATACCGGTCAGTGGATGATGATCGGTGTGTTGATGCTCAGTTCACTTCTGAACGTGGCCTATCTGCTGTCCATTGTGGGCAAAGGGTTCTTCCTAACCGATCCAGAGGCACCGCCCTACACCAGCATGGCCGAGGCGCCGTTGTTGTGCTGGCTGCCGCCCGCGCTTACCGCAATCGGCTGCGTCATCCTGTTTTTCATCGCCGGCGATCTGCAAAGCTTTCTGGCGCCCATCGTGGCACCAAACTAGGGGATATCGCTATGGCCAAGGCCAAGACATCCGATGACGATCCCGCCCGCTATCCGCCGCTAGGCCGTGCGTTGCTTTGGGTCGAGAAGAAGAGAAACGTCGATCGCATCGTCTACGCTCTTTACATCCTTTGCGCAGGCCTCTTCGTCGCCGACTTTCTCTATCACAAGCATGTCTATCTGGGGATCGAGGAGTTTCCCGGCTTCTACGCGCTCTACGGATTCGTTATGTGCGCCATGCTTGTCATCTGCGCCAAGGCCATGCGCGTGGTCCTGAAACGGCCCGAAGACTACTATGCACCTAACGATGTGGAGTCCGAGGATTATCCCGAGGAGCAGTTGGAGAGGATCGATACAGATGGCTGAGAGCTTCCCCATCGCTTTCCTCTTCTTCGTAGGTGCGGCCCTTCTTTTCGCCTTGCCGAAAGGTCATGCCCGCGCCGCATTATTATTGGCAGTCCCAGTGGTTGCTGGTCTGATGGTCTGGTCGCTGCCGGAAGGCAATTTGTGGACCGCGCGGCTGATCGGTCTCGACCTGGAATTCATGCGTGTCGACCGGCTGTCGCGTATCTTCGCACTGATATTCACGCTCGCGGCTTTCCTCGGCAATCTCTACGCTTGGCATGTCCGGGACACCGTGCAGCAAGTCGCGGCATTGCTCTATGCGGGCTCGGCCATCGGCGCGGTGTTTGCGGGCGACCTGATCACGCTGTTCCTGTACTGGGAGGGTACGGCCATTGCATCGGTCTTCCTGATCTGGGCGCGGCGGACTGAGGGTGCTTATCACACCGGCATGCGTTACCTTGTCGTGCAGATCGGCTCCGGCGTCCTCCTGCTGGCAGGAGCGGCGCTATTTTACCGGGAAACCGGCACTATCGCGTTCGAGAAAATGACCCTCGGTTCGCCCGGAACCTGGCTGATCTTCTTCGCCTTCGGCATCAAATGTGCCTTCCCACTGCTGCATAACTGGTTGCAGGATGCCTATCCGGCGGCGACGGTCACCGGCACCGTGATCCTGTCGGCCTTCACCACCAAACTGGCCGTCTATTCACTGGCCCGCGGTTTTCCGGGCACCGAGATGCTGGTCTATATCGGCGCGATCATGACGCTATTTCCGATCTTCTATGCGGTGATCGAAAACGACTTACGGCGGGTGCTTGCCTACAGCCTCAACAACCAGTTGGGCTTCATGGTCGTCGGCGTGGGCATCGGCACCGAATTGTCGCTGAACGGAACGGCCTCGCACGCCTTCGCTCACATTCTTTACAAGGCACTTCTGTTCATGAGCGTCGGAGCAGTCCTGTTTCGCACCGGCACTGCCAAGGGGTCCGAGCTTGGCGGCCTCTACAAGACCATGCCGCTCACCATGATCTTCTGTGTCGTCGGTGCCGCCTCGATCTCGGCCTTTCCGCTGTTTTCGGGGTTCATATCAAAGTCGCTGATCCTGTCTGCCGCAACGCATGAAGGCTACTACGTGGTCTGGGGTATCCTTCTGTTCGCCTCGGCCGGTGTATTCCACCATTCGGGCATCAAAATCCCGTACTTCGCGTTCTTTGCGCATGACAGCGGATTGCGCCCTAAGGAGGCACCGTTCCACATGCTGCTTGCGATGGGCATTACCGCGTTCCTCTGCATTGCCATCGGTACTTTTCCGGCGCCGCTCTATGCCATCTTGCCCTATGACGTTGATTACGTGCCCTACACAACGACCCATGTCGTGACTCAGCTGCAACTTCTGTTCTTCTCAGCGCTTGCCTTCACGGTTCTGATGCGGACGGGCATCTACCCGCCCGAATTGAAATCGGTGAACCTCGACGCCGACTGGACCTACCGGCGGTTCCTGCCGAACCTGATCACCCGGTTGTCAGCGGTCGTTTCCAGGTTCTGGGACGCCAAAATGCGGTTCTGGCTGCGTCGCCGCGATCAGATCGTGTCGCGTTTGTTTCAGGAATACGGCCCCGAGGGGCGGGTCGCCCAAAGTGCGACCACCGGATCGATGGTGCTCTGGATCGCTGTGTTCCTTGGCATCACCCTGATCGTGAATTTCGTAAGCTGAAACATCAGATACCTCGCCGCCCAACGGATTGCAGACTTGCAAGACGGCCGCTAGGCAAGGGCAATGACCGAGTCTCTCGACACTCTGAAAGCGGAACTGGCGGTTTGTGATATCTGCAAGGACCGCTTCGCTGTGACCGCCACCGCGCATCAGCCCCGGCCTGTGATCTGGTTCGATGCCGGCACCCGCATTCTGATCGCGGGACAGGCTCCGGGTCAGCGCGTTCAAGCCTCGGGCAAGCCTTTCACCGACCCTTCGGGCGACCGGTTGCGCGACTGGATGGGTATTGACGAGGACACGTTCTACGACCGGTCCCGCGTCGGTATCATCCCGATGGCCTTCTGCTTTCCGGGCTATAACGCCAAGGGGTCCGACCTGCCTCCGCCGCCCGTTTGCGCCCGCACGTGGCGCAACCGGATCATGCAGCAACTTGGCGCAACCCCGCTGACGCTTTTGGTCGGAGGGCACGCGATCAAATGGCACCTGAAGCAGAAATCGAGTGTGACTGATACGGTCAGCCGGTGGCGTGACTTTGCGCCAGATGTTTTCGCGCTGCCGCACCCATCTTGGCGCAATACCGCTTGGCTGAAAAAGAACCCATGGTTCGGGACCGATCTGCTTCCCGCCCTACGTGCCCGTGTCAGTGGGGTGCTGGATGACTGACGACACCCCGCTTGACCACGCGCATCGCGCAATGGAACGCGGCGGGGTTGGTGACCGTTTGCGCTTTTACGAGCGCCTCGCGGATGCCGAGGTGTTCCTGATGCTGGCCCATGAAATGACCGGCGATCGGATCGAGCCGCAGGTCTATCCGGTTGAGGATGACAGCTATGTGTTGATCTTCGACCGGATCGAGCGGCTGGCAGAATTTTCAGGTCAGGTGGTTCCCTATGCGGCAATGTCGGGCCGCGCAGTCATCAACCTTCTCGCGGGTCACCACCTCGGCATTGGCGTCAACCTTGGAAGCGCGCCGTCGAGCATTCTGTTGCCGTCAAGCGCGGTGGATTGGCTGGCAGAAACCATAGCGATCCGTCCGCAGGAAAAGACCGACCGGCCAACCGAATTGCGCGCGCCAAAATCGGTGCCCGAAGTGATCCTGAACGGGTTGCACACCAAACTGGCCCTCGCCGCAGGACTTGCCCGAAGCGCCTATCTGGCAGAGGCGCTATACGATACCGGGCGAAATGGCCACCTGCTGGCTTTTGTCGATGCCCGGCCCGGCGCCGAAACGGCGCTTAGCCAAGCCGTCTCCGAAGTGCTGGTATTCTCGGGCATCGAGGCCGGAGAGATCGACGTCGCATTCTTCGCCGCCTCTGATCCAATCTGCGCCCGCCTCGCCCGGGCTGGTTTGCGCTTTGATCTGCCCGATCCGGTCAAGACCAGTGACGGCCCCACTGCGCCCGGTATGGACCCCGACAGCCCGCCGAAATTGCGCTAGTAGCCAGCGTTGCGGTCGACCAAGAACAGTAGCGGTTCACCCGCTTCGCTGCGGCGGATGTTCTCCGCGATCACGTCCGAGGCGGTTTCCGCCCGCGTCTCCGAGGCGATATGCGGTGTTACGGTGATCCCCGGATGCGCCCAGAACGGATGATCCGGCGGCAGGGGTTCGGTACGAAAAACGTCTAGCGTCGCATGAGCAATCCGCCCGCTATCCAGCGCCTGTCAACAGGGCGTTATCATCCACCAGCGCGCCTCGTCCGGGGTTGAGCAGGAACGACCCTTTCGGCATCAGCGCGAAGCGCTGCGCATTCATCACGTTCTCTGTCGCCGCTGTAAGCGGCAACAACAGCACCACGATCTCGGATGCCGCCAGAACTTGCTGCAATCCGTCTTCCCCGTGCAGACAACTGATCCCGTCGATCGCCTTTTCCGATCGGCTCCATCCAGACACCTGAAAGTTCAGGGTCGCGAGTGCACCAGCGCAGGCAGCCCCCAGTTCGCCCAGTCCCAGCACACCGACCGGCCGGTTCCGCGCCAGGGGTGGGATGCCAGTATCCCAGATGCCAGCCTGCCCAAGGATGTGGCTGATCCATCCCCAGATGATGGCGCAGCACATGGCCCGTGACCCATTCGACCATGCCCTCGGACAGCCCGCTGTCGACCATCCGGGTCAATGGCATGGTGAGCGTTTCGTTAGTCGACGATGTTTTCGACCCCGGCCCAGAGGTTCAGCACCGCTTTTGCGCCTGGTGAATGGAGAGAAATCCTGCAACCAGCTGTACGGCGCGTAAACGATATAGTCCACCGTCCGGGCGCCGGCATCGAAATGCGTCGATCAGTCGGCCATCACCCCGACCTCGCCAAGGGATCCCGCAAGCACGTCGCGTGTAATCACCCACCGATTCGGGACGGGCCGAGAAAAGAATATTCGGGTCATCTGCTTGCCTCGGCCTGTGAATATGGGCCGATTGCACAAGCCGAAGGCCGCCAGAAGCACCAGCATGGCAGATCCGCCATAGCTGACCAACGGCAGCGGCACACCCACGACCGGGGCAAGGCCCATCACCATCGACATGTTGACGGCGAAGAACAAAAAGAACGTGGCCGCGATCCCAAGGGTCAGCAGGGACACCGAAACGGTCCTTGTTCTGCATCGCCGAGACCACGCAGAAGAAAATGATCAGCCCGTAAAGCGCCAAAAGTGGAAATTCCGCCAACGAAGCCGAATTCTTCGGCCAGGGTGGTGAAGATAAAGTCAGTGTGCTTCTCGGGCAGGAAGTTCAGCCGCGACTTGCGTGCCCTGCATGAAGCCCCGCCCGGTCCAGCCGCCCGAGCCCAGTGCGATCTTGGACTGGGTGATGTGATACCCCGCCCCAAGTGGATCGTTGGACGGATCCAAGAAAGTGTCGATCCGACGATACTGATAGTCCTTCAGCAGCTGCCAGCTTGTCCCGCGCGAGGCGAAAATCGCATAGATCAGCCCGACGCCGCGAGGCGACAACGGCAGCAAAATACCTCCAATGCACGCCTCGCAAGAACATCACAAGCCGCCGCCCGCGATCAGCAGAAGGGCACGTGCCCAAATCGGGTTGTTTCAGCACCAAAGCGGTGGGAACAAGGTCAAGAACAACGGGCAGCAGCACCCAAAACGGGTGCGAGATCTTCGTGATATGGCAGCCAGTCGTAATAGGCGGCCAGGACCATCACCAACGTGATTTTCAAGTTCCGAGGGCTGAAGCACGAAAAAGCCCAGATCGATCCATCTCTGCGCGCCCATTCCGGTGACGCCGATCAGTTCAACCAGCAGCAACAATCCCAGCGACACGGCATAGGCAAGGGCCGACATGTTTCGCCAGAACCAGATCGGAACCATCGCCACGATCAGCATCGCGACCATGCCGACGCCAAAGCGCTTCATCTGGGGCTCGGCCCACGGCGTCAGCGAGCCACCTGCAACAGAGTAAAGCATCAGGAAGCCGATGCTGGCAACCGCCGTCAAAAGGATGATCAGGGGCCAGTTCAGATAGAGGATCTTGCGTAGCCCCGAGGGTACGCTGGTGACGTTGTACTCAAGATAACTCACGCGCGGATCTTCCCGCTGCTGGCTGGGCTTAGGTCACGTAGCACGAGGTTTTTCTGCATCTCCTCGATCTGACCGCGCTGGCTGGATGGATAGGCCTCCAGTGGCGGAACCTCACCGTAAAGCGCCCGCAGTACGATGTCGCGGGCAATGGGGGCCGCCGCTGTCGAGCCGCCGCCGCCATGCTCGACCACGACTGAACAGGCGATACGGGGAGCATCGACTGGCGCGAACGACACAAACAGCGCATGGTCGCGCCGGATCCAGGGCAAATCCTGGTTGCGCGTGACGCCGCGGGCGCGCTCCGCCGCCGTAATATTGCGCACCTGACTGGTGCCGGTCTTGCCCGCCATCCGCATTTCTTCGGCAGCGATCCGCGAGCGGTACGCGGTGCCACGCTGGCTGTTTGATACCGCGATCATACCGTCCTGTACCGCGCGCAGATGGGTCGCGTTGACTTCCAGCGGCTCCGGCTCCGGATAATCCACCTCGACGCCGTTGACGGTCTTGATCAGCCGCGGACTTACCGCAAGGCCAGAGGCGAGGCGCGCCGACATCACTGCCAGTTGTAACGGCGAGGCCAGCACGAAACCCTGACCGATCCCGGAGTTCAGCGTATCGCCCCGCTGCCAGCCCTCGCCATGCTTGGCGCGCTTCCAGTCCATCGTCGGCATGTTGCCCTCGGCCACTGCCGACATCGGCAGATCGTGCTGAATGCCCATTCCCAGCTTTCGCGCCATCTCACTGATCTTCTCGATCCCAACCCGCTCTGCAACTTCATAGAAATACACGTCGCAGGATTGCTGCAGACTAGCATGCAGGTTCACATGTCCATGCCCACCGCGCTTCCAGCAATGGAAGCGACGGTTGCCGAGCCTTTTGAAACCGGGACACCAGACGGTTTCCTTTTGCCCAATCACGCCCGCTTCTAGGGCGGCCATCGCAACCACCATCTTGAAAGTCGAGCCGGGGGGATAGGTGCCCTGCACGGTCTTGTTGGCCAGTGGGCGGTATGTGTTTTCCGTAAGGTCTGCGTAATCCGGCACTGAAATGCCGCGCACAAACTTGTTGGGGTCGAAAGAGGGCGCCGAGGCGAGGGCAAGCAAATCGCCGTTCCTGACGTCCATAACCACTGCAGCGGCACTTTCGCCGGCCAGCCGCGCCTGCGCGAAATTCTGCAACCCGGCATCGGTGGTCAGTTGCACATTCTCGCCGCTGATCCCGTCGATCCGGTCCAACTCGCGCATCACCCGCCCGACGGCGTTGACCTCGATCCGCCGCGTGCCCGCCCGACCGCGCAGCGCGTCCTCCATCTTGCCCTCTACACCGATCTTGCCGATCTGGAATTTCGGGATTTGCAGGATTGGATCGGGATCGGTGAGCTTGCCGAGATCATAGTCGCTGACCGGTCCGACATAGCCGACGACATGGGCGAAATCCTCGACCAGCGGGTAGAACCGCGACAGGCCAACTTCGGGTGAAACACCGGGCAGGGCAGGGGCGTTCACCGCCACCTTTGCCACATCTTCCCAGCTTAGCCGGTCGGCAATGGTTACCGGCACGAAAGGCGAAAGGTTTTTCAATTCCTTGCGCGCGCGCTCCAGATCGGCAGGGTCAAGGGTGACGAGCCGCGTCACGCGTTCCAGAACCTCGTCGACGTCGCCGGCATCTTCGCGAACGATGACGATGCGGTAGTTTTGCTCGTTTCCGGCAATCAGAATTCCAGTCCGGTCATAGATCAGCCCACGCGCGGGCGGCAGAAGCCGCATGTTGATGCGGTTTTCGTCGGCCAGCATCCGGAACTCATCGGCCTGATCGACCTGCATGAACCGCATCCGCGCGGCCAGAATGCCCATGAAAGCCAACTGCGAGCCGCCCAGAAACAGCGCTCGGCGTGTGATCCGGCGCGCGCTTTCCGCTGTATCCTTAGGTGACCGCCTCATAACGAATGCCCCAACTGGTCGACTTCCCCCGGTGCAATCTTGCGAACACCGAATACCACGCGAGAGGCTGCGACGACAATCGGATAGCACAGGATCGTAGCGGCAAGGTGCAATATGACCAGCCCGAAACTCGGCTGGTTGACAACAAACACGAACTGCACCACGCGTGCCGCCAGAATCATGGCCACCAGCACGCTGGAAACCATTGCCCATTCCACAAGAAACGGCAGGTCGCGTGACTGCGGCTCGCGCGATCGCAGGAATTCAGCACCCAGAACAACCAGGCCTGCCCAGAGCCCCGGCGGCCGCATGAACAGAAAATCCAGTGCCAGCAAGACGACCCCGATCAGCAGCGCGGGCACGAAATCCGGCCGCCGCAGAACCCAGGCAAAAGCGAAAGCGACCACAACATCCGGGCCGGGCCAGCGCCCGGCCGACAGGTCCAGCGGCAAGAGCTGAAAAAACACCACAACCGCGCTGATCAACAGAAACAACCCACGAAACAGCCAGCGCCGCGAGGTGATCGGATCAACCATCCGCTGCTCCCTCAATACGGGGTCCTGGCTCAGCCAGGCTCGGCAGGATCGGAACAGTCGGCAGGATCGGCAATGTCGAGGGGGTTAGCAAAGCCCCCGGATCGGTGATAGTTTCCGAGGAATGGCTGCGGATAACCCGCAGGAACTCCAGCCGCCCATAGTCGGCCGCCAGCCGGACCCGTAGCCGTTTGTCGGTGCCCACCGCAACCTGACCCACCAGGATGCCAGACGGAAAAACGCCCCCATCTCCCGAGGAGACCACCCGATCGCCTGGTCGCACAACCTCGGGGCTTTCCAGAAACTCGATCGGCGGCGCGGCGCTGTTGTCTCCCACCAGCAGCGACTTCTGCCCCGAAGGCTGGATCGACACCGGAATCCGACTGTTGGAATCCGTCAGCAGGATCACCCGAGACGTGTTTCTGCCCACGCCCGAAATCCGCCCCACCAGTCCGATCCCGTCCATCGTCGCCCAGCCATCGACGATCCCGTCGCGCTCGCCCACGTTCAAGAGCACCGATTGCCGAAACGGGGATCCGCTGTCGGCCAGTACGACGCCCGTCACGAACGTGTATTTCGGATCCAGCCGCACATTGTTGAGGTCCAGAAGCTTGGCGTTCTTCTGCTCCAACTGCAAAGCCGCCTCTTTCCAGGCTTTCATCTGCTGCAATTCGCGGCGCAATTCCTGGTTTTGCTCGTAGATCCGCGTGTAGGACTGGAAGCCTTCGATCATACCGGCAACTTTGGTCACCGGCACCAGCGCCCAGTCGAAAGACGGCACGATCTGATCGACAAGCGCTGCGCGGAACCGCTCTACCCGCGGGCTGTCAATGCGCCATAACAGGAAGACGGCGAACAGAAACAAGACCAGCCCGCCGACCAGAATGCGTCGGAGCGGGCGGACATATTCGTCACTGCTGCCTCTGTCTTTCGCCACGATTGCCCTCAAAAAGCCGGCAGGACCGACCGGTTAGCTTTCGTAGTCTATCACATGCCGAAGCTGTTTTTCATATTCCAGCGCCTTGCCAGTGCCCAGAGCAACACAATTGAGTGGTTCGTCGGCTACCGAAATCGCCAGGCCCGTCTGCTCGCGTAGCGCCAGATCGAGGTCGCCCAGCAGCGCACCGCCTCCCGTCAGCATCACGCCGCGATCGACGATGTCCGCCGCCAGATCGGGGGGGGTCGCTTCCAGTGCAGTCATCACCGCCTCGCAGATCTGTTGCACGGGTTCGGCCAGAGCCTCTGCCACCTGCGCCTGATTGATCTCGGTTTCCTTCGGCACGCCGTTCAAAAGGTCGCGGCCCCGTATGTGCATCGATGCGCCACGTCCGTCATCGGGCATCCGCGCGGTGCCGATGCTGGTCTTGATCCGCTCGGCAGTGCTTTCGCCGATCAGCAGGTTCTGCTGCCGCCGAAGATAGCTGATGATCGCCTCGTCCATCCGGTCGCCACCGACGCGGACCGACCGCGCATAGACGATGTCGCCCAGTGATAGCACCGCCACCTCGGTGGTACCGCCGCCGATATCGACCACCATATTGCCGGTCGGATCGGTGATCGGCATGCCCGCCCCGATTGCTGCCGCGATGGGTTCTGCGATCAACCCGGCCCGCCGCGCGCCCGCCGACAGAACCGACTGCCGGATCGCCCGCTTTTCCACCGGCGTGGCGCCATGCGGCACACAGACGATGATCTTCGGCTTCGAGAAAGTTGTGCGCTTGTGCACCTTGCGGATGAAATGCTTGATCATTTCCTCGGCGGTGTCGAAATCCGCAATCACGCCTTCGCGCATCGGGCGGATGGCCTGAATCGAGCCCGGCGTCCGGCCCAGCATCAGCTTGGCATCCTCGCCTACCGCCAGCACCTGCTTGCGCCCGTCCTTGATGTGATAGGCCACGACCGAAGGCTCGTTCAGCACGATCCCCTTGCCGCGCACATAGACCAGCGTGTTTGCGGTCCCAAGGTCGATCGCCATATCAGACGAAAACAAACCACCCCAACTTGCCATTCCAGCCGTCCCGTTTCCCAAATTCCAAAAGACCCGCGACTCTCAATGTCGCGGGCCGTTTGTCCTTATAAGCGGGCTATGGCGTGGGCGAAAGAGGTCCCTTGGCGTTATTCAGCGTGATGTTGCCGCGTTGCCGATCAGGATACGGACTTGTATGAAACCGACTTTTTGTCCACATCCGGCCCGACACGTTCGCGCCGCACCAGAAGCCGGTTCAGCGCGTTGACATAGGCCTTGGCGCTGGCCACGACCGTATCGGTGTCGGCAGCCTGACCCGTTGCAATGATGCCGTCCTCTTCCATCCGGACGCTGACGGTCGCTTGCGCATCGGTGCCTTCGGTAACCGCGTGAACCTGATAAAGCTGCAAAACGGCCTCATGCGGAAATATCACTTTTACTGCATTGAAGGTTGCGTCCACCGGACCATCCCCCTTGGCGGTCACCTGTTGGTCCTTGCCATCCACCGACAGAATCAGGTCCGCCGATTGCGGTGCCTCGGTGCCGCAGATTACCCGCAGGAACTTGACCTGAAGGCGTTCGGCCTCGCTATCCTGGCTGGTGTCGCGCATCAGCGCCAGGAGGTCATCGTCGTAGATTTCCTTCTTGCGATCGGCCAGAGCCTTGAACCGGACGAAGACATCGTTCAGCTGGTTGTCCGCCAGTTCATAGCCCAGATCCTTGAGTTTGGCGCGCAGCGCCGCGCGGCCCGAATGCTTGCCCATCACCAGATTGGTCTCGGTCAGGCCGACATCTTCGGGGCGCATGATCTCGAAGGTCTCGGCGTTCTTCAGCATGCCGTCCTGATGGATGCCGCTCTCGTGCGCAAAGGCGTTCTTGCCCACGATGGCCTTGTTGAACTGCACCGGAAAGCCGCTGACCGTGGCCACCCGGCGCGAGATGTTCATGATCTTCGTGGTGTCGATCCCGGTCCGGTAGGGCATGATGTCATTGCGCACTTTCAGCGCCATCACCACCTCTTCCAGCGCGGTGTTGCCGGCGCGTTCGCCAAGCCCGTTGATCGTGCATTCGATCTGCCGCGCGCCGGCCTCGACCGCGGCCAGCGAGTTCGCCGTCGCCATGCCCAGATCGTTGTGGCAATGCGTGGCGAAGATGACCTCGTCCGCGCCCGGCACCGTCTCGATCAGCATTCGGATCAGGTCGGCACTTTCGCGCGGCGCGGTATAGCCCACGGTGTCGGGAATGTTGATCGTCGTCGCGCCGGCCTTGATCGCGATGTCGACCGTGCGGCACAGATAATCATGCTCGGTCCGCGTCGCATCCATCGGCGACCACTGCACGTTATCGCACAGGTTGCGCGCGTGCGTTACCGTCGTCGTGGATCCGCTCGGCCATCGTCATCCTGGTCGAGGTTCGGGATCTCGCGGTGCAGCGGCGAGGTGCCGATGAACGTGTGGATGCGCGGCTGTCTGGCATGCTTCACGGCCTCCCAGCAGCGGTCGATATCCTTCAGGTTGGCCCGTGCCAACCCGCAGATCACCGAGGTTTTGGCGAGTTTTCGCGATCTCGCTCACCGCCTCGAAATCGCCTTCGCTGGCAATCGGAAATCCGGCCTCGATGATATCGACGCCCATCTCGTCCAGAAGGCCGGCGATCTCCAGCTTCTCGTTATGGGTCATCGTCGCGCCGGGGCTTTGTTCGCCATCGCGCAGCGTCGTGTCGAAAATCAGGACGCGGTCCTGTTCGGTCTTTGTCTCGGTCATGTTGGTATTCCTTGAGCTTCTATCTGGCGGCCCTAGCGCGGCGGTCGTCCCCTGAGCGCACGCGCCCGGACCAGCACGCTCAGAGGCGGCTAAGAAGAAGTAGGCCGCGAATGTTCGCCTTGATGCTCATGGCCGTGACTATAGACGCTTTTCGACGGGGGCCAAGCTCTTTTCCGCGGCGACACGCGCCCTAGCTCTTGCGGTGCAAATGGGGGGCCGGACATGCATCAGGCAAGGAAACCGCAGCATGCACTTGTGGTCGGTGCATCGGGTGGCATCGGCAGCGCGCTTGCCGATGCGCTGGGGATTGCGGGCGTCAGCGTCACGCCGCTCTCGCGCCGCGACGATGGCCTCGATATCATCGATGAGGTTTCGGTGAAGGCGGTGCTTGGCCGGCTTACCGGCCCCTATGAACTTATCGTTGTTGCCACCGGCGCGCTGGAAATCGACGGGGCAGAGCCGGAAAAGTCGCTGAGCGCCCTTTCGGCCCCGGCAATGCTGGATCAGTTGCGCTGAACGCCATCGGCCCGGCTCTGATCCTGAAGCACAGCGCCCGCCTGTTGCCGAAGGACCGCCGCGCGGTGTTCGCCGCGCTGTCGGCACGCGTCGGCTCGATCGGCGACAACCGCCTCGGCGGCTGGTATTCCTACCGCGCCTCAAAGGCGGCGCTAAACCAGATCATTCACACTGCCAGCATCGAGCTTGCCCGCAGTCACAGGAACCTGATCTGCGTCGCGCTCCATCCCGGCACCGTTGCCACCGCCTTCACCGCGGAAATATCTGGGCCGCCACCCCTCGGTTCCGACCGAAGAGGCGGCACAGAACCTGCTTTCGGTGATCGCAGAGCTTGATCCCGCCCAGACCGGCGGATTCTTCGATTGGGCGGGAAAGCCGATTGCCTGGTAACTATTGCGCCGGGGCGGCAGGCTCTGTTGTGGCGTCCGGTTCCGGCGTGTTCAGCGCGCCATTCTCCCAGTCGCCGCTGGCCTCCTGCCCGGTCGCATAGCGGATCGTGCCCGCCCCCTGACGCTTTCCGCCAACGAATTCACCTTCGTAGACATCGCCGCTTGCATAGGTCGCAACGCCATTGCCCTCGATCTCGCCGTTCTTCCACTGTCCGACGTATTTGAACCCGTCCGGCATCGTGATCTCACCTTCGCCCTCGCGCTGGCCTTTCAGGAATTGTCCAACATAGACCGTGCCGTCAGGATAGACGGCGCGCCCCGACCCTTCGCGCTGGCCCTCGACCCAGTCGCCGACATAGGTATAGCCATCGGGATAGGTCATCTTGCCCTGCCCATGGTTCTGCGCGTTCTTGAACTCGCCTTCATAGACAAGACCATTGGAATAGGTCGCAACGCCCTTTGCCCTCGATTACCCCGGCGTTCCACTCACCCTCGTAGGAGTTACCGTCGGGATACACGATCTTGCCGATGCCATGCGCCAGATCATCCTTGAACTGGCCCTCGTATACCGAGCCGTCAGGATAGGTCACCTTCCCGTCGCCCTCGATCCGGCCCTCGATCCAGTTGCCAGTATAGACATAGCCGTCCGTGCCGGTGAAGGTGCCCTGGCCATGTCGCTTGTCGCCGGCGAACTCGCCCTCATAGACGTCGCCATTGGCGTATGTGACCTTGCCGCTGCCCAGCCGCTCGCCATTCACAAGCTCGCCCTCGTAAACGTCGCCGTTGGGCTGCGTCAGTTTGCCGGTTCCGTTGATCTGCCCGCCTTTCCACTGGCCAGTATAGATCAGCCCGTCCGGCATCGTCAGCGTACCATCGCCATCGCGTTCGTTCTGCGCCAGCCCGCCTTCGTAGACGGCCCCATCAGGATAGGTGATCCGGCCCTGGCCTTCCTTTATGCCGTTGACCCATTCACCTTCGAAGACATAGCCGTTCGGGCTTTCCATCCGGCCCTGCCCGTGATGCAAAGCTTCCTTGAAGCCGCCCTCGTATTTCACGCCGTTGGCATAGACGGCTACGCCCGATCCATTAATCTTGCCGTCCAGCCAGTCGCCTTCGTAGGTGCCGCCATCAGCAAAGGTGATTTTGCCCGTCCCTTCGGGCTTGCCTTTGGCAAAACTCCCCTCATAGATCGAACCGTTGGGAAATTTCGCGACGCCCTGTCCGCGGATCTCTCCCTCGACCCATTCACCGCTGTATTCATAGCCGTTGGGCAGGGTGTAGGTACCGGTCCCGTGTTGCTTGCCATCCTTGAACGTGCCTTCGTAGACGCCGCCATCGTCATATTGCTTGACCAGAACGTCAGCTGATTGTGCAAATCCCTGCGCCAGCCATCGTCAGGAAGATTGCAATTGCAGCAGTTCCGCGGGCTGTCGCCCATCTGCTGTTCAGTGGCAGTTTCACCGCAGTCCCCCCCTTGTTTCCCGGTATCCGCAACAAATTTCGGATGCCGGATCAGCCTAGTAGACACTATTCGGGCTGACAACGTTTTTTGCCAATCAAGCGCTTTCCCTTGGCGTCGGACCTGCTAAGACAAAAGGCAGATTTGCGGGGTTTCCATTATGGCCAACACGTTTCGTTTGACGCTTGCCCAACTGAACCCGACGGTCGGCGATGTCGCCGGCAATGCCGCCAAGGCGCTGGAGGCCTGGCGTCAGGGCAAAGCGGCGGGGGCCGACATGGTGGCGCTGCCCGAAATGTTCATTGCCGGGTACCAGGCGCAGGATCTGGTGATGAAACCCGCCTTCGGCATCGCCTGTCTCGATGCGATCAACGACCTTGCCGCCGCCGCGGCCGATGGCCCGGCTCTTGGTATCGGTGGCCCGTTGCCCGAGGCTGACAAGCTCTACAACGCCTATTTCATCCTGCAGGGCGGCAAGATCGCCGCGAAAATTCGCAAGCACCACTTGCCGAATTTCGCGGTATTCGACGAAAAGCGCGTCTTCAATTCTGCGCCTATCGCTGGTCCGGTCCGCGTCGGTCCGCTGCGCATCGGCACCCCGATCTGCGAAGATGCTTGGGCCCCGGACGTCTGCGAAGCGATGGCCGAAAGCGGGGCCGAGATCCTGTTCGTCCCGAACGGCTCGCCCTATTACCGCGACAAGTTCGACCGGCGAATGTCGACCATGGTTTCCCGCGTGGTCGAGAACGATTTGCCGATGATCTACCTCAACACGGTCGGCGCGCAGGATGACCAGATGTTCGACGGAGGCTCCTTCGCGCTCAATCGCGGCGGCAAGCTCGCGCTTCAGATGCCGCTTTTTGACGAGGCGATCGAGCATGTCGATCTCGCCGAAACGCACGAAGGCTGGGTCGTGCAGGACGGCCCCAAGGCGACCCACCCGGACGCTTGGGAACGCGACTACCGCGTCATGGTTCGGCGCCCTGCGCGACTACATGGCCAAGACCGGGTTCGCCAAAGTGCTGCTGGGCCTGTCTGGCGGCATCGATTCCGCCCTTGTCGCCACCATTGCCGTCGACGCGCTGGGAGCCGAGAATGTCCGCTGCGTGATGCTGCCTTCGGAATATACCTCGCAAGGCTCGCTCGATGACGCTAGATCGGTCGCCGAAACCCTCGGCTGCCGCTACGATACCGTGCCGATCTGCCAGGCCCGCCAGGCCGTCACCGGAACCCTCGCTCCGATCTTCGAGGGCACCGAACCCGGCCTGACCGAGGAAAACATCCAGTCCCGCCTCCGCGGCCTCCTGCTGATGGCGCTCTCGAACAAGTTCGGAGAGATGCTTTTGACCACCGGCAACAAATCCGAGGTTGCGGTCGGGTATGCCACGATCTACGGCGACATGGCGGGCGGCTACAACCCGATCAAGGATCTCTACAAGATGCGGGTGTTTCAGACCTGCCGCTGGCGGAACGACAACCACCGCCCGTGGATGAAAGGTCCGAAAGGCATCGTGATCCCGCCCTCGATCATCGACAAACCACCCTCGGCCGAACTGCGCCCCGACCAGAAGGACGAAGACAGCCTGCCGCCTTACGAAGAGCTTGACGTCATCCTCGAACAGTTGGTCGATCACGAAGCGTCCGTCGCCGAGGTCGTCGAAATGGGCTTCGACCGCGACCTGGTCAAGAAGGTGGAAAACCTGATCTACATCTCGGAATACAAGCGCTTCCAATCAGCGCCCGGCCCTCGCCTGACGCCACGCGCCTTCTGGCTCGACCGCCGCTACCCGATCGTCAACCGCTGGCGCGACCCCTCCTGATCCCCGACTTTCGTCATTATTTGTCGATAAGTATCCTCGCCGAAGGCCCGGACGCCGTCAGGCGTCCTCGCATAGCTCTTGGCGCCGAAAGGCGCCGCATTTTGCAAACTCGCCGTAGACCCCTGCAATTCCGCACAGACCCTCTGCTTTCCAGCAGTTTTCCAAGGCTTCATGGAACCCATATGAGTTTTGCAGATTGAGATCATGGAGGTTCCAATGAACAGCGTAAAACTCGCAGTTATTTTCTATTCTACCTACGGCACCAACCATCAGGTCGCGGAAACCGCCGCCAAGGCCGCTCGCGACAGGGCTGCCGAAGTCCGCCTTGTCCGCGTCGCTGAAACCGCGCCCGACGAGGTGATCAAGGGGCAAGAGGCCTGGGCCAAGCAACTGGAAAAGATGAACGATATCCCGGTTGCCACACCCGACGACATGGAATGGGCCAACGCCTACCTTTTCGTCGCACCGACACGCTTCGGCGGCATGCCCTCGCAGATGCGTGCCTTCATCGACACGCTGGGCGGTCTCTGGTCGCAGGGCAAGCTGGCCAACAAGGCAGTCAGCGCCATGACCAGCGCCCAAAACCTGCATGGCGGGCAAGAGTCAACGATACTCGGCCTTTACACTACTCTCATGCATTGGGGTACAGTCATCGTGGCGCCCGGCTATACCGATGAAGCTATCGCCGAAGCCGGTGGCAACCCCTACGGTTTTTCGACCAAACCCGGTCCGCTGGATGACAAGGCCAAAGCGGCTATCGCGCATCAGACCAATCGCCTGATCGAGGTCGCAGCAAAGATCGCCCCGCAGATCACCGAAACGGTCAAAACTGCAGCCTAGAGCGTTTCGGCCAAACCATGAATCGGAATGCGTTGCCTCCCGCTAACGCTCGAACGCGCATTTCGCTACGTGACGCCTCAGGTTAGGGCCCAAAAACTTCAGATTTCGGTCAATTCACAACCCGGCAACAAACGCTCTGCATCCTCTGGGGTGCAGAGCTGTGTCGCTTCTGTAAGCACCGCAGCGCTCGCCGCCGCAGTGCCGTGACGAAGAGACTCTGCTAGATCCATTCCCCGGGCCAGGGCCAGCGCAAAGGCGCCGACGAAACTGTCGCCCGCGCCGACGGCGCTTACGATTTCAGTAATCGGGCGGGCGCAGTGAATTGCTTTACCCTTACTTACAAGCGTCGAGCCATCGGCTCCGCGCGCAATAATCACGGTTTCCGCCACGCCCTTGCGCACAAGAGTTCCGGCGAAGAGGGCGCTGTCCTCGCGGGTCGGCATGCTGCGCCCCGCCAGATCCTCTGCTTCGGCGGCATCCATCCGCAATACATTGATTTTGCATGGATTGTTAACCAAATGCCGCAAGGCAGGTCCGGATGTGTCAGCAATCACACGTGCCCCGGTGCCGGCCAGCCGTAGCGTTAGCCGGGCCGTGAAATCCTCTGGCACTCCGGGCGGATTGCTGCCCGAGATCACCACAAGACTGTCGCGGCCCACGCCAATACCGATGGCGGCCAACGCGTTATCTACCATCGCCGGGCTCCAGTTCGGTCCCGGCATGACGAAACGGAATTGCCCGCCGGTCGCGCGGTCGGTCACGGCAACGCTCTGCCGGGTCTCATCTTCGACCGGAAAAAGCTCGAAGCGCAGGCCCTCGGTCGTCAAGAGGCTGGCAAGCCTCTGCCCGGTCGCGCCGCCCAAGGCCACGAAGGCCAGACTGTCGCCGCCCAGACGCCGGATCGCCCGGGATACGTTTATGCCGCCGCCACCCGGATCGGCTTGCGGCGCATCGCAGCGCAGCTTCGGGCCGGGCCGCACCTGATCAACGGCGGTAGAGATATCCAGCGCCGGATTTAGCGTGATCGTGAATATGTCCGTCATACCGGCCTACCGTCCTGATCGGCGCCATTCTGAACGGTTTTCTCGCGAACTAACACTCAAAAAAACCGACCCGTCCTGGGGCGAGACTTGACCGCGCGTCGCAGCTTACCCCATCAGCAGCTGATAGCTGGTCGGGACATACCGAAACCCGTCGTCGCGTGTTTCGACGTAACCCGTCGCGGGCCAGGGCATGTGATAGCCGATCATCGGCACTTTGTCTGCTGCCAACATTCCAAGCACATTGCGCCGCGCCTCTGCCGCCATCGCCTTATCCATATCGAACTTGACCTCCCAGTCGGGATAGGCAAGCGACCAGACGGGATGGTTGGCCAGATCGGCGATCAGCATCAGCTGCGCGCCGTCGCTTTCCAGCATGTACCCCATATGGCCCGGCGTATGACCCGCAGCCAGAACAGCTGAAACGCCACCGGCGACGCTGCCGCCGTCTTCGAGGAAGCTCATCCTGTCGTTTAGCGGCTTGACCTTGGTGTCGAAGGTTTCGTTCCCGGCGGCGGACCAGTGGTTGTGCTCTGCCGATCCGGTCAGATAGCGGGCATTGGGGAAAGTCAGCCCGGTCTCGCCCATGAGCCCGCCGATATGATCGCCGTGCATATGTGTGATCACAACCGTATCGACCTGATCTGGCGTGTATCCTGCCGCTTCCAGCGCCCCGGTGATGCCCTCGGCATTCAGACCGGTGTCAAATAGGATCAGTTCGCCACCGGTGTTGACAATAGTCGGGGTGAAAAAGAACTGCGCTCTGTCGATCGGCAGAAAGTGATTGGCCGAGACTTCGGCAAATTCCCCTGGTGCGACGTTCATCCCGAAAATCGTTTGCGGTTCCTCGACGGTGCGGGTACCGGCCAAGAGCGTCGTCACCTCGAACCCGCCAAGCTTGAAGCGATGATATGGGGCGATAGCCATCCCCTTCATCTCGGCTGCGGCCCGCGCCGGACGCGCCGCGCCAAGAAGGCCAACCGCGAAGGGCAGAGCAGCGGCAACACGCAAGACAGCCCGGCGTGAGATGACTAATGATGATTTGGACATGTGAACTCTCCCGTTTGCTTTGCAAATCAAGTAGAGGTCTGATCTGGCTTGTCCAGATCGCGTGTTGATATCCTCGCGAACACGCCCGTCAGACCGCGCAGATATGGACAAAACCCTGCCACTGTGAAAAACCGCCCTCCGTTCAGGAGATTACCATGACCGTCACCCGTTTCGCCCCGTCGCCAACTGGCTATCTGCATATCGGCAACCTTCGCGCCGCCTTGTTCAACTACCTCATCGCGCGCAAAGCGGGCGGAGAATTCATCCTGCGTCTCGACGACACCGATCCTGAACGCTCGAAGCAGGAATATGCCGACCAGATCCAGCGCGATCTGGAGTGGCTCGGCCTGACCTGGGACCGCTATGAAAAGCAGTCGGACCGCCTTGACCGCTACAACGCCGCCGCCGACGACCTGCGCGCAAAGGGACGATTCTACGAATGTTTCGAGACGCCGACCGAGTTGGACCTCAAGCGCAAGAAGCTGCTGAATATGGGCCGCCCGCCGGTTTATGACCGCGCCGGGCTGGAGCTTGACGAGTCCGCGAAAGAGAAACTGCGCGCCGAACGCGGCCCCGGCCACTGGCGATTCAAGCTGGATCAAGAGCGCATCGAATGGACCGATGGCATCCTTGGCGACCTGTCGCTCGATGCTGCCAGCGTTTCCGACCCGGTGTTGATCCGGGCGGATGGTCAGTTCCTCTATACGCTCGCCTCGGTCTTCGACGATATCGATTTCGGCATCACCTATGTCGTGCGCGGCTCGGACCATGTGACCAACACCGCGACCCAGATCCAGATCATCAATGCGCTTGGCGGCACGCCGCCGCAATTCGCGCATCATTCACTGCTGACCGGCCCGAAGGGCGAGGCTTTGTCGAAACGCCTCGGCACGCTGGCGCTGAAGGACCTGCGCGACCGCGGGGTAGAACCGATGGCGATCCTGTCGCTGATGGCCCGCCTTGGCTCTGCCGATCCGGTGGAGTTGCGCAGCGGGATGAGCGAACTGATCGAGGGTTTCGACATTTCCCGCTTTGGCTCCGCGCCCACGAAATTCGACCCCGAGGATCTGTTCCCGCTGACCGCCCACCACCTGCAATCGCTGCCCTATGCCGCGGTTGCCGACGACGTAAAGGGCCTGGGCGTTCCGGCTGATATCGCGGAACAATTCTGGACCGTCGTGCGCGACAACATCACCGTAAAGACCGACATGGCCGACTGGTGGGCGCTGTTCCGTGATGGTGCGAAACCCTCGATCCCCGTCGAAGACCGCGAATTTGTAGCCGAGGCGCTGACGCTGTTGCCGCCGTTGCCATACGGACCCGATGCCTGGGCAAGCTGGACAAATGCGGTAAAGGAAAAAACCGGGCGCAAGGGCAGGGCGCTTTTCATGCCGCTGAGGTTGGCTGTGACGGGCCGCGCGCATGGCCCCGAAATGGCCGATGTTCTTCCGCTGATGCAGGTCGCGCCGAAGCTCACGTAATCCGTGACCCCAGCGTCTTCAGATAGTCATCTACCAGACCCGTCTCATCTGATGTCAGCCGTCGATGCCGCGAATAGACCGGATCGCGACGGTCATCCCTGACGGGCGCTTCCCAGCCATCCGTGGTCTCGAAAAACCGCGCCACGCCATCCTCGCCGAACTCCCGCAGGTATCCCTGCACGACCACGTCTAGGTAACTCAGCAGGATTGGGTGCTGATCGGTCGGGGCTGCGTGGGCGCCGTTGGGGATCGCATAGACCTGCACTACCCGCCGCTCGATGGCCTCATGGCGGAGCTGACGTGCGATGTCGGACCGGGCATAGGCATATTCGCGCGTATCGAGCGCTGCCCAGTCGCCATTCGGGACCAAGGCAGTCAAACCGTCGATCTCGGAACCATCCGCCGGAACCGAAGTCAGAAACGCCGCTGGCCGCAACTCGGTATGCCGCCAGGCCCGCCGCCAGCCAGTTAGAACCGCCGTTCGGCAGTCCTGATAGTCATGCGTCGACCGGTTGACCAGCGAGCCATAGCCAAAGAAGCAATCCATATTCATGGCGGACTATGTGCGGTGGTATGCGACAGAACACAAGGGCTTGCCGCCGCCACACGCTTCGCTTAGCGTCTAGCCGTCGATGCCGGGAGAATCTGGCAAAGCCAGTGCCGAAGGAGCAACCGCCCCGGAAACTCTCAGGCCACACGGACCGCATCGGCGACGAACTCTGGAGAGTGGTGCATGACACCCGCCGAAGGGATAACGATCTCAGGCGAAAGGACAGAGGGGGCGCTGGCGGCGGGCTTGCCCGTCAGAACCAATGCCGGTCTGATCCGGCCTGATACCGAAGGGGGCGGCATGTCCGATCTGAACCGCACGGCACTTTACGACCTGCATATCGAACTTGGCGCCAAGATGGTGCCTTTTGCCGGCTATGAGATGCCGGTGCAATACCCGCTTGGCGTGATGAAGGAACATCTGCATACCCGTGAAAAGGCCGGACTTTTCGATGTCAGCCATATGGGTCAGGTGGTGCTCTGGCCGAAATCCGGCAAATACGAAGATGCAGCCCTTGCGTTGGAAAAACTGGTGCCGGTCAATGTGCTGGACCTCAAGCCGATGCGGCAGCGCTACGCGATGTTCACCAATGACGCAGGCGGGATCGAGGATGACCTGATGCTCGCCAATCTTGGCGACCACATCTTCGTTGTCGTCAATGCCGCCTGCAAAGACGCCGATATCGCCCATATGCAAAAACATCTCGCCGATAGCTGCAAGATCGAGGTGCTCGACCGCGCGCTCCTCGCCCTGCAAGGCCCCGCTGCCGAAACTGCTCTGGCCAAGCTCGCGCCCGAAGCCGCGGCGATGAAATTCATGGATGTGACCGATGTGGCGATCAACGGCACTGACTGTGTAATCTCGCGCTCGGGCTATACCGGCGAGGATGGCTATGAAATCTCGGTGCCGCAGAAAGACGCCGTCGCCTTGGCTCGCGCGCTTTTGGAGCATCCAGATGTCGAGCCCATCGGCCTCGGTGCGCGCGACAGCCTGCGGCTTGAGGCCGGGCTTTGCCTATACGGCCATGATATCGACCAGAGCACCAGCCCGGTCGAGGGTGCCATCGAATGGGCGATCCAGAAGGCCCGCCGCAATGGCGGCGAACGGGCAGGCGGCTTTCCCGGCGCCGACCGGATCCTTAATGAACTCGAAAACGGCACCAGCCGCCGCCGGGTCGGCATCCTGCCCGATGGCCGCGCGCCGATGCGCGAGGGGACCGAACTTTACGCCAGCGCAGAGGGCGCCGAGCCGATCGGCAAAGTCACGTCCGGCGCGTTCGGCCCGACCATCGAGCGGCCGATGTCTATGGGCTATGTCACACTTGACCACGCCGCCGACGGCACGCAGATTTACGGAGAGGTGCGCGGCAAGCGGATGCCAGCGACAGTCGCGCCGATGCCGTTCAGACCATCGACCTTCAAACGATAAGACAGGGACTACAGCATGAAATATACCGAAGAACACGAATGGCTGCGCGTCGAGGACGACCTTGTGGTGGTCGGAATTACCGGCCATGCCAGCGAACAACTGGGCGATATCGTCTTCGTCGAACTGCCCGAGGTCGGCACGACCGTCGCCAAGGATGACGAGGTCGTGGTGATCGAAAGCGTCAAGGCCGCCTCTGACATCCTGGCGCCCCTTGACGGCGAGATTGTCGAGGTCAACGACGTGCTTACCGACAGCCCTGCCAAGATCAATGAAGACCCGACCGGCGACGGCTGGATCTTCAAGCTCAAGGTCGAGGACCTGTCCGCCATGGACGATTATATGGACGAGAAAGAGTATAACGACCTGATTGGCTAGCGCCGTAGCCCCGGACCTGATCCGGGGTTTTTTTGCCAGCCGTCCCAACAGGCCCCGGATCAGGTCCGGGGCTGCGACCCAAGCAAACGCTGCCGGAGCGAGCCATGCCCTTCACACCGACCGATTATCTGCCCTACGACTTCGCCAACCGCCGTCATATCGGCCCGTCGCCCGCCGAGATGGAAGAGATGTTCAAGGTGCTGGGGGTCAAGGACTTGGACGAGTTGATCGACCAGACCGTACCGAAAAGCATCCGGCAGAAGGAACCGCTCGACTTCGGCAAACCGAAATCGGAGCGTGAGTTGCTGTGGCACATGCGTCAGGTGGCGCAAAAGAACAAGGTCTTCACAACGATGATCGGGCAGGGCTTTCATGGGACCGTGACGCCGCCCGCGATCCAGCGCAACATCCTTGAAAACCCGGCCTGGTACACCGCTTACACGCCCTACCAGCCGGAAATCAGCCAAGGCCGCCTCGAGGCGCTGTTGAACTATCAGACCATGGTGACCGACCTGACTGGCCTCGATGTCGCCAACGCGTCGCTGCTGGACGAAGCAACGGCTGCCGCCGAAGCCATGACGATGGCCGAGCGTGTCGCCAAATCGAAGGCCAAGGGCTTTTTCATCGACGAAAACTGCCACCCGCAGAATATCGCCGTGATGCAGACCCGCGCCGAACCGCTGGGCATCGACGTGATTGTCGGCGATCCGGAAAAGATTGACTCAACAAAAGTCTTCGCCGCGATCTTCCAGTATCCCGGCACCTACGGCGAACTGACCGATTTCACCCCCCATATCGCCAAACTGCACGAGGCGGGCGCCATCGGCATCGTCATCGCCGATCCCTTGATGCTGACGCTCTTGAAAGAACCCGGCGCGATGGGCGCCGACATCGCCGTCGGCTCGACTCAGCGCTTTGGCGTGCCGATGGGCTACGGGGGGCCGCACGCCGCCTACATGGCCTGCAAGGACGCCTACAAGCGCAACATGCCCGGCCGCATCGTCGGTGTCTCGATCGACGCCCGTGGCAACAAGGCCTACCGCCTGTCGCTGCAAACCCGCGAGCAGCATATCCGGCGCGAGAAGGCGACCTCGAACGTCTGCACCGCGCAGGCGCTGCTGGCCGTCATGGCCAGCTTCTACGCCGTCTTCCACGGCCCGGAGGGGCTCAAGGCCATCGCCCAGCGCATCCACCGCAAGACCGACCGTCTGGCCCGCGGGTTGGAGGCCGACGGCTTCAAGATCGAACCTGAATATTTCTTCGACACTTTCACGGTCGAAGTCGGCTCGATGCAGGGCGCGATCCTCGCGGCCGGTCGCGCCGACAAGATCAACTTCCGCAAGGTCGGCAACACCAGGATTGGTATCACACTGGATGAAACCGTCCGTCCCGCGACGCTGGAAGCCGTCTGGCGCGCCTTCGGCCTGTCGCACGGCAAGGATGAATTCCCGGCCGACTATCACCGCGTCCCCGCCGATCTGGTGCGCGAAACCGACTACCTCACGCACCCGGTCTTCCACATGAACCGCGCCGAGACCGAGATGATGCGCTACATGCGCCGCCTCTCGGACCGCGACCTGGCGCTTGACCGCGCGATGATCCCGCTCGGCTCCTGCACCATGAAGCTGAACGCGGCCGCCGAGATGATGCCGATCACCTGGCCGGATTTCTCAAACATCCACCCCTTCGCCCCGGCCGATCAGACCGAAGGCTATGCCGAACTGCGTCGAATGATCTCTCGGCCAAGCTCTGCACCATCACCGGATATGACACGATGTCCCTGCAACCCAATTCGGGTGCGCAGGGTGAATATGCCGGCCTTCTGACGATCGCCGCCTATCACCGGTCGCGCGGCGAAGCGCAGCGCAATATCTGTCTGATCCCGGTTTCGGCCCATGGCACCAACCCGGCCTCGCGCCCAGATGGCGGTATGAAGGTCGTCGTGGTCGAAATCGGCCGCGCAACGGCGATATCGACCTCGACGATTTCCGCGCCAAGGCCGAGGCCGCCGGCGAACACCTCGCGGCCGTGCATGATCACCTATCCCTCGACCCATGGCGTGTTCGAGGAAACCGTCCGCGAGGTCTGCGAGATCACCCACAAGCATGGCGGTCAGGTCTATCTCGACGGCGCCAACCTGAACGCGATGGTGGGCCTGTCGAAGCCCGGCGAGATTGGCGCCGATGTCAGCCACCTCAACCTGCACAAGACCTTCTGCATTCCGCATGGCGGCGGCGGCCCCGGCATGGGCCCGATCGGCGTCAAAGCGCATCTTGCCCCGTTCCTGCCCGGCCACCCCGAAACCGGCGGCCGCGAGGGGCCGGTCTCGGCCGCCCCCTACGGCTCGGCCTCGATCCTGCCGATCTCCTGGGCCTATATCCTGATGATGGGCGGGCAGGGGCTGACGCAAGCCACCAAGATCGCGATCCTCAACGCCAACTACATCGCCAAACGCCTCGAAGGCGCCTACGACGTCCTGTTCAAAGGCCGCAACAGCCGCGTCGCGCATGAATGCATTCTCGATACCCGCCCTTTTGAGGAAAGCGCGCATGTCACCGTCGATGACATTGCCAAGCGCCTGATGGATAACGGTTTCCACGCCCCGACGATGAGCTGGCCCGTCGCCGGCACGCTGATGGTCGAACCGACGAATCCGAGACCAAGGCCGAACTTGACCGTTTCTGCGACGCCATGCTCTCGATCCGGGCCGAGATCGAGGCCATCGAAAAGGGCGAACTGGATCCCGCAGAACAACCCGCTGAAAAACGCGCCGCACACGGTCGAGGATCTCGTCGGCGACTGGGACCGTCCCTATACGCGTGAACAGGCCTGCTATCCGAAAGGCGCGTTCCGGGTCGACAAATACTGGCCGCCGGTCAACCGCGTCGACAACGTGCTATGGCGACCGCAACCTGATCTGCACCTGCCCGCCGCTTGACGACTATCAGGAGGCGGCAGAGTAGGAGCTCTTGGTCCGGCTCATCTTTTGTCGGTAAACATCCTCGCGGAAGGCGCCGCGCGCAAGAGCGGCGCAAACCAACTGTGCAAAACCGCTGGTCAGCCGGTCGCGAACGCCTTTTCGGGCAGCACCGCCAGTGCTTCGATCCGCTGGCGGTCCTCGTCTAGAACCAGTGCAGCGGCGGCGAATGCCAAAGCGCGCGCAGATTCCACCCGCGCCGCACTTGCCATTTCCCGGTCCTCGCTTCTGGCCAGTCGCGCCAACGCCTTTTGCAGTCGGATCTGAACCTCGACCGTGCCGGCCCCCGCGCGCGCGATCGGTGCGAAAGCATCCCGCAGCAACGCACCTGCCGTCACCGGCTTGAGCCAGACTTGCTGAAACCGGATCTCGTCCTGACCGGCGGCCACGGTTTCCGCCTGAAACGGAATCAAGAGCCGCAGCAAGCGCCCGATGATATCGATGGCGGTGCCCGGATCGTTGATCCCAGGCGACAGCGCCCGCTGCGCGATTTCGCTGAGAACGATCACTGAAAAACGCGGATCCTGTTTGAAATCGCGGGTCTTGTCGATCGAGAACGCATTCCAGATGGCGTCGCCGTCCAGCTTGCCGGTGAACCAGACCACCGGATCGCCTTGCGTCAGGAGACTGCCGGGACCGGCAAGGACAAAGATCTGAGCCTGATCGTCCTTGGCAAGGTCGTTCAGCGCACCGACGTCCAGATGCCGGACATAGCCTGTGCCACGTGCCAAAAGCTGTTCGGCCCGCGCCGGGATCTCTCGGTGGTCAGCGCTTAGTGGCCTTCCTCCAAGGCAGGGCCATTTCATCCTCATTCGCAGCGCGTCCCCGGCCGCCTGCTCGATCCAGCCGGTCGTGGTGACGACGCTGCCGAGATCGCTGAGATGTTCGATCCAGCGCAGGATGGCCAAGACAACCAGACCGATCACGATCAGCGTGAAGACGAGGATCACCAGGACCGTTTTGTTTGAATAGATATGAAGACTTACGAGGATCAGCGAGGCAAGTGCATAGACGAACGCGCCCAGAAAAGTCGCCAGCACGGTCTGGGTGGTGCGGTCTTCCAGCAGCAGCTGATGCGACCGCGGCGTTGCCTGGCTGGAAGCTGACTGTCGCGCCGAGACCATCACCGATAGCGAGAATGTGGTGACGGCCAGCATGGAAGACGCCAGGATCTGCAGGATGCGTACAACCGGGTCCGGACCAAGGCTGTCGGCCAATCTGTCTGGAACCAAAGGCGCCAGCAGCGGGCTGACTATCGCGCTGACTAAGGCGAGCAGCGCGATCAGGGCCGAACGGATCCACAGCTGCCGCGTCAACTGGCGCAGGTGGTAGTAGGTCTTTGACAGAAACCCGACGTTGAACACACCAAACCTCCCGCTGGTTCGGTGCAACCTAACGCGGGTCGGGGAAGTGATCTATCCCGTTTCCGAAATCACGATATCGTCTGTCCGATGGTCAGGCCGTCGCTCGTGTGTCCGACTGATCGACGATCAAATCCGTTGCCGTCGCGCCGATCCACATTGCGGTCAGGGCGACCCAGGCGGTTCCCACGAAGATCGACCCGCCGGTCACGCCCGCCCCGATCGCGCAGCCGCCCGCCAGCATCCCGCCGAACCCCATCAGAGCCGCCCCGGTCATGGCGCGTTTCATGTTGTCGGCGTCCTGAAAGCCCTGAAAAGAAAACTCTTTTCGGATCATGGAAGTTACAAATGCGCCAAGGAACACGCCCGGGACCAGCCCGACATCGAATTCCAGCACCCCGTTGCGGTCCAGAACGAACATCAGCGTATTCGCGGAAGGCCCGGTAAAGGTGATGCTTTCCAACTGCACTGGCTCGAAAGCGACCTGCGACAGAGCAAAGGTCAGCCCCCAGCCGACGGCCACGGCAAATCCGACGCCAGAGGCGAAGATCAGCTTCGATGTCTCCAGCTTGTTGCGTGCCGACAGCAGTATGGCCAGCGCGGCAAGCGCCAGACCCAGAACCAGCCCGGTCCCTTCGGGCAGGTGAAGCGCGGTTATGATGTCGATGTTGCGACCGTTCGGCGTGACCCAGATCGCCGCAATCCGGTCCCGCAGGGGGGATAACCAGCCAGACAGGCTCATCTGCGCCACGACAGCGAAAATCAGCCCCGAAACAAGGGATCGCAGGTTCCCCGTTGCCGCCAGTACCAGGAGTCTTCCGGAACAGCCGCGCGCCAGCACCATTCCTATGCCAAAGATCAACCCTCCCAGAATGGCTCCGGACCAGGATCCGGTCACGGCCATCATCCGCGCTTCGGAGGCGCGCATGAAGCCCAGCATTTCGGCGGCCTGCACCCACACCAATGCGGTCGAGAACGTCAGAAGCCAGATCGAGACACGCGGACCAAGCCGACCGCGCGCAAATTCAACCGTTGCGGCGCGCAGGCAGAATTGCGACCGCTGCGCTGCAACACCAAAGATCACTCCGGTCACCAGACCGAACAAAGCCGCTGTCGGCGCCTCGCCGATGCGGTCTACAAACGGCAGTATATCCATCTTGCCTCTTCGCTCTCGCCGCTCTTTAGCTCTGGAAACGGTCTGATTTCCTTGATGCAGATCATTTTCCATTCTTTGTCTTGCATATGTTTTACCCTCGCCACGATATGGATTTGGGACTATGCGAAGCTAATGCGCATCGTCGGAACAGAAACCGCCCATGACATGCCGCCCTGGCGGCGGCCGGTGGCGTTGCTGTTGCTGTTCGCCTTCGCGATGCCTATCGCATTCAACACCTGGTCGGCGCTGCTGAATAACTTCGTGATCGAGGCCGCAGGCTTTACTGGCGTAGAGATTGGCTGGCTTCACACCGTGCGTGAAATCCCCGGCTTTCTAGCGGTCGGTGTTATCGCCCTCATCATCTTCATCCGAGAGCAGATACTTGGCATCGTCTCCCTTCTGATGCTGGGCGTGGCAACGGCCGTGACGGCTTGGTTTCCGTCGTTCGCCGGCCTTCTGACAGTCACCATGATTTCGTCCATCGGCTTTCATTATTTCGAAACCGTCAACCAGTCGCTACAGCTTCAGTGGATTGACAAATCTCGCGCGCCGCAGGTGCTTGGCTGGATCGTGGCCGTCGGATCCGCCGCGTCGCTTCTGTCTTACGGTCTGCTGGTCGTGACCTGGAAAGCCTTCGATCTGTCATACAACCTGGTCTATCTGGTCTCCGGTGGCATCACGGCGGCGATCGCGGTTTTCTGCTTTCTCGCCTATCCGCAATTCGAGGCGCCGACCCCGCAACTAAAGACCTTCATTCTGCGTCGCAGGTACTGGCTCTATTACGCACTGCAGTTCATGTCGGGCGCTCGACGGCAGATATTCGTGGTCTTCGCTGCCTTCATGATGGTCGAGCGGTTCGGCTTCGAGGTGCACGAGGTGACTGCGCTGTTCCTGATCAACTTTGTGGCCAATATGGTCTTCGCCCCGATTATGGGTCACGCCGTCGCCCGTTGGGGAGAGCGGCGGGCGCTTTGTTTTGAATATGTCGGGCTGATCGTGGTGTTCCTGTCCTATGGCGGCATCTACTATTTCGGCTGGGGCGTGGCGCTGGCCGCAACTCTTTACGTTCTGGACCACTTGTTCTTTGCTTTGGCCTTTGCACTGAAGACTTATTTTCAGAAGATCGCCGATCCGCAGGACATCGCCCCAACCGCAGCCGTTTCGTTCACGATCAATCACATCGCGGCCGTCTTTTTGCCGGTGCTTCTGGGTTATCTTTGGGTCACGTCTCCGGGCAGCGTCTTTGTGTTGGCGGCAGCAATGGCTGCGGTTTCGCTATGCTTGGCCATGCTGATCCCGCGACATCCCGAACCGGGCAATGAAACCGTTTTCTCGCGATTTGTAGCCGCCGCCGCGGAATAACCGACAAGGCCAGAGCAGGATATGCCAACATACACAGCCCTTACCACGCTGCCCGGACCGCAGCCCGCGAATGCTCTTGCAGACGCCATGGAGCGGCTTGATCCAGAGCCGACGGGGGTCGGCGTCTTCGAGATTGAGGACGGGTCGGGTCTGTGGGAAGTCGGCGGATATTTCACCGAGCCGCCCGATCAGGCGGGTCTGGCGCTGCTTGCGGTTCTCTACGGCGCGCGGCCCTTCGCGGTATCGGAACTGCCAGAGGTTGACTGGGTGTCGCAGGTGAGGCGAGAGCTTTCGCCAGTCGAGGCCGGCCGCTTTTTCGTCTACGGTAGCCACGACGCCGACAAGATCCCAGACGGCAGTATCCCACTTTTGATCGAGGCGGCGATGGCGTTCGGGACCGGGCATCATGGCACCACGCTTGGTTGCCTGAGAGCGTTGGACAGGCTGCTGCAACAGGGCTTTGTTGGCCGCGATGTCGTCGATATCGGTTGCGGTACTGCGGTTCTGGCGATGGCGGCGGCAAGCGTCTTTCCCGGTACGGTTCTGGCAAGCGACATCGATGCCGTCGCCATTGAGGTTGCCGCATCGAATGTTGCGGCCAATGGCCTGACCGGGCGGGTTCGCTGCGTCGAAGCCGCCGGATTCAATCACCCGGACTTGCAGGGGGTCGCCCGGTTCGATCTGATCTTCGCCAATATTTTGAAAGGTCCGCTGATCGACCTTGCGCCACAAATGGCCGAGTCGTCTGCCCCTGAGGGATTCGTCATATTGTCGGGGATTCTCAATGAGCAAGCGGACGAAGTGTTGTCTGTTTATGCAGGCCTTGGATACAATCTTTCTAAACGCGACGAGATTGTTGAATGGACCACTCTGACATTGCGCCGATCTGGCCGCTGAGAATGGAATCTGGGCGGTCCCTGAGGAATTTGCCATATTGCCGCCACATTTCATGTAAAAAATGAATTGATCGGTGGGGGCCAGGATTTCGAGGCTGCAATGGCGGATGCGAAGCAAATACAGTTTGGTCAGCGCCTGAAGCGCATTGACCGGCATCACAGAAAGCTGGCGCGTGGTTACGTTACTTCGATCAACCCCAATGGTCTGATCGTCGCGCGGCCAAGTCGGCAGACGTCGCTGTTTCCGTTGCGTGGCTTGTTTCTGTGCCTTTTGACGCTACTGGCCTTCAAGGGTTTCCTTTATGCTCAACTTGGTCCGACCGCTTATGGTGAGCGTGTCGCCCTGCTTCAAAGCGGAACCATCGTCGAGAACATGGGGGCCTACGCTATGAAGGCCGATCCGGCCACGGTCTGGATCGCCGGACAGATGGCACCCTATCTGCGCTGAAGATCGCAAGATCCAGCCAGTCATTCGATCTTTCTTGTCCAAACGAAAAAGGCCGCACCCAATGGTGCGGCCCTTTTTGGGTCGGTATCGTCGATCGCGGTTAGCGTGCGATATCGTCCACGTCGCCGCGGCACAGGCCGATATCGTCGAGCTCACGGTCGGTCAGCTGCGACAGGGCCTTGCGGGTTACGCGGGCATCGTTCCAGGCCAGCATTGCGTTGAATGCAGAGCCGATGAAGCCGCCGAAATGGGCGGAGTTCATCGGGCGGATAACGTCGGATGTAGTCATTTCGATCGTCCTTGAAACAGTGTTTTCTGGTTGCGCCCCCGAGGCGTCTTGATGCGCAATTAGGAGTGTCACTTCACCCAATCAAGTCGCAATTTTTGCATGGCGCCCATGCACGCGGTGCATAGCTTGAAGGCCGCGTTAACGTCTTGGTAAAGAGCTATAAAATGAGACCGGAAAATGTCGCGAAGATGCCGCGAAATGACGATTTTCGACCGACCCGTTCGAGATTGCATCAGATTGGCGGCAGAAGTCCGGCGGGAAGCAGACACTGGCGGATGTTCGCGTTTCGTGCTAGGTCGACAAAAAAGCAACAAGAAGCAGGGCAGTTGGATGCGCGTTTTGGGGATCGACCCTGGCCTTCGGAACCTCGGCTGGGGATTGATCGATATCGATGGGTCGCGACTCGCCCATGTTGCGAACGGGAGTCTGCCATTCGGTCGGCGAAGATCTCGCCACGCGGCTTCTGAGCCTGCATCAGCAGTTGACTGCCGTGGTTCAGCAATATGCACCGCATATGGCCGCCGTTGAGCAGACATTTGTCAACAAGGACGGTGCCGGAACGCTGAAACTGGGCCAGGCCCGCGGGATCGCGATGCTGGTGCCGGCGCAGGCCGGAATCCCGGTCGGTGAATATGCGCCCAATAGCGTCAAGAAGGCCGTCGTGGGTGTGGGTCATGCCGACAAGCAGCAGATCGTGCATATGGTCCGAGCTGCAACTGCCGGGCGTCGAGATTGCCGGGCCCGATGCGGCGGATGCGCTGGCCGATCGCAATCTGTCACTCGCACCACGCACAGTCCTCCGGGCGGTCTTGCGGCTGCGCTGAAAAGGGCGACCGCATGATCGGCAAGATCGCCGGGCGGATTGACTATCGCGGCACCGATCACGTTCTGATCGATGTGCGCGGTGTCGGGCTATATCGTGCATTGCTCTGATCGGACGCTAGCGGCCTTACCTGCCGCTGGCGAAGCGGCGGCGCTTTATACCGACCTTCTGGTGCGCGAAGATCTGTTGCAGCTTTTTGGCTTTCACGACCCTCGTCGAAAAGGAATGGCACCGGCTTGTTGATGAGCGTTCAGGGTATTGGCGCCAAGGCGTCGATGGCAATCCTGGGCACCTTGGCGCCGATGGTGTGTCGCCGGGCCATCGCACTTGGTGACTGGAATGCGGTCAAGGCCGCGCCGGGCGTCGGCCCCAAGATCGCGCAGCGTGTCGTCAATGAACTGAAAGACAAAGCACCGGGCGTCATGGCGATGGGCGGCGGTGTGAAAGCTGCGATGGGCGAGCTCGGCGCCGAAACGACCGAGGTGATCGAGCCGCGTCCGCGCCAACATCAACCGCCTCAAACGCGTCGCGCCCAGTCCGAGGCGCTGTCGGCGCTGCAGAAATCTCGGCTATGGCCCCGTCTGACGCCGCCAGTGCCGTCGCCGAGGCGGCCGGTGCTGCGCCGGACGCAGACACGCCGACGCTGATCCGCGCGGCGCTAAAGTTGCTGGCACCGAAAGGGCTAGGGCGGATGAGACGAACCTGACCCCACCTTGCGCCCGTTTCCGCAGCCAGAGGATGCAGACCGTGCGCTACGGCCGCAGACGCTGGACGAGTTTATCGGCCAGCAGGAACTGCGCGCGAACCTCAAGGTTTTCATCGAATCCGCCCGGCAGGCGTGGCGAAGCGATGGATCACACGTTGTTTCATGGCCCCCCCGGTTTGGGCAAGACAACGCTGGCGCAGATCATGGCCCGCGAACTTGGCGTCAATTTCCGCATGACCTCTGGCCCGGTGCTGGCCAGAGCCGGAGACCTGGCCGCGATCCTGACCAATCTCGACGCCCGTGACGTTCTGTTCATTGACGAAATCCACCGCCTGAACCCCGCCGTGGAAGAGGTGCTTTATCCTGCGCTTGAGGATTTCGAGCTTGATCTGGTGATCGGCGAAGGACCAGCGGCACGCACTGTGCGGATCGAATTGCAGCCCTTCACTCTGGTCGGGGCGACGACCCGGCTTGGACTGCTGACCACGCCGCTCCGCGACCGTTTCGGTATCCCCTCGCGGCTGCAATTCTATACCGTCGCCGAGTTGCACGAGATCGTCACGCGCGGTGCGCGGTTGATGAGAGTTACGGCAGAAACCGATGGTGCGATGGAGATCGCCAAACGCGCCCGGGGTACCCCGCGGATTGCAGGCCGGCTGTTGCGGCGGGTGGTGGATTTCGCGGTCGTCGAGGGCGACGGACATCTGACGCGGGCCATTGCCGACAGCGCGCTGACGCGGCTCGGGGTGGATCATCTGGGGCTGGATGGCGCAGATCGCCGCTATCTCAGCCTGATTGCCGAGAACTACGCAGGTGGCCCGGTCGGGATTGAAACCCTGTCCGCTGCACTTTCAGAAAGCCGGGATGCGTTGGAAGAAGTGATCGAGCCCTTCCTGTTGCAACAGGGTCTGATCCAACGCACGCCGCGCGGGAGGATGCTGGCGCAGAAGGCCTGGACGCATCTCGGCTTGGCCGCGCCGAAGCCGCCTGGGCAATCGGATTTGTTCGGTAAGTGACGTCGTGCCGGTTGTCCTCGGCGGCCAGGCTCTTTATCCCATCGACCGGCGAAGGTCGTGACGAATGAAGGAGCAGACGTGACACCCGATCAGGTTCAGGCGCTTTTTACCCGTCCGGAGGGAAGCTATCATTTCGCACGTTGGAGGCGGCCGATTGTGCCGGTCGTCTTCGGGGTCGAGGATCAAACCCTGAGCGTCGTCAAAGGCGCGATTGAAGCGCTTGTGACACTTGCCGATCACAAGATGGCAGAAACCGATCCCGAGCTTGGCGCGAACCTGATGGTGTTTTTCCTGTGCGACTGGCAGGAACTTGCCGCGGTTCCCAACCTCGACCGTTTGCTGCCGGAACTCCCCGGCCTCCTGTCCCGGTTGGAGGCAGCCGACGCCAGCCAGTACCGTCTGTTCCGCTTCGATACCGACGGCGGCATAAAGGCCTGTTTCGTGTTCCTGCGCATGGACGCGGAAATGCAGGACCAGGCCGTTGATATCCTGGCACTCGGTCAGATGGCGCAGACCATCCTGTGCTGGGGAGAAGGCGCTTTCAAGACAATGTCGCCCTTGGCCCGTCTGCCGGAGGGCGGGGCGGTCGTGCTGAAGCCGGAGATCGCCGATCTAATCCGGGCGGCCTATGACCCGTCACTGCCCGTCGCGGCGACCGACCCATCGCACGCACTGCGCCTATTTGCCCGCATAGGGGCGACGGCATGAGTTATGAGTTCAGGCTTCGCGTTTACTACGAAGACACCGATCTGGCGGGGATCGTCTATTACGCCAATTATCTGAAGTTCATCGAGCGCGCGCGAACCGAATTCGTGCGGAGCATGGGCGTCGATCAGACTGCTCTTAAAGCCGATGAAGGGATCGTTTTTGCTGTTCGCCGGGTCGAGGCGGACTATCTGTCGCCCGCACGGTTTGACGACGAATTGCTGGTCCGGACCACGACCAAGGCGATTTCCGGCGCACGTATTGTGCTGAGGCAAGAGGTCGACAGGGCAGGCAGACGTGATGTTCTCGGCGCTGGTAACGCTGGTTGCCCTTGACCAAACCGGTCGACCGGCCCGGTTGCCAGCGAATATTCGCCGACTTCCGGGGTGATTTCACAATTTTTGCCGGATGACACGCTTGTGTTGGCTTTCCCCTTAAACATCCGTTAATTTACAGGCAATCAGAGCCGCCAGAAACGGCCGAATAACTAGAGCAGGTTAAATGGAAACGGAAACCCTTGCGATGGCGCAGGAGATCGACTTCTCCTTCCTTGCGCTTTTTTTGCGTGCCAGCTTTACCGTCAAGCTGGTGATGCTGTTGCTGATCGTGGCCTCGTTCTGGGCTTGGGCGATCATCGTTCAGAAACATATCAACTTCCGCCGGGCACGCTCGGAATCCACGGTTTTCGATCAGGCCTTCTGGTCAGGCGAGCCGCTGGATGAGTTGTTCGACACGATCGGTGGGCAACCGACCGGGGCATCGCAGAAGATATTCTCGGCGGGGATGCTGGAATGGCGGCGCAGCCACCGGCAGGATGGCGGGCTGATCGCAGGTGCGCAGGCCCGGATCGACCGCTCGATGGATGTGGCGATTGCCAAGGAAACCGAGGATCTTAACAAGGGCCTGCCATTTTTGGCGACCGTCGGGTCCACAGCCCCCTTCGTCGGGCTTTTCGGTACTGTCTGGGGCATCAAGACTGCGTTCGAGGAAATCGCGATCCAGCAGAATACCAATCTGGCCGTCGTCGCCCCCGGCATCGCCGAGGCGCTTCTGGCGACGGGGCTTGGCCTTCTGGCGGCGATTCCGGCGGTTGTCTTCTACAACAAGCTCTCTTCGGACAGCGACCAGATCGTGTCGGGATATGAGGCGTTCGCGGATGAGTTCGCGACCATCCTGAGCCGTCAGTTGGATAGCTGAGATGGGTGCAGGCATAGCGCAGAAATCGGGCGGCGGACGCCGCGGACGGCGCCGCGGCAAGGCCCGTGCGATGTCAGAGATCAACATCACCCCGATGGTCGACGTGATGCTGGTCTTGCTGATCATTTTTATGGTCGCGGCCCCCCTGCTGACGGTCGGCGTGCCAGTGGAACTGCCGAAAACGGCGGCCAGCGCGCTGCCAACCGAGCAGGAAGAACCGTTGACCATTACGCTGACGGTCGATGGCATGATGCTGATCCAGACCACCGAAACTTCCAGCGATGAGCTGATCCCGAAATTGCGCGCGATTGCGGCGGAACGGGCAGATGACAAGGTGTTCCTGCGTGCCGATGGTGCGATCCCTTATGACCGGGTGATGCAGGTCATGGGCGCGCTGAATGCGGGCGGGTTCCGCAATATCGGCCTGGTGACCGATACCGGCGGTCCGACGCTGGACGGACGTGACGGGTAAATGCTGTGACGCCGAATACCGGCATATATGTCTCTGGCATTGGCCACGGGGTGCTGATCCTGTGGGCGCTGATCGGCGGCTTTTTCCTGCGTTCAAACGACCCCCTGCCGCTACAATCGACAGAAGTCTCTTTGCTGACCAGCGAGGAATTTGCAGCGCTGTCGGTGCCTGAAGCCAGTCCGAGCGTTCCGACGGAAGCCCCTGAAGTGGTGGCCCCAGCGGTGGATGAAGCTGAACCCCAGGTCACCCCGACGGTCGACGCGGCCCCCGAGGCGGTGGAGCCTGCCCCTGCCCCTGCACCGGAGCCAGAGCCAGAACCCGCACCGGTGGTGGATGTGCCTGACGACGCGCCAATTCTGCCGGAACCGCCGTCCGAACAGGCGTCAACGGCCGAGAGGGCCATTCCCGACGCCGAAGCGCAGCCCGCCCCCGCCCCCCGTGTGGCCCCCGAACCTGCCGCGGAACCTGAACCCGATGCCGAGATCTCTGACACCGTGACACCGGAAGTGACGCCGGATGCAGAGGCAGAGGCGGTGGCCGAGGAAGAACCTGCCACCGCACCGTTGGAAGCAACGACCGAAATCGTCACCGAGGCCGAGAAGCCTTCTGCGCCAACTGAATCCATCCGCCCGAAAAGCCGGCCGAAGCCGCCGACCCGCGTCGTCGAGGCGCCACCAGTGGAAACGCCCGCTTTGCCGACTGACGCCGTTGCCGATGCCGTTGCGGCGGCTCTTGCTGACGCCACCACAAGCGCTCCTCCGGCAGACACCCCCGCTGCGCCGTCTGGCCCGCCGCTGACCGGTGGCGAAAAGGACGCTTTGCGCGTCGCGGTTCAGCAGTGCTGGAATGTCGGATCGCTTTCCACCGATGCGTTGCAGACTACCGTCGTTGTAACCGTAAACATGACCCGCGACGCCAGGCCTGAGACGGGCAGCATCCGCATGTTGTCCTTTGAAGGCGGCAGCGAATCCTCGGCGGGCCAAGCCTATGAAGCCGCCCGCCGGGCGATCATCCGCTGTGGCGCCAAGGGCTATAATCTGCCAGTGGACAAATACGCCCAGTGGCAGACTATTGAAATGACCTTCAATCCGGAGAAAATGAGGATCAAATGAGACTGTTGAAAGCCCTGACCCTCGCCGCCTTCTGCCTAGGCGTCGTCTATCCTGCCGCCGCGCAGGAACGAACCGGCCCCTTGCGGATTGAAATCACCGAAGGTGTGATCGAGCCGTTGCCGATCGCAGTTCCAACCTTCATCGCCGAAAACCCGGCAGCGCAGGAGTATGCCGACAGCATCGCCCGCGTGATTGCCGCCGACCTTACCGGCACCGGTCTTTTTCGTGAGATCCCCCGCGATGCGTTCATTTCGCAGATCACCAGTTTCGACAGTACGATCCAGTATTCCGACTGGAAGGCGATAAACGCGCAAGCCGTCATCACTGGCGCGGTCAGCGCGGCGGGTGACGGGCGGATCACCGTCAAGTTCCGCGTCTTCGACGTCTTTGCCGACGCGCAGTTGGGTGACGGTCTGCAATTCGGCGGTTCGGCGGCCAGTTGGCGGCGGATGGCGCACAAGGTGGCCGATGCGGTCTATAGCCGGATCACGGGCGAGGGTGGCTATTTCGACAGCCGCGTCGTGTTCGTATCGGAAAGCGGCCCGAAAGATGCGCGGCTGAAGCGTTTGGGCGTGATGGATTACGACGGCGCGAATGTTCAGTACCTGACCGACAGCTCGTCAATTGTGTTGGCCCCACGCTTTTCGCCGAATGGCGACCGGGTGCTTTACACGAGCTATGAGACCGGATCGCCGCGTGTCTTCGTGCTGGATGTCGGAACCGTTCAGCGCCGCGCTCTCGATCTGCCCGCTGAATCCATGACCTTTGCCCCTCGCTTCGGCCCGGACGGTCAGACGGTGGTGTTTTCGCTGACCGAAGGCGGCAACTCGGACCTATACGCCACCAATGTGAATGGCGGCGGTATCCAGCGGTTGACCTCGACGCCAGCGATCGAAACCGCTCCTGGCTTCTCGCCTGATGGCAGCCAGATCGTGTTTGAAAGCGACCGCAGCGGGACGCAGCAGCTTTATGTCATGCCCGCCAGCGGTGGTGAGCCGACGCGGATCAGCTTCGGTCAGGGGCGCTATGGCACGCCGGTCTGGTCGCCGCGCGGTGATCTGATCGCCTTCACCAAGCAGAACGAGGGTCGTTTTCATATCGGCGTCATGCGAGTGGACGGGTCAGAGGAACGCTTGCTGACGGCTTCGTTCCTAGACGAAGGTCCGACATGGGCGCCGAATGGCCGGGTGATCATGTTCATGCGTGGCACCCAGGGCGCTGGCGGGGAATCCGCGCTTTACTCGGTCGACATCTCCGGGCGGAACCTGCGACGGGTACCAACCGAAGGTCCAGCCTCTGATCCGGCCTGGTCGCCGCTCCTGCAATAGGGTGCATTCCCAAAGCCGGACCGGGCTGCTAAACTATGCGAAATCGAGCCAATAACGAGAATGGAAAAGTCCAGATGAAACTTCACAGCAAGGCAATCCTGATGGTGCTGGCGCTTGGCCTTGCCGCCTGCGCCAACCCCGGTCGGTTCGGCGCGGGTGGCGCTGGCGGGGCGGGCGGAAACGGCATCGACTCGGCCAATCTCGGCGGGGCAAACGACCCCTCTTCCCCGGCCTATTTTCAGCAGACCATCGGTGACCGCGTGCTGTTCGCGGTGGATCAGAGCACGCTGACGCCGGAGGCCACCCAGATTCTGACGCAACAGGCGCGTTGGATGTCGAACAACTCGGAATACACCGCGCTGATCGAGGGGCATGCCGACGAACAGGGCACCCGTGAGTACAACCTTGCACTTGGTGCGCGTCGTGCCAACTCTGTGATGGAATATCTGGTGTCGCAGGGCGTGTCGCCGTCGCGGCTGAAGACCATCACCTACGGCAAAGAGCGTCCGCTTGCGATCTGTTCGGACGAGGCCTGCTATTCGCAGAACCGTCGCGCCGTTACGGTCATCGCGGCCGGCGCGCTTAGCTGACAGTTGGTCGGATGATGCGCTTTCTGGCACTCCCCATTGGTTTTGCGCTGGCGGTTCTTGTCGGCACGACAGCTTCGGCGCAGGATCAGACCCTTGCCGATGTTCGGCAAGAGTTGCAGTTCCTCTATGTCGACGTGGAACGCCTGAAGCGTGAGTTGTCGACGACTGGTGCCGCGGGAACCAATACGGTCGGCGCAACCGCTCTGGAACGGCTGAACTCGATCGAGGCCGAGCTGGTTCGGCTGACCTCGAAAACCGAAGAGCTGGAAAACCGCATTAACCAGGTGGTTACGGATGGCACCAACCGCATCGGCGATCTGGAATTCCGGCTGGTCGAGTTGGAAGGTGGCGATGTCAGTGCGCTGGGCGAGACCACGACCCTTGGCGGCGGCGCGATGCCCGCGACGAACACGACAAACCCGGTGATCACGCCATCAACTGGCGGCGCGGAACTGGCGATGGGCGAACAGGCGGATTTCGATCGGGCGAAGGCGGCGCTCGATTCCGGTGACTTTCGCGGCGCCGTTGACCTCTTTGCGACCTTTACCCAGACCTACACCGGCGGACCGCTGACCGGAGAGGCGCATTTCCTGCGGGGTGAGGCGCTGGCCTCTTTGGGTGATACGGCCAACGCGGCGCGGGCCTATCTGGAAAGCTATTCGGGCTCGCCCGGCGGCACCCGTGCCCCGGATGCCCTGTTCAAGCTGGGGGCAAGCCTTGGCGCGTTGGGGCAGGTCAGTGATGCTTGTGTGACGCTGGCGCAAGTAGCGAACCTTTATCCCGGCACTGCTGCCGTCGGTCAGGCGCAAACGACGATGCTCTCGCTGGGATGCAGTTGAGCGGCAGTTCTGAGCCGCTGTTGCAGGTGCTGGACAGAGCGCTAAGCCGCGAACGCAGCGACACACTCGGGATCGCCGTTTCGGGCGGTAGCGATTCAGTCGCATTGCTGCATCTGGCGGCGGAGAGAATGGGCCGTTCGGGTCTGCGGATCAAGGCGGTAACCGTTGATCACGGTTTGCGCCCGCAATCTGCTACAGAAGCACACTCCGTCGCGGCAAGCTGCAAATTCCTGGGTGTCGAGCATGCCACGCTCCTCTGGCAGGGCTGGGATGGGGCCGGAAACCTACAGGATCAGGCTCGTCGGGCGCGCTATCGTCTTATGGCTGATTGGGCCAAGGCAGAGGGTATCGCCGCGATCGCGCTTGCCCATACCGCGGACGACCAGGCCGAGACATTCGTGATGCGGCTGGCGCGCCAGGCGGGTGTCGACGGGCTATCGGGAATGGCCGAGAGGCGCGAGGCGCACGGCATCGTTTGGCTGCGACCCTTGTTGCAGGTCGAGCGTCAGCAGTTGCGCGACTATCTGGCCGCGAAGGACATCGGCTGGAGTGATGATCCCTCCAATGAAGATTGTCGCTTTGACCGGATCAAGGCGCGGCAAGCAATGGCGGCACTGGCGCCGCTTGGTGTCGACGCCCGCAGTCTGTCCGCAGTCGTGTCCAACCTGCGCGACGCCCGGCAGGCGCTGGAACTTCAAACCCAGGCCGTCGCCGAATCCATTGCGTCGATCGATGCTGGCGATGTCGTATTTGACCGGGCCGGGCTGGCGGCGCAACCGGTCGAGATTGGCCGGCGTCTGTTGGTCCATGCGACAAAATGGGTGAGTTCGGCGGAATACGGTCCTCGGGGGCCAAGTTTGGCCGTGGCGCATATGGCGCTGCTGAACGGCACCGATTGCACGCTACACGGCTGCCGCCTGTTGGCGGTGAAGTCCGGGTTTCGAGTGACCCGAGAGTTGCGGGCGGTGAAGGATGAGGTCAAGGGAATTGATGCGATGTGGGACCATCGCTGGCGGATTTCAGGACCGAAAAACAAAGGCTTAACCGTGCGGGCCTTGGGTGACGAGGGGCTTCGACACTGTCCCAACTGGCGTGAAACCGGGCGCGCCCGTGCCAGCCTGCTGGCGAGTCCTGCGGTGTGGGATCGCGACCATCTTGTTGCCGCCCCCCTGGCGGCCAAGGCCGACGGCTGGGCCGCCGACCTCATTCACCCGGCAAATCATTTCATCAGAACCATCATATCGCATTGAACTGCCGGGATTGTTCCTTATTTTAGACAGGTAGCCCGGACATAGCTGTGCGGCCAAACGAATTTCGAGGAGATCACCTTTGGGTAACGCCCGTAATATCGCCTTCTGGGTTGTGTTGTTTCTGCTGATCCTGGCGCTGTTCAACCTGTTCAGTGGCGGCCAATCGGCCATGTCATCCCGGTCGATCAGCTATTCCGACTTTGTCGAGGCCGTGGATGCGGGTGACGTGACCAATGTCACTCTGGATGGAGAGAAGGTTATGTTCCGCGGACGTGACGGTCAGGACTATGTGACGATCAAGCCGGAAGGGTCGGAGATCGCGGACAAGCTGATCGAGCGGGGTGTTGCGGTCAACGCCAAGGCGCAAGAGCAGTCCGGATTTACTACCGTCTTGATGACGTTCCTGCCCTTCATCCTGCTGATCGGTGTCTGGATCTACTTCATGAACCGGATGCAGGGTGGCGGGCGCGGCGGTGCGATGGGCTTTGGCAAATCGCGCGCGAAGCTATTGACCGAAAAGCATGGTCGCGTGACCTTTGACGATGTCGCTGGTATCGACGAGGCCAAGGAAGAGCTGGAAGAGATCGTCGAGTTTCTGCGCAATCCGCAGAAATTCAGCCGCCTTGGCGGCAAGATTCCTAAGGGCGCGTTGCTGGTTGGCCCTCCGGGTACCGGTAAGACGCTTCTGGCACGCGCGATTGCTGGTGAGGCCGGTGTACCGTTCTTCACCATTTCGGGTTCCGATTTCGTCGAGATGTTCGTTGGTGTGGGTGCATCCCGCGTCCGCGACATGTTCGAACAGGCCAAGAAGAACGCGCCCTGTATCGTTTTCATCGACGAGATCGACGCTGTCGGTCGCTCGCGTGGGGTCGGCTATGGCGGCGGCAATGACGAGCGTGAGCAGACGTTGAACCAGCTGCTGGTCGAGATGGACGGTTTCGAGGCCAATGAGGGCATCATCATCGTCGCGGCGACCAACCGTCCCGACGTTCTTGACCCAGCGCTGCTGCGCCCCGGTCGTTTCGACCGTCAGGTTCAGGTTCCCAACCCCGACATCAAGGGCCGCGAAAAGATTCTTGGCGTGCATTCCCGCAAGGTGCCCCTTGGTCCGAATGTGGACCTGCGCATCATCGCGCGCGGCACGCCCCGGTTTTTCCGGTGCTGACCTTGCGAACCTCGTGAACGAGGCGGCATTGACCGCTGCGCGTATCGGTCGCCGGTTCGTGACGATGGACGATTTCGAGAACGCTAAGGATAAGGTCATGATGGGCGCAGAGCGCCGCAGCATGGTCATGTCTGAGGATGAGAAGAAGCTGACTGCTTTTCACGAAGCGGGCCACGCCATCGTTGGCCTGAACGTGCCGCAGCATGACCCGATCCATAAAGCCACGATCATCCCGCGCGGCCGCGCGCTGGGTCTGGTCCTGTCGCTACCGGAGCGGGATCAGTTGTCGGTCACCATGGTCAAATACAAGTCCAAGATCGCAATGGCGATGGGCGGCAAGGTGGCAGAGGAACTGACCTTTGGGCCGGAGAACGTAACATCGGGTGCTGCATCCGATATCCAGCAGGTCAGCAAGATCGCACGCGCGATGGTGACTCAGTTCGGCATGTCCGAAAAGCTCGGCAATATCGACTATGCCAATGAGCGTGAGAGCTATCTGGGTCAGTATGGCGGGGGCACGAGCCATGCCCAATCGACCCAGAAGCTGATTGACGAGGAAGTCCAGAAGATCGTCGATGAAGGCTATGAAACCGCCAAGCGCATATTGATAGAGAAGAAAGATGACCTGGAGCGACTGGCGCAGGGCCTTCTTGAGTATGAGACGCTGACCGGGAATGAAATCACCAAGGTTATTGCCGGCGAACCGCTTAATCGTGGCGATGACGAAGATGACACCCGGATCAGGGCAATGCGCCGTCGGTGACAGCGATCCCAAAAACCAAGCCGAAGTCCAAATCACCTGATGGCGGGATGGAGCCGGAACCAACTGCTTGAATGGGCTTTGTCAGGACTGGAACCCCGTAGCTTATGCAGAGTTTCGGGGTTTGCGGTTGCGCCCGGCGATGGATCTTTTGGCGCAGGTGCCGGAACTTCCGCCGGGCGACATCGTTGACCTTGGATGCGGCGACGGTGCGGTCGGCCCGGCACTCGCCAAACTGTTTCCCGCTCGGCGTCTAATCGGGGTGGATAAATCCCCGACAATGCTCGAAAAAGCCGCGGCGGGCGGGATTTACGACGCGTTGGTTCGGCAGGATGCATCCACTTGGGTGCCAAATACACCGATTGCCCTGATCTATTCGAACGCGGTGTGCCACTGGATGCCCGATCATCAGGGGCTTTTCCGGCGTCTCGCGGCGATGCTGGTGCCCTCGGGGGTGCTTGCGGTTCAGATGCCACGGCAGCAGATGGCCTCGTCTCACCGGCTTTTGCGTGACATTGCGGCGCAGATGTTTCCAGATCTTTTCGATTTTTCGACCTGGACGTCGCAGGTGGCAGACCCCGGTTTCTATCGAAACCTGTTGGCAACAGTGGGCGATCTCGACCTGTGGGAAACCGAGTATCATCAGAAGCTCGCTACCAGAGATACCGGCCACCCGATACGGCATTTCACGCAATCGACCGCCATGCTTCCGATCGCCGAACGGCTGACCGAAAAGCAGCGAGAGGCCTTTGTCGCGCGTTACGACGCGGCGCTGAGCGATGCCTATCCGCTGGATGCCGACGGCAGCGCCTATCTGCGGTTCAGGCGGTTGTTCTTCGTGCTGTCCGTGACCTGAGCAGCAGCACTTTGGCGTCGCTTGCATTTGATGCCGAATGGGGTCTATGCGTGTCTGGCTGTCACGGATGACAAAGGATTGCTATGCCCGCCCTCCTGCCCACGGAGTTTTGCGGACGGATCACTTGGCTTGGCTTGGTGCCCGATCGCGAAGCCAGCCTGAAGTCGCAGCCAATGGCCGGGGCCTTCGCGGGTTTTGCCGGCTTCGAGGGTGAAGCACATGGCGGCGTCACGCGGCCTTCCGACAGCCGGGTTCTCTCGCAATATCCCCGCGATACCGAGATCCGCAATGTCCGTCAGTTCTCGATCGTCAGCGCCGAGGATCTTGCGGCGATCGCCGAAGATATGGGACTGCCGGACATCCCGCCGGATTGGATGGGCGCGTCAATCGTGGTGCAGGGCATTCCGGATTTTACGCTTCTGCCGCCATCCTCACGGCTTCAGACACAAGGTGGGACGACGCTGACGATCGATATGGAAAACCGCCCCTGCAATCTTGTTGCGCGGGTGATCGAAGACGAGAAGCCGGGATTCGGAAAGAAGTTCAAGGCGGCGGCAGAGGCGCGCCGTGGTGTAACTGCCTGGACCGAACGCGAGGGACCATTGCGCGTTGGCGACAAGGTCAGGCTGCACATTCCCGATCAACCGGCATGGCCGCATCTGGATGCCGCTCGAAGCGCCGGTCGGACGAAATGACTGTATTTCCCCGGCAATTTCCGGACTGGAATAAGCATCCGCCAATTCCGGGTTGGAAAATGTCGGAATTGCCGCTGTACACCTGCTTGCCGCCCTCTAGACCTTGACCAGCACCCCGCCGGTCGGGGCGTGGGACTTTGCCTTGTTTCAGGTCGGTTGGGGGCGGCGTTCGCCACATTTGCCAAGACCCGGCAGGGCATTTGAATGAATAAGGAAGCGCGACATGACAGCGACGATCATCGATGGAAAGGCGTTTGCGGCCGAGGTACGGGGCAAGGTAGCGGCGCATGTCGCGCGGCTGAAAACTGAGCATGGTCTGGTGCCCGGCCTAGCGGTGGTGCTGGTAGGCGAGGATCCGGCAAGCGAGGTTTATGTCCGCTCGAAGGGCAAGATGACCGTCGAGGTCGGGATGAAATCGGTCGAGCACAAGCTTTCGGCCGACACCTCCGAGGCCGATCTGCTGGCGCTGATCGACGAGCTGAACCGCGATGAAACGATCCACGGCATTCTGGTGCAACTGCCGCTGCCCAAACATCTGAACGAGGATCTGGTGATCAACTCGATCGAGCCGGCCAAGGATGTCGACGGGTTCCACATCTCAAACGTCGGGCTGTTGGCGACGGGGCAGAAAAGCATGGTGCCCTGCACGCCACTCGGTTGCCTGATGATGTTGCGCGATCATCACGGAAGCCTTTCGGGGCTGAATGCGGTGGTCGTCGGGCGCTCGAACATCGTCGGCAAGCCGATGGCGCAGCTTGTTGCTGCGCGACAGTTGCACGGTGACAATCGCGCATAGCCGCACGAAAGAGATCGAGGCGCTGTGCCGCGGCGCGGACATTCTGGTCGCGGCGGTCGGCCGGCCCGAGATGATCACCGGCGACTGGGTCAAGCCCGGCGCGACGGTGATCGACGTCGGCATCAACCGGATCGAGCGGGACGGCAAGAACAGGCTGGTCGGCGATGTGGAGTTCGCCAGTGCAGCCGCGGTTGCTGGCGCGATCACCCCGGTTCCGGGCGGCGTCGGGCCGATGACCATCGCTTGCCTTCTTGGCCAACACCCTGACTGCCGCCTGCCGCACCAACGGGTTGGACGAGCCCGAGGGGTTGACCGCCTAGCCTTTCAACAGGCTTTCGAGCTTGCCATAGCTCATCTCCATTCCGTCGCCCATGCCGGTATCGATCATGGCCTGGCGGGTTTCGGCATCCGGCAGGGTCATGGTCATGACCATCAAGGTGCCCTCGCCATCGGGTTTGAAGAGCGTCTCGACATCATTGTCGGGCGTCGGGTCGGGCAGGTACATGCGTTCGGTGTGTAGGATGCGTTTGCCGGGTTCCAGTTCGTGATATTCTCCCTTGATCGAGAAGCCCGCGCCGTCCTTGCCGGACCAGACGAAATGAAATTTGCCGCCGGGTCTCGAATCGCTTTGGCAGGTTGTCATGGACCATTCTTCCGGACCGGTCATCCATTGCCGGATCAGATCGGGTTCGAGATGCGCGCGGTAGACGGCGGCCGGTGGTGCGGCAAAACGGCGACGCACGACAATTTGGGTATCGCCCTGGACTTCCATGGACATCTTGTTCATTCGGGGTCTCCTTTCAGGGGGTCGATTTGAGCGAGGACGTTGTCGAGTCGGTTGTAATTGGCTTCCATCCCCAGCCGTAATTGGCCAAGCCAGTCTTCAAGTTCGGTGAGCGCGTCGGGGGCCAGACGGCAGGGGCGGCGGACGCCGTCGAACTCGCCGCAGGATCAACCCGGCCTGTTCCAGAACCTTGATATGTTGCGAGATGGCGGGTTGGCTGATGCTGAACGGGGCGGCGAGTTCGTTGACCGTGGCCTCGCCCCCAGCCAGCCGCGCCAGGATTGCCCGGCGGGTCGGGTCGGCCAGCGCAGAGAAGGTCTGATCGATATGAGGCATTCCGTTAGCTCGGACTAATATAATTAGTTACTTATATGGATTGTTGGATCGAGTCAAGCCGACCCTAGCCCTTTGGATCAGGTGGCTGGGATCATCGTTCCCTGCAGCAGCGCGACGGCAATCTCGGTGCCGTTCTGAAGCGCAAAGACTTCGGCACCGACGATGATCAGGCGGCGGCCAGGCTTGATGACGCGGCCGCGGGCGATCAGCCTGTCGCCCTCTGCCGGAGCAAGCAGATTGATTTTCATCTCGACGGTCAGGACTTCGGCGTCTTCCGCCATGATCGACAGGGCGGCATAGCCAGCCGCGCTGTCGCCAAGCGCAAAGGTCAGGCCGGCATGGGCGAAGCCATGCTGCTGGCGATGGGCCGGGAGAATAGGTGCGGTGATCGTGCAGGCGCCCGGTTCAAGGCCATCGATACTGGCGCCGAAGGTTCGCATCAGGCGTTGCTGGTCGAAACTGCTGCGGACCTTGTCGGCATAGCCGCCGAAGCGCGGTTGGAGTTTCATGTCAGACCTTTCCTCGGGTACAAACGAGCCATCCTGTCCCGCAACACAACGTTGGCGAATGAGCGCAATGATTCAACCTGCTACCTTGAGAATACGAAAGCAGAGAGACCGACGAAAAGCGAACAGGGATTTGGGCCCATCGCACGTGTTGCGGTCCGAGATCACAGTAGAGTGGCTGTACCGCCTGCGGCGGAAGACCGGAAATCAGGTGACAGTCCGCCGCACCGATCGGGATACGGGCGAATCGCGTTACTCGGGACGGCGTGGCATCGGGATTCGGGTCGGAATTGGTCCGGTCAGAATCGCAATCGCGCCCGGTCCCATGATGCGGCCCAGGGCGTCGGCGGTGCTGCGAAGCCCGCCGGTATAGGTACCGTAGGCGGGCATGATCACGCGGGCCTCGTCATAAAGGAAACAAGCGCGGGTGATGGCACGGCCCTTAGAGTGCAGCGTTGCCTTGGGGTGATAGTGACCCGAGATCTCGGCGCGGTCTGCCGGGCTTGCGATATGGCGAAAGGTCAGCGGAAACGCGGAAAGCTCGGCCAGATGGGTGCCGCCAAGGCCTGTTGGCCCAGCATCGTGATTGCCCTCGATCCAGATCCAGCACCGACCGGCCTGCAGCCGCGTGATCCAAAGCCGTGCCGCTTCGGGCAGGTTGTCTGCGGCGGCGAGGTCGTCGAAACTGTCGCCAAGGCAGATGACGGTGGTGGCCCCGGTGCGGTGAATGTCAGCATCGAGCCGGGCAAGCGCATCCTCGGTCTCATAGGGCGGCAGCATCGGGCCGCCGCGCCGCGCCAAGCGGTCGGACTTGCCCAGATGCAGGTCCGAAACGGTCAGCACCCCGCCTGCAGGCCACCAGAGCGCACCGGAGGGCAGTGCAGTCAGGGTGGTGCCAGCAAAGGGGAAATCGAGGCCGTTCATCCTTTGTTCTTGCCTTTCAGCGGGGCCGATTGCAAGCGTCATGAGAGGCCCGCGGACGCCATGAGCGAGGCCGCTTCCTCGGCCAGCAGCCTTTCAGTGGCGGCACCGTGAATCGGGACTTTGCTGATTTCCAGAAGCAGCGGGGCGGCGAGGGGCGTCACGCTTGGCAGTGTAACATGGTCGACGCGCCCTGCGGTGCGGCGCAGCATATCTTCGATCCGGCCAAAGTCGACGAGGCCCTTCATCGCCTCTTCGCGGGTGATTTGCAGCATCAGGTGGTCTGGGTCGTATTTCAGCAGCGTGTCGTAAAGGATGTCCGACGAGAATGTCGCCTGCCGTCCGCTGCGCTTTCCTTGCGGGCTTTTGCGGTCGATCAGCCCGGCGATGATGGCCGAGGTGCGAAAGGTGCGCTTCATCACTGCATTGCCACCGAGCCAGGTTTGGAAGGCGTCGCGCAGCGTGTCGGGTTCCAGCAGCGGTGCGGGATCGGTCACCGGATCAAGGCCCCAGATCAGCGTCGCGTAGTCGGTGGCGACAAAGCCGATCGGGTGCAGGCCCGATGCCTCCATCCGTTGGGTGACCAGAAGTCCGAGCGTCTGCATCGCGTTCCGGCCCGCGAATCCGTAGATGCAGGTATGGGCGCGGCCATCATGCGGGAAGCTTTCGACCAGCAGACGGTCAGGTTCTGGCAGGCGCGAAACCTCGCGTTGCAGGGTTAGCCATTCGGCGGTGTGGCGCGGCAGGTCGGGCCAACTTTGCTGTTGCAGCATCCGGAGGATGCGTTCCGAGAGCTGGGTGGATGTGGCGAACTTGGTGCCTGAAAAGACTGCGAATTTCGGCTTGCGGCCGGGATCCTTGCTGACCTCGACGGTCATTTCGCGCAAGGATTTCGTAGCGCACGACCTGCCCGCCGATGACGAAGGTGTCGCCGGGCGTCAGGGTGGCGGCGAACGCCTCTTCGACCTCGCCCAACGGCTGTCCGCCCATGCGGTTCTTCAGCCGCACTTTCAGCGTGTCGGTGTCCTGAATGGTGCCGATGTTCATGCGGATTTTCTGCGCCAGACGCGGGTCGCGTAATTGCCAGCGCCCGTCGGCGCGCTGTTGCAGGCGCTGCCAGCGGTCATAGGCCCGCAGCGCGTAGCCGCCGGTAGCGACGAAATTCAGGCAATCGTCGAACGCCGCGCGGGTGAGATCGGCATAATCGCCGACTGTGGTCGACCTCGGCATAAAGCGCAGCGGCATCGAAAGGCCCGGCGGCGGCGGTGATCATGATCTGCTGACAAAGCACGTCTCGGGGGCCAGCGCGGCGCGGGTCACCGTCAAGGTCATGCTCCTTCACGGCTTGCAGCGCCGCGACACATTCGACCACCTCGAAGCGGTTGGCTGGGACCAGCAGCGCCTTGGACGGCGCGTTGTAGCGATGGTTGGCGCGGCCGATCCGCTGTACCAGACGCTTGACGTTCTTGGGCGCGCCGATCTGGATCACCAGATCGACATCGCCCCAGTCGATGCCCAGATCGAGGCTGCCGGTGCAGACGATGGCGCGCAGATCGCCGCGCACCATCGCGGCTTCGACCCGTTGCCGCTGCTCGCGGTCAAGGCTGCCGTGATGGATGCCGATGGGCAGGTTGTCCGTGTTGGCGTGCCAGAGGTTGTGAAAGAAGATCTCGGCCTGGGCGCGGGTGTTGTGAAAGATCAGCGTGGTGCGGTGTTTGCGGATCTCTTCCAGCACGGCGGGTATCGCGTATTTGGCGCCGCCACCTGACCAGGGCGGGTAGTCCTCGGTTTCCAGCATCGCGATGTCGGGGTCTGGGCCCGGATCGGCGTTGCAGGATTTCGCAGGGATCGGGGTGTTTTGCCAGATAGCCGGCGATGGCCCGCGGGATTTTCGACCGTTGCCGACAGACCGACGCGCCGCAACTCCGGGCACAGGGTTTGCAGCCGGGCCAGCGCCAGCATCAACTGATCGCCGCGCTTGCTTTCTGCTAGCGCGTGTATCTCGTCCACCACGACGCGTTGCAGCCCCGCGAACATGCGGGGTGCGTCCTCATAGCTGAGCAGCAGGGCGAGCAATTCCGGCGTGGTCAGCAGGATGTGCGGCGGGTCGGCGCGCTGGCGTTTCTTCTGGGTCGCGCTGGTGTCGCCGGTGCGATCCTCGACCCGGATCGGCAGGCCGATCTCGGCGATGGGCGTCGACAGGTTGCGGCGGATATCGGCGGCCAGCGCCTTGAGCGGCGAGATATAGAGGGTGTGAAGGCCCTTATGCTGGCCATCGCGCGAGTTCCGCCAGGGTTGGCAGGAACCCCGCCAGCGTCTTGCCGCCGCCGGTCGGCGCGATCAGCAGCAGCGCAGGTGCCGTCGGCGCGGTCCAGCATCGCCTGCTGGTGCGGGTGGATCTGCCAGCCGCGGTCGGCAAACCAGTCGGTGAAAGAGGCGGGCAGCGGGGCCATGCCCGCAATCTAGGACGCATTGCGAGCGGGGAAAAGCGGGCTTATGCGTTGCCGGGGCCGCAAGCCGCGGATGGCCTGCTGAACAGTCCTTGGCAGTGCCGTGTCCGCTCCGTCGGGTGCTGCATCCAGCGCGCTTTCGATATCCTTGACCAGGATGCCGATCGTGTTGTCCTCTGCCATGTCCGTCGCGGGCGAATTCGATCTGCTCAAAGCCTGAGGCGAACCAGTTCTGACCCGAGGATGTGTCGATCAGGTCAAGAAGCGGCGTTCATCCAGCCCCGCCTGATCGGCCCAGTCCAGCACCAGCCGGGTCATCGCCGTGTTCGAGGCGGCCAGCAGGTTGTTCAGCACCTTGGCCGCCATGCCGGTGCCGAAAGTGCCCATGCGGTGAAAATGGCTGCCCATCGCGTCGAAAAGCGGCTGCATTGCGTCCAGACTTTCCGGCGTCGCCGCCCAGCATGAACGACAGGCGCCCTTCTCGCGCCGCGATCTGTGCGCCGGACATCGGGGCGTCGATCAGGCGGATGTGGTCGGGGATGCGGGCGCGCAGTTCGCGCGACATAGCGCGGCGACAGGGTTGAAGCAGATGATGACCGTATCAAGCGTTGGGGCCTTCTGGACAAAGCCTTGCGCACCGAAAAGGACGTCCTCGGTTTGCGCGATGTCACGCACAACGGTGATCAGGATGTCGCAGATCTGCGCGCGAAACCTGCCGGCCTGTCGGTCATCGTCGGGGCCAGAGCCGCCGTAAGTCCGACGGCGGACGGATATCGAAGCCCTCCGCGTCGAATCCGGCGGCACGCAAGGCGGCCAGCATCGGCGCGCCCATGCGACCGCATCCGGCCACGCCCGATCATCCGGCAGCATCAGTGGACGATCGTCTCTTCCTTGACGAACATGTTCGCCCAGGCGCGGTCGATCAGGTCCGGGGTCATCTGATAGGGAATGCCCTCGAACTCGCAGATCGCGATCATCTGGTCGATCAGGAAGATCGGCTGGTAGTTCGCATAGATGTTGTCGATCGTCGGGTACTTCTTCTTGATCAGATGCATCAGCGCTTCTTCGTTCAGCGGCATCTTGCGCTTCTTGGCGACCATCGCGAAGATTTTCAGGTAGTCCTGCTGGTTCGGCCCGTCGATCTTGATCTTGAAGAAGATCCGGCGCAGCGCGGCTCTGTCGAAGATCTCGTTCGGGTGGAAGTTGGTCGAGAAGATCACCAGCGTATCGAACGGGGTTTCGAACTTCTCACCCGATTGCAGCGCAAGAATGTCCTTGCCCTCTTCCAGCGGAACGATCCAGCGGTTGATCAGCGCCTGCGGCGGTTCGGATTGGCGACCAAGGTCGTCCACGATGAAGACGCCGCCTGTCGATTTCAGCTGCAACGGCGCCTGATAGGTGCGCGAGGTCGGGTTGTAGACGAGATCCAGCATGTCCAGCGTCAGTTCGCCACCGGTGATGACGGTCGGGCGATTGCAGAGCACATAACGGCGATCATAGCGGTTAGACGTGCGGCGAAGGTTGTTCGGGTCGTCGACCAGATCCTCGGCGATCGTGTGAACAATCGGGTCGTAGACTGTGATGACCTGACCGGAATACTCGATTGCGCGGGGCACGAAGATATTGTCGCCAAGCGCGTCGCGAATACCGTTCGAAATCGAGGATTTACCGTTGCCCGGAGGCCCGTACATCAGGATCGAGCGTCCGGCGCTGACCGCAGGGCCGAGGTGATCGAGCAAGTTCGTTCGGCAGAATCAGATGGCCCATCGCGCCCAGCAGCTGCTGCCGCGTCACCTGAATGTTGCGGATCGACTGGCGTTTGACCTGCTTCGGCATATTCCGCCATCGGGATGGGCATCGCACCATAATATTCAGACTGCGATAGCGCGTCGAGCGCGCGGGCCTTGCCGGCATCCGACAATTGATAGCCCATCTCACCGCCTGAATTGGCATGCAGCGTACCAGTGGCCTCGACCAGCTTCTGGTTGCGGGCGCGATCCATGAGTTCCTGAGTCACGTTGACCGGCAGACACATCACCCGAGCCAGTTCGGTCACCTGATCAAGGTTCATGCGAAACATGGTCTTCAGCAGGATGTCCCGCATCATAACCAGCGACAGACCAGTATCCTCGATGCTGCGGGCAGCGGGAGGCGCCAAAACAGAAGGGGCATGCATGTTCATTGGTCTACCTGTCTCCAGTCGTTGTTCTTGTTGCATTTCCACCGCCACGGCGGAATTCGTTCCGTGCGATGCGGAAGTGGTTTTGCGTCGCCCAATCAGACCCTGTAGCTTGTCCCAAACTTGAAAGAGGGCAGTCATGAACAAAGCCAATCCAACAGTTTTATTTGGCTTTTTTGTGGCGGTAATCGTCGCAATCTGTGGTGTGTCCTTGCTGAAAGGCGGCGTCTACATCGGCAAGCACGAAGGCGACACGCTGCATATGTTGCAGATTGTGTTCCGGATGGCGATGGGAGAGTGGCCGCATCTGGATTTCATGACCCCGATCGGTGCATTTGCCGCTGCCCCGATTGCGCTCTTCGTTACGTTGGGTTTCGGTGTCGGAATGTCGTTTGCCATGGCGCAAACTCTTGTTTCGGTTGTACTTTTAGTGCCGGTCTGGTGGGTCGCATGGACTCGGCTCTCGGGTCCTCTTCCGTATCTGTTCGGAGCAATCGTGCTGGTTCTGGTGGCCGCGCTGGTTCACGGCGAAAGCGAACGCAGCATATCGCTTTCCATGCACTACAACCGATGGGCCTGGGCTGTCAGTTTCATCGCCATTGCATTGTCCGTCCTGCCCAATCGAGGCGTCTCGCGTCCTGTCGTGGACGGGATCATCATCGGGTTGGCGATGCTGACGCTCGTCATGCTCAAGATCACCTATTTCGTGGCCTTCTCGCTACCTGTGGTGCTGGCACTACTGTTGCAGGGATCGATCCGGACGCTTGTCGTGGCTTTGGTCACCGGCGGAGTAGTCGCGGGTCTGATCACGCTGGCGGGCGGGACGGCGTTCTGGCTGGCATATCTTAGCGATCTTATAGCGGTGGCGCAGTCCGAAATCCGACCCGCCCCAAGTAACGCCTTCAGCGCGGTAGTCGGCGCGCCGGCCTACATCGCCGGCTCGATTGCGCTTATTGCCGGTGTGGTTTTGTTGCGGCAGGGCGAACAGAAGACCGGCGGTCTTGTTCTGCTGTTGCTTACGCCGGGTTTCTTTTTCGTCACCTATCAGAACTTCGCCAACGATCCGCAATGGTTGCTGGTTCTGGGCGTCCTGTTGTTCGCCATGCTGCCCGAACCGGGCATCCGCAATGGCTTCGGCTGGGATATCCGGCAGGCGCAGATGCTGACGGCGACAGTGGCCTTTGCCCTTGCCGCGCCCTCGTTCCTGAACCTCGCTTACAGCCCATTCCGCCATTTTGCGTTGGATACGTCTGGGTACACACCAATGTTGCCGAATTCTGGCCCTCACACCGATCTGCAGGCCACCCGGCTGCGCGGTGCCCATGTCGTCGCGCGGGTGCCTTTGGACGGTCCCCAGACCGACTTCGCGCCTTATGCCGAGGTCGCAGGGTTGGAGGAGCCTTTGGTTTTCCAGGGCACGACGCTTCCCGACTGCGAGATTCAGTTCGGGCATCCCGCTTATTTCGCGACCATCACGAAGGATCTCGAAGACACGGGCCTTGCTGCCGGAAAGCAACTTTTGGCGGCGGATCTGTTCACAAGCTACTGGTTGTTCGGATCGTTGAGCCCGTTGAAGAACGGCGCGCCCTGGCATTATGGTGGATTGCCGGGCTTTGAAAACGCCGACTATCTGCTGGTCCCGCTTTGCCCTATCATCGCCGCGTCGCGCCGCGGAGTACTGAATGCGGTGGAGGAGGCAGGCATACCCCTGACCGAAATACGCCGCACAAAACTATATATTCTCTATCAACGAGATTAGGTGCCGAATACGACCCCTGCCAACAGATAGAACATCAGCGTTCCGCCCAAGGCCAGCCCCATCGGAAAATCGGACTTCGACCAAGATGCCCAGTCCGGCGTTCGGGCGCGAAAGCCGTCGATTCGTCGGAACAGGCGATGCGTCATGACCGCGGCCACGATCACCGTCGCAAGCAGGAACAGGATCAACCTGAGATCTCCCAGTGCAACAAAGGGCGCCATGGCCGCCGCAAATTTAGCGTCACCGGCACCGATACTGCCGATCATGTTTAGTGCAAAGCCGATCACAAGCACTGCAAGAAGATGCAGCCAGCGCGTCGCGTAGTCTTCAAAGGGCAGGGCGATCAAACCGATCACCAGAAAAACCAGCGCCAGCGCCAAAACCGCCATGTTCGGGATCTTCATGAACTTCATGTCGTTCCACGCCACCCAGATCGAGATGGGTAGCGCGAAGGGCAGAAACCAGAGCGCGGCAGAACTGGTCAGCGCCATCGTCAGTTGGTGGCGCTTTGGTCCAGCGCGCGCAGACTGCGCTCGGCGGCCTCAAAATACTGTGGATGCGTGTCCACGGCCTCCTGCAAAAGACCACGTCCCATCGTTACATCGCCCTGCTTGATCGCCGCCAACGCCATCGTGTGCAGAAGCTGCGCACGCTCGACCTGAGTCATCGACACGATCGGCAAATCGTAGTTGCGTTGCGCTCCGCGTGCCAGAACGATGTTGTTCTTGGCGGTGAACATGCTCGGCTCGTAGCGCAGCGCTTCGAAGAACAGTTTCTCGGCATCGGCATAGGCGCCGCGGGTCAGTTTCGAATAGCCCCAGTTGTTCAACACGCCGGAGGGTTTCGTTGTCAGGCCAACTGCGGTTTCGTAGAAGCTGTCTGACTTCGACCATTCCTTGTTACTGTCGGCGATCATCGCTTCCAGCCGGTACCGCTTGAAGGTTTCATAGGTCGGCGGAACCTTGTCCAGCTCGGCCTCTGCCCGGTCCCAACTGCTTGTGCGAATCAGCGCATCGGCATATTCGACGCGGTCGTCACTGTTCGCTTCGGGATGGGTGTTCACCTTGGCCCAGACGCCGACCGCCTCTGTCGGCTTGTTGGCGCGAATCAACGACTTGGCCAGACCACGCTGGATGTCGATCCGGTCAGGGTTGTCGGCCGCAGTGCGCCGGAAATACGAAACCGCTTCGTTGGGGTCCGCGGCGGCTAGCATTACATCGTTCAGATTGCTTTCGTCGATGACGTTCACATTCTTGATCGCGCGCTCGACATCTGCATCCGAGTTCTTGTCGCATGCCGTAAGCGCAACTGCGCCGCCAAGGCACAGTGAAATAAGGGTAATCTGGCGCATTTGCCTGCGTCCTCTGCTGCTCTGCCCATTCGCTTATTTTTATTGTGTCGACAGAAGGACGTATTCGCTTTGCCCCCGTCGCACCAGTGCGAACGTGCTGTTATCCTCCTCTGGATCATAGCTTGACGATTCCAGTTTTGCGATAGCCAAGCGCAAATTCTCGCGAATTTCGGCACTTTCGCCACTGTCCAGAGCGAAGGCTGTACGGAACACCCGTTCCGCCTCTCCGATACTGCCCTGTTCCATCAGAACGACGCCGAGATTGTTCCACGCAGGCACGAAGGTTTCATCCTTCTTCAGGGCCTGTCGCAACAGGGATTCGGCCTGTCCCAACCGGCCGAGTTTGAGGTTGGCAGAGCCGAGCGCCGACAGCACATCCACATTGATCCCGCGTTCGCCGCCGGCACGCAGATAGGCCTTCAGAGCCAGTTCGGGTTCGCCCGCCTGCATCAACCGATGCCCGACAATCAGGCCATCCACAGTGTCCTCGCCGGCCTTGACCCCGGACGGGGCAAAAGGGCTGTCCGGCATGGAGCGAAGGCCGCCTGCAGAACTGCAAGCGGCCAGCAACCCGAAGGCGAAACCCAGCAGATGCCAATGCCTCTTCACATCAGAAGTTCGCTTTACCCAAAGTTTCGACGATCTCGTAGATCGACGGCCCAATCAGAATGATCAGCAAAGGCGGCACGGTCAACATCATCGTTGCCAGCGTCATTTTCGTGGGCAGAGTGTTGGCCTTTTCTTCTGCGCGCATGACCCGCTTGTCACGCATTTCCGCGGCATAGACCCTTAGTGCCTCGGCCACTGATGTACCAAAGGTCGCCGACTGGATCAGCACGGTGACGAAGCTGGACACATCCGGAACACCGGCGCGTTCGGACATGTCGCGCAGCACCGAAACCCGGTCTTTGCCTGCTTTCATCTCGTGCGCAACCATCTCGTATTCATCCGCCAAGGCCGGAAAACCGGCGCGGATTTCCTTGGAGACGCGGATGATGGACTGGTCCATCGACTGACCAGCCTCAACGCAGACCAGCATCATGTCAAGCGAGTCCGGGAAGCCGTTGACGATCTGCTCCTGGCGTTCCTGCTGGCGCTTGGTGACCCAGTATTTCGGCAGATAATAGCCAACAAGGCCCGGCCCGAGGATCGACAGCACAATCGATTTGGTCGTCGGGTCGCCCGTCGCAGTCTGATAAAGCGCGATCGCGACGCCGATCACCAGCATCACAGAGCCAAGGGCGAACTGGATGAAGTAAAACGTCCGCACAGCGTTCTTAGAGCGGTAGCCGGCCTGAAGCAGCTTCAGTTTGATCGCAGAGAACTGCTCGGCATCCTGCGGTTCGAGGAAGTTGGAATATTTCTCCAGCTTGTCCTTCTTGGACGAGGAGCGCAGAACCTTGGTCTTGTCTGTCACTTTCGCCGTGCTGCGCGACTGGTCCTTCAGCTTGTCCAGCGGATCGACGTTCTTTTTCAGAAGCACGGGCAGGGTCAGAAGTATCAGGAACATGCCCAGAATGCCGACCGCAAGCAGCGGACCGAAGGGGCCGAGTTGGTCGGTCAGAAACAGCTTGATATTGTCTAGTATTTCCATAGCCTTATACCTTGATGTTCACGAGGGATCGCATCACGAAGATGTTGACCACAAGAAAGGCTGCGACGATCAGGCAAGCCGGGATAAAATAGGCGGTTGTTTTCACGTCATCATAGTAGTTCGGCTGGATCACGTTGATGCCGACAAGTGCCGCAATCGGGAAGATCGAAAGGAACATGCCCGACCACTTTGCTTCGGCCGTGATCGCCTTTACCCGGCGAAACAGTTTGAACCGCGACCGGATGACCTTTGACAGACCGTCAAGTATCTCGGCCAGATTACCACCAGATTGCTGCTGGATGGTTACGGCAACGGCGAGAAAGCGCAAATCCTGCATGTCCAGCCGCTCGGCCATTGCTTTGAGCGCCTCGCCGACATCGCGACCGTAAGCGGACTCGTCCGAGATGACGCCCATTTCCGAGGCCAGCGGATCCGGCACCTCTTTCGAAACGATGGTCAGGGCAGACGAGAACGGGTGGCCGACGCGAAGAGAGCGCACCATGAGTTCAACTGCGTCCGGCAATTGCTCCTCGATCATCGAAAGACGTTTCTTGGCCTTGTTGTTCACCCAGACGAAGACCCCGCCGATGCCCATCCCGGTTGCGATAACCAGGCGGATCGGCAAGCTGGCCGAGGTACCGAACGTCAGGCCGACATAGGCCACAATGCCCAGCACCACCATCATCACGATCAACTGCGAAGGCGAGAAGGCGATGTTCGCCTTCTGCGCGCGGGCTGCCAGGATAGAGTAAAGCGGGATGCCCCGGGCCTTCATGTGCTGGCCCATCTCCTTGCGGAGTTGTTCCAGAACCTGTTCTCGGCCGGCACCCTTTTCCAGCATCTCTAGACGCCGGTTGACGCGGTTGTTCAGACTGATCGACTTGCCGAAAACCGTCAGGTAGATGCCTTCTACAAGAACGATTATGGCGATGAAGATCAGGCCATAAATAAGAGGTTCTGCGCTGATAACCATGGCCGATCAGTTCCCGTTGAATGGTTCAAAGATGGTTGAAGGCAGGTCATAACCCCACATCCGGAAGCGTTCGGAAAAGTTCGAACGCACGCCGGTAGCGGTGAAATGGCCGATGATCTTGTTTTCGGGTGTCAGGCCGACCCGCTGATACCGAAACACTTCCTGCATCGAGATCACGTCGCCCTCCATCCCGGTAATCTCCGTGATCGAGGTCATGCGGCGCGAGCCGTCCTGCAGACGACTTGCCTGCACGATCAGGTTCACAGCAGATGCGATCTGGGCACGGACCGCCTTGATCGGCATTTCGATACCGGCCATCGCGATCATGTTTTCCAGACGCGACACACCGTCGCGCGCGCTGTTGGCGTGGATCGTGGTCATCGAGCCATCGTGGCCGGTGTTCATGGCTTGCAGCATGTCGATGACTTCCTCGCCGCGGGTTTCACCGACGATGATCCGGTCCGGGCGCATCCGCAGGGCGTTCTTCAGACAGTCGCGCTGGCTGACCGCGCCCTTGCCCTCGACGTTGGGCGGGCGGCTTTCCATCCGGCCAACATGGGTCTGTTGCAGCTGAAGTTCTGCCGTATCCTCGATCGTCAGGATGCGTTCGGCATCGTCGATGAAGGAGGATAGCGCGTTCAGCGTCGTCGTCTTACCCGAACCGGTACCGCCCGAGACGATGATGTTCAGACGGGTCGCGACGGCGGCCTGCAAATAGGCGGCCATTTCCTCGGTGAAGGCGCCGAACTTGACAAGGTCGTCAATCGCCAGCTTTTCCTTCTTGAATTTACGAATGGAAACCAGCGAGCCATCGACCGCAATCGGCGGTACCATGGCGTTGAAACGAGAGCCATCCGCAAGACGAGCGTCGACATACGGGTTGGATTCATCCACCCGGCGACCCACGGCGGACACGATCTTGTCGATGATCCGCAGAAGGTGGCGTTCATCCTTGAACGTGACATCGGTCAGTTGCAGCTTGCCGGCGCGTTCCACGAAGATCTGCTGCGGGCCGTTGACCAGGATATCGTTGACGCTGTCGTCTTTCAGCAGCGTTTCGAGGGGGCCCAGGCCGGTCACCTCGTCGAACAGATCCTGATTCAGCGCTGCCCGTTCCTCGCGGTTCAGCACAATCGCCATGTCTTCCAGCGCTTCACCGGCAATCGCCGAGATTTCCGAGCGCAGATCATTCTCGGTCGCGGTTTCAAGAGCCGAAAGGTTCAGGTTGTCCAGAAGGCGTTTGTGCAGCTCGACCTTGATCTCACCCAGCCGTTCCTTGCGCTTCTTTTCCTTGTCCAACGGCACGACCTGCGCCGCAGCCTGCGCGGGCTTGCGCTTGACTGACGAAGGTTTCGACTTGCCGGTATCATTTGCCTCTGGCGCAGTCGTGCTGACCTCGACCAGTTGCGGTTTGCCTTGTTCGGGCTTCTTGTAACGAGAAAACATACAGAACCTTTCCGCGGAGCTTAAGCGCCCTCGGCAACAGACAGATTGAGTTCGTGGACGGAGGCCGCGAGCTTCGCGATTTCCTTGCGCAATGGATTTTTTGCCGCGGCTTCCAGCAGGGGCACACCTTGATCACAGGCGTCATGCACCGGCTTTCCGCCATCTGGCATCAGGACTTCGATCTTGATGTCCAGGCTCTCGGCCAGGCGCTTCACCCGGCTTTTGCCTGAAAGATCGGTGAACTTTGGCGCCCGGTTCAGGACATAACGCAACTTTTCAAACGGCAATTCTTCGGATTTCAAAGCCCGGATCATGCGCAGCGCGTTCTGCGCCGACCGCATATCGAGTTCCAGCGGTGCGAAGTAGACATGCGCGGCGTGCAATACGGTTTCAGTCCATTGCACCACCGTCGAGGGCATATCGACGACGACATAGTCGAAATTCGTGCGCGCCGCTTCCAGTACGCGTTCGACATCCTGCGAGGAGATGATGTCAAGCGGCAGCATTTCGGCCGGCGCGGTCAGGACCTGCATCCGCTCGTTGAATGTCAGAAGCGCCTGCATGAAACTGTCATTGTCCATCGACGCCGTGTCCGACAGCAATTCGTAAACCGACTCGCGGCGGGGCAGGTCCAGATAGGTGGCGACAGATCCACCCTGAAGGTCCAGATCAAGAAGACAGACCCGTGGCGGATCCTTCTTGTCGACGTTCGCCAGTTCCCAGGCCATGTTCACCGCAAAGGTGGTAGAGCCGACGCCACCGGCCAGCCCGTGGACGGCCAGAACGACAGCATCGCGGTCGCCGGTGGCCTTGATCTTTGTGGCGTTGGCGTCCTGAGACGGCGCCGAGCTTTGCGGCGCCGGAGCACGCATGCGCTCGATCGCATCGTGCAGGGCACCTTCCGGAAGAGGATAGGGCACGAATTCCTCGGCCCCCATCTTCAACAGCTGGTGCAGCGCAATCGGGCTGACTTCTTCTGCAATAACAATGACTTTTACATCATTCGCGTTGGCCGTCTTGATGATGTCCGCGATCAGTGCAATCTTGTCTTCATCTTCGTCATTCATTGCGATCGCGATGAATTCCAGATGGGCGGCATCGGGCTGGCCGAAGAAATGCCGTGCTTCCTCGAAAGACAGATCGCCCCAGCCCTCGCCCAGCTCTGCTTCCATGTCTTCGATCAGCAGATCGAAATTCTGGACATTCCCAGAGACCGTGCAGGCGAGGATGGGTGCGGGTTCTGGCTGCAATGCTACACCACTCGTCATTGCGTCACGTCCTTCCTGTTTCATTCGGGCCGATCCAAGACGCATATTCAATGCAAGCGCGCCTGGACCGCGAGGCAGATGCGCGACTCACCGAGTCACGCATTTGTCCCTTTAAATGAAACTGAACCGGAAAATGGGCAACATTGGGGCCAAAAAGCCGTAACAGTTCGGTTTTTTGCGACGGTGTGTCGACTTCTGGTTGATTGTTAACTGCCGCCGGCCAGTTCGGATTGACCGGTTGCCTGAACCTCTCCGGCGTTGCGGACATAGCCGCGGAAGATGACGGCTGCGTATTTGCCGTGCAGCAATGTCGGATGATTCCGGACGAAGCCTGACACTTCCGTTACTGTGCGCCGGTTACGGCGTTCGCGCTCTGACGTCGCGATCAGGGGTTGAGTCTCGCCGAACGAAACCACTGCCTCAAGCCGCGAACGACTTATGCCCTGTGATGCCAGGAAGGCGACTGCGGCCTGGGCGCGGCGCAGGCCGAGCCGTTTGTTGTAGGCATCCGAGCCGACAAGGTCTGTATGACCGAAAACCTTGAAGCGGACCTCGGGGAATTGACGGATCCAGTCTGCCTGCTGCATCAGCGTCTGGCGGGCTGTAGCGTCGATCACCGTGCTGTCGAATTCGAAGTTGATCATCGTCGGCACGTCATTGGTGAACCTCTGGTTCAGGTTGACGAGATAACTCCGCTCGCCGTTCTGAACCAGTGTGTTGTTCATCGTGGGATTGCCAAATCCGCCTTCATCGATCTGCGATCCGGCTTCCTTGTACCAGCTCTGGCCGAACTTGGCGTCGCCACATGCGGTCAGGGTAAGGATGCTTGCCGCCGCCAGAAGGGTTTTCTTTTGTCCTAGCATGTCCATCACTCCATCACATAGCCGTAGGACCCGCCAAAGTCCTGTTTCGCAACTTCCCCGGCGGCACCGGTTCTCGGGCGATTGCCCGCCGCTGTCTTGCCGAACAGAAAGAATTCAGCTTCCGTCGGCGGACGGATCCGGTCGGTCGGCAGGGCCAGCGCCTCGCCGCGGGTCGGCGTCACCAGATGCGGTGTCACGATGACCACAAGTTCGGATTGCGAGCGCTGATAGTCGGCGCTGCGGAACAGGGCCCCAAGGATCGGGATGTCGCCCAACCATGGAACCTGACCGTTCAGATCCTGGAAGTCGTCTTGCAGAAGGCCAGCGATTGCAAAGCTTTCGCCATCGCGCATCTCGACCGTGGTCGAGGTTTCGCGCCGCCGGAAAGCGTTGATCGAGAAGCCGCCATTCTGGATCGAGATCGTGTCGTCCAGCCCGGAGACCGCCGCGGTCAGCTGCAGGTTGATAACGTCGCCGTCGACGACCCGCGGGGTGAAGTTCAGTTCTACACCGAACGGTTTGTACTCGACCGAGATACCACCGTCGTTGTCGACAACCGGGATCGGGTATTCGCCACCCGCCAGAAACTTGGCTTCCTGGCCGGAAAGGGCGGTCAGGTTGGGTTCCGAGAGGGTGCGAACAAGCCCTTTGGATTCAAGAGCTTCCAGCATTACCTGCAATTCAATGCCACCGAGACTTGCACCGATCGCCATACCTCCAGCAAACCCGGCGTCCGGCCTCAAGGCCGAAGTTATCGATCCAAGAGTTGTTGCACTGCCGCCAACGGAGGCTAAGCCACCGCTACCGCCGCCCGAAACGACCGCTGCATCAGAGCCGAAGGAGTCAATCGTGATACCGCCGTTAAGAGCTTTGCTAACAGACCGCTGCATTTCCGCAAACCGGACTTTGAGCATCACCTGCTGGGTGCCGCCGACCATCATCAGGTTCGAAACCCGGTCCGGCGCATAGCGATTCGCCAGATCAAGCGCGCGATCCAACTTTGTGATGGAAGAGACGACGCCCGACAGCACGATGCCGTCATTGGCGGTGCGAACCTCGATCGGTTCGCCGGGCAGAATTTGCCGCAGCCGTTCCTTGAATTCCGCGATGTCTGGGGTGACCTGCACCTCGACGTTGGTGATCAGGCGCCCGTCGGGACCCAATAGGGTGAGCGTGGTGCGCCCCGGTGCCTTGCCCAGCACATATATAGTGCGATCCGACAAAGTAGAGATGTCGGCAATGCCGGGGTTGGCGATTGAAAGTTCCGCGAAGGGCTGGTCGGCTTCGACCACCACCGCGCGGTTCATCGGAACGCTCAAGGCGCCCGATGTCTCCCCATTCATGATGCGCAGCGTTTCCGCCGTGCCCATGGGGGCCGTTACTACTGTCAGGGAAAAGCCCAAAAGGGCCGCCTTCAGGAATCTGTCGATTTTCATGTGACCTGCCTCTCCGATCACGCCTCGTTTCGGGTCATTTCAACGCCCGATTTGCAAGGAAGATGCGGGAGTTCCGCTTTTATTGCAAGAATCAATCGGTTGGGGCGGTATCTTTATGTGGATAAGTGGCAACACAAAACAACATCTGGGAAACAAAACGGGCCCGCAATCAAGATGTTGCAGGCCCGACCGGGTTGTTGAAGGATTGTCAGATTATCTATTCGACGCACTCGACGGGCGTTTCGATGATCTCGGAACCTTTGCGCGTGCGGACCGAGCAGACCTTCTGGCGCTGAGTTTGAACGACCTTACGCTCTTCGCGTCCCAATAGAATGCGGGCATCAACTTCCACGCTATCAATCTGATCCGTGTCTTCGGCGCCGACCAGTGACAAGGCCAGACGTCCGGTCGCCTGCGCCTGCGCCAGGCCGGCCACCTGCAGCGGCGTGGCTTCGACGGTCACGGTGCGGGCGATTGTTGGATTATTGCGATCTTCGTCGGCAATCTGGTCAACGGCAAGGATCTTGACGTTGGTTTCGATCAATTTTGTCAGCTCGGCACCGCCGTTATCGCCGTTCGGATTATAGTTCTGACCGGTCCAGTAGACGTCGACCTTGTCGCCCGGACGCAGGAAGCCCGACACCCCGGAAGCCACATCGACCTTGATGGCAAAGGCGCGCATGCCTTTCGCCAGACGAGAGGACACACCGGCATCCTCGCCCGGGTCGGTGACTTTGATTGTCATTAGCGCCTCGTCCTTCTCCATGGCACGGATGACAGTCCGCAGATTCTCCATCTGCTCGCCTTGCGAGAAAAGGTCCTCTTTCTTCCTGAATGCGCCCTGGGGGATCGCGTTCTCCGGCCACCTGACGATGCGCACGTCCTCGGGGCGCAGCTTTTCGCCATAGCGCAATGTGCGGGTGGCGACGAATACATCCACTGTGGGCACGATACTCGCCAGCGCAGCCTGTTTGGATGCCAGCTCAGACTGGTAGGTATCGAAATAATCCTTGACCATATAAATGGCCATTCCGGCCAATCCCATTCCAAGAACCATGACCAAACCGAATACCAGACGCATGACCTACCCTTTCATTTTCCGTGCCAGTTCGGCTAAGGCCGATGGTGACACCCCGTTCGCTTACGCATATCAGCTAATAGCTGAACATTGGGGCGGAAAAGAGAACAAAGCGTGGTGGCTTTGAGAATTCTCCGCGAAATCGCAACAATTGTTTCTTCTCGCCACAGGCCGGTTGCCTATGTCGATCGGATGCTAGTTTCCGCTCGAGTAGTCTGGAATCTCGCTGCTCGCCAAAGCAGCGCCGATGCCGTCCGAGTTATCGAGCGCGCCCTGCGCAACGGTGCTGATCACCGCGATACCCAAACCGACGATTGCGCCGGTCAGAACAACCCAGTCAACGGTTACGGCGCCGTCTTCGGCCTCAATGAATTTGGCAAGTGTTTCTTGCATGATGCGTTCTCCAACTATTTGCGCCAGTGACTGCATGGCGATGTTCTTCCCCTCACTATTGTATGTTCTCAATAGATTGGGGCTAAATGATGAAATTACGTTTCGGTTGCGCCTACTAATTGGTACTGCATCACGAACAATCAAACGATCCCGAATTGTAAAGCGACCGCGCCTGAAAGGCGCGGCCGACTTGATCCGTCCAGTCGTCCTGCGGACATCAGCAGAACCGCAGGGACTGTGACTTAGGGTTGTGCTGCAGGACCAACGCCAACAGTCTGGGCGGCCAGGCTCGAGCTGATTTTCGTTGCCAGGCTGTTGGTGCCCTGACGAGACCGAGGCCAGAACGGCGATGCCGAGGCCGACGATGGCTGCGGTCAGCACGACCCAGTCAACGGTTACTGCGCCGTCTTCGTCGCGGGCAAAGTTCTGTGCGAGAGTGATCAGTTTCATAGTGTTTCCTTCCAAGGGTTTCGTTTTCGTTTCCAGGTTACCTTGCCGGGTCGCTGCAGATCTTGGTTTTGAGTGACCCGCTTTCCGTCTTGGTATGGGCATATATGGCCGTCTGATTGGGGCAACAGTTGGGCGCGCTTCGTACAATTTTGGTACTGCTTAAGAAAGTGCGTAAAAACTGATTAAGTCTTTGAAAAATAACAAAACAAAAGATGAATTCTTCGTTAAAGAGGATTTTTCGCGCAGTCGATTGGCCCGCTCTATTGGCGCAAAAACGGCCCATCCCGGGTATTTTCCATGAATCAAAAACAACAATAACTGGCTAAAAGTGATTTTTTTTGCGAAAGACTAATGTAACGAAGCACTGAGGCAGAGCAGAACCGCATGAAGCGGCGCAATATAGCAGCAATAGCAGCGGTCAGTATTTCTCTGGCGACCGTAACGTGGGCCGATGAAGCCCCGTCTTTCGTCGATTTCACATTCAAGCGGGTCAAGGTTCCCGCGTCAGGGGCCAAGAAACGCATCACGGTTCAGATCGATCCGAATGCAGAACCCTACCGCTTTGCGCTGCCGTCCCGTCCAGATCAGCCAATCCCCGGACCGGCGGCACCCTATAGCGGCGACTATGACTGGTACTGGGCCGCGGTTTCGCCGCAGCTGGTGGATGCAAGCCCCGGTCGTCTTAATGAGGCGGTCAACAAGCTTACCAACGGCCCAGAGGGTAAGGGCGTGCCTACTCCTCGCCTGCAAGACCTGCAGAAGATCGCCGACAAGCACGGCACTGACATTCTGAAGGCGACGATCGGCACACGGGTTTCTCCGGCGCTTGTGCTGGCTGTCATCGGCATTGAATCGGGTGGGCGCGCCACGGCGGTCAGCAGCGCTGGCGCAACTGGCCTCATGCAGCTGATGCCGGCCACCGCCGAACGCTTCGGCGTCAGCGATACCAAGATCGCCGCCGATAATATTCGCGGTGGTGTTGCGTATCTTGATTGGCTGATGAAGGAATTTGGTGGCGATCCTGTGATGGTGCTGGCCAGCTACAATGCCGGAGAGAATGCGATCAAGAAGCACGAAGGCGTGCCGCCATACGCCGAAACCCGCGCCTATGTGCCCAAGGTCTTGGCCGCGTGGACAGTAGCGCGCGGCCTCTGCCTGACACAGCCGCAGCTTTTGTCCGATGGTTGCGTCTTCTCTGTCCGGCAGGCAAAGCAGGATGGCTGACATCAAGCCGCTGGTGCTGGATGTGGATGGCACATTCCTGAGAACGGATATGTTGTTCGAGTGTTTTTGGGCCGGGCTTGGCAAGGATCCGGTCCGGGTGATCAAGTCCAGCATCTCGAACCTTTCCCGCCCGGCCCGATTAAAGCGTGAACTCGCTGAGATCGCTCAACTGCGCACCGATCTTCTGCCCACGTCGCCAGAGATCAAACAACTGGCTGACGCCAGCCTGACCGGTGGGCGAGAAGTCCTGCTGGCCTCGGCGTCGGACGAGGAACTGGTCAGGCGCCTGGCAAGCGATCATGGACTGTCGGGCCGCATATTCGCTTCGGATGGAGAGATTAATCTAAAAGGCGCCAGAAAGGCCGACGCACTTGTCGCCGCGTTCGGCGAGGGCGGTTTTGACTATGCAGGCAATGATGTCAGTGATTGCGCGATATGGGAAAAATCTGAAAACGCCCTGATCGTCGGCCATCACAGGGCGATCGAACAATCGCTGGCCAGGACCGGCAGAACGGCCACGACCTATCCAGGCGGTTGGGCGATGCGCGACCTGATCCGCGCCCTGCGCCCGCATCAATGGGTCAAGAACGTGCTATTGCTGCTGCCGATGCTGGCGGCGCACGACTTCACTTTGGCAACGCTTGGCATGGTCCTTTTGGGCATGGCGGCTTTCTCGGCCGCGGCGTCCAGCATTTATGTCGTGAATGACTTGCTCGATCTTGAGGCAGACAGGCTGCACGCCACCAAGCATCTGCGCCCCTTTGCCAGCGGAGCCGTGCCGATACATATCGGAATGATGACCAGTCTGCTGCTCGGACTTGTGGCATTTGGACTGGGCGCGCTGCTCGGGCCGTCCTTCTTGCTGGTGGTAATCGCCTACATGCTGCTGTCGCTGGCCTATTCATTGCGGCTGAAGCGGATACGCTGGATCGATATCGCGACGCTGGCAGCACTTTATACATTGCGCGTCGGCGGCGGGGCCGCGGCGGCAGGTGTCGCCGTCACCGGCTTCATGCTGGTCTTCATTTTCCCGATCTTCGTCACGTTGGGCTGCGTCAAGCGGCTGACAGAGCTGACGCTGGCCGCCAATGACGAGCGGTTGCCCGGCCGTGGCTACGGCCGTTCGGATCGGGGCGATTTGCTGAACGTGGCGGGGCTTAGCGCCGTGGCGGCGCTGCTGACTTTCGTCGCCTACTCATTCACCGAACAAGCGCAGGTGCTGTATCCGACGCAGTGGATGCTGTGGCTGGCGCTTATTCCGATGGCCGCTTGGCTGATCCGGATGGTGCGGCTGGGGTATTTCGGCAAGCAGGACCATGATCCGATCGTTTTCGCGATGCGGGACAAGCGCGGGCTGGGGCTGCTGATGCTGACACTGTCGATGATGTTCTACGCCGCCGGGCTGTGGCAGGACTGGTTCGGATTCTGACAGTTCACGCCATTTGGCCGGATCGTTCAGTCGTTCGAGTTTGAAAAAGTCCTATGGCTTTTTTGCAAGAACCTGAATCGGAACACGCTGCCTTTCGCTACCTCTCGAACGCGCATTCCGCTACGCGATGCCTCTGGGTTAAGGCCGAAAAGCCTCAGATCGACATCTTCTTGAAAATCGGTTCCGGGATCGACCGGATAATCAGCATGATGTAGCGCCAGAAGAACGGCGTGTAGATGACGTTTCGTTTCTTCTCGACGGCTTTGAGGATATCCTCGGCCACTTTTTCGGGGGCCGCGACAAGGAACATCCCCTCGATCCCCCAAGTCATCGCGGTATCGACGAAGCCCGGTTTTACAGTCACCACATGCCCGCCCGTGCGGGTCAGGCGATTGCGAAGGCCGGAAAGGTAGGTGTGAAACCCGGCTTTGGCAGCCCCGTAGACGTAGTTGCCAATACGCCCGCGGTCGCCGGCAACCGAACCGACCCCCACGACCGTGCCGCCGCCGCGCGCCTCGATAACAGGGGCGAGCATCTGCAGAACGCGCGCGGGGCCGGTGAAACTGTCGGTCACGGTGCCGTCGATCAGGCCGGGATCAGCGTCGATGGCGGCTTGGTCGGGCATCGAGCCGACGAAGACGGCGGCGTTGATCTGGCCGTCTTCCTGTTCAAGCCGGTCAATCAGCGCCCGGAAGCCTTCCGGCTTGCGGGCGTCGAAGGGCAGAACCTCGGACAGCCGCGCGCCCCTCGCGGCGCAGTCTTGCGCCGTGGCGTTCAGGTCATCCATGTCGCGACCGGCCAGAAACACAGCATCGCCACGCTTTGCGACCGCACGGGCAAAGGCCCGCGCCATCGAGGAGGTGGCACCCAGAATAATCCAAGACTCGCTCATTTCGTGTTCCTCAGGTTCAGCCGGCGCACCAGATCCGTGATCATCGCGCCCTCGGGATCGGCCTTGGTCACGGCTTTCAACCAAAGCTCATGTTCGGGGTACATCGCGCCGATTCGGCCCGGCCCCGACAGTGCGTCCTTGGCGAAGTAGATGCGCCCACCGACATCCTCTGTCATGCGTTCAAGGTTTCCGATCAGAACCCGCGCGCCGCTGCGGTTGGGGAAATCGACGGCCAGCGTGTAGCCTTCCATCGGGAAGGACATGTATCCGGCGCGACCCTCGCCCATGCGTTTCAGCACGGCCAGCGGTGAGGCCAGTCCGGAAGTCGCGATCAGATCCAGCATTTTGCGCAGGGCGGGTGCCTGATCCACGGGCACTACACATTGAAACTGGTGAAAGCCGCGCTTGCCGTAAAGCCGGTTCCAGTTGTGGATTGCATCGAGCGGAAAGAACGGTGCGCTGATCGGCTTGACCGTGGTGCGCCCGCCTTCGGGGACGCGGCGGAAATAGAGCTCGTTGAACATCCGCACCACCGGCGCCGATAGCGCCCAGTGTGGCGCGTTGAACGGCACTTCGCGGGCCTTGCCCTTGGTCGGGTAGACGCCAGAGGTGATTTCGCCTTCCTCCAGAATGCCACGACCAAGATTGGCGCCCTTCGCGGTCGCGTCGATCCAGCCGACATTGTAGTCGGCGCGAGAATTCTCAAGCACCGACAGGAACTCTTCCCAGCCGTCTACGCGGCGCTCTGTCAGCACCATCATGTCGCCCTTGCAGGGCATCAGCTGGATCTTCGCTCTGGCGATCACGCCGGTCTGGCCTAGACCACCTATGGTCGCCTTGAAAAGGTCCGCCGTCTTGTCGGGCGTCACGGTCCTGGTCTTGTCACCCTGGAGCAGGGTTATTTCGGTCACATGCTGACCAAACGAGCCGACGACATGGTGGTTCTTGCCATGCACGTCATTTGCGATGCAGCCGCCCACGGTGGCAAAACCGGTGCCAGGCATGACAGGCGGGATCCAGCCTCTCGCTGGAAAGATACGCCCCAGATCGCCGATCCTTGCGCCGGCCTCTACCTCGACCAGACCGGTCGTCGCATCGAAGCCGAGAATTCGGTCAAGCCGGGTCATGTCGATCGCACGACCACCATCATTAAGCGCGGCATCGCCATAGCTCCGCAGCCGACCAATGGCCGGGGCGGGGGTCTCGGCGACCAGTTTCTTCAGCGCCAAAAAACGCTCTGGTCGCGCGATTTCGGCGCTGGCATGCAGAGCTCGGCCCCAGCCGGTATAGTCAGTTTTTTTCCAGCGCATCTCGGCCCTTCATCGAATAACGTTCAGCAATCGGGAAGACGACAAGTCCGATCGCGATGGCGAACCACAGCGTCGTCACCCGGATGATCGCGGTGGCCGGCACGCCGACCTCGACCGGCACGCCTTCAAGCACAAGCAGGGCGACCATCGCCGCCTCGGCGCCGCCGATACCGCCCGGCGCCCCGGTCAGGCCCCCGGCAAGCGTCGCGAATATGAAGATCGCCACCGCCTTGGCAAGTCCGATATCGGCGCCCAGCCAGACCAGCAGAAGGTGAAACGCATAGCCCTCTGCGAACCAGCCCAACGCGCCGATCAGGGCCGCCAGGGACATCACCCACGGACTTGAGAACCGTGAAAGCGACCGCGCCGCCGTTCGGACCCGCGCGAAAAGCCGCGGCCAACGTCCAACAAGGCCATAGCCGGCCCCCGCAACCCACGCCAAAAGGCGCGGACGGGTGGCTATCAGCGCGGCGGCCAGGGCAAAGACGGTCACCGGAACCGCGCCGCCGATGCCGGTCGCCGAAAACGCGATGCCTACCGCCAGAATGACGCCCATCGCCGCAAGGTCCGAGGCGCGGTCGGCCAGCACAAGAGGCGCTGTTCTTTCGAATGGCCAACCGGTTTCGCGGCGCAACCAACGCATGCGCACAAGCTCTCCGACCCGACCGGGTGTAACGGACATCGCGAAGCCGCCAAGGTAATGCCGCAGATTCTGGACGAAATCGGTTCCAAGTCCCAGCTTGTGCGAGAATATATGCCAGCGCAGCCCGCGAAACCCGTAGTTCACCAGACTGAGGCCCAGAAGGATGACCAGCTGTCCCCAGCCCAGCTTGGCAATCTGGGCGACGGTTTCTTCCCATCCCGTGGCGGCGGCCAGCCCGATCAGACCAGCCAGAAACAGCACGAAAAGCCCGCCCAGAAGGGCGGCATCGCGCGGCGGCGGCTGGCGCTACCGGGTGCGGATCGGGGAAGGGGGGCGAGACTGCTCATTGTCATTGCCAGCGCATCTAGCGACAGATTTGGGCAGCATTATGAAGGCGTTTCGGCTTTCGCGACAGTCCCACCGAGCCGACAAGAAAGGCGACAGGGGCTCGGCTGCCTGGGTCCAATGTGATCTGCCTGCCGGTCACACAATCGTCGCTTCGGTTGCCGCGACGATGTCGGCTCGGGTCACGCCCTCGGCCAGTTCGACGATATGCAGGCCCTTGTGGGTCACGTCCAGCACGCCGAGATTGGTGATGATCCGGTCGACGACGCCCTTGCCGGTCAGCGGCAGAGTGCATTCCTTCAGCACTTTGGATTCACCATGCTTGGATGGTGTGATCCATCACCACGACAACGCGGCCGACACCGGCGACCAGATCCATCGCACCGCCCATGCCCTTGACCAGCTTGCCGGGGATCATCCAGTTGGCCAGATCGCCGTTTTCGCTGACCTCCATCGCGCCCAGGATCGCCATCGCGATCTTGCCGCCGCGGATCATGCCGAAGCTCTGCGCGCTGTCGAAATAGCTGGTGCGGTCCAGTTCGGTGATCGTCTGCTTGCCGGCGTTGATCAGGTCGGGGTCGACCTCGTCCTCGGTCGGGAACGGCCCCATGCCCAGCATGCCGTTTTCCGACTGAAGCGTCACATCGACACCCTCGGGGATGTAGTTCGACACCAGCGTCGGGATCCCGATGCCAAGGTTCACATACATCCCGTCTTCCAGTTCCTTGGCCGCGCGCGCGGCCATCTGATTGCGGTCCCAGGGCATTATGCGGACTCCTTCTGACGAATGGTGCGCTGTTCGATGCGTTTTTCGTGCTCACCCTGCACGATCCGGTGCACGTAGATGCCCGGCAGATGGATGCAGTCGGGATCCAGCGAGCCACGCGGCACGATTTCCTCGACCTCGGCGACGCAGACCTTGCCGCACATCGCCGCTGGCGGGTTGAAGTTGCGCGCAGTCTTGCGGAAGACCAGATTGCCGGTGTCATCGGCCTTCCACGCCTTGACGATGGAGAGGTCGGCAACGATGCCACGCTCCAGAATATAGGTCTCGCCGTTGAAATCCTTGTGTTCCTTGCCCTCGGCAATCACCGTGCCGACGCCGGTCTTGGTGTAGAACCCCGGAATGCCGCAGCCGCCGGCGCGCATCCGTTCGGCCAGCGTGCCTTGCGGGTTGAATTCCAGCTCCAGCTCGCCGGACAGATACTGGCGCATGAATTCGGCATTCTCGCCGACATAAGAGCTGATCATCTTCTTGACCTGCTTGGTCTGCAGCAGAATGCCGATGCCGAAATCATCGACGCCGGCATTGTTCGAGGCAAAGGTCAGGTCCTTCGTGCCGGCCTCTTTGATGGCCTGCAACAGCAGTTCCGGAATGCCGCACAGGCCAAATCCGCCCGCCGCGATCAGCATGCCGTCATGCAGCAGGCCATCCAGCGCCTCAGCCGCCGTGCCATATACCTTTTTCATGGAACTCTCCCCTCATTTCGCCGTTGGATCGTGTTGTGGCGAAGGCAGCAGTCCAAGTCAATCTCTGCGCCGCAGCACGAGAGGGAACGCCAAGGTTTCAAACTTGCCCTAGCCGGCTTTCTTCGCCGGTTTTTTCTTTGCAGCAGGCTTCTTGGCCGCGGCCTTTTTCGGTGCAGCCTTGCGTCCACCCTTCTTGGCGGCCTTCTCGGCGATCAGTTCCAGCGCCATTTCAGGCGTGACATCGGCAGGCTCGGTGCCTTTGGGCAGGGTCGCATTGACCTTGGCCCATTTGACATAAGGCCCGTAGCGTCCGTCCATGACGGCAATCGGCCCGCCATCGGGATGTTCGCCAAGCTCCTTGAGCGGCTTGGCAGCCTCTCGCCCACCGCGACCGCGGCTGGCCTTCTTCGGCGATCTCCTCGACCGCGCGGTTCATGCCGACGGTGAATACCTCATCGACATCCGCCAGATTGGCATAGACCCGGCCATGCTTGACATAAGGCCCGTAGCGCCCGATTCCGGCCTCGACCGGTTCGCCATCTTCGGGATGTTTGCCGATCTCGCGCGGCAGGTTCAGCAGCATCAGCGCCTTTTCGAGATCCAGCTCAGTCGCATCCCAGCCCTTCGGCAGACTGGCGCGGGGCGGTTTCGGCACCTCTTCGCTGGCCTCGCCGCGCTGCACGTAAGGTCCGAAACGGCCGTTGCGCAGGCTGATCTCTTCGCCCTGATCGGTGCCCAGAACCTTACCGTCGACCATCCCGGCCTCTTCGCCGTTCGGCGCGGTCAGCGGCCGGGTGAAGCGGCATTCGGGATAGTTCGAGCAGCCGATGAAAGCTCCGCCGGAACGCGCGGTTTTCAGGGCGAGTCGGCCATTGCCGCAATTCGGGCAGGTGCGGGGATTGCTGCCATCCTCGCGCGGCGGGAAATTATGCGGCTCCAGCACTTCGTCGATCTTGTCCAGAACCTCGCCGATCCGCAGATCTGCGGTTTCGGCGATGGCGGCCGAGAAATCGCGCCAAAACCGGCTCAGCACATCCTTGTAGTCACGCTCGCCTGCCGATACCTCGTCCAGCTGGTTTTCCAGATCGGCGGTGAAGTCATAACCGACATACTGACGGAAATAGTTGGTCAGAAAGGCCGTGACCAGCCGCCCCTTGTCCTCGGGGATCAGGCGGTTCTTGTCCTTGACCACATATTCGCGGTCCTGAATCGTGGTGACGATGCTGGCATAGGTCGAGGGGCGGCCGATGCCGAGTTCTTCCATCCGCTTGACCAGCGACGCCTCTGTATAGCGCGGTGGCGGCTGGGTGAAATGCTGCTCGGGCGTGACTGATTTCTTCGCCGCCGGTTCGCCTTCGGCGATTTGCGGCAGGCGCTTGTCATCATCATCGACAACGGCGTCGTCGCGGCCTTCCTCATAAACCTTCATGAAACCGTCGAACAGCATCACTTGACCGGTTGCGCGCAGTTCGACCTGCTCATCCCGGCTGGCGACATCGACGGTCGTGCGTTCCATCCGGGCGGCGGCCATCTGGCTGGCAATCGTACGCTTCCAGATCAGATCGTAAAGCTTGCGCTGGTCCGCATCGCTCAGCTTCAGCTTGTCCTGCGACTGGTCCATCTCGGTCGGGCGGATGCATTCATGCGCTTCCTGCGCGTTCTTGGCCTTGTTCTTGTACATCCGCGGGCTGTCGGGCAGATAGTTTGCGCCGTAGCGATCCTTGATCGCATCGCGCGCCGCCGTCACCGCCTCGGGCGCCATGTCGATGCCGTCGGTCCGCATATAGGTGATGTGCCCGGCCTCATAGAGCCGTTGTGCCAGGCTCATCGTTTGCCGCGCGCCGAAACCGAATTTCCGGCTGGCTTCCTGCTGCAATGTCGAGGTCATGAACGGGGCCGAGGGGTTGCGGCTGGCCGGTTTCGCTTCGACCGATTTCACCGTCAGATCGCGGCTGGTGATCGCCTGCACGGCCAGTTCGGCTTGCGTCGCGTTCGGGATGTCGAACTTGTCCAGCTTCTTGCCGGCCAAGAGCGTCAGCCGCGCCTCGTAATCCTGCCCGCGCGGTGTGGTCAGCAGCGCCTTGACGGTCCAGTATTCCTGCGCCTTGAACGCCTCGATCTCCATCTCGCGCTCGACGATCAGTCGCAGGCAAACCGATTGCACACGACCCGCCGATTTCGCGCCGGGCAGCTTGCGCCACAGCACCGGCGACAGGTTGAAGCCGACCAGATAATCCAGTGCGCGCCGCGCCAGATACGCCTCGACCAGCGGCTGGTCGACCTGGCGCGGGTTCTTCATCGCCTCGGTGACGGCGGATTTGGTGATCGCGTTGAACACGACCCGGCTGACCTTGGTATCCTTGTTGATCGCCTTGCGCGCCGTCAGCGCCTCTTCGAGGTGCCAGCTGATCGCCTCGCCCTCGCGGTCGGGGTCGGTCGCTAAGATCAGTTCGTTGTCGTCTTTCAGCGCATCGATGATCGCCTTGACGTGCTTTTTGCTGTCGCTGGCGACCTCCCATTTCATCTCGAAATCATGATCCGTATCGACCGAGCCATCTTTCGGTGGCAGGTCGCGGACATGGCCGTAGGATGCGAGAACCGTGAAGTCATTCCCCAAATACTTGTTGATTGTCTTGGCCTTGGCAGGGGATTCAACGACGACAACTGGCATGAACTTCCTTTCGACTCGGGGGTCGGGCTTTGGCGCGGGACCATGTGGTGGCGAGTGTCGGAATGTCAATGCAGCTGACGGCCGGGCGGCTTTGCGCTTGTTCGGGCGCGACCAGCGGACGAGATCCACCGGTCTGGCAGCGCCCGGTCGAGCCGCCCGAAGCCGTCACGGCAGAAGTCGGTGAAGCCGAAACGGTCTAGCCGGCGAGGGCGACCAATCCGCCGGATTGCCGCACGATCCGGCCTTCGAGTTCCAGACTGACGAGTTCCGGTGCCACATCACTGGCCGACAATCGAAGGTCGCGAATCAACTGATCCTCCGCCACCGGGCTTGGGCCAAGACGGGACAGGATTTCGCCGTGCAAGGCGGACATCTCGGCCAGGCTCCGCGCCTTGGCGGGTTTGACCTTCGGGGATTCCATCGGCTTTCCCGGCATCTTGGGAGTGCCCAGAACCTCCAACACATCCTCGGCGCTACGCACCAAGGTGCCGCCGTCGCGCAGCAACATGTTGCAACCCGAAGCGCGCGCATCGAAGGGATGTCCCGGCACGGCCAGCACCTCGCGCCCTTGATCGAGGGCGTTGCGCGCTGTGATCAGGCTGCCAGAGCGCGCAGCCGCTTCGACCACCACCACCGCCCGGCAAAGGCCCGAAACGATGCGGTTTCGTTGCGGAAAATGCCGCGCCTGCGGCTGAAGGCCCAGAGGTTGCTCTGAAAGGCGCAAGCCTTTTTCACCGATTTCCTGCGCCAGAACAGCGTTCTCGGCCGGATAGAAGACATCGACGCCCCCGGCCATCACCGCCACGGTGCCGCGATCCAGCGCGGCAAGATGCGCCGCTGTGTCGATGCCACGCGCAAGGCCCGAGACCACGACGAAACCGGCCTCTGCCAACCCTTCGGCGAGTTTTCGGGCCATGCGTGTACCAAGGCTTGATGCATTGCGCGCCCCGACCAGCGCCACCATCGGGCGCGACAAAAGGCTGCGGTCGCCAATCGTCCAGAGCAACGGTGGCGCGTCAGGCAGATCGCAGAGCGCTTGCGGGTACCCGACCTCGCCATGAGCGACCAGTGTGGCCCCGGCCAACTTGCCAGCCTTCAGCTCGGCCAGTGCCACGCCTTCGGGGCAAACCGCATAGTCCTTGACGCCAGCAGCCGCCGCCACCTGGGGTAATGCGGTCAGGGCCGCCGAAGCGGTTCCATGTTCTGTCATCAAGCGAAAAAACGTCGCCGGACCAACCCGGCGAGATCGCAAGAGACGGAGCCAATTCAGGCGATCATCCTCTTCGTGGGTGGGGGTGAGGGGGTGGGGTGAAGGGAATAAATCCTTGGCCATCCTCGTCTCCATCTCTTGCTGAAGGCAACATGCGCCGGAGATGGTTAACGGGTCGTGTACGCCGTTACGAATTCAGAATTCTTTCTGAAAACACGCACATTCAAAGGGAAACCGCTATCAGCGCCGTCAAGCATTACGGTCTGGTTGCCCGAATCGACCCATCCCTGCCGGGTATAGAATCGGATCGCGCGGACATTTTCGACCACGCAGTCAAGCCAAGCCTCCGTGACACCGGACCCAGCCAGCCGCATTTCACCATCCCGCAGCAATGCACCGGCAGCACCTGTTCCGCGTGCGGCACGGGATACGTAGATCTGATAAATCTGATCCCCCAGCACGGCGCAAAGACCCACCGGCCCACCGACCGGCCCGATCGCGCGAACCGCATCGCCAAGCCCGGCCAGCCGATCAGCGAATTTTGCAGGCGTCCGCATCGCCGTCAGCGCCGCGGGCACATGGGTTGCATGGGCGTCGTGCCAGGCATCGTGCCAGACAGAGACAAGCGCATCGAAGTCCTCCTCCCCGACACGCCTGACCCTCCAATCACTCACGCTGCCGAGCCGCCGACGGTCAGCCCGCCGATCAGCAGTGTCGGCTGGCCCACGCCCACCGGCACCCATTGCCCTGCCTTGCCGCAATTGCCGATGCCGGGGTCGAGCTTCATGTCATTGCCGATCGCCCGGATCTGCTTCAGTGCGGTCGCACCGTCGCCGATCAGCGTCGCGCCCTTGACCGGTGCGCCGATCTTGCCGTTCTGGACCCGGTAGGCCTCGGTGCAGGAAAACACGAACTTGCCATTGGTGATATCGACCTGCCCGCCGCCAAAGCCGACCGCGTAGATACCGTCTTTCACATCGGCGACAATTTCGGACGGGTCACGCATTGCCGCCGAGCATAAATGTGTTGGTCATCCGCGGCATCGGCGCATGTGCAAAGCTCTCGCGCCGTCCGTTACCGGTGGGCTTGACCCCCATCAGCCGCGCATTCTGCCGGTCCTGCATGAAGCCGACCAGCACACCATCTTCGATCAGGACATTCTTTCCGCGTCTGGCGTGCCCTCGTCATCCACGGTCAATGAGCCGCGCCGGTCGGGGATGGTCCCGTCATCCAGCACCGTCACACCCTTCGAGGCGATCTGCTGTCCCATCAGGCCGGCGAAGGCGGATGTCTTCTTGCGGTTGAAATCGCCTTCCAACCCGTGGCCGATCGCTTCGTGCAACAAAATACCCGGCCAGCCCGCGCCAAGCGCCACATCCATGACGCCAGCGGGCGCGGGCACGGCCTTGAGGTTCACCAAGGCGATACGCAGCGCTTCGCGGGCCGCCGATTGCCATTCCTCGGGCGCGATCAGACCGGTCAGCGCATAGCGGCCGCCAGAGCCGTGCCCGCCAGATTCGCGCCGGCCATTCTCTTCGACGATGACCGAGACGTTGACGCGCACCATCGGGCGGGCGTCGCGCACCAGATGGCCCTCGGGGCGCAGGATCTCGACCTCTTGCATCGAGGCGGCAATCGTGGCCGAGACCTGAACAACCCGGCTGTCCAGCGCCCGGGCATAGGCGTCGATTTCGCGCAGGGTCTCGATCTTGACGGGGAAGCTGGCGTCCAGAAGCGGGTCGTGGTCAGAGTACAGCCGCCGATTCGTGGCCATCGGTGCCGCAGCCAGCGTGCCGCCGCCATCTCCCACGGCCAGGCGAGCGGTCTCGACCGCCCGTTTCAACGCCTTTTCGGAAATCTCGGTCGAATGCGCATAACCAGCCGTTTCGCCGCGCACGGCGCGCAGGCCAAAACCTTCCGAAGCGTCATAGCTGGCATTCTTGACCCGGCCATCATCGAGCACCAGAACCTCTGATCGCCGCCGTTCCAGAAACAGCTCGCCATCATCGGCCCCGGCGACAGCATCGCGCAGCAGGGCCAGCGCTCGGTCGTGATCCAAGGCGGTCTCGAAGGGGCGAAATTGATCTGCTGACATGGGTTACCTCGGTTCAGAGCGGCGCAAATCGACAAAAGCGGCTGATTGCCGCAATGGATTTGCTTGTTTACACGCTACTAATATGGTTTCACACGGCCCAGACACAACGGGGATTCCGTCAGCGATGCCGGAGAGCCCGAAGCGCCGGCGCATTGCGCCAAAAGTCGAACAGGAAGTGAATATGCGGGTACTTAGCAAACTTTCGGCCCTCTGGGCCAGCATCGGGGCGATTTTCGCGGCAAGTTCCGCTTACGCCCAGGACGGGCTGGAAGGCCTTGAAATCATCGGCAAACCGGTACCGGGCGGCACCAACTTTCAGCCCGCCGTGACCGAACTGGCCCGCGACATCCACTGGCTCGACGGGATGATAAACATCATCATCATCGCGATCACGCTGTTTGTGGTGCTGCTGCTGGCAATCGTGATCCTGCGCTACAACAGCCGCTCGAACCCGACGCCCGCGCGGTTCACCCACAACACGCCTGTCGAGGTCACCTGGACCATCGTTCCGATCATCATCTTGGTCTTCATCGGGGCGTTTTCACTGCCGCTCCTGTTCAAGCAACAGGAAATCCCGGAAGGCGACATCACGATCAAGGCGACCGGCAACCAGTGGTACTGGACCTACGAATATCCGGACAGCGAGTTCTCGTTCGACAGCTTCATGCTGACCCGTGAAGAGCTTGAAGAGCACGGCTACGGTCAGGACGAGTATCTTCTGGCGACCGACACCGCCGTGGTGGTGCCGGTCAACAAGACCGTCGTGATGCAGGTCACCGGGTCTGATGTGATCCATGCCTGGGCGATGCCAGCCTTCGGCGTCAAGCAGGACGGTGTGCCGGGTCGTCTGGCGCAGCTTTGGTTCAAGGTCGAGCAGGAAGGCATCTATTTCGGCCAGTGTTCCGAGCTTTGCGGCAAGGACCACGCCTATATGCCGATCACCGTGAAAGCGGTCAGCCAGCAGGCTTACGACCAATGGCTGGAGAAGGCGATTGAAGAGTTTGCGGGGGTTCCTGCATCCGTGACCGTCGCGTCGAGCGACTGACCCGTCAGGGGGCCGTGCCTTGGCGTGGCCCCAGAGACCCAAGGCAGATGAATGACTGACACGAGTGTCCTTGACCAAGAGAAAGAGGCGGGCTTCGGCGACTATGTCGCGCTGTTGAAGCCGCGCGTCATGTCGCTTGTCGTCTTCACGGCGCTGGTCGGGCTGCTGGTGGCGCCCATCGATGTGCATCCGGTCGTCGGTTTCGCCTCGATCCTCTTTATCGCGATCGGGGCAGGAGCTTCGGGTGCGCTAAATATGTGGTACGACGCCGATATCGACCGGATCATGAACCGCACCAAGGGGCGTCCGGTGCCGGCGGGCAAGGTCGGGGCGGAAGAGGCATTTGCCCTTGGAATCGCACTTTCGGGTATGGCCGTGGTAATGCTGGCGCTGGCCGCGAATATCTTGGCCGCAGCGCTGCTGGCCTTCACGATCTTCTTCTACGCTGTCGTCTACACGATGTGGCTGAAACGCTGGACGCCACAGAACATCGTGATTGGCGGTGCTGCCGGGGCGTTTCCACCGATGATCGGCTGGGCTGCGGCGACAGGCGGCGTGTCGGTTGAAAGCGCGTTGATGTTCGCGCTGATCTTCATGTGGACCCCGCCGCATTTCTGGGCACTGGCCTTGTTCATGAAGGATGACTACTCCAACGCCGGCGTGCCGATGCTGACCGTGACCCATGGCCGCCGTGTGACGCGCAACCACATCCTTTGCTACACGATTCTGCTGGCACCGGTGGCCCTGGGCCTTGGGATGACCTTGATCGGCGGCCCGGTCTACCTGATCGCGGCGCTTGCGATGAATCTGTGGTTCCTCAAGGGCGCGCTGGATATCCAGCGCCGGGATGAGACACAGGCCGAGGCCGATGGCTACAAGACTGAAAAGGCCTTCTTCCGCTTTTCGCTTTACTACCTCTTCCTCCATTTCGGCATGCTGCTGATCGAGGCCACCTTGCGCGGTTTCGGAATCGGGGGCTGGTGATGGGTCTGGCCAAGGAACACGAAATCCACCACCGCCGCCGGGGCCGCAATCTGGGCGTCGGCCTGCTGCTGGCAGGGCTTGTCGTGCTGTTCTTTGGCCTGACCGTGGTCAAGGTCAAGGTGCTTGATCCGCAGATTGCCGCGCGCGAGGCTAGTCAATGAGGTTGAGTGGAAAATACAGGACGCTCGCGCAGACGGTCGGTGTGGTGGTGGTCATGGGCGCGCTCGCCTGGGCGTCGGTGCCGTTCTACGACTGGTTCTGCCGCGTCACCGGCTTTGGCGGCGCGACCAGTGTTGCCGATGCCGGTTCCGACGAGATCCTTGACCGTACCATCAAGATCCGGTTCGACGCCAATGTCGAACGCGGCATGCCATGGGTGTTCAAGCCGATGGTGCGCGAGATGGAGCTGAAGATCGGCGAAACCGGCCTGGCCTTTTACGAGGCCGACCAATCCGACCGACCGGCCCATTGCGGGCACCGCCAGCTTCAACGTCACGCCTTACGAGGCGGGCGGTTTTTTCACCAAGATCGACTGTTTCTGCTTCGAAGAACAGGTGTTGCAGCCCGGCGAGACGGTGCAGATGCCCGTTACTTTCTATGTCGATCCGGAAATCACTCGCGACCGTGATGCAAAGTTTGTAAATTATATCACGCTGTCCTACACATTCCACGAAACCGATCTTCCCGAGGAAATTGCCAATCTGGCAGCTTCGGGCGGGTCCAACTAAAGCCCGAACGAGGGATCGCACATGGCGCACGAAAAGAACCACGACTATCACATCCTGCACCCGTCCATCTGGCCGTTCCTCGGCGCGGTGTCCGGGTTCATCATGCTGTTCGGAGCCGTTCTGTGGTTCCACGACATAACGCCCTTCGTCGCGCTGATCGGTCTCGCGGGTGTGCTTTATACGATGTACGCTTGGTGGGCCGAAGTGGTGCACGAGGCCCACGAGGGCGATCATACGCCGGTGGTAATGATCGGCCTTCGCTACGGCATGCTGATGTTCATCATGTCAGAGGTGATGTTCTTTGCGGCTTGGTTCTGGAGCTTCTTCAAACACGCCATGTACCCAATGGGGCCGGACAGCCCCCTGGTAGACGGCGTCTGGCCGCCGGCCGGGATCGAGACCTTCGATCCCTGGCACCTGCCGCTGATCAATACGCTGATCCTTCTGTGTTCGGGCGCTGCGGCGACTTGGGCGCACCATGCCATTGCGCATGACAACAACCGCAAGGATTTGGTCAACGGACTGGCGCTGGCCGTGATCTTGGGCATTCTGTTCACGCTGCTGCAGGCCTACGAATACAGCCATGCGGCCTTCGGATTCTCCGGAAACATCTATGGCGCCAACTTCTTCATGGCGACCGGGTTTCACGGGTTCCACGTGGTGATTGGCACGATCTTCCTGACCGTCTGCCTGATCCGGGCAATCAAGGGCCATTTCACGCCCGAGCATCATCTCGGCTTCGAGGCCGCAGCCTGGTACTGGCATTTCGTTGACGTGGTTTGGTTGTTCCTCTTTGCTGCTATTTATGTCTGGGGCGGCTGACAGGGGTTCGCCTTCGGCGAGGATATTTAAGAGACAATGAAGACGGGCGCGGGGGCATCCCTCGCGCCTTTCGTTTGGAGGCGAGGAATGACTCGGGCAATGATTGCGCCTTTACTCTTTGGCCTGATCGGTGCGGCTGTGCTGATCTCGCTGGGGGTCTGGCAGGTGCAGCGGCTGGGTTGGAAAGCGGGCGTCTTGGCAGAGATCGAGGCGCGGATCGGTGCTGATCCGGTGCCGGTGCCCGCAGCACCATCGCCCGAGGTCGACCGTTATCTGCCGGTCGAGGCGACGGGCAGGCTGGGCGAGGAAGAAGTGCATGTGCTGGTCAGCCGCAAGCAGATCGGCGCAGGCTATCGGATCATCACCGCGCTTGATACCGGGCAGCGGCGGTTCTTGCTGGATCGCGGTTTTGTGCGCGCCGAGGACAAGGACGCCCCGCGCGCGCTTCATGACGTGACGGTGGTGGGCAACCTGCACTGGCCGGATGACCGCACGGGGGCGACCCCGGCTAATGATGAGGACGGCAACATCTGGTTCGCCCGCGACGTTCCCGAACTGGCGGCGCGACTTGAGACCGAGCCTGTGCTGATCATCGCGCGCACCGATACCGGCGACGGGATCGAGGCGCTGCCGGTGGATACCGCAACCATCCCCAACGATCATCTGCATTATGCGATCACATGGTTTTCGACTGGCCGCGATCTGGTTGGGGATGACAGTGTTTCTGCTCTGGCGTATCAAGCGCCACGCCGATTAAGGCAGGGGAGACCTCATGCGTTACATCTCGACCCGCGGTCAGGCCCCGGTGCTGACCTTCGAGGAAGCCATGTTGACCGGGCTTGCCCGCGATGGCGGGCTTTATGTGCCCGAACGTGTCCCCGAGATGAAGGCGGCGGATATCGCGGCACTGGCGGGCCTGTCTTACGAAGAGGTCGCCTACCGTGTGATGGCGCCCCTTTGTGGGTGACAGTTTTTCCGACGCCGATTTCACGGCCTGCATCGCGCGTGCCTATCAGGGCTTCGGCCATGACGCCCGCGCGCCCTTGGTGCAGCTTGGCCCGAACCATTTCCTGCTGGAACTCTTCCACGGGCCAACGCTGGCCTTCAAGGATTTCGCGATGCAGCTGATTGGCCAGCTTTTCGAGGCGGCGCTCACGCGACGCGGCGAGCGTGTGACGATCGTCGGTGCCACATCCGGCGATACCGGATCGGCGGCGATCGAGGCGTTCCGGGGGTCGGGTGCGGTCGATCTGTTCATCCTCTTTCCCGAAGGCCGGGTCAGCGAGGTTCAGCGCCGCCAGATGACCACGCCGACAGAAGTCGAATGTTCATGCCCTGGCCCTTGCCGGCGATTTCGACGATTGCCAAGGCAAGCTCAAGGATATGTTCAACGACTTCACCTTCCGCGACGAGGTGCGGCTGGCGGGCGTGAACTCGATCAACTGGGCGCGGGTGCTGGCGCAGGTGGTCTATTACTTCACTGCTGCCGTCAGCCTTGGCGCACCGCACCGCCCGGTCAGCTTCACAGTACCGACGGGCAATTTCGGCGATATCTTCGCAGGCTACATCGCCCGCAGGATGGGCGTGCCGATTGAAAAACTGGTGATCGCCACCAATCAGAACGATATCCTGCACCGCACGCTGACCTCGGGGGCCTATACGACGAGCGGCGTCACGCCTTCGATCAGCCCGTCGATGGATATTCAGGTCTCCTCAAATTTCGAACGCGCATTGTTCGACGCCTATGGCCGCGATGGTGCGGCGGTGGCGCAGCTGATGGGCGAGTTGAAATCCGGCGGAGGCTTCAAGGTCAGCCAGGGTGCGCTGCAGATTCTGCGTGAAACCTTCGCCTCTGGTCGCGTTTCCGAGGATGAGACCACTGAGACGATTCGGGCAATGCACAAGCGCACCGGAGAGGTCCTTTGTCCGCACACCGCCGTCGGTGTGAAGGTTGCCGCGGACCATCTGGGCTCGACCCCGATGATCACGCTGGCCACCGCCCATCCGGCGAAATTCCCCGATGCGGTCGAGGCCGCGACCGGCCTTCGCCCGCCTCTTCCAAATCGGATGGCCGACCTTTATGAACGCCCCGAACGCGTGACCCCGGTCGCAAATGACCTCGCCGCGCTAGAAACCCTGATCAAGGAGCGCCGCTCGCGTTGACTGTCCAGCTTCACACATTGCCCAACGGCTTTCGAATCGTCACAGAGCATATGCCCGGCCTCGAATCCGCCTCCATCGGTATCTGGGTCGATGCCGGTGGCCGCCATGAACGGCTCGACCAGAACGGCATCGCGCATTTTCTGGAGCATATGGCGTTCAAGGGCACCAAGCGGCGGACCGCCTTGCAGATCGCCGAGGAGATCGAGGATGTCGGCGGCTATATCAATGCCTATACCAGCCGCGAACTGACGGCGTTCTACGCGCGTGTGCTGAAGGCCGACGTGCCGCTGGCGCTGGATGTGATCTCTGACATTCTGCTGAATCCGGTCTTCGACCCGTCCGAGATAGAGATCGAACGCGGCGTGATCCTGCAGGAAATCGGCCAGGCGCTGGACACGCCCGACGACGTGATCTTTGACTGGTTGCAGGAAAGCGCATATCCCGACCAGCCGCTGGGCCGGACCATCCTTGGCCCAAGCGAGCGTGTTTCCAGCTTCGACCGCCCCGATCTGTCGAATTTCGTGGCCGAACATTACGGGCCAGAGCGGATGATTCTGTCCGCCGCTGGCGCGGTTGACCACGATACCATTGTCCGGACGGCGGAGCAGCTATTCGGTCACCTGACGTTGCGGCCTGCCTATATCCAGTCCGACGCGCAGTTCCAAAGTGGCGAACGGCACGAGGTCAAGGCGCTGGAACAGGTTCATTTCGCGCTTGGTTTCGAAAGCCCCGGCTATTGCAATGATGCGATCTATACCGCGCAGATCTTCTCGACGGCATTCGGTGGCGGCATGTCCTCGCGGTTGTTTCAGGAGATCCGTGAAAAGCGCGGGCTTTGCTATACGATCTACGCCCAGACCGGTGCCTATGCGGAAACCGGGATGACCACGATCTATGCCGGCACCAGCGCCGAGGATATCGGCGAGCTGGCCGCCATCACGATGGACGAGTTGAAACGCAGCGCCGATGATATGTCCCCGGCCGAGGTCGCGCGCGCGCGCGCGCAGATGAAGGCAGGATTGCTGATGGGCCTTGAAAGCCCGTCGGCCCGGGCCGAACGTCTGGCCCGCATGATCTCGATCTGGGGCCGGGTGCCGGAGCTAGAGGAAACCATCAGCCGGATCGACGCAGTCACCACGGGCGACGTGCGCGATTTTGCCGTGCAGATGATGCAGGGCGACGCGGCCCTGGCGCTTTATGGCCCGGTCCAGAAGGCGCCCCGCCTTGCCGATCTGCGCGAAAGGCTCGCCGCATGATGCTGTCGCGGCGGCGCAAGGTCCGGATCGAGACCGAACGGACTATCCTGCGTCCACCCCAACATTCTGATTTTCGGCAATGGTCGGCCCTTCGCCGCGACAGCGCCGATTTCCTGAAACCCTGGGAACCGACCTGGGCCGAAGACCATCTGTCGCGCAGGGGCTTCACCAACCGGGTCTACTGGGCGCAGCGTTCGATCAGCAACGGTAATGCCGTGCCGCTTTTCCTGATCCGCCGCGCGGATGACGCGCTTTTGGGCGCGATCACGCTTGACCACATTCGCCGTGGTCCCGCCCAGGCCGGAATGTGTGGCTACTGGATGGGCCAGTCGTTCATCCGTCAGGGCTACATGAAAGAGGCCCTGCTGGCGGTTGTGCACTACGCCTTCACCACACTTGATCTTAGCCGGATCGAAAGCGCCTGCCTGCCTGAAAATGCCGCCTCGCGCGGCGTACTGGAAAAATGCGGCTACAAATATGAAGGGGTCGCGCAAAGCTATCTGCAAATCAACGGCCGCTGGCGCAACCACGTGCTTTACGCCAACCTGCGCGGCGACCGGCGCGGCAAATCCGACATCGGCTGACGGCACGGCAGGGGGCAGGGAATGGCGCGTCGCGCTCTCGTGTCCCAAGAAACGGCCCCCCGCCCTTCTTCTGTTCCAAAGTATTCCCGCCAGAGGCTCCATCCCTTGCCGCCAAAATCGACGGTGACAATTGGCCAAACCGTCCTATCCTTGAATGCGGGAGGTCAATCAATGCTACGTATCGCCCTTGTTCTGATCCTGGTTGCGACCACTGCGAATGCTCAGCAGCGGCGGCCCAGCCATTGCATCGCGGTCGCCGAAGCGGTCCCGGGCCTGGAGTTTATTCAGCGCGCCTCCTGGTCGGACACGGTTCCTGACTTCTCGGTCAGGATTTCCTATATCGATCATTCGATGTTCCTGATCCAGACCCCGAGTGGGCACAGCGTAGCGACAGACTATACTGGATATACCGGCCCCGCGCCGTTCTTGCCCACTGCCGTCACCATGAACCACGCCCATTCCAGCCACTGGACCGAATTCGTCGATCCGGGCATCCCGCACGTTTTGCCGGGCTGGGGGAAATTCGGCGAAGGGATCGACCATCATCTTGATCTTGACGAAATGCTGATCCGCAACGTCTCTACCGACATCCGGTCCGGCTTTGGCGGGGTCGAGGAATCCGGCAACTCGATCTTCATCTTCGAGGTCGAGGGTCTTTGCATCGGCCATCTCGGCCATCTGCACCATGAACCGAATGACGAACAATACGCCGCCCTTGGTCGCCTTGACGTTGTGATGGCCGCCGTTGATGGCGGGCTGACCGTGCCGATTCCGGTCATGACCCGCATCATCAAACGCCTGAAATCCTCCGTCGTCATCCCGATGCACTGGTTCGGGCGCAGCACTCTGGATCAGTTCCTTGCCGCCATGTCGGACGAGTTCGATATTGTCAGGACCGGCGAAACCAGCCTGGAGGTCTCGCTTCGCACGCTCCCCTCGCGGCCCACCATCATGGTGCTCGAGCCGCAATTCCTTGAATGAGTCTTGCCCCCCTCGGCTGCTCGTGCTTCATCGGGCGCGAGGGAGACAAGATGACGCTGAACCCGGTCACGGAGAAGTTCACAACCGAGTTGCGTGCCAACTTGACCGCTGCCGTCTTTCGACCGTTGGCCCCGCACTATCTCGAAGATCCGCGTGGCCTTGCCAATGGCACGGCGGGCCTGATCCTAGCCCCGTCCACCGCAGCTGAGGTGTCAATCATCCTGCGCGCCGCCAATACCGCACGTATCGGCGTCGTTCCCTATGGTGGCGGTACCGGCCTTGTCGGCGGGCAGCTTTTACCCAATGGCCCGGCACCGATCATCCTGTCGCTGGAACGCATGACCGCGATCCGCGCCATCCACCCGACCGAAAACGTGATGATCGCTGAGGCGGGCGCGATATTGCACGACATCCACACCGCCGCTGAGGCTGCCGACCGCCTGTTTCCGCTCTGGCTCGCCTCAGAAGGCTCCTGCCGGATCGGCGGCAATCTGGCCACCAATGCTGGCGGCGTCAATGTGATCCGCTATGGCAATGCCCGCGACCTTTGTCTGGGGCTCGAAGCTGTGCTGCCGACGGGCGAGGTCTGGAATGGGTTGAAGCGGCTGCGCAAGGACAATACCGGCTACGACCTGCGCAACCTCCTGATCGGCTCCGAAGGCACGCTTGGTGTGATCACCGCCGCCACGTTGCGGCTGTTTCCCCGGCCCGCCGCCCGGGGTTCCGCGCTTGTGGTCGTGCCGGACCCCGCCGCGGCGCTGACGCTGCTCGGCATCATCGCCCGAAGGGTCGGCGAGGGGCTGTCGGCCTTCGAGTTGATCGACGGCACCGGACTGCAGTTTCTGGCCGAGACCATGCCACAGGTCCGCCAGCCGTTCCCGGAGCCGCCGAAATGGATGGCGCTAATCGACCTCGGCCTCTCGCAGGGCCAGAATCCGGCGGACATCCTGACCGAGATATTCGCCGAGGCCTCCGAACACGACCTGGCGACCGACGGCCTGATCGCACAGTCAGAGGCGCAAAGGCAGGATTTCTGGGCCTTGCGCGAATTGATCCCCGAGGCGAACAAACGCATCGGCTCAATCGCCTCTCAGGATATATCGCTGCCGCTCGGCGCCATTCCCGACTTTATCGTCAAGGCGACAGAGGTGCTGAGCGCGATGGGCGATATCCGCATCAACTGCTTCGGCCATCTCGGCGACGGCAACCTGCATTTCAACGTTTTTCCGGCCAAAGGCCGTAGCAAGGCCGACTACCCCGATGCCTCTGCCACGGCCCGCCGTATCGTGCATGATCTGGTGGCCGGATTCGATGGCTCGTTCAGCGCCGAACACGGCGCTTGGCCGCACCAAGGTGGAGGACCTCGAACGCTACGGCGATCCCACGAAGCTGGCCGCGATGCGCGCGATCAAACTGGCCCTCGACCCGAACGGCATCATGAACCCCGGTGCCGTTTTGCGGACCTGACCCGCCTCATTGTCTTCCAAATATCCCCGCCGGAGGCCCGCGCCCGTAGGGCGCGACACTTCAAGCACCCTCGAACTCGCAAAGCGCCTGAACCTCGTAGCCGAGCCGCTCCAGCAACGCCCGCCCGCCAAGTTCTGGCAGATCGACCACGAAGGCGCAGCCGACGATCTCGCCACCCAACCGCTCGATCAGCTTGATCCCCGCTTCGGCGGTGCCGCCGGTGGCCAGTAGATCATCGACCAGCAGGATCTTTTCGCCGGGCTGGATCGCATCGTCATGCAGTTCCACGATGGCCTCGCCATATTCAAGCTTGTAGTCTTGGCTGATCGTCCGCCCCGGCAGCTTGCCCTTCTTGCGCACCGGCACGAAGCCGACGGTCAACTGGTGCGCAATCGCCCCGCCAAGGATGAACCCGCGCGCCTCCAGCCCGACGACCTTGTCGATCTCCATCCCGGCATAGGGATGCAGCAACTGATCGATGCACATGCGGAAGCCGCGTGGATCAGCAAAGAGCGTGGTCACATCGCGAAACAGAATCCCCTCATGCGGGAAATCGACGATGGTGCGGATGTAGTCCCTGACGGTCTGGTGCTTCTGCATCTTTGTGGTCCCTGGAATTCCGGTTGATCCTGTCTAGGCCTACGCTGGCGGCGCGATCAAGCACCGCTCGGTTAACCGACCGCGAAGCTACCCCAGAACCCGCCCCGCGACGGCATCAAGTTTCGCCACCAGCGCCGGATCGCGCGCCTCTGGTGCGGTCAGGATCGCATAGTCCAGCGCCCGGTCGCAGCCATGCGGGCAGGGCGCGCGGTCCGCGCCAAGAAGCGCAGGCAATCTTGCCACCATCCCGCGGGCCTTGTCGGCATTTCCCGTCAGCGTCTTGATGATCTCGCTCACATCGACCTCGCCGTGATCCGGATGCCAGCTGTCATAGTCGGTGATCATCGCGACGGAGGCATAACAAAGCTCTGCCTCGCGGGCGAGTTTCGCCTCGGGCATGTTCGTCATCCCGATCACGTCGCAGCCCCAGACCTCTCGATAAAGCTTCGACTCCGCCAGCGAGGAGAACTGCGGCCCCTCCATCGCCAGATAGGTGCCGCCGGCGTGAACCGTGATCCCTTGCGCCTCAGCCGCCGTAACGCACGCCGCCGACAGTCGCGGGCAGGTCGGATGCGCGACTGAAACATGCGCCACCAATCCCTTGCCAAAGAACGACTTTTCGCCGCGCAAAAGTGCGGTCGATGAACTGATCCACCACCACGAAATCTCCCGGCGTCATCTCTTCCCGGAACGATCCGCAGGCCGAGACCGAGATCACATCCGTCACCCCCAACCGCTTCAGCGCGTCGATATTCGCGCGGTAAGGCACGGTCGTGGGCGAATGCACATGGCCGCGCCCGTGACGCGGCAGAAACGCCATCTTAACGCCACCCAGAACGCCAGTCAGAATCTCGTCCGAGGGCGCGCCCCATGGGCTTTCGACCGCCTGCCAGCGCGCGTCTTCCAACCCGTCGATCTCATATACGCCCGATCCGCCAATGACGCCGATCACCGTGTCCATGCCTGCCTCCGATGTCACTCGCCTGAACCCTAGGCCAAGAAAACCGGCGATGGAAGCAACGCAAGCCATGCGCCACACGCATGCAAGTTTCCCGCCGCGCCGGGTTATGTCAGGCGATCTTTCCTGTTACATGCTGCCGCAGCGAACACCCAAAACCCCGGAACATACCTTGCCCAAATCCATCCTGACGGCATTTGCCGAACGTCTTTCCCTTTCCGATCTGGCCGACAAGGTGCCGCCGCGCCTGTCGCCGCTTCAGGTCAAGACAGAGGTGCTTTCCGGCCTCACGGTCGCTCTGGCGCTGGTGCCCGAAGCGGTGGCGTTCTCGTTTGTCGCGGGCGTCCACCCGCTGGTCGGGCTTTACGCGGCCTTCATCGTCGGCCTGATCACCGCGATCCTTGGGGGCCGTCCGGGCATGATCTCGGGGGCGACAGGCGCGCTTGCCGTGGTCATGGTGGCGCTCGTGGCACAGCACGGCGTCGAGTATCTCTTCGCCACGGTGGTGCTGATGGGCCTGATCCAGATCGCGCGCCGGCATCTTCAAACTCGGCAAGTTCATCCGCCTCGTGCCGCATCCCGGTGATGCTCGGCTTCGTCAACGGGCTGGCCATCGTGATCTTCCTGGCCCAGCTCAGCCAGTTCCAGGTGCCCGGCACCGCCGAGGCTTCCGGCCACGGGCTGGCGAGCGGCGAGTGGATGACCGGCTGGCCGCTGATCACGATGCTGGCGCTGGTCGTGCTGACGATGGGCATCATCTGGGTCATGCCGCGCCTGACCCGCGCGATCCCGGCCCCGTTGGCGGGTATCGGCATCGTCGCCGCACTCGTGATCGGCTTCGGCATCGACGTGCCGCGCGTCGGCGATCTGGCCTCGATCGAGGGCGGCCTGCCGATGTTCCACATCCCCGCCGTGCCGTTCACCTTCGCGACGCTGGAAATCATCCTGCCCTACGCCTTCATCCTGGCCGCCATCGGCCTGATCGAAAGCCTTCTGACGCTGAACCTGGTCGGCGAGATCACCGGCGAGCGCGGCGGCGCGTCCAAGGAATGCGTCGCGCAGGGCGTGGCCAACACCGTCACCGGCTTCTTCGGCGGCATGGGCGGTTGCGCGATGATCGGCCAGTCGATGATCAACGTCAAATCCGGCGGCCGCACGCGGCTCTCCGGCATCGCCGCCGCGCTTTTCCTGCTGGCCTTCATCGTCGTGGCCTCACCGGCTGATTGAGCAGATCCCGCTCGCCGCCCTTGTCGGCGTGATGTTCATGGTCGTGATCGGCACGTTCGCCTGGAACTCGCTGACGATCCTGCGTCGGGTGCCTGCGACCGACGCCTTCGTCATCGTCCTTGTGACCGTCGTCACCGTGGCGACGGACCTTGCAACGGCGGTCGTCGTCGGCGTGATCGTGTCGGCGCTCGCCTATGCCTGGCAGAACGCCAAGCGCATCCACGCCAAAACCTACGTCACACCAGAAGGTGCCAAGGTCTACCAGGTTCAGGGCCCGCTTTTCTTCGGCTCGACCGACGGCTTCACCGAATTGTTCGACCCGACCTCTGACCCCGACACCGTCATCGTCGATTTCGCCGACAGCCGCGTGGCCGACCAGTCCGCGCTGACCGCGATCGAGCAAATGGCAGGCCGGTACGAGGCTGCGGGCAAGCAGTTGCAGCTGCGCCATCTTAGCCATGATTGCCACAGGCTGTTGTCGAAGGCCGGACAGTTGATCGTCGATTCCGACGATGATCCCGATTACGAGATCGCGGTTGATTACTCGGTCCGGACCGGCATGCTGGGGGCGGGGCATTAGACATAGAGCGTGTTGAGTTGACCAAAGACGCCGGATGGCCGCTTTGAGCCCCATATTGACCGCCTGTGATAATGCGGGCAATGTCCGCTTCTTTAAAGCTTTGGAGGTTGATGCATGTTACCCGAAAGGATGCAAGGCGTCGTTCTGACGGGTCATGGCGGACCTGAGATGCTGGAATGGCGCGACGATCTGGCCGTTCCATACCGGGTCAGGGAGATGTTGTGATCCGGGTCGGCGCTGCAGGCGTGAACAACACCGACATCAACACACGTACCGCCTGGTATTCCAAGGGCGACGCGGATGCCAAGGACGCGGCATGGTCCGGAACGCCGCTGGCTTTTCCGCGTATCCAGGGTGCCGATGTCTGCGGCGAGATCGTTGCCGTTGGCCAGGGCGTAGCATCCGCACGCATTGGTGAACGGGTCTTGATCGAGCCGTGCCTTCGATGAGGCTGACGGAAAGACTCGAGACACCTTGGTATTTTGGTTCTGAGTGTGATGGCGGTTTTGCGCAGTACACGCGTGTTTCCGCGCGTCATGCCTATACGATCAAAAGCGATCTGACGGACGTCGAATTGGCTTCCTTTCCATGTTCCTACTCTACGGCCGAAAACATGCTGACACGTGCAGGCGTTCAGGCGGGTGAGACCGTGTTGGTCACGGGCGCATCGGGCGGTGTGGGGTCTCGCCACTGTTCAGTTGGCGCGCGCACGCGGTGCGCATGTCATTGCAGTGACAAGCCCGTCAAAGGCGAGAACCCTGCTGGAACTGGGTGCCGAGCGAACATTGAGCCGGGACGATGATTACCTCTCCAAGGTTGGCGCAAACAGTGTCGATGTCGTTATTGATCTGGTCGCTGGCCCAAAGTGGCCGTCATTGCTGGACCTCCTCCGATCCGGCGGTCGCTACGCAGTTGCCGGCGCAATCGGTGGCCCCATTGTCGAACTGGACGTTCGCACGCTTTACCTGAAGGACCTCAGTTTCTTTGGTTGCACGGTTCTGGAGCCGGAAGTCTTCGGCAATCTGATCGGGCGGATCGAGCGAAAGGAAGTCGCGCCACTGGTAGCGGAGACTTATCCGCTCCGTGAAATCGGAGCCGCTCAGGACGCCTTCGGCAAGAAAGGCCACATTGGCAAGATCGTGCTGGAATGGAACTGAGCGGACCTACTGATGATGTCCTAGAGCGGACATACCCGGCGTGATGACAGAGGTCCGCGCCGTCCGCACAGCTGCTATCCAACAATTGAAAACGCTGCGCGATGAACGAATGGCAGAATTTGGGGAAGCGGCGGTGCGGCGCTTGACGGTTCGATGAGAGTCTGGCAATGGGCCGTCAGCACCGGCAATAAAGGTAGGCGGCGGGATATAGGTTTACTGCGCCGCGAAGGCCCCTTCCGAGGCCGGGTGATCGGCATCAAGGCGGTCTTCTCCCCGAGCATTCCGGCTTCAACTTACTCAATCTCAATTCGCCGTCTCTCGCTTGCGCTCGTAGGTGAATTGCGGATGCGCGAGGTTTCCGGTAAGAGCCGAAGCGCCTTCTGGCCGACATGGGTAGACTTTTTCGGGCGGCGAAACTGGCCCATCCGGGCGAAGCAGCCGTTCGTCGGGTCGCGCGGCGAATGCGT
>CAVYHT010000015.1:0-37622 GCA_963768355.1 uncultured Alphaproteobacteria bacterium
TACACGCGTCGGGATATGCACTCCGCTCTGGTTTCTACCGCGTGGATGCCCGATCCGGAAATCGTGCCCTGATCAGTCACCAGGCGATCACAGAGGATTACTGGTATCAGCTGAGTCGCGACACTGGTGAGATCCTGTTCTCCCGGTATCGTCCTTCGCTTGCAGTCTCGATCAAAGAGACGTCTGATGTTTTTGCTCTCAACACTGCATCCGGCGACGCGGACGATCTGACAAAAGGAAAGCGCACATTTGCTCCGGCGCGGGGCTCCGATGGGAGCGTGCTGGCTTTGCGATACAGCGGGCAGTACACGGAACTCGTGTCTGTCTCCAACGACGGAAGAATTTCAACCTTCACGGGTCCGGGTCAGCGGCTGATCAAGGAGATATTTCCGCATCCGAACTCGGATGACACGCTTGTACTCGTTAACACCGCCGGTCGGCAGGGAATCGACCGTGTCGTGTGGCATACTGACGGAGAATCCTACTCCCTCGAACCGGTGGTGTATCTGCGCAATGGATCGATCTATGACCCCGTTTGGTCCAGCGACGGAGAGTCGATCATTTTTGCCGCCGACCCTGATGGTGTAGCGAATCTTTATTTGTTCAACCCTGCCGAAGTGTCGTTGAGCCGTTTGACAAACGTCAAATTTGGAGCGTTTGAACCGTCTCATTCACCGGATGGCAAGCGGCTGGCCTTTGTCCACTATGATCATGAGCAGTACCAGCTCGCGACGATACTATTCGAGCCGGACGATGCCACGAACAGCTCGGTTTTGCTTGACCTGCCTGCGATGAGTGCGACGCCCGTTGCAGCATCCGTCGAGACCACGGCACTCGGACAGTCCGCCACCTACGCCAAATACCGCGCCGCCGAACATCTGCTCGCCCCGCGTGCACTGTTTCCCTTTGTAACGGTTGACGATCAGGATCTGGATCCAACCGACACGGAAATCGGACTGGGTCTCGGCGCTACGATTACGGGAACCGATCCGCTTCAAAGTTGGGCCTATGGGCTCTCCGGTTTCTATCAGGCCAAACAACTCTGGGGCTCGTTCGGGATTCAGACCGGCAAAACCATACTGCGGCCGGCGCTGAAGGTCTGGTCGGAGCCGTTCAAAGCCAGTGTGTTGGATGTCGATCCGGAGTCGGGCATGCAATACGTCCGCAGGGCGGCCTTTGAGGAGCAGGGCGCTCGACTGACGACCACGGTGCCCCTGCGTATCGCGCGGAATGTGTATTCCACGTCCGCCCGATTCAGGCTTCGTGGCGAACTGCAGCGGTATCGCGAGATTGACGACAGCAGTGTTGCCCTTGGCCCCTACACGACCAGATTCTATCTCGAGCCAGGTCTGTCGCTCGCCATGAGGCTGCAGTCGAACCGGCGTGATTTGATGCCCAACTCGGGAATGCTGCTTACCTCGGTTGCCGAGACAGATCTATATGCCAGTGACGGAGTAACGCGGAGACACGCGCTGCGCACGGACCTATCCGTGTATGCGCCCTGGCTGTCGCGGCGAAATCATGGAATCAAGTTCTCGCTTGACATCCTTACGCAAACCCGGGGCTCTATTTTTAACCTCGACACGTTTGTGCCACGGGGATATGAGGACCACCTCTATCTGACGGAAGGCACATTTGCAAAAGTAGGCGTTGAGCACCGGATACCTGTATCGTATATCGACAACGGGTTTCTGCTTCTGCCAGTCAGTTTTGAGGCGATCTATGTCTTCTGGTTCGCTGAGGCGCTTGCGCAAGCCGATGGTATTGCCTTCAAGGATCTGAAGTCGTCGATCGGGGCCGGGCTTGGCCTGAAGTTGCGTCTGGCCCATTTCCTGCGCCTCGATCTGCGGCTCGGTGCTGCCCACCTTCTTGAAGAGAATGCGTGGGAGCCAGTATTCCGCTAAACACGTCGCCTGGTGAGCAACGAATCACAACCTCCCTCGTATAAGGATGCGGCCCAAACAACAGCCAAACAGAGCCTTCTAGCCTTATGGAATTATTGCAGTGCAAAGCGTGCGGAAGCTTCAGCATGGTCCCCATGGATGTGACCATGGTTGATAATGATGCACGCGCGGACGACGTTGAGGACATCAGCAATCTGCCCGGCTTCGATTTTGACATCGAAAACGAGTATGAATCTCCTCCCGAGGGTTGAAGGGGAAGTGTTCGCGTTTCTACACGTGCCACGTATGTGGCGACAACTGGCTGTCGATCCGTCGTGAAGACGAAACAGGTGACTGCCAGTTGCTTTTCATCCACCAGATGGGTGTTCAGCCGACTTTGAAACGTGTTGCGCGCATGCAGACGTCCATTGTGCTAAACGAAAGAACCGTCGAGCAGTGGGAGTATTATCTCGATGAACAGGAAATTGATGAGGGGAGCATTGGCGCGACCGCCTGAAGGATCGGAGGGAAGTACTCAAGGCAATTTGCAGCAATTAGGGGCGTTGCGGCCCGGATTCGGAACGGCCAATCCTTGCGGGGATTGGCCGTATTATTTTTAGCCGGTATTCTTTTCTCAAAAACTGCGTCTTGAAGATGTCAGAACCTGTCCTCACGGCCGCCGCCGCGATGCGGGAGGCCGACCGTTTGACCATCGAGGATTTTCGGGCTGTCCGGGCTTCACCCTGATGGAGACGGCCGGTAGAGCCTCGGTCTCCTCGATGATCAGCGAGTTTGGTCTGATGACCGGCCGCAAGGTGGTCGTCTTTTGCGGAAGGGGCAACAACGGGGGTGATGGACTGGTCGTCGCGCGATGCCTTGGCGAAATGGGCGGGACCCTGGTTCTGCTCGTCCTGGTGTCAGACCGTGAGGCCATGACCGGTGACGCTGCAGCCAATCTGGATCTGCTGGTTCGGATTCAGCAATCTGATGCCTCATCGGCGATTCAAATCTTTCAGGTGAGCGAGATCCAGCCGGTCGATCTGATCGCAGCCGCCGATTTCGCTGTCGACGCACTTCTTGGGACGGGTTTAACAAGCGCGCTGAGGCAACCGATCCTTGGGCTTGTGGAAGCAATCCGTCGTGGCGCTGGATGCCCGGTTGTTTCACTGGATATCCCGACCGGAATCGATTCAGATCGAGGCCGGATAATGGGGCAGGCCGTGAAAGCCGATCTTAGCGTGACGATGGGATCGCTGAAAGCAGGACTTCTCCTCGGTTCAGGGCCGGAGCACGCCGGGAAGACGCACGTTGCCGAGATCGGCATCCCGCGGCATGTATTAAAGAACCAGGCCAACGAGCGGGGTTGCGCCAACCTCTCGACAGATGAGGACGTCCGAGCGTGGCTTCCCTCACGCACGACGTCGGCGCACAAGTACGCAGTCGGAATGACACTTGCCGTGGTCGGTTCACGTCAGTATCCGGGCGCCGGCTTTCTGGCCTGCAAATTCAGCCGCCCGTGTTGGCGCGGGTTATGTCGTGTGTGCTACGCCCCGGGATGTGAGAGACGTTTTTCTGTGCCAGCTAGATGATATTCCGGCAATGGGCCTGGATCAGACTGACGACGGCGGGCTTGCCAGGTCGGCGTTTCCTGAAATAACGTCCAAGCTTCCGAAGGCGAATGCGCTGCTTATTGGTTGTGGTCTGGGTCGCCATGCGGAAACGCTGGACCTTGTTCGGGATCTTATCTCAGCATCTGATAAGCCCGGTGTGCTTGATGCCGACGGACTATATGCGCTCAGTAGGTATCCCGAACTGATTAAAGATGCACCGGGTGCGCCCTGGATTCTCACACCACACTGGGGCGAGTTTCTGGCTATCGCAGGTGACAACAGCCTGGACTCCAGTGATCGCGTGGTTCTTGCAGGCCTTTATGCTTCTCGTTGGAATTGTGTACTTGTCCTGAAAGGTCTGCCGAGTGTGGTTGGCTGTCCTGATGGCTCCGTGTGGATCGCTGGAACCGGCAGTCCGGCGCTGGCCACGGCGGGTAGCGGCGACGTCCTGGCAGGTCTTACGGCGGGGTTGCTCGCGCAAGGAGTGTCGCCTCAGCATGCGGCGGTGGCCGCTTTGCACATTGGCGGAGCTGTAGCCGACCGTTACACGGAAACATCGGCCGGCCGGTCCATGATGGCCGGTGACATGATTGAAGCCATTCCTCAGGTACTTTCCCGACGTTTCGAGTAGCCGCGAGAGACCGCAAGTGATGGCCTGAGCCGCAGTGTTGTCGGGCGGCGGCCGCGAACCGCGGCGAAATGGTCAAGCCAGGCACCCGGTTTGAACGGTTTGTGCAGAACGTCCTTTTAGCCTTCTAACAAGACGGAACAGGTGCTATATTGGCACGTTCGAATAAAGCGTTAGGCAACAACGCCCTGCCAAATCAATCCGAAAAAGTAGTCCGATGGCTCTACGGAAAACCTCAAAGGCAGACCTCCGGTCCAAGTATCCCTTGCTGGCCGAAGTGGGTCTCATATGGCAGGCCGAGGTCGAGATCAACCCCGAGGACAACACCGCCCTCGAAGGTCTCTACATGTCGAACGGCATGTATTGCACGCAATGCGAGGCCGAAGGGTTCCGCAAGATCACCTATTATCCGGACCGCCCCGATGTGATGGCCACCTTCACCGTGCGGATCGAAAGCGACTTGCCGGTTCTGTTGTCGAACGGCAATCCGACGGGCGCCGGCAAAGGCTGGGCCGAATGGCACGACCCCTGGCCGAAACCGGCCTATCTGTTCGCCCTCGTCGCAGGTGATCTGGTGGCGCATTCCGATCATTTCACCACCGCGTCGGGCAAGCCGGTCGACCTCAACATCTGGGTCCGCAAGGGCGACGAGACGAAATGCAGCTATGCGATGGACGCGCTGATACGCTCGATGAGATGGGATGAAGAGGTTTACGGCCGCGAGTATGACTTGGACGTTTTCAACATCGTCGCCGTCGATGACTTCAACATGGGCGCGATGGAGAACAAGGGATTGAACATTTTCAACTCCAAATACGTTCTGGCCAGCCCCCGAAACCGCGACCGACACCGATTACGACCTGATCGAAGGCATCATCGCGCATGAATATTTCCACAACTGGACCGGCAACCGCATCACCTGCCGCGACTGGTTCCAGCTTTGCCTGAAAGAAGGGCTGACTGTGTTCCGCGACCAGCAGTTTTCGCAGGACATGCGCAGCCGCGCGGTGAAACGGATCGAGGATGTGCTGCAACTTCGCGCCCGCCAGTTCCGCGAGGACAACGGACCGCTGGCCCACCCGGTCCGGCCCGAGGAATTCGTCGAGATCAACAACTTCTACACCGCCACTGTCTATGAAAAGGGCGCCGAGGTGATCGGGATGCTTAAGACACTGGTCGGTGACAGGGGCTACAAAGAGGCGCTCGATCTCTATTTCGAGCGCCATGACGGCGACGCCGCCACGATCGAAGACTGGTTGAAGGTGTTCGAGGATGCGACGGGCCGCGACCTGACCCAGTTCAAGCGCTGGTATAGCCAGGCCGGAACCCCGCGCCTGACCGTCACGGATGAGTTCAAGAACGGCACCTATTCCCTTACAGTAAAACAGGAAACCCCACCTACGCCGGGCCAGAAAAAGAAGCACCCCCAGGTGATTCCCGTGGCCGTGGGCCTGTTGAACCCGAATGGCGACGAAATTGTTCCGACCACCATTCTTGAACTCACCAAAGCCGAGCAGACCTTCAGCTTCGACAACCTTGCCTCACGCCCGGTCCCTTCGATCCTGCGACATTTCTCTGCCCCGGTGATCGTGAACCGCGATACCTCGCCCGAGGAACGCGCCTTCCTTCTGGCCCATGACACCGACCCATTCAACAAATGGGAAGCGGGTCGGGCGCTGGCCAAGGACGTGCTCTCGGCGATGATCACCAACGGCAAGGCCCCCGACGCGGCTTTCCTCGACGCGATCGCCCGTGTTGCGGTGGACGACAGCCTTGACCCTGCTTTCCGCTCGCTCGCCCTGGCCCTGCCCAGCGAAGACGACATGGCGCAGACACTTTACGAGGCGGGCATCACCCCTGATCCGGTGATTATCCACACCAGACGGGAAGCCTTGCAGGACGCGATGGCGCGGCGGCTCGCAACCGATCTACCACAACTCTACGACGCCATGGCCGTCCCCGGCCCCTATTCACCTGACGCAAGCTCCGCAGGCAAGCGCGACCTGCGTAGCGCCGCACTTGGCTTGATAACCCGACTCGACAAGGGAAAAACCGCCCAAGCGCTTTTCGAGATCGCCGATAACATGACCGAACAACTCGCGGCCCTCGGGCGGTTGATTGCAACAGATCACGGGCCCAGCGCGGTGCAAAGCTTTTATGACCAATGGCATACAGACCGGCTGGTTATGGACAAATGGTTCATGATCCAGCCCGCGCGAAGCGAGCCGGAAACGGCGCTGGCCCTGACCAAGACACTGGAAAAGCACAAGGATTTCAACTGGAAGAACCCCAACCGCCTGCGCGCGCTGATCTACGGTCTGGCCTCGGCCAATCCCGCTGCCTTCCATCAGCCCGATGGCGCCGCCTATACCTGGTTCGCCGACTGGATCATCAGGATCGACCCCGCCAATCCGCAGGTCGCCGCCCGGGCCACCGGAACCTTCGACAGTTGGCGCCGCTATGACGAGGATCGCCAACAGATGATCCGCGCCGAACTGGGGCGCATCAAGGCCACGCCCGACCTGTCCCCCGACACGACCGAGATGGTCTCGCGGATACTGGGAGACTGAGATCAAGCCGAAACTCTTACCGCCGGAGTAACCCTATGACTCGCAAAACCGTAATCGTGACCGGAGCTTCCACCGGTATCGGTGCCGCCGCAGCCCGCCTTGCCGCTCGGGACGGCTATGACGTGGCAATCGGCTATCGTACTGACAAATCCGGGGCTGCGGACACCGCGAAGGCTGTCGAGGCTGCCGGTGGCCGCGCGCATCTTTTGCAGGCCGATCTTTCGGACCCGACAGAGATTGACCGCTTCTTCGCCGAATTCGACGCCGCCTTCGACCATCTCGACGCGCTGGTCAACAATGCCGGGGTCGTCGATCGGGCAACGCGGGTCGATCAGATGGATCACGCCCGTTTGCGCCGGATGATGGACACCAACCTGATCGGTCCGATTCTGGTCGCGGGGCACGCTGTGCGCCGGATGTCGACCGAACAGGGCGGCAGCGGCGGAGTCATCGTCAATATCTCCTCGGCTGCCGCGCGGCTAGGGGCGGCCAACAATTATGTCGACTATGCCGCATCGAAGGCCGCCATCGACATCTTCACCAAGGGCCTTTCCGATGAGGTCGCCGCCGAAGGCATCCGCGTCACCGGCATCCGCCCTGGCCTGATCGACACGCCGATCCACGGCAAGGGCGGCGAACCCGACCGCGCGCAGCGACTCGCCGGAATGGTGCCGATGAAGCGCACCGGCAGCGCCGAGGAAGTGGCCGAGGCGATCCTTTGGTTGATGTCCGACAAGGCGTCCTATGTCACCGGCACGACGCTGGATGTGACCGGCGGCAGGTAAAGCCGACCCAATCACGACACCCGCGTCGTTTTCCGGCGCGATTCCCGGTGGCTCAGACGCAATCTCTGCGCGTCCATCGCCCGGAGCCGCGCCATGTCCTTGCCCCACCCGTTTCGCGATCTCGCGCTTGCCATCTCGGATCTCTATGCTGCCGAGGGTCGCCCCGGCGGCGATGCCACGGCGTCTGCGCTGCGGCAGGCGGCAACGGCACTGCCGCGCCCCGGACCAAGCCTGGCCCCGCCGTATGTCGATCAGCTGAAACAGGCGCTGATCGGCTCGTCTCACCCGATTGCGCCCCTGATCGCGGACGCGCTTCCGTTCATCCGCTGGCAACATGCCGGGCTGAGCGATGGCCGGATCCGCGCCGAGGTCGCGGTGCAGATGCTGACCGCCGAAATCATCGGCCCAACCGGCATGATCCCCTGCGCCACACTGCGCGCCGGCCTATTCATGCAGGCACGAAACGTCGCCTATACCACGCGCAGTCATGCGGCCGAGGAAACCTACATCGCTCTGACAAATACCGGCCGGTGGAGCCTGAACCATGCCGAACCGGCACCTCGTGAGGCAGGCGAAATCATCTTTCACCCCTCAATGGCGCCGCATGCTACATTTACAGATGATCAGCCGTTGCTGGCAATCTGGCGCTGGTCCGGCGACATCGGCTGGGACAGCTACGCGATGGCGGGCTGACCTGTAACGCTTAGCCTTGGCAGTAGGATTGCGACCGTGTCCAGGCCGCCATATCGGCGCGCTTGGATTTCGAGCGGAACGGCGCCCAGTCGCGCGCAACACCGCGCCACTTGCCGCCGGCATCCGAGATCAGCGCATCATCCTTGGCGACCTGCACCGCTGCAATCCGCACCGCACACGACAGGTTCGCTGCGCCATCCTTAAGCTCTGCGACGCTTTGTGCCTGACAGCCGAACCAGCGCGCGGTGCGCGGGTCGATCTGGGTCAGGCCGATCCATTTGCCACCACCACCTGAGGCCTTCGGATTCCACGTGCTTTCGTATTTCGCCAGGGTCGACAGAAGTCCGACCCAGAACGCCGCGCGTTCTTGTTCGGTGGCGTCCTCGTAGCCGGGGCACCAGGCCGCAATGTCGCTGGGAACGGTCGACACCAGACCAGCGCCATGCGTTTGCACGGCAGCAAGCGTGGCTTTGGTCCAGATATCGGACTCGGGGCGGTGATCCCATCGCATGACGGGCAGAGGCTGCACCCGTGTCACCTCCTGCTGGCTGGCCATGGTACAGGCGGCCGGCAGAACAAGCGAAAGACAAAACACCGCTGCGCGGCCAAAAACTGGAAATCGCATAATTGAACTCTGGCAGAACCGGGTCTGGCCCGGCGTCGGGGTTTTGCCCCAAATCCGACGCCTGCGTCTACGCCCTCGACTCCGGATCGGCAAAAGACCGCCTGCTGCCGGAAACAATTACGCCGCCCGCAAAGGCGACGCTTTCCTGCCATCGACTTGCCCAGATAGCCGGCTACCCAAGGCAAAACAACCCGGGGACAGTGAAAAATGCCCGTATTAATTGGACTTCTCGGCACCATCGCCGTTGCCTATTTCTGGATCGTTCGCGTGCGAAATGCCGCAGAAATGACCCATGAGTTGGCAGGTGTCGCCGGTGATGTGATGGCCGCCGCCCGGCGACTTGGCTTCCGCAAGCGCCACAACACGCACCCGGTCGAAAACGTGGATGAGCCGAATCTTGCCCTTTCGGCCCTGTCGCTGGCCTTCCTCGAACTCGCCGGTCTGCCCACGGCGGAACAGCACAGCGCATTGCAACGCAGCCTGCAATCCCGCACCGGACAAAGCCTGAAAGAGACCGAGGAAAGCCTGATCCTGGGTCGCTGGCTGATCAATGAAAGCAACGGCCCGCAACCCGCCGTCACCCGGCTTTCGCGCCGTCTGGCCAAGCTTGACCGTGCCGGCGCGTTCGAGCCGTTGATGGCCGTCCTGAAGGACGTGGCGCAGGCCGGACATGATGGCGCGGTTTCCGAGCGCCAGAAAGATGCGTTTTCCGAGATCGCGCGCGCCTTCAAGGTCAACTGACCGCTCGCCCAATCGTGACGGCGGCGTGATCGCGACCTGCGCTAAGAATGGGACGACCGAAAGGACATCCCATGCGCCGCCTGGCCCTCTGCCTGATCCTCGCGGGCCTGCCCGCCACCGCCCAGGACCGGCAAGGCAACAACACGCCCGGTGACTGGGTAGTGACCCATCACCAGCATTTCGGACTTTGGGATTCGGTCTGCGATGAACGCACCGAAGATGGCACACTGAGACAGCGCTGCTATATCCGTTACGTCGATGTGTTCTCGCCCCGCCCCGATTTTGCGGCGCATTTCCTGTTCATAGTGCCCTCGCCGGATGGCATCACCATCCAATACGGTTCCGAGCGCGGCACGCGGTTCGCCGAAGCCGGGAACCGGATCGAGAAAGACGGAGCCACAGTATGGGCGGCCCAACGCCGTGGCTGCCTGACTGGCGGCGGCTGTGATTTCGACGGACAAGAGGCCGAAGACATTTATCTAGCACTGCGCGGCGGCGGCAACTGGCTTTTCGACTTCACCGATCGCCACGGCAAAGCGCAGAACCGCAACTGGGATCTGACCCCGTTCGACACTGCCGCCCGCGACTTCGAAACCCAATCCGCAGCAAGGGGCCTGCGCTGACCACCGGGCTTGCCCCCTCCGCCGCCCTGTCCTAGAACCCGGATCGAATTCCGTCACAGGATAGTGCCATGCTCGACCTCACCTACGAAGCCCCGAAACCGAAAGTCATTTCAGGTGCGAAACATGACTGGGAACTGGTCATCGGGCTGGAAGTCCACGCCCAGGTCGCCTCGAAGGCCAAGCTGTTTTCCGGCGCCTCGACCAAATTCGGCGCCGAGCCCAATTCCAACGTCGCCTTCGTCGATGCCGCCATGCCCGGCATGCTGCCGGTGATCAACGAGGACTGCGTCGAACAGGCGGTGCGCACCGGGCTTGGCCTGAAGGCGCAGATCAACCTGAACTCGGCCTTCGACCGCAAGAACTACTTCTACCCCGACCTGCCGCAGGGCTACCAGATTTCGCCAGCTCTACCACCCGATCGTCGGCGAGGGCGAAGTGCTGGTCGACATGGCCCCCGGCATCGCACGCCTCGTCCGCATCGAGCGCATCCACCTCGAACAGGATGCCGGCAAATCGATCCACGACATGGACCCGAACATGTCCTTCGTCGATCTCAACCGCACCGGCGTCGCGCTGATGGAGATCGTCTCCCGCCCCGACATCCGCGGCCCCGAGGAAGCCGCGGCCTATGTCGTGAAACTGCGCCAGATCCTGCGCTATCTCGGCACCTGCGACGGCAACATGCAGAACGGCAACCTGCGCGCCGATGTCAACGTCTCGGTCTGCCGCCCCGGCCAGTACGAGAAATACCAGGAAACCCAGGATTTCGGCCATCTCGGCACCCGCTGCGAGATCAAGAACATGAACTCGATGCGCTTCATCCAGATGGCCATCGACTACGAGGCCCGCCGCCAGATCGCGATTCTCGAGGATGGCGGCAGCGATCGACCAGGAAACCCGCCTCTACGATCCCGACAAGGACGAGACCCGCTCGATGCGCTCCAAGGAAGAGGCGCATGATTACCGCTACTTCCCCGATCCCGACCTGCTGCCGCTGGAGATCGAGCAGGCCTGGGTCGATCGATCATCGCAGCCAGCCTGCCGGAACTGCCGGACGACAAGAAGGCCCGCTTCATCGCCGATTTCGGCCTGACCGACTACGACGCCTCGGTGCTGACCGCCGACGTCGCGAACGCCGCCTATTTCGAAGCCGTCGCGCAGGGCCGCGATGGCAAGCTGGCGGCGAACTGGGTCATCAACGAGCTGTTCGGGCGGCTCAAGAAAGAAGACCACGACATCACCGAAAGCCCGGTCAGCGCCGCCCAGTTGGGCGGCATCATCGACCTGATCGCCAAGGGCGACATCTCCGGCAAGATCGCCAAGGACCTGTTCGAGATCGTCTAGACCGAAGGCGGCGACCCGGCCGAGATCGTCGAGGCGCGCGGCATGAAACAGGTCACCGATACCGGCGCGATCGAGGCGGCGGTCGACGAGGTCATCGCCGCCAATCCCGATCAGGTCGAAAAGGCCAAAGCCAATCCAAAACTCGCGGGCTGGTTCGTCGGTCAGGTGATGAAAGCCACCGGCGGCAAGGCCAACCCCAAGGCCGTCAATGACCTTGTGGCCAAAAAACTCGGTCTCTGATGCCCTGCGATTCCGGCATCTTGGCCTGTCGCCGATGCTTTGCTACTGTCTCCACCGGTCAGAAACGGGAGTGATGTGAATGCAGCGCTATGAGTACAAGGTGGTCCCTGCGCCGAAAAAGGGCCAGCGCGGCAAAGGCGTCCGCGGAACCGAGGGAAAATTCGCCAACGCCCTGCAACTTCTGATGAACGAATGCGGTGCCGACGGTTGGGAATACCAGCGCACCGACACCCTGCCCTGCGAAGAGCGCACCGGCCTGACCGGCCGCACCACGACCTATCAGAACATGCTGGTCTTCCGCCGCCCGCTGTCCGGGCAAGATGCCGCCGAAGCGCCAAAACTGCTTGAGCAGAAGCCCGCACCCGAAGCTGCGAATGACAGACCAGTGCCAGAGCGCATCGTGCCGGCTACCGAAGGCAAGGCCCCTTCTCTGGGGGCCGCCGCCAAGGACGATCCCGGCAAAACCGCCAGCGCCCCGGATGTGGCAGCGCACTAGGCCTCATCTTTTGTCCGAAAAATCCGCGCCGCAGGCATCGCGATGGGCCGCAGGCCCGGCGCAAACCGAAGACTCGTCAGCCGCTGATCTGCAACGCCAGCGCGTGAATGCGCCCGACCAGATCCTTGCCCAATGCGCCATGCACCGCCCGGTGCCGCTCGATCCGGCTCATCGGGCCGAACACCTCGGCGGCGATCACCACCTGAAAATGGCTCTGCCCCCCTTCCCGATAGCCCGCATGGCCCCTATGTTTCTCACTCTCATCCTCGATCACCAGCTCTCGCGGCTGAAACGCCGTCTGCAGCTTGTCGCGCATTTCGTCTTCAATTCCCATTTTTCGCCTCTGCCCCCCTTCAATCCTTCGTGGATTGGTCTAAACTCTCTGGTCCGAGTCGAAAAGGCAGGTAATATGGCAAAATCAGATCCATTCGGTTTCGATATGTCCGTCTCGTCGGACAAAAAGAAGCGCACGCGCGGCAAACGCGGCATGTCCGGCGCGTTCGAGACCTCGACCCGCGAATGCGAACATCCCGGCTGCCACGAGCCCGGCCAATACCGCGCGCCCGAAGTCGCCCGACATCCTCGACGACTTCTTCTGGTTCTGCAAGGACCATGTGCGCGAATACAATCTGAAATGGAACTTCTTCAACGGCGCGACCGAGGATGAGTTCAACGAACAGATCGACAAGGACCGGGTCTGGGACCGCGAGACCAAACCGTTCGGCAAGAAAGGCGAGGAACAGCGCGCCTGGTCCCGCCTCGGCGTCGATGATCCGCATCAGGTGCTGGGCGCCAATGCCACGATGAACCCCGGCAAGTCGATCACCGGCACCCGCAAGCTGCCGCCGACCGAACGCAAGGCGATCGACATCCTGGAGGCCAAGGACCACTGGACCAAGGCCGAGGTCCGCAAGCAGTACAAATCACTGATCAAGGTGCTGCATCCCGACATGAACGGCGGCGACCGCAGCCAGGAAGAACAGCTGCAAGAGGTCGTCTGGGCCTGGGACCAGATCAAGGAAAGCCGGTATTTCAGGGATTGAGCGGACCTTACTCGGTGTGGCTCCAGATGCCCGGATAGCGTATTCTTCCGCCGTTCAGCGAATGCAAAAGCAAGCGGCATCATACCACCGCCCTGACAGCCACTCAGTCTTGGAATGTCGTGCATCTTCGGCCGCTGGGACTTGTTATCCCGGTCGCCGCGCTGAAAAGAAATTCACCTTGGCGGGAACCCGAACGCCTGACGGCCCATCATGTGCAGCCAGGCTTGCGGCAATCTCTGCTTGAACGGCCGCCGTCATGCTGTTTCTCTTGTGATCGTCGGCGGCCGTAGCGTTGATCATATCCGAGGTAGGTCCCAGTTGAAAAAGCATCGCCGCAATTGCGTCGGGTGGCCCGGACGGTGTCAGATACAAATCAACGGGATCGACCGCCGTGTCTTCCCATCCCGCATCATTCATCAGTTTCAGCACCCGGTTGCCATCAGCAAAGGCCAAGGGGCCAGGCGCATGTGGAACAGGCGGCGGCAAATCACCGATATGCAATTCGGCAGCCTTGCGAGGATATGCGAACCACGGATTGTCTTCGCCACAAGCCCAGGATGCAAAAAGAAGGCGCCCCGACGGGCGGATGGCCTTCCGAATACTCGAGAATGCAGCGCCCGGATCGGTGTAGAACATCATTCCGAACATTGAGATCGCCATATCGAAGGTTGCCGGGGCAAAAGCGAACGACTGCGCATCTTCAGCAACAAGTGTGACCTGTGTGATGGCTGCTGTGCGCTCGCTTGCCCGTGCAATCATCGGCGGAGCAATGTCGATCCCGGTCACACCTCCGTCCGGCCCAACCAAATCCGCAATGGACAATACGGTGCCGCCGGACCCACAACCGATATCCAACACTTTATGGCCACGGCGCAGTGCAGCACGTGTTAACAACTGCTTTGCCACCGGGCTATGGACCGCCTCGATCTCGGCTTCAGCATTTATCCAAGGCCGCGATTTTTCATTCCAATCCATCAAGCCCCACTCCTGATTTCAGAACTCAAGCACAATCCAGATTGCTTATCACGCTTCCGCTTGCCTGTCTGTCTTGGCTGTCACCAAGACCCCAACCAGGAAATGCAATGAGAGCCCCGTCAGATTTTTGGGGGGCACTTAGGCTCGAAATCGGTCATCCGACTTCGTTCCTGCAGCGTTGCTGCAAGCCGCCCCTAAGCTGGCTTGAACACCAGCGCCACCCCGTTCAGGCAGTGCCGCTTGCCGGTCGGCGGCGGTCCGTCATCGAAGATATGCCCCAGATGGCTGCCACAACGGCGGCAATGCACTTCGACCCGAACGGCGAAAATGGCGCGGTCGGCGCGGGTGCCCACCGCGTCGGGCAGCGATTCCCAGAAGCTCGGCCAGCCGGTTCCGCTGTCATATTTCGCTTCGGATGAATACACTGGCAGGTCGCAGCCCCGGCAGTGATAAACGCCCTTGTCAAATATCTTGTCGAGCGGGCTAGATCCCGCGCGCTCGGTCCCGTCATTGCGCATCACGCTGTATTCGATCCGGTTCAGCATCGCACGCCACTCGGCATCGGTGCGTGTTACCTCGAACTCCTGCGCGCGGGCGAAACCCGGCACCAGTACTGCTGCGGTCGAAACCATCAAGAATTGTCTGCGGTCCATTGCTCGTGACCCTCCGAATTACGCCCTCAGCCACATAAAGTCACAAAACCGGCCTTCTGGACATGGCGCTCGACCAAACGTGATAGGAATTCAACGCCCGTTATCGACAGCATTTGGGCGCGCCTTGCCGTTGACCTCCCCCGCAATATAACACAAAACACCAGGTAGCGCCGCCAGGAGTGTACTGGCCGGCATCGAAATAGCACTTCCCATAGGCACTGACATGGCGGACGGCACGATGGACCCACACATGAAACCAACCGAAGAATTCTCTGTCCGGGATCTCTTCGGCATCGACAGCGACATGGTCGTCAAAGGCTTCGAGGACCGCGCCGACCGCGTGCCCGATATCGACACCACCTACAAGTTCGATCCCGACACCACGCTGGCGATCCTTGCCGGGCTTCAGCCACAACCGCCGCGTGATGATCCAGGGCTATCACGGCACCGGCAAATCGACGCATATCGAGCAGGTCGCCGCGCGGCTGAACTGGCCCGCCGTGCGCGTCAACCTCGACAGCCACATCAGCCGGATCGACCTGATCGGCAAGGACGCGATCAAGCTGCGCGACGGCAAGCAGGTGACCGAGTTCCACGAAGGCATCCTGCCCTGGGCGCTGCGCAACCCCGTCGCCATCGTGTTTGACGAATACGACGCAGGCCGCGCCGACGTGATGTTCGTGATCCAGCGCGTGCTGGAGCATGACGGCAAGCTGACGCTTGCTCGACCAGAACGAGATCATCCCCCCGCACCCGTCCTTCCGCCTGTTCGCCACGACGAACACGGTCGGCCTTGGCGACACGACCGGCCTCTATCACGGCACCCAGCAGATCAACCAGGCGCAGATGGACCGCTGGTCACTTGTGGCCACGCTCAACTACCTGTCCCACGACGCCGAGGCGGCTATCGTGCTGGCCAAGAACCCGCATTACAACACCGAGAAGGGCCGCAAGACGATCAGCCAGATGGTCACCGTCGCCGACCTGACCCGCACCGCCTTCATGAACGGCGATCTGTCCACGGTGATGAGCCCGCGTACGGTGATCACCTGGGCGCAGAACGCGCAGATCTTCCGCAACCTCGGCTACGCCTTCCGGCTGACCTTCCTGAACAAATGCGACGAGTTGGAGCGCCAGACTGTCGCCGAGTTCTACCAGCGCTGTTTCGACGAGGAACTGCCGGAAAGTGCTGCGAGTACGGCAGCGGAATAGGGCCAAAAAAGGGGCGCATCAGCCCGATATCTCGTAAGGTGGGTTTCAACCCACCGTTCCGAAATGGTGGGTTGAAGCCCACCCTACCCAGGCACGAACCGGATAAGTGATGGCCAACAAATCCGATAACCCAGCCGAGCCGTTCAAGAAGGCTCTTGCCGAAGCCACCAAGGTGATGGCCGACGATCCTGACCTCAATGTCAGCTATTCCGTCGACCCGCCCGGCCTGACGAACGATTCTGTCCGTCTGCCGCAGGTTTCGCGCCGGATGACCAAGCCCGAAGTGCTGCTGGCCCGTGGCACCGCCGACGCCTATGCGCTACGCCACAAATACCACGACGCCAATACCCACAGCCGCTACATGCCGCAGGGCCAGATGGCCCGCGATCTTTACGAGGCGATGGAAACCGCCCGGTGTGAGGCTGTTGGCGCGAAAACCATGCCCGGCACCGCTGGCAATATCGACGCCAAGATCGCCAATGAGGCGGAACGCAAGGGATACGCCCAGATCACCAAAAGCCAGGACGCGCCGCTGTCGGTCGCCGCGGGCTACCTCGTGCGCCACCTCGCCACCGGCCGCCCGTTGCCAAAGGGAGCCGATAACGTCATGGAGCTGTGGCGCGGCTTCATGGAAAGCCATGCCGGGGAAACGCTGGAAGACCTTGGCGACAAGCTGTCCAATCAGACCGCCTTCGCCAAATTCGCCCGCCAGATCATCGAGGATTTCGGTTATGGCGACCAGCTGGGCGACGATCCGGATATGCAGGATGATAGCGAGGACGACGAAGCGTCGACCGAAGAGGATGAGGATCAGGACAGCCAGGGCGACGAGGATCAGAGCGAATCCGAGGACGAGGCCAGCCCCGAGCAGAGCCAGGACGACAGTCAGGACGCCGCCGAGGCGCAACTGACGATGGATGATCTGGCCGAGATGGAAATGGGCGACGAAGCCGAAATGCCCGAAGGCGAGGCTCCGCTGGAGCCGCCCGCCACCCGCACCAATCTCGGATGCCGACCCGAACTACGCCGTCTACCTCACTGATTTCGATGAGGAAATAAAAGCCGAAGATCTGGCCGAACCGGCGGAACTCGAACGCCTGCGCGCCTATCTCGACCAGCAACTCGACCCGCTGAAAGGCGCTGTCGGTCGGCTGGCGAACAAGCTGCAACGCCGCCTTCAGGCGCAGCAGAACCGCAGCTGGGAGTTCGACCTTGAAGAGGGCATGCTCGACGCCGGCCGCCTCGCCCGTGTCGTGGCCAACCCGACGACGCCACTCAGCTTCAAGAGGGAAAAGGACACCGAGTTTCGCGATACCGTCGTCACGCTGCTGCTGGACAATTCCGGCTCGATGCGCGGTCGGCCCATCTCGATCGCTGCGATCTGCGCCGATGTTTTGGCCCGCACGCTGGAACGCTGTCAGGTCAAGGTCGAAATCCTCGGCTTCACCACCCGCGCCTGGAAGGGCGGTCAGGCGCGAGAGAAATGGCTGGCCGAGGGCCGCGAGCAGCAGCCCGGCCGGCTCAACGACCTGCGCCACATCATCTACAAATCCGCCGACGCGCCGTGGCGGCGGTCGCGGGAAAACCTCGGCCTGATGATGAAAGAAGGGCTGCTGAAAGAAAACATCGACGGCGAGGCGCTGGAATGGGCGCACCGGCGCATCACCGCCCGCCGCGAAGTGCGCAAGATCTTGATGGTGATCTCTGACGGCGCGCCGGTTGACGACTCAACTCTGTCCGTCAACCCCGCGAATTACCTCGAAAAACACCTGCGCGACGTGATCGCGATGGTCGAAAAACGCCGCCAGGTCGAACTCCTCGCCATCGGCATCGGCCATGACGTGACCCGCTATTACAACCGCGCGGTCACCATCACCGATGTCGAACAACTCGCGGGTGCCATGACCGAACAACTTGCAGCCCTTTTCGACAACGACCCCCGCGCCCGCGCCCGTGTCATGGGTATCCGCAGCCAGGCCGCCCGCTAATCTTCAAAATGTTCCGAAATATCCCCGCCGGAGGCCACAAGTTTCGATTTTTCGCAAAGTAAAATCGAGCCTGCGGCGCGGATACTTGAGGACAAGTAATGGGAATGCCATGTTCCAGAGCTTCGAGACGACGACCCATCCCGAAACCGGCCCTGCCCGGCTGGATGCCCTCCGTTCCGAGTTGCGCGACGAGGGGCTGGCCGGTTTCCTGATCCCCCGTGCCGATGCCCATCAGGGAGAGAACGTGGCCGCCCGCGATGAACGCCTCGCTTGGCTGACCGGCTTCACTGGCTCGGCAGGGTTCTGTGCCGCTCTGCTTGGACAGGCAGGCGTCTTCGTCGATGGTCGCTACCGGGTGCAGGTCAAAAGCCAGGTGGCGCTGTCGCATTTCACGCCCGTCGACTGGCCGGAAACCAAGCTGGCCGACTGGCTGAAAGCGGCGCTGCCCGAGGGAGGCAAGGTCGGCTTCGACCCCTGGCTCCACACACTGGGAGAGATCGAGACCGCCCACAAGGCGCTCGACGGCACTGGCATCGCGCTGATCCCGGCCGACAACCTGATCGACCGGATCTGGGCTGATCAGCCGCCACCGCCCAAGGGCAAGATCACCGCATATCCAATTGAACATGCAGGCGAACCCCATGCTGGGAAACGCGCGCGCCTTGCAGGTGACCTGAACAAAGCCGGCCACCGCGCCGCCGTGCTGACGCTCCCCGACAGCATCGCCTGGCTTTTGAACATCCGCGGCTCGGACGTCGCGCGCACCCCCGTCGCCCACGCCTTCGCGATCCTGACCGACGATGCCCGCGTCATGCTTTTCGCAGCCCCCGGTAAGGCCGACCATCTGGCCGACCATCTCGGCCCTGACGTGACGCTTGCCGCGCCCGAGGCTTTTCCCGCCGCTCTTGGCGCGCTTTCCGGGCCGGTCCGCGTCGACAAGGCCAGCGCCCCGCTTGCCGTCACCACGATCCTGAGCGAAGCGGATACGAAGATCGCCTATGATGCCGACCCCTGCCGCCTGCCCAAGGCCCGCAAGAACGCGACCGAGATCGCGGGCGCCGAAGCCGCCCATCTGCGCGATGGCGCGGCGATGGTCGAGTTTCTTGCCTGGCTCGACGCAACCGCCGTCGAAGGCGGGCTGACCGAAATCGACCTTGTCACCAAGCTTGAAACCTTTCGCCGTGCGACCAATGCGCTGCGGGATATCAGCTTCGAGACCATCGCCGGCTCTGGCCCGAACGGCGCGATCATTCATTACCGCGTCACCCGCGAGACCGACCGCACATTGGCTGAGGGCGAGTTGGTCGTGATCAATTCCGGCGGTCAGTATCTCGACGGCACCACCGACATCACCCGCACCATCGTGGTAGGCGAGCCGAAGGGCGATCAAAGCGCCTGTTTCACCCGCGTCCTTCAGGGCATGATCGCGATCTCGCGCGCCCGCTGGCCCAAGGGCGTTGCCGGCTGCCATCTTGATGCGCTGGCCCGCGCGCCGCTCTGGATGGCCGGGCAGGATTACGACCACGGCACCGGGCACGGCGTCGGCGCCTATCTCTCCGTGCACGAGGGGCCGCAGGGCCTCAGTCGCCGGTCGGACATGCCGCTGGAACCGGGCATGATCCTGTCGAACGAGCCCGGCTATTACCGCGAAGGCGCTTTCGGCATCCGCATCGAGAACCTGATCGTCGTGCAGGACTGCTCCTGCACCGCCCGGAGGCGATACGGCCCGAGAGATGCTGAGCTTCCGCACCCTCACGTTCGTCCCGATCGACCGGCGACTGATCGACGCAGACCTGCTGACCCGCGATGAGCGCGACTGGATCAACGGGTATCACGCTAAGGTCTCTGACAAGATCGGCCAACGCGTAAGCGCTTCAGCGCTCGACTGGCTGAGGCGGGCGACCGCGCCACTCTGACATATACCGGCCGACAATAGCCTGTTAGCCTTTCGCTTTGCAGTCAATTCCGGGGGAATGGAAGCCATGGCCGACCACATCAAGATCCGCAAAGCTGACGGCATCTGGGTAATCCGCGCCGGTGGGGCGGTGCTGGGCGAATCCTCGAACGCGCTGGAACTGACGGAAGGAAGCTATCCGCCGGTCATCTACTTCCCGCGCGGCGACATTGCCATGGCCTTTCTTGACGCCAGCGAAACCAGCACCAACTGCCCACACAAGGGCAAGGCTAGCTACTATTCGATCCAGACCAAATCAGGGACGATCGAGGATGCCGCCTGGTCCTACGAGGACCCCACGGAGGACGCCAACAGGATCACGGGCCATCTGGCCTTCTATCCATACAAGGCGACCGTCGAACAGATCTGACCCCAACAGAACCCTCAATAGCGTTTCTGCCAAAACATGCGCCGGAGTACATTACCTCTCGTCTGGGCTCGAACGCGGATTCCGTTATGTGACGCCTTGGGGTCAGGGCCGAAAAGCTCTAATGCGCGCGCGGCGTCCGTAGCGGCGCTACTCCCGCAAGGTTTTCGCGCATCCTGATCGTCATCGCGATCTGGCTGGCAAGCGTGTTGAACATCGTGACATCCTCATGCTCGAAGGCATCTCGCCCGCTGCTTTCGAGCGTCAATGCGCCCATCGTCTTGCCGCGCAGCACAAGCGGGATGCAGGCTTCTGATCGCATGCCCGGGTCGGCGGCGACAAACGCGCCGTTCTCAAAGACATCCTCCAGAATGACCGCGCCGGTATCTGCCAGGACAGAGCGAATGATGCCGACGCCGCTGTCGGCGCTGGTGATCTGCCGGACGGCGGTAATGTCCTTTTCGAACGTCCGATGCGGGTTCTTGCCGCGCGAAGAGGCGTAAAGCACCGGGCGGTTGCTGATCTCGTCAAGCAGAACGACATTGCCGCAGACATCGCGGGTCACCGAAGCGACAGTATCAAGAACACCTCCGACCAGCAGTCTGGGCAGCAGATCAGCCTGAAACAGCATGTTGCAACGGTCCATCAACAGCGTCCGCCGGTGCTGACGCAGCCCGAACTCGCAGAACTGTTCGCAGCCCGACATCTTGCTATCCGCCCAGAACCTTTCCATGCGCTAGCGTAGGGCGAGATCCTCTCAAATGGTATTCTTTAACTTTTGCTCAATTTGTGGTTGAATGCAGGTCAGCTGTGTTCTTCTGCCGCCTTGGCCGCCAGCGCCCGGTTGTAGGCTCGCAAAGCATCGACCTGAAACAGCGCACCCCAAAGTTCTGGCGGATCGCCCTCGCCCCCTAGGGTCACCACCGGAAGGAACGTGGCGCCGGTGCTCTCGAAGACCGGCATGGCGCTTTCCAGCGTCGCATTGCCGTCGATATAGACGCCGTCTTCAATCAGCTCCCAGCAGGCATCCTCTTTCGCGGCCCGCGGATCGTCAGTCTTGCGCATCACCTTGGCCACCCGGAAAGTTGCCAGCAGATAGGCCTGCGGACCCGCCGCCAGATGGATATTACGCCGCTCCAGCTGAGTCAGGAAGAATGACCGGTCCACCAGCCGACTGGACAGCGCGCTTGAGATCGAGACCGTCACCATCACCGCCAACCCGGTGCGCCAGTCGCCGGTCAGTTCGAAAACGATCAGCGTGGTCGAGATCGGCGCACCCAGAACGGCGGCGGCCACTGCCCCCATCCCCGCCAGCGCGTATAGCGTCTCGGACCCAGACACTTCCGGGAACACCGCCGTTGCGATCATCCCGAAAGCCAGCCCGGTCAGCGCGCCCACCATCAGCGAGGGCGAGAACACGCCGCCGCCCATCCGCCCGCCCATGGTGATCGCCACGGCGGCGACCTTGAGCATGGCAAAGACGATGGCCTCGCGCAGCAGCAGGCTGCCGGTCAGTGCGTCCGAGGTCGTCTCGTAGCCGACGCCGATGATATGCGGCCACTGGATCGCCAGCACCCCCAGTATCGCGCCCGCCAGTGCCGGACGCAGATAGCGCGGCATCCGCAGGATTTCCTGCAACTTGTCGCCAAAAGTCTCGGCCCAGAAGATCGAGCGCATGAAGATCACCGCGATCAACCCGCAAACCAGACCCAAAAGCAGAAAGGCGGGCAGTTCGACGTAAAACCCGAGGATCGTATCAGGTTGCAGCCGAAACTCGGTCACATCGCCGAATTCCAGCCGGCTGATGACGGTCCCCGCTGCCGAAGCGATAGCGATGGGCGCGAAGGCATGGACCGCGAAATGCCGCAGCACCACCTCCATCGCAAAAAGCGCCCCGGCGATTGGCGCGTTGAAGCTGGCCGACACGGCGGCGGCCACAGCACAGCCCAGTAGTTCGCGCCCGGTAATGCCATCGGCATCGATCCGCTCCGAAACCCAACTGGAAATCACGCCGGCCAGATGCACCACCGGCCCCTCGCGGCCCGACGATCCGCCAGAGGACAGCGTGATCAGCGACGCCGCCGCCGAGGCCAGCCCCGCCCGCTTCTCGACCCGACCGTCGTGCAACGCGGCCCCCTCGATCACATCGGCCACGGTGCGCGCCCGTGCATCATCAGTAAAGTGGTGCAGGATGATCCCGACGGCCAGCCCGCCGGTGATCGGGATGCCGACGATCCAGTACCACTCCAGCGTTTCGGCGAAAGAGTGCAGCATCGCCGGATCGTCGGTCCCGTAAAGCCAGGACTGTAGCGCCGAGATCCCCATCCGGAACCCCAAAGCGGCAAAGCCCGCGGCTATCCCTATGGCAAGTGCTATGAACCAGAACTGCACCTGGCTCGGGCCTTTCTCGCGCAGGACCCGCCACGCCTCTCGCCCTGCCGCGATGCCGCTGGCCCGCTGTTTGGCAATCACCGTCCGGACTGGCTTGGCCATGGGTTCGCTCTATCCCTGTGTGCTTCTTCGCTTTCGCGCTCCTGCCCGATCGGCCTAGGATTGGGGCCGAAACCCGGATGAGGATCTCATGTCCATCAGCACCGCCCTGACCGAGCTTTCCTCCCTCTTAGGCAATCGCCTGTCGCGATCCAAGTCCGAACTCGACGCGCATGGTACCTCGGAAACCCATTTTGCCGCGGCCCCGCCCGATGCCGTCGCCTTCCCCGAAACCACGGCAGAGGTCTCGGAAATCGTCAAGATCTGCGCCGCCAACGGGTGCCCGGTCATCGCCTGGGGTGCCGGAACCTCGCTGGAAGGCCACGGGCTGGCCGTTCGCGGAGGCGTCTGCGTCGATTTTCGCAACATGAACAAGGTGCTGCGGGTCAGCGCGGAAGATATGGACGCCACGGTCCAGCCCGGCCTGACGCGAGAGGATCTGAACACAGAGCTGCGCGCCACGGGCATGTTCTTCCCGGTTGATCCGGGCGCGAACGCCACCATCGGCGGCATGGCCGGCACCCGCGCTTCGGGCACCACCGCCGTGCGCTACGGCACGATGCGCGACAACGTACTGGCAACCGAGGTCGTGCTGGCCGACGGTCGGGTAATCCGCACCGGCACCCGCGCCCGCAAATCATCCGCTGGCTATGACCTGACCAGCCTGATGATCGGCTCGGAAGGTACGCTTGGACTGATGACTGAACTGACCTTGCGGCTTTACGGTCAGCCCGAAGCAATCTCGGCGGCCGTCTGCGCTTTCGCGACAATCGAGGATGCCGTCAACGCGGTTATCGCCACGATCCAGATCGGTATCCCGATGGCGCGGATCGAATTCGTCGATCCGGCCACTGCGGCGGCCTTCAACAGCTACGCCAAGGCCTCGATGCCCGAAGCCCCGCATCTGATGATCGAGTTTCACGGCTCCCCCACCGGCGTCGCCGAAGACGCCCGTCGCTTCGGCGACATCGCAGCAGACTTCGGCGCCTCGGAATTCCGCTGGTCCGACAAGGCCGAGGATCGCAACGCGCTTTGGAAAATGCGCCACAATGCCTATTACGCCTGTCTGGCCCTGCGCCCCGGCGCCCGCGCGGTCGTGACGGATATCTGCGTGCCGATCTCGGCGCTGGCCGAGGCCGTCGAGGAAACCCGCGCCGACATCGCCGCCTCACCGCTTCAGGGTCCGATCCTCGGCCATGTCGGCGACGGCAATTTTCACGCCATCCTGCTGGTCGACCCCGCCGACCGCGCAGAAATGGACGAAGCGCTGCACCTGTCGGGTCGCATGGCCGACCGCGCGCTGAGGCTTGGCGGCACGATCACCGGAGAGCACGGCATCGGAATGGGTAAACTCGACTACATGGAAAAAGAGCACGGGCAAGGCTGGTCGGTGATGGCGGAGATCAAACGCACTCTCGACCCGCAGAACATTCTGAACCCAGGCAAGATGGTGCGGCTGAACTGATCCAGCCGCACTTCAAATTCTTTCAGGCATTGGAAGACCGTGCTCTGGGCGAACCCCAGATTCAGCCAGCGCGCCACTACTGCTGAAGGGAACTCCAAGTAGTTCACCAATGTCAGAATCCGACCCCGAGTCACCACCTCTGAGCCATACGTCCCGAAGTCACCCTCTGCATCGGCCTTGTACCGATCGCCCCAGACCGGCATCGGCGCGCCGTGTCCCTCTGTCTGCGTGCGCCCGTCGACGGACATGAAGACCTTCAGGAAAGGGAAATTGCCTTCATTCTGCGCCGCAAGCGTCGTCAGGTTGGGCACCGGGACATTCATCAGCGATGAGAACGATCCGTCGCCCATGCCGCTTTCGCCGTGGCACACGGCACATGCGACCATGTACTCGTTCTTTCCCGCGTCCTCTTGCGCATTTGCCGCAAAGCACGACGCGGCCAATGCGGCTCCTGCAGCTATAACGAAACCTTTCATAATCCACCCTCCAGAAATGTTTCTCCCTCTGCCCTGCCGCGCGATACGCTGAACGATCAGTTCCGCGAGGATCGACGGCCAAGCAGCGATTGTCAGACTAGATCATCAAATCTGCGCGTCATTGCCTGAGGTTAATGAAAGGTGGCCCATCGTGGCCCTCGACAGGACGACGCTCTGGCTCGCAGTGATCTGACCGCGGGCGGCCTACCCGGCCAGCAGCGCCTTTGCCGCGCCGCGGGCCTCGTCGGTCACGATATCCCCGGCCAGCATTCGGGCCACCTCATCAACTCGCGCCATGGCATCCAGTGAGGTGACGGTCGAGGTCGTCATTCCCTTCGCCACGGCCTTTTCCACCCGCCAGTGATGCCGCCCGCGCGCAGCCACCTGCGGCGAGTGGGTCACGACCAGAACTTGAGTGTTTTCAGCCAGTTGCGCGAGCCTTCGCCCCACCGCATCCGCCGTCGCGCCACCGACGCCGCGGTCAATTTCATCGAAGATCATCGTCAGCCCGCTTGCCTCTTTCGTCAGGCAGACCTTCAGAGCCAGCAAGAATCGGCTAAGCTCGCCACCCGAGGCGATCTTGTTCAGCGGCCCCGACGGCGCGCCGGGGTTCGTCGCCACCGTGAACGCCACTTCGTCGCGACCCACTGGTCCGGGCTCTGCATCGTGAATCTCCGTAGCAAAAATAGCGCGCTCCATCTTGAGCGGCGCCAGCTCTGACGCCATCGCTCGGTCCAGTTTCGCCGCCGCCGCCTTGCGCTTTTCGCTGAGATCCACCGCCAATTGATCATAGTCCGCCTGAACCCGCGAAACATCAGCCCGCAACGCCTTCAGGTCCGCCTCGCCGCCGTCCAAAGCTGCCAGCTTGCCCCGCAGCCCGTCAGCGAATAGCGCAAGGTCGTCCGCCAAAACCCCGTGTTTCCTGGCCAGTCCCCGGATCGCGAACAGCCGTTCCTCGACCTGTTCCAGTTCGGACGGATTGAACGCCATGTCGCTGATGCAATCCTCGACCGCCATCTGCGCCGCGCCAAGCTCGTTGAATGCCCGCGACAGGGCGGCCAGCGGTTCGTCCAGCCGCCCCTCGGCCCGGTCCGCCACACCTTCCAGCCAACGCACCGCATCGGACATCATGCCCTCTGCCCCGTCATTGCCAAGCGCCGCATAGGCCTTTGAAATATCTTCGCCAATGCGCTCTGACGCTTGCATGAGGCGTCGCCGCGAATCCAGAACCTCCTCTTCACCCGGCTGTGGATCGAGCTTGTCCAGCTCGGCCACGGCATGGCGCAGGAATTCTTCTTCCTTGGCGACCTCGGCCAGCGCCGCCTCTGCCGCAATCAGCGTTTTGCGCGCCGCCGCAAGCCCACGCCAGGCCGCACGAACAGTATCAACATCACCGGCCAACTGCCCGAAATCATCCAGCAATAAGCGATGCCCCCTCGGGTTCAACAGCCCCCGGTCATCATGCTGGCCATGCAGTTCTACCAATGTATCGGAAAGCTGCCGCAGCACCTCGCCGCTGACCCGGCGGTCATTGACCCAAGCCGTCTTGCGCCCGTCCGCGCTGTTGACCCGCCGCAAGATCAGCTCATCCGCATCGGGCAACCCCGCCTCGGCCAGAACCGCCCGCGCCGGGTGATCCCGATCCAGATCGAACACCGCCACGACCTCGCCCTGATCGGCCCCCTGACGCACCAGTTCGGCGCGCCCACGCCATCCCAGAACGAAGCCAAGCGCGTCCAACAGGATGCTTTTTCCGGCTCCGGTCTCGCCGGTCAACACATTGAGTCCGGGCTGAAATTCCAGCTCCAGCCGCTCGATGATCAACATGTCCCGGATGTCGAGACCCCTAAGCATGGTCCCCGCGCCCCCTGCCCTGAATCAGAGCCATTCGCCGCGAATAACCTGCCTGTAGATCCCGGCCAGCCAGCTGTTGCCCTTGGCCTCGGGTTTCAGCCCCTGGCCGGTCAACAGCGCATAGCTGTCCTCGTAATACTCGGTCGAACGGAAGTTGTGGCCCAGAATCGCCCCGGCGGTCTGCGCCTCGTCAACCAGACCCAGCGACAGGTAGCTTTCGACCAGCCGGTGCAGCGCCTCAGGTGTGTGGCTGGTGGTCTGGAACTGCTCAACTACCACGCGGAACCTGTTGATCGCCGCCGTGTAGTGCTTTTTCTTTAGATAGTAGCGCCCGATCTCCATCTCTTTCGCCGCCAGATGGTCGAAGGCCAGATCGAATTTCAGGATCGCCGAGGTCGCGTATTCACTGTCGGGATAGGTCTCGATGACAACACGCAGGGCTTGCAGGGCCTGAAAGGTCAGACCCTGATCGCGACCGACATCATCGATCTGATCGTAATAGGACAAGGCAAGCAGATACTGGGCATATGCGGCATCTTCATCCGAGGGGTAAAAATCCAGGTAACGCTGCGCGCTGGCCCGGCTGTTGGGGTAATCGCGATCCTTGTGATAGGCGAAGGCCTGCATGATCAACGCGCGTTTCGCCAATTCGGAATAGGGATAAAGCCGCTCGATCTCGCCAAAGTAATAGGCCGCGTCGTCGGGCTGGCGGTTTGCCAGTTCGTATTCGCCGCGCTGGAATATCTCCTCGGCAGAGAAATTATCCAGCGGAACGCCACGGGTGGCAGGATCGCTGCCGCCGCAGGCCGAGACAAGGACCAGAGCCGCGACCGACAAACCCATCCTGCTGATTGACCCGGCTTTTGCCATCAGATGCCTACCCACTAAGACTTCCCCGCGGATTCCATTCGTCCGCCTTTGCTAAAGTGGTCCTAGCACAGAAAAAACCGGTGCAAAACGACTTTGCGCCGGTTTTTGAAGCGTCTTATGCGACGGCAGGCATATCGGCGTGGCTAACGCCAACGCCGGGAAGCCGAAGTACCGCTTCGGCATCGCAAACCACGATCCGGAACGCATCCGGCTGGGCGAAGAGCGCGCGTAGCAGTTTGTTCGTCAGCGCATGACCCGCGCGGGATCCCGAATAGAGGCCAAAGATCGGCGCCCCGGCCAAAGCCAGATCGCCAAGTGCGTCCAGCATCTTGTGGCGAACAGCCTCATCGTGATGCCGCAGGCCACCCGGCGAAAGGATGTGGTCGCCGTCCACGACAACCGCGTTCGACAACGTGCCACCGAGCGCCAGACCGTTGGCGCGCATGTCATCCACATCGCTTTGGCGGCAGAATGTGCGGCTGTCGCACAGTTCGCGCACAAAGGCACCGTTGGCCATGTTCAGCGTCTTGGCCTGATGGCCGATCGCTGCCTGATCAAAGTCGATCTCGAACGCGATTTCGAAGGCGTCAGAGGGTGACAGCGTCGCTGTGGCCTCGCCCTGGCGTACCGTGACCGGGCGCAGAACCTCGATCGCCCAGACCGGTGCCGCCAAGCGACGCACACCGCGCGACAGGATACCTTCGACGAAGGGCGCGGCGCTGCCATCAAGGATCGGCACTTCCGGGCCGCTGACCTCGACCAGCGCGTTCTGGACACCGCAACCGGCAAGAGCGGCCATGATATGTTCGACTGTCGAAATCTCCGCCCCCGCCTGATTGCGCAGTTTGGTGCAGAGCGGCGACGGAACGACGGCGTCCCATTTCGCCGGGATCAGCGCATCGCCGATCGAGATATCCGTCCGCCGGAACCAGATGCCGTGGTCAGCCGATGCGGGGCGGATCGTCAGCCGAACAGGGGCGCCGGAGTGAAGGCCCGCGCCCGCGAATTCGACAGGAGATTTGATGGTCGTTTGCACGATTTACCCCGAACGTTTCTTTGTAGCGATGCCCCCACTTCGCCGATTGCAACGAGGTAACCAGCCAGACTCAATAGCTCAACTCAATCTTTGCTACGCTCTGAAACATGTGAATCCGGCATACGCGGAAGTTTGCCGAAATGTGCAAGTCGGTGTTTCAACTGACTGTTTTCAAAAGAAAAAGGCCAGACGAATCTGGCCTTCTGTAAAAAATTTGTGACGATGTTTTAGTTCGCTTGTCGCCGCAGGAAGGCCGGAATCTCGATCTTTTCCTGTTCGGGGCTCGGTTCTGGCGCGGCCTCGACGGCACGCATCTGCGGCTGCTGCCGGGTCACGGTGGCGCTACGCTCTTGCGGGGCTTCGCCCTGATGGCCGGTCATCCGGTTGATCAGAGAGTTGATGCCAAAACGCGCCTTTTCGTGGGGCTGGTGGTTGGCCATGCCGGGCCGGGTCTGATGCGCGGGAACCTTCTGAACGGCGGCCTGCAAACGGGCAAGCGCCTCTGGCGTTGGCGTCCCTGCGCCAGGCGCGCGTGGGGCCATAAACTGCTCGTGCTCAGGCGCCTCTGAGTAGTCGTCGTCGTGCGGCTTGAACTCTGCGACGCGCGGCTGATAGGCGGGCGGCGGCAGATCATCCTCGACCTCGACCCGAGTCGCTTCACGGCGCGGTTCTTCACGGCGCGGGGCTGCGGCAGTTTCGACTTGCGGCTCGATATCCTCGAACAGGCTCGGCTCGGGCTGCGGTTCCGGCTCGTGCCGCTCTTCGCGAGCGACCAGATCTTCTTCGATCTTGGCTGCCACCGGGGCCACTTTTTCTTCTACCTTCTCAACCGACTGCAGCGGTGCGGCCATCGAGCGGCGCGGTACCGGGATGTCATGCACCGACTCGCTGGCGTCGATGCCGGTGGCGACCACCGAGACCCGCATGGCGCCTTCCATCTCGGTATCGAGCGTCGAACCGACAATGATGTTGGCGTCCGGATCGACCTCTTCGCGGATCCGGTTCGCGGCTTCGTCCAGCTCGAACAGGGTCAGGTCGTAGCCACCGGTGATGTTGATCAGCACGCCCTTGGCGCCGCGCAGGCTGATCTCGTCCAGCAGCGGGTTGGCGATCGCCTTTTCGGCGGCCTGGATCGCGCGATCCTCACCGGTCAGCCTCGCCGGTGCCCATCATCGCCTTGCCCATCTCGTCCATCACGGCGCGGACATCGGCGAAAGTCGAGGTTGATCAGACCCGGACGGACCATCAGATCGGTGACGCCCTTGACGCCCTGATAAAGTACATCGTCGGCCATGCTGAAGGCTTCGGTGAATGTGGTCTTTTCGTTCGCCAGACGGAACAGGTTCTGGTTCGGAATGATGATCAGCGTATCGACCATCTTTTGCAGGGTCTCGATGCCCTCATCGGCCTGCTGCATCCGCTTGCCGCCCTCGAACTGGAACGGCTTGGTCACGACGCCGACGGTCAGCACGCCCAATTCGCGCGCTGCCTGCGCGATGATCGGCGCGGCACCGGTCCCGGTGCCCCCGCCCATGCCGGCGGTGATGAAGCACATATGCGCGCCGGCCAGATGATCGACGATTTCCTCGATGGTCTCTTCGGCGGCGGCGGCGCCGACGGACGGGCGCGCCCCGGCGCCCAGACCTTCGGTGACCTTGACGCCCATCTGGATCTTGGCAGGGGCCGTGGATTGCTGCAAGCGCCTGCGCGTCGGTATTGGCGACGACGAACTCGACCCCTTCGAGCTGTCTTCTCGATCATGTTGTTGACCGCGTTGCCGCCCGCGCCCCCGACGCCGAAGACGGTAATCCGTGGCTTCAGGTCGTCATGTTCGGGCATCTTCAAGTTCAATGTCATAGATCTGTCCGCCTGTCTTTTTTTACCGACCGACAAAGCGGCCGCCCTTGCTACTCGCCGCCAATTTAAGCGGAGTCGCGCGCCACGTCACCCAAAAAACACAGATGCGCCACAAAATGTGGTGGGATTTCTGCTGCTGTTTAGCGGGATTTCGCCGAATTCTCGAGATGTTGCGGTAGTTTGATGCGGACCACTATCCTTTGCAGACACGACTTACCTGTCGCAGACTCTGCGTTTGCCGCCAGGCGGCGCAATTCCAAGTTGTCATGGCGACTGCTCGGTCTGCCATCGGCCTCTGCGGGCCCTGTGGATAACTCTAACACGATCCGAGAACCGGGTCATGATGATTCTTGCCCTGCGGCGCGAATTTCTGCGGCTTACCAGTTGTCCTTGAACCACTTGACCGCGCGTTTCAGCGACCGGGCCGGATAGCGTTCGGACGGGAATCTCGAAATCCCACCATTCGTCCTGCGGATGCGCCGCGAACAGGCAAAGCCCGACGGCCGAGGCAAACGGAGCACCCGTCGCGGCCTGCGGCAGGCCCTGCACCCGCAAGCGGTCGGCCGATCCGCACCTGCTGACCGAGGATCTTTGGCGCCAGCCCGTCCAGACCCGGGATCTGGCTGGCCCCGCCCGTCAGCACGATCTGCTGGCTGGGCAGATGCTCGAACCCGGCGGCGTCAAGACGCGCGCGAACCTCTTCCAGGATCTCTTCGACCCGTGGCCGCATGATGCCGATCAACTCGGCCCGGCTGACGGTGCGGCGGTCATGCTCCCAGTCGCCGGTGTCGCCGCCGATCTCGATCATCTCGCGGTCATCCATGCCGGTGGCGACAACGCCGCCGTAGAAGGTCTTGATCCGCTCGGCGGTGGCCAACGGCACTTGCAGGCCCTTGGAAATATCCATCGTCACGTGATCGCCGCCCATACGGACGCAATCGGTGTAGATCATGTGCTTCTTGATGAAGATCGAGATGCCCGACGTGCCGCCGCCCATGTCGATACAGGCAGCGCCCAGCTCCTGCTCGTCCTCGACAAGGCTGGAAATGCCCGAGGCATAGGCCGAAGAGGCAATCCCCGCCACTTCCAGATCGCAGCGCTTGATACAGTAAAGCAGGTTCTGGATCACGTCGCTGTCGACCGTCAGCAGATGCATGTCGACCGCCAGCTTGTTGCCGATCTGACCGCGCGGGTCGCCCATGCCAGAGCGGTGATCCAGCGCGAAATTGACCGGCTGCGCGTGCAGCACCTCGCGGCCCGCGCCATAGTCGGGCACGTCGCAGGCAGCCAGCGCGCGCGCCACATCCTGTTCGCTGACCTGACGTGTCATGCAAATCGATCGAGCCCGCCAACCCATAAGATCGCGGCTCGGCCCCAGAGAAACAGGCAATCACGTGATCGACGCGGACATTCGCCATCTTCTGCGCCGCCTGCACCGCCGTGCGGATCGCACGCTCGGTTTCCTGCATCGCGTCGATCTCGCCGAACCGCACGCCGCGCGACCGGGTGGTGGCCGCGCCGATGATCCGGAACGACGACTGGCCCGGCCATCGACCCGACGCCGTCGGTCTCGCGGAAACGTATCCGGACCGTCAAAGCGCAGCACAAGGCAGGCGATCTTCGACGTGCCGATGTCGAGAATCGCGATCACACCGCGCTGCATCGCCGCCTTGCGCATGTTCCGCATCGCCCTCTGGATTGGAATAGAGATCCATCATCCGTCACCTGCGCTCCTAGTCCTAAACCCTTGATCCGCCGTAATTCTTCTGCAGCCGGCATCGACATGCGCAGTGTCGGCCTGTTCTCGTTGCGCATATCGACGGCCACGATATCGCGCGCCAGCAAGATCCTGCGCCTGCTGCAGCGCCATGACCTGTTCCAGCGCTGCAATTGGCCGCGTTTCGGGCAACATGATGCTTTGGTCGCGGTCCAGAACCAGCGTCCAGCGCCGTTCGCCCATCCGCACCAACCCCCGGATCCGCTCTGTCACCGGCTCTGCGGTCGCCAGCACTTCCAGCGCCTCGGGCACCGCGTTCTCGGCACCTGCGCCGGCCAGAAGCGGCAGATCGTCCGCGGTCGGTGCGCGACGTCGATCGGTGGCGACGCGGTGACCTTGCGCGTCCAGCAGATCCAGTCCGTCGCTCGTTCCGCCAGACGACGGCGGGAACCCGTTCGCGTACCAGCACCTGAAGAATGCCGCCCGGACGGATCCGGACATCTACCCGGGCGACGGCGTCCAGCTCTTCGATCCGGTCCTGCATGGCAGGCAGATCGAGGTCGAACGAACTGATAGGAAAATCGACCGGCACCACTTCGCGGATGTCCTCGGCGATATCCTCTGACGCGCCATCGATCGCCATCAGCTTGACCATGAATTCCGGCCGTTCCTGAATCGAACGCCGGATTTCCGCAACTTGGTTTTGCAGCGCGTCGATATTGTCGGGATTGCCGAGATACAGGCCGACCAAGGCCAGCACGAGCAAGACCGGCAGCCAGACCCGCAGCAGGGTGCGAAACATCGGCGTAAGCCAGAGCCGGTGGATACGGTAGGCCGTGCGGCTTGGGGCCGGGTCGCGGGGCGAAGCCTTCAGCGATTGCATGACGCATCCTCCACCATCCACTTGCAGAAATCCGGGAAGGAGATGCCGCAATGTGCCGCCTGTTCGGGCGACAGCGAGGTTGGTGTCATGCCCGGCTGGGTGTTGGTTTCCAGCAGGATCAGCCCCGTCCAGGCCGCGCGTCTCGTCCCAACGGAAATCGGTGCGGCTGACACCGCGACATCCCAGAGCGCGATGCGCGCGCAGAGCATAGTCGAGACAGGCGTCGGAAATCTCTGTCGGCAGATTGGCAGGCACTTCGTGGCGAGACCCGCCCTCGGCATACTTCGCATGATAATCATACCAGCCATCGGTGATGATATCCGTCACCGCTCAACGCCCGTGTCGCCCATCACGGTAGTCGTCAGTTCACGCCCCGGCGCATAGGTTTCGACCATCACGTGGTCGGGCATTTCGCGGGCGAGTTGCGGCGGGCCGTTGGCGGCCTCCGTCACGATATAGACCCCGACCGAAGAGCCTTCGTTGTTGGGTTTGACGACATAAGGCGGCGCCATCACGTGCCGAGCCTCGTACCTCTTCACGGGCTGCGATCACGCTGTTCACAACGGGCAGGCCAGCCGCCCGGAACGCCGCCTTCGAGCGTTGCTTGTCCATCGCCAGGGCCGAGGCCAGCACGCCGGAATGTGTATAGGGAATGCGCAGCCATTCCAGCATGCCTTGAACGCAGCCATCCTCGCCCCAGCGACCATGCAGGGCGTTGAACAGCAACATCAGGGGATATCTCGGCCAGACGCGCAGCCAGATCCGGACCCGCGTCCAGCTCCACCACATCGTACCCAGCTTCCCGCAGCGCGGCCGCGCATTCACGCCCAGACGACAGCGACACCTCTCGTTCCGCCGAGGGGCCGCCCATCAGTACCGCCACTTTGGGGGATGTCCTGCTCGACGGTCCCACTTAGCGCCTCTTTACCGGACCTTGTTGTCGGTCCTTTTGATCAGTCGTTTTCCGGGGCCGTTTCGCCGACCCGCATGATTTCCCACTCTAAACAGATGCCACTGTTTTGGAATACCTTTTCTCGTACTTCTTCGCCCAGTTCTTCCAGATCTGCGGCAGTTGCGCCACCCTTATTGACCAGGAAGTTGGAATGCATCTCTGACATCTGCGCACCGCCCCGTCTCGCGCCGCGCATACCAGCGTCGTCGATCACCTTCCAGGCCTTCAGCTCGTGGCTGTCATCGGCGCGCCCGGTGCTGGAAAACCCCGCCGGATTGCGAAAGGTCGAGCCTGCCGTGCGATCTTTGGTCGGCTGGGTCGCGTCGCGCTTGGCGATCTGTTCGGTCATTTTTGCCTCAAGCGTCGCGGGGTCGCCTGCCTGCCCTTCGAAGGTCGCCTCGACCAGCACGCAACCTTCGGGCAGGTCGGTCTGGCGATAGCGAAAGTTCAGATCGGCGGGGCTGAGGGTCACCAATTCACCGCGGCGCGTGACCGCCTTGGCCGAGACGAAGGTGATCGGCAACATAGGAGCCGTAGCACCCCGCATTCATCCGGACGGCCCCGCCGATCGCGCCGGGAATGGTGCGCAGAAAGGTCAGATCGACACCCGCCTCTGCCGCCTTGCGGGCGACATGGGCATCGAGCGCCGCCACGCCCGCCGTCACCCGGGTACCCTCGATCGCAATCCCGTTGAAGCCGCGCCCCATGCGAATGACGACCGCGCGAATACCGCCATCGCGCACGATCAGGTTCGACCCGACACCCATCGGAAAGACCGGCAACGGCAGGATCGAGCGCTTTCAGGAATGCGGCCAGATCCTCAAGATCCGCCGGTTGAAACAGCCAGTCCGCCGGGCCGCCGACGCGCAGCCATGTCAGGTCGGCCAGGGGCCGGTTCGGCGTCAGGACACCGCGCGTTTCGGGCAGGTCGGTCACTCGGCCCCGTTCTCGTGCGTCCGGCCGAAATGGCGCAGCCAACGCCAAAGGTAGAGAACTGGCCATCGCAGGATGGAAATACCTGCTGCCAGTGTAACAACGCCGACCAGAGGGCCGTTTTCGTAGGTCACATAGCCCACCAGCGGCACCCCAACCGCGATCAGCACATAGGCGGCCGGCCAGTGGTTGCTTTTGCTGGGAAACATTCCGATCACATTCGCCGCGATCAGCCACAGAAGCGCCAGAATCAGGGAAAGGCTCATTGCTCGGGCTCCTGTAGTTCTTTGGGCAAAGGGGCTGGCAACCCTAATGCCCTGCGGCCAAAATAAATCAACGGATTGCGAAACATCGAGACCGCAGCCACCAGCCCCAGAATGACCAGCCAAATACCGTGCTGATATCCAAGAAACGCCAGAAGGAACGGCGCTGCAATCAAAAGTGTGATCCCAGGTAAATATTGTCGCCGCATCGGCAGCATCGCCGTAAAGGCCGAGGCTATGGCCCAGAGGCAGGCAAGGATCAGCGACCAGCTCATGCGGCCAGCCTTTTCGGCAGGTTGTTGGCCCAGCCGCTGATCGTACCGGCCCCAAGACAGACCACGATGTCGCCGGGATGCGCCTGTTCGCGGACCAGTTTTTCCAGAGTCATCCTCGGTCGCGATCGCCCTTGCGTGACGGTGACCGTGCCGGATCAGCCCGGCCACCAGATCATCACGGCTCGCCCCGGCGATCGGCTCTTCGCCCGCTGCATAAACGTCGGCGATGCCAACCACGTCGGCGTTGTTGAAACAGCCGCAGAAATCCTCGAACAGACTCGACAGGCGAGAATAGCGGTGCGGCTGATGTACTGCGATGACTCTGCCCTTCTCTCTCTCAAACTATTGAAACGAACGACAACGACAACGACAACAACAAGCAACAATGAGAAATGAAGTGTGAAAGAGGTGCGCGTTGCGCGTTGCGCGTTGAAGACGCCAGAAAACCGTTTCGTTTGCGTACTTATTACGTCATTGTATTTGAATGTCTATTTTAAAGTACTCTACAGTAATCGCCGAACTAGCTAGTACTACACGCTTTAGAGTAAAGACAGGCCCGGCGCGTTTTGAAACGGAAGGGGTGTCGGCCAAAAAAAAAAAACCGCGACGACGACCGACGACGACAATGAAGACGTAGTCCAAGAGGACTATTACAAAGCTAAGCACCTCAACAGCTCACGAAGCCTCGAACTACCACCAAAGCATCTTCTTCCGCTTAGGCTTTATTAGTCATTGTTGTTTGTCTATCTGTCTGGTTTTGATATGGCTATCATTGATGACCAATGAGGGAAACAACAACAACAACAACAACAACGGAAAGGACACCTCTTCTGTATAGGGGCGGTGGTGGGGTTGGCGGTGGCAACAATAATAACAGCGATGGCCACCAACATCATCAACAGCATCATCAACAACTACACCATGGACGTGATACTAGTAGTAACCTACCAGCACCATCAACAACGTCTCCGTCGTATTTTTATCAACATCATAACCACGAAAATGAAAATGAAACAGAACAAGCAACAACACCATCGTATTATGATAATGATGACGATGATTGTAATATGAAACGCGATCGTCGAAGTATGTTTGGACGAACGGTGTCATTATTCCAAAGAATAATACCCAACAACTATTATTATTTCGTGGTGTAGTGTCATCATCTCCGCCCTCCTCCGGAACCGGCGGTGCCCATCATCCACATCAAAATCCACATCTACAAACAAAGACTACGTCATTATTAAACGACGAGAATTATTACGAAGATCCAACCAATGATGATGAATCGTACGAATGCTGTTCCTTCGGTACATCCGAAAACAACGGGATATGGTTAAATTACAACGACCACGTTGGTACGATTATGTCGTCGTTGGTATGGGTACTGTTCTTTTATTCGGGTATGACAATTGTTTTGTTGGCTGAAAATAATAATGGTAATAACGGCAATAACAACCAAAATTACCACCATCATCACCATCACAAATTCGTTGCGGCATTGTACTGTACATTATGTGCTTTGGCATTAGCGTGTCACGCCAAAACTAGTTTCACCGATCCCGGATCGGTACCGAGTTCGGCATTACCGCCCATGCTTGCAAATCAAAATAATGAAGAGCAACAACAAGAAATCTATCATGCAATGTGTAGTATCTGTCAAACCTACAAACCACCCAAGGCGCACCATTGTCGCATCTGTAATCGTTGCGTATGTTCCATGGATCATCATTGTCCTTGGATGAATAATTGTATCGGCATCGGTAATTTAAAACATTTTATTTTGTTCCTCGCGTACACGTGGATCGCATCCGTCATTGCTTTACTGATGTTCGGTATTAATTATTTCTTTTGTGCTACCGATGAATGCGAATTTAACAATAATGATAATAATGACGATCAATCCTGTACCACTCATACAATTAGTGAGAGTAATGACGGTATTGTGTATTGGTACATTCGTATTTACGTCGAGTATGATTGTAAGTGTCGGGTACGGGATAATGACGGGGATTGGTACAATCGACAGATTGAAACGTAAAGCCAACAACACGTGGCACGATTCGATCGATCAACCAACCCGCCTTGTTGATATATTCGGGATTGGATCGTACTGGACGT
>CAVYHT010000016.1:0-30459 GCA_963768355.1 uncultured Alphaproteobacteria bacterium
CGTCGGCCAGCATGATGTGCATAAGGATGGGGCCCATGATACTTCTGACGGTAAGTTCGGGGTCGACTGGCCGGATGTAGCCGCCATCGACCCCTGGGCAGTTCCGTCAGCGCGGGAATGGCACGGTCCAGAACCTCGTCACGGTACATCTGCGCAATTTCAGGGGCATTCACGGCCTCGCGGATCACCAGCTTGGGGATTGCGAATGACGCGCTGTTGCCCAGATTGGCGATCACCATGGACAGGAATTGCCGGATCACGGGCCGCGGGTCGCCGCGATAGCTGGCGATCATTGTTATCGCGATATCTGCGATTGGTGCGACGGCCCGGTGGACCAGACCTTCCAAGAGCGCCTTCTTTGACGGAAAGTAAAGATAGACGGCCCCCTTCGACAGGCCCGCATGCCTCGCGATCTGATCGACTGTCGTCGCAGCAAATCCCTTTGCGACGAACAGTTCGATTGCCGCGTCCAGAACCTCGTCCGGTCGCGCTTTGGCTCTTCGCCGAAATTTGGGTTTCGACTCATCTGACATCCCCAATAAATAACTGACCGGTCAGTTACTTGCAAGGGAAGAGGAATCCATCTGATTGAAATTACTCATGGAACCACAAAGGGGCGCTTACGCCAGGATGCGGGCTCCCAACGGCCTCTCGCGCACCGGCAAGTGTACGATCGCGGAGAACGCGCCAACGCCCGACGCCAACCCACCAGACTGCGGTGTAGGTGCCGTAAAGGTCGTAAAGCCGCCGCCCAGCCAGATCCCAAGGAAACTGCCAAACTGGTGCGAAAGGAACACGATGCCATAAAGCGTGCCCATGTAGCGCAGCCCGTAGATATGCGCGACCAGCCCTGCCGTCAGCGGCACCGTGGCCAGCCACAATGCCCCCATCGCGACCGAAAACAGGACGACGTTGACCGGAGTGATCGGGTTCAGAATGAACAGCCGCCGCAACAATCGTGCGCCCAAGATAGATAGCCCGCCAGCAGGTATTTCTTGGAGTACCGCTTGCCCAGATACCCGCCGCCAGCGTACCGGCGATGTTCGCCAGCCCGATCACCGAAATCGAAACCGCCCCCAGCGCCGATGTCGTGCCGATCCCGAGCGAGGCCAACGTGCCCGGACGGATCGATCGCGCCGCACATCTCGGTCACCAAGGCGGGGAAATGTGCGGTGATGAAGCCCAGCTGATAGCCGCAGGAAAAGAACCCGAGCACGATCAGAGTATAGCTTGGATCGCGAAATGCCTTGCCTAAGGATTCGCCCCATAGACTTTCTCCAGCTCGGCCTTGCTCGCCGCATCAGGCGCGCGCATCAGCGGCAAGGCAAGCAATATGCAGAGGATCGCCGCGGCAAAGATCAGAAACACGCTCTGCCAAGGCATAAAGCCCAGCAACCATTCCGCAATCGGCGGGCCGAAGACCTGCCCGCCAGAGCCCGCAGCGTCGACGATCGCCAGCGACATCGACCGGTTCTCATCCGAGCTCGCCCGCCCCACGACAGCAAGAATCACGCCAAATCCGGTGCCGGCGATGCCAAACCCGACCAGGATCTCAAGGAACTGATGTTGCCCCGGCGTGACTGCGTATGACGACAGAACCAGGCCGACCGCATAGATCAGCGCGCCCATGATAATCGCCTTGCGGTCACCGATCTTTTCGGCAAGCGCGCCGAACAGCGGTTGCCCGAAGCCCCAGGCAAGGTTCTGGATCGCGATGGCCAGTCGAGAAATCCGCGCGCAGCCAGCCGAAATCCTCGGCAATCGGGATCTGGAACACGCCAAAGGATGATCGGATCGCAAAGCTGACAATGATGATAAAGCAGCCCACCAGTAGGACCGGTGTGAAAGATGCCGCGCGTTTCCGTCATGATCCTCTCCGTTCGCGGCGGCGACCGTCCCGTCAAATCGACCGCGGCGTCAATTCATGACTTGTGCGCCGACAGGATCAGGCTTTTCTTATGTGGTCTCGACCAGACTATCTGGATGCGATGCCGAAAACGCTGACACGAAATATACGCGGACAAAGTCGCTGCCGAGCCACTTGGCCCCGGATCCGGCGCAAGAGGCGGTGCTGCCGATCCTCGAACGCATCCGCGCATGGCTGGAGCACGCTCCGAAGGGCGGCCTGCGCAAGGCCTGTTCGCCAAGGGCCCGCCGCCACCGAAGGGCCTTTACCTCTGGGGCGGGGTCGGGCGCGGCAAATCCATGCTGATGGATCTGTTCGTCGAGGCGGTCGATGCGCCCAAGCGCCGGGTGCATTTCCATGCCTTCATGCAGGAAATTCACTGCCGCGCATGCACGAGGCGCGCAAGACAGGCGTCGACGACGCGTTGAAACCGGTGGCCGAGGCTGTTGCCGCCGATATCCGCCTGCTGGCCTTTGATGAGATGCAGATCACCGATATCACCGATGCGATGATCGTCGGGCGGCTCTTTCGAGCAGCTCTTTGCGGCGGGGGTCGTGATCGTGACCACCTCGAACCGCCCGCCTGATGATCTTTACAAGGACGGGCTGAACCGCGCCCTGTTCCTGCCGTTCATCGAGCTGATCTGAAAGAGCGGATGGTGGTGCATCATCTGGCCGCAGAGGCCGATTACCGGCAGGACAAGCTGGCAGGGTCGCAGACCTATTTCTCGCCCGTGAACGCCGAGGCGCGCGACGCTGTGCAGGCGATCTGGGACGATCTGGTGACCGCGCCGCCGCGAACCACTGACGCTGCAGGTCAAAGGCCGCGACGTGGTTCTGCCCGCATTTCAGCAACGGCGTGGCGCGGGTGCCGATTCTAGGATCTTTGCGGCAAACCGCTGGGCGCCGGCAGATTACCTGGCGGTGGCCGAGGCCGTCCGGGTGCTGATCCTCGAGGATATCCCGCACCTCAGCCGGTCGAACTACAACGAGGCCAAGCGTTTCGTCACCCTGATCGACGCGCTTTACGAGGCCAAGGTCCGGCTGATCGTCACCGCCGCCGACATCCCCGAAAGGCTGTATGTCGAAGGCGAGGGCACGTTCGAGTTTGAACGCACCGCAAGCCGTCTGCGCGAAATGCAGAGCGAGGGTTGGGGCAGCGGTCGGGGAACCTGCCGCCAGCTCTGGCTGCAGATCGTCCGAGTCAGGGACCTCGGGATGGTAGGGCGCATCGCCCGTAGCATAGAGGATCCAAGTCCGGCCACGGATGATCGCAAAGCCGCTCGCGATGAACATCGCCGGAGTCCGGCCGAGATCCTTGTCTGCGCGGCGAGTATCGGCATGGGCTGCTTGATCGGTCAGGCAGCGTGCCCTCGGTCGGTTGTTCTTGCGCATCCTCGGCAGCGCGGGGGATATTACCGTCAGATTACACCAGATGTGGCAGGGAGTAGAATCCGTCCAACAAAATATCGCAACTGACGCGGCCGCGTTCAGCCGTTCTCGCGCAGCACATTGCCCGCAAGATAAAGCGATCCGCAGATCAGGATCCGCGCATTCGGGTCGTTGGCGGTGATGTCGCTGCACCGCTGTCGATCACGCTCGTCGGCGACGGCCGATGGCATCCCGGCCGCGACCGCCGCAGCAGTGGTATCTGCCGCGCTCAGGGTATTTGCTTCACCCGGAATAGAGACTGCGTGCAGACTGGCGGCGACATTGGCCAAGGGCCGCAGATAGCCGCCGATGTCCTTGGTGTTCAGCATCCCGCAGATCAGATGCGTCGGGCGCTTTGGCAGGCGGCCAAGGGCCTCGGCCAGCGCTTCTCCGGCCGCAGGGTTGTGGCCGCCATCCAGCCACAGCTCGGCTCCGCCCGCCGCCTCGATCAGCGGCCCCGTGCCGCAGCCGCTGCAAGCGCGCAGGCCAGTAGGCATCGGTGACGGCGGCGCTGCATTCGGCCTCGCCAAAGCCCAGATGCCGCAAGGCGGCAATCGCCATCCCGGCATTTTGCACCTGATGGCGCCCGATCAGCGCGGGCAGGGGCAGGTCCAGCAAGCCCGGTTTCGTCCTGATAGACCATGCGGCCGTTTTCCTCTGCCACATGCCAGTGCTGACCATGCACAAGAAGCGGCGCGTCTAGCCGTGCGGCCTTGGCCTCGATCACCGTCCAGCGCTGCATCCTCTTGCGGGCCGACGATGCAAGGCACGCCGCGCTTGATGATCCCGGCCTTTTCGCCAGCGATCTCGGCCAAGGTCTCGCCCAGATATTGCTGATGATCCAGCGAAACCGGCGTGATGAGCGTCAGCGCGGGGCGTTCAATGACGTTGGTCGCATCCAGCCGCCCGCCCAGCCCGACCTCAAGCAGGGTGTAATCCGCGGGTGTCCGGGCAAAGGCCAGCAGCGCGGCACAGGTCGTGATCTCGAAATAGGTGATGTTCTCGCCGCCATTCGCGCGCTCGCATTCCTCCAGAACCTCGGCCAGCGCGGTCTTCGGTGATCAGCTTGCCCGCCACCCGGATGCGCTCGTGAAACCGTGCCAGATGCGGCGAGGTATAGGCATGGACGCTCTTGCCCGCCGGCCTCCAGCCCGGCCCGGATCATCGCCTGTGTCGATCCCTTGCCATTGGTGCCGGCGATATGGATCACCGGCGGCAGGTCGCGTTCCGGATGGCCCAGTGCCGCCAGCAACCGCCAGACCCGGTCAAGCGTCAGGTCGATGATCTTGGGATGCAGCGCCATCATCCGTTCAAGGATGATGTCAGAGCCTTGCGGCATCACTTATCCGCGCTCGGCTTCGCGGCTTCCGGCGCGGGCTTGTCCTTGACCTCTGACGGTGCGGGCAGATCGCCCTTCACCGCAGGCGGCTGGCCGGTCAGCATCCGCAGGATTGTCGATCAGTTCGTCGCGCAGCTGTTTGCGGTGCGTCACGCGGTCCAGCATCCCGTGATCCAGCAGATATTCGGCGCGCTGGAAGCCCTCGGGCAGTTTCTCGCGGATCGTCTGTTCGATCACGCGCGGCCCGGCAAAGCAGATCAGCGCATTCGGTTCGGCGATATGCACATCGCCCAGCATCGCGTAGCTGGCGGTTACACCGCCTGTCGTCGGATGCGTCAGCACGACGATATAGGGCAGCCCGGCTTCTTTCAGCATCTCGACCGCCACGGTCGTGCGCGGCATCTGCATCAGCGACAGGATGCCTTCCTGCATCCGCGCACCGCCGGCAGCGGAAAACAGGATCAGCGGCCGCTTCAGCTTTACCGCGCGTTCGGCGGCGGCGATGATCGCATTGCCGACATACATCCCCATCGAGCCGCCCATGAACGAGAAGTCCTGCGCCGACGGCGACGATCGGCGTGCGCCCCATCTCGCCCTCGGCGACCAGCATCGCTTCCTTCTCGCCGGTCTGCTTCTGCGCGGCCTTCATACGGTCGGGATATTTCTTCTGGTCGCGAAAATGCAGCGGATCGGCAATCGGCGCAGGCACCTCGACCTCGACGAAAACGCCGCCGTCAAACAGCGCCATGAACCGCTCACGCGGGGTGATCGCCATGTGATGGTCGCAACTGGTGCAGACGTTCAGGTTCTCGGACAATTCCCGGTGAAACAGCATGGTGCCGCATTCGGGGCATTTCGACCACAGGTTCTCGGGCACTTCGCGGCGCGAAAAAAGCGAGTTGATCGTCGGACGGACGTAGTTCGAAATCCAGTTCATTGCGCGCTTGGCCCCATTGGTCCCTGTCGCAACCTGAAATAAGCCGCCAAGGGTCGGAAATGCAATCAACGCCGCAGTACCCGGCGCAAGCAGCAACCAGACCACGACCATCACAGCCAGATCGCCCAACGACCAGTAGCGGCATCAGTTCGGCATCGTCGATTGAATAAGGGGTCAGGTACAGTGCGAGGCCGGGAATGGTGCCCTCGGTTGACAGAATGAGGATTGCGATAAAGTTATTGGCGAAATGATACCCCCAACTCGCGCCGATGCTGCCGGTAATACGCGTCAGGTCAGCCGCGACGAGGCCGAAGGTCGTCGCAGCACCGACCACGATCCAGACATTGCTGCCGGCCGTGGCCGGATCGTAATGAACAATACCGAAAGCCACACAGGGCAGTGCCATCCAGACCAAGGGAGAGCGAAAGCGCGCCGCCAGTTGCTGCATCAGGTAGGCGCGGAAGACCAGCTCTTCGGCCAGCGTCTGGACCAGCAGGCCGCAAAGCGCCAGTGGGAGGAACGATAGCCATAGAGACAGAGGTATGTTGGGCATCGCATCGAACTGCAAGGACCAGACCATCAGTATCGGCGCATAGATCGCCAGCGCGATGCCGGCGGCCACCGTAAAGTCACGCAACACACGCGGCGCGGAGCCGAATAGGGTTGCGGCCGGTCGCTTGTGAACCCAGCGTACCACCGCCATCGGCGCCAGTGCCATGCCGATGAAACTGGCCATCAGCAACAGAACGCCCGTCGGACTTGACGCGTCAACAACCCGTTCAGCCCAATCTGTCATGCGGTCGCTGCCGACCGCCAGCCAGATCAGTCCGAAAATCACCAGCAGACCGGCAAGATAAATCAGCGCGATCAGGATGGATCCAAGGATAAGCCGCCAGATTTGTGCGCGCGCCCGTGCAGGCTCGACATAGCGGTCGAAGAAAGGGTTAAACATATTGGCTGCCCGACGATCTGTTTTTTCTCAAACGATAGGATGTATGGCCATCAAGGGCAATCGCCCCCGGGCAGGCTTGTGAATTGCGATTTGCCGCACTATTCCGGTTGCGATCCGGATCAGTGAGGGGGCCCTCCGATGAAAAACACGCAATTCGACAAATCCCGTTTGCCAAGTCGCCATGTCACAGAAGGTCCCTCGCGCGCGCCGCATCGGTCCTACTACTATGCGATGGGCTTGACCGAGGATGAGATTGCCCGGCCCTTCATCGGCGTCGCCACGTGCTGGAACGAGGCCGCGCCCTGCAACATCGCGCTGAACCGTCAGGCTCAGGCCGTCAAGCTGGGCGTCAAGGCCGCAGGCGGTACGCCGCGCGAGTTCACCACGATTACCGTCACCGACGGCATCGCGATGGGCCACGAGGGGATGCGATCCTCTCTGGCCAGCCGCGAAGCCATTGCTGACTCTGTCGAGTTAACGATGCGTGGTCACTGCTATGACGCCATCGTCGGCCTCGCCGGTTGCGACAAGTCGCTGCCCGGCATGATGATGGCGATGATCCGGCTGAATACGCCCTCGGTCTTCATATACGGCGGCTCAATCTTGCCAGGGCGGCTGAACGGCAAGGACGTGACTGTTCAGGACGTGTTCGAGGCTGTGGGGCAGAACCAGGCCGGCAACATGTCTGAAGAGGAATTGACTATTCTAGAGCGGGTCGCGTGCCCCTCTGCCGGGGCTTGCGGTGGCCAGTTCACTGCCAACACGATGGCTTGCGTCTCAGAGGCCATCGGCCTCGCGCTACCGAATTCCTCGGGCGCACCGGCGCCATACGAGTCCCGCGACCAGTATTCCGAGGCATCTGGCATCGCCGTGATGAACCTGATCGAGAAGAATATTCGCGCCCGCGATATCGTGACGCTGAAATCCCTGCAAAACGCCGCCCGCGTGGTGGCCTGCACGGGCGGGTCGACGAATGCCGGTCTGCATCTGCCGGCAATGGCGCATGAGGCCGGAATCGATTTCGACCTAGATGATGTCTGCGACATCTTCCGGGAAACCCCTTATTTCGTCGACCTGAAGCCCGGCGGGCAATATGTGGCGAAAGACCTTTATGAGGCCGGCGGCGTGCCGGTGGTGATGAAGGAACTGCGCAACGCCGGACTGATCCACGAAGACTGCATGACCGTCACCGGTCGCTCGATCGGTGAAGAGATCGATCTTGTGGAACGTGAGGCAGATGGAAAAGTCATCTATTCCTCCGCAACACCGTTGACCAGGACCGGCGGCGTGGTGGGCCTCAAAGGCAACCTTGCCCCAGAAAGTGCCATTGTTAAGGTGGCCGGCATGTCACCGGCTGAACAGGTTTTTTCCGGCCCGGCCCGCGTTTTCGAGTGCGAGGAGGATGCGTTCGAGGCAGTGAAGGCCCGGAACTACAAGGAAGGCGAAGTGCTGGTCATCCGAAACGAGGGCCCCGCTGGCGGGCCTGGGATGAGAGAGATGTTGGCCACGACGGCGGCGATTTCCGGCCAGGGCATGGGCAAGAAGGTCGCGCTGATCACGGATGGCCGGTTTTCTGGTGCCACTCGCGGTTTCTGCGTCGGCCATGTCGGGCCGGAAGCGGCGCAGGGCGGCCCCATCGCGCTTTTGCAGGATGGCGATCTGATCACTATCGACGCGATCAAGGGCGAGATCTCGGTCGATCTGGCCGTCGATGAACTTGCCACCCGCAAGAAAGCATGGAAGGGCCCTCGCCAGACGCTTTATTCCAGCGGCGCGCTCTGGAAATACGCACAGCTTGTCGGGCCGACTAACAAGGGTGCCGTCACCCATCCCGGAGCCAAAGCGGAGCGTCATGTCTACATGGATCTCTAGGACACTTGCGCTTTCACTGCTGCTGGTCTTGCCGGGCTGCCTGACCGGACCAGAGGTTACCCGCAGAGCGCCGGAGAAGATCGCGGTCGCGGGACGCAGCGTGGTCGTTGCAGGGCCGCCAGGTTACTGCGTCGATACCGCGGCGACCAAGGATTCCGCGACGGGTGCGTTCGTGCTTTTGGGCAGTTGCGCGTCGATTGCAGGCACCTCGCGCGCCGGGGCACCGGCGGCGCCTGCTCTGCTGACGGCCTCGGTCTCTCCGACAAGTCCCGCAGCCGCCGCAGCGTCGGTGGATCAACTCGCCGACTTCTTCCGTTCGGACTTTGGCCGCGCGGCTTTGGCGCGGAACGGACAGGCTGGGGCGGTCCGTATCCTCAACATGCGGGCCAGGGGAGGCGCGCTCTACATCCACGCCAGCGATACAAGTGGCAATCCGACCGGCAGCCTGATGCCTGACTACTGGCGCGGTATCTTTAATCTTGGCGGGCGACTGGTTACGGTAACCGTGATCGGTTTTGCAGAACGCCCGCTAACGGAAGTGGTCAGCATCGCCACCCTCGATGCATTTGCAGCCCGAATTCGTGCTGAAAACCGAGGCACGGCGACCGACAGCCGAAATCCGCGTTTGCCCGGATGAAACCTTTCCGTGCAAGTTATCCACAGCCGCACAACAGCGCGGGACCGGGTTAGGTAATGTCAGAGCGGATCAACAGCCTTTTGGACCGGACTTTTCACAAGCGGGTACTTCGCCGTTGGACCAGGCTTGTAGACCGTGCTGAGGCGGCCGATCTTCCAACCTTGCGCAAGATGCGCAGCCGTGCCCGCGAAATCCGGCGGCGGCTGGACGAAGTGCTGCACATCGCGGACGCACGCTTGACCCTGCCGCTGATCGGCAACAACGCCATCGTCAAGCCGCTGCATTCCGACTGGGTGTGGCGCCCAGAGATCTGGCGCGGGCCGGTCAGCCCGCCTGGAATCGCCGCAGTCGATACCCGCCAGACGCTGGGCAGCGAAGTCACCGTTTTTCACGACTGCACGATTTCGGAACTCACTTTCCGCCAGATCCGCAACACCCGCGAAGAAGACCTCTCGCCCTTTGGCCTGCGGATGGATGTGTTTCGCTTCGATGGCGGCTTTCTGTCCTTGGCGATCAATCTGCCGCAAGAGGCCGTCGATGGATTGCACCGCCGCCATCTGGTGCGTCTGTCGATTGTCGTCGAGATGGAACAGCCGCTAGAGATCTTCGCCCGTCTGAACGTCAAGCACGGACCGAATACCGAGCAGATTGTCCGCGAATTGCCGTTGAACGAAGTTGAAGTGATGGTCGAATTCGACCTCGCTTATACAAACATGAACGAAAAGCGCGTCGAACAGGCCTGGATCGACCTTATCTTCGAAAATCCGGCGATGAACCAGATTGTGATCCGTGATCTGACGTTTGCGCGCAGGCCGAGGTCAGAGGTATAGGAAACGTCATGCCGCAATACACTATCGCCAAGACGCGCATTCAGGCCGGCATTTGGGAAGGCGTGATCACCGCCAATCAGGCCGTTGGTGCCGAACCGGATATCGCCGTGACGCATCTGGACAAGCCGGTCACGAGCTTTGCGGTCGGCAAGGACGCGGATAAGGATCAATGGGCATTGCGCATCGCCATTCCGCCAGAACTGCTGGCGGACGGCGTACAGGTGTTCGTGATTTCGGACAATGCCACTGGCGAAAAGCTTGACAGTTTCACAATCGTAACCGGCGAACCGCTGGAGGATGACATCCGTGCAGAGGTTGAACTTCTGCGCGCCGAGCTTGACATGCTTAAACGTGCCTTCCGCCGCCATTGCCTTGAAACCGCTTGACGGTGGCGTAGGTCAATGACGCGTCGACGCGTGTGACAGCCTGTGTGACGACTGCCGTTCCAAGGACCGAAGAAGGACCGACATGAAGACCTATCCACACCTCCTTGCCCCGCTGGACCTTGGCTTTACGGAGTTGAAGAACCGCGTGCTGATGGGTTCGATGCACACCAATCTCGAAGAGACGAAAGACTGGAACCGGGTTGCAGAATTCTATGCCGAACGCGCCCGCGGCGGCGTGGCGCTGATGGTCACCGGCGGCATGGCCCCGAACCCCGAGGGCGGCGTGTTTCCAGGTGCAGCCGGGCTTTACACGTCCGAGGATATCGCCAACCACAAGATCGTCACCGACCGGGTGCACGCGGCGGGCGGGAAGATCGCCATGCAGATCCTACACGCCGGGCGCTATGCCTACGGTCCCGATTGTGTAGCGCCCTCGCCGGTGAAATCCCCAATCTCGCCTTTCCCGCCAAAGGAGCTGGACGAGGCCGGCATCGAGAAGCAGATCGCGGACATCGCCACGTCTGCCGCGCGCGCCCGCGAGGCGGGCTATGACGGCGTCGAGGTGATGGGGTCGGAGGGGTATTTTCTTAATCAGTTCCTTGTCACGCACACCAACAAGCGCACTGACCGCTGGGGTGGATCCTACGAAAACCGCATGCGCTTGCCTATTGAGGTCGTCAAGACGCGTCCGCGCCGCAGCTGGCGCGGACTTCATTCTGATCTACCGGCTGTCGATGATCGACCTGATCCCCGATGGCTCGACTTGGGACGAGGTCGTGAAGCTGGCAAAGGAGATCGAGAAAGCCGGTGCCGACATCATCAATACCGGCATCGGCTGGCATGAGGCGCGGATACCCACCATCGCCACCTCCGTTCCTCGCCGTGCTTTCAGTTGGGTCACGAAGAAACTGATGGGGCAAGTCACGATCCCCGTCATCACCTCGAATCGCATCAACACGCCCGAGATTGCCGAATCCATCCTCGCTGATGGTTGCGCAGACATGATTTCGATGGCGCGGCCCTTTCTTGCCGATCCGCATTTCGTGGCCAAGGCTGTAGTAGGCCGCGCCGCCGAAATAGCACCCTGCATCGCCTGCAATCAGGCGTGCCTTGACCACACTTTCAACGGCAAGATCTCGACTTGCCTTGTCAATCCGCAGGCGTGTTATGAAACCGAACTGATCTACGAGCGCGCCGCGAAGCCCAAGACCATTGCCGTCGTTGGCGCTGGCCCGGCGGGGCTTTCCGCAGCACTGGTGTCGGCGGAACGCGGCCACAGGGTCACGCTTTTTGATAAGTCGGCCGAGATCGGCGGCCAACTCAATATGGCCCGCAAGATCCCGGGGAAAGAAGAGTTTCATGGTCTCGTCGCCTGGTTCGCCACGATGGTCGACAAGGCAGGGATCACCGTCAGGCTGAAAACAGAGGCCACTATCGACGATCTGCAGGATTTCGACGAAATAGTCATCGCGACCGGTGTTCTGCCTCGCGATCCGGGGATCCCGGGCCAGGACGGGTCCAATGTGCTGAGCTACATCGACGTGCTGCGCGATGGGGTGCCGGTCGGCGAAACCGTCGCGATCGTCGGGGCTGGTGGAATTGGCTTTGATGTGGCCGAGTTCCTGTCCGAGAAGGGCGAAAGCCCGACGTTGGATCTTGATGCCTGGCTGAGGGAATGGGGCGTTGCCGATCCTGCAGCCCATCGGGGCGGTCTGTCCCCCATGGGCCCGCAGCCCGAACCCTCGGCCCGTCAGATCACTCTGCTGCAGCGCAAGGCCGAAAGGCCTGGCCGCCGTCTTGGCAAGACCACCGGCTGGATTCATCGCGCCACTCTGCAGATGAAAGGCGTGAAAATGGTCAGTGGGGTGACCTATGAGCGGATCGATTCAGAAGGCCTGCACATCTCTTTCAGCACAGCAAGCGAGCAGCCCCAGACAATTGTGGCACAAAATGTGGTTCTGTGTGCCGGACAAGTGCCCGAGCGGTCTCTTGCCGATACACTCATCGCCAAAGGGTTGCATCCGCACATAATCGGGGGCGCTGATGTCGCCGCTGAACTTGACGCAAAGCGCGCGATCGATCAAGGGGCCCGACTCGCCGCATCATTGTAAATATCTGTAATATATAGATTATGATCTCAAACTTAACGGACCGTTAAGGCTTGTGTTTCTCTGCCGCGAACGGTTCTTCAATATTTCGCAGTATTGTCCGCCGCAAACCGCAATCTCGCCCGATTTGGGGGAGATACCTTCGATCTGAGGGGCCAAGATTACAGGTAACGCGTATGGACAGACTAACAGAGATGGAGGCCTTTGCCACGGTTGTGGATCAGGGTGGCTTCACCGACGCGGCCAAGAAAATGGGAATATCGAAATCTGCCGTTTCGAAGCATGTTTCTTCTCTGGAGGCGCGCCTTGGAGCGCGGCTTCTGAACAGGACGACGCGGCGAGTCAGCCCCACAGAAATTGGTCTCGCTTACTATGATCGCGCCCGGCGCGTGCTGAATGATGCCGGCGAAGCCGATTCGCTGGTAACCGCGATGCAATCGGCCCCTTCAGGGCTTCTTCGGATATCTGTCGCCACAGATTTCGGCGTGAATCATCTTTCACCCATCTTGGGCGAGTTCCTTCAGGAGTTTCCAGACATTACCGTCAACATGGTGCTGAACAATCGCTATGTCGAATTGATATCCGAAGGCTTCGACATGGCCATCCGGATCGGAGAACTGGAAGACAGTACCCTGCGCGCCCGCAAACTGACCGAAACCACCAAGCGAATGGTCGGTTCGCCCGATTATTTCAAGAAGTACGGCCGCCCGCAGAAGATCGACGATCTTAATGAACACAAGCTGCTGCACTATTCGAACCAGGCGAACAACGCTGTCTGGAAGCTGACGGCCCCCTCAGGTGAAAAGCGTCAGGTTCGCACCGCTGGCTGGCTGACGGTAAATGACGGTCAGTCCTTGTTGAATGCTGCTATCTCTGGACTTGGCATCGCCTACCTGCCCTCGTTCCTGTATGCGGAAGCACTCGCAGAGGGTCTCGTCGAAGAAGCGATCCCGGACCTGCCGATCGATACCCAGGGGATTTATGCGGTCTACCCGCCCGGCCGTTTTACCCAGCCCAAAGTGCGTGCCTTCATTGACTTCCTGGTGCAGGCATTCGCCGATAAAGGCCCCGACGCTTGGTAGATCAGGCGTTTCGTCCAGTGTAGTTTACTGGGTCGAGGTCAGAATGACCTCGACCCTTCGGTTTTTCACGCGCCCTTCATCTGTCAGATTTGAGGCGCGCGGCGACAGATACCCTACGCCTTCGGCCTCCATCTGTCGGCGCGGTACGTCATAGACCGAAACCAACCGCTCGAGCACCGATGCCGCACGGCGCTTCGAAAGCGCGATGTTGCCCGCGATCGACCCTTCCGAGTCGGTATGGCCGACCAGCGCCACGGTCCTGTCAGGGTTAGCCAGAAGATAGGCCGCCAGCCGCGCGAGAGAGGCATATTGCCCTTCAGACAGATCCGAGGAGCCGGTGGCAAAACTCAGATCGTCCAATGACATTCGCCCGACCGTGGTGAGGGCCGCCGCGACATCTAGCGTCGCTGGCTCGGTCGTGAACGAGGTAGAGGGCACCGGCGGCGCGGCGATCGTCACCGGCAGGGCGCCGGCAAGGGCGTCACCCAGAAAATCCAACTGCACAAGCCCGCCCGTTGCGGTGCGGCTGATCATCAGGCTCAGATAGTCCTCGGGATCGCTACGCCGCGCCGAGATGAAACGATAATCACCCAGATCGACATGCATCACCGGCTCGGCCACAAGATCAAGCGCATAGCGGAAATCATAGCCACCACAGTCGTCGTTCTTGCAACTGAACAGGATTTCATATCCTTTCTCGGTCAGTTGTTCGCGTAGCCCGGCGGCAATCTGCGCAGTCGATAGGCTTGGTTCCCGAACCTTCCAAACCTGGCTTTGCCGGGTCCCATCGACGGTTCTGAACTCGACAGCGTCGTTTGCAAAAGGCCCGACCGCGAACTTCGCCTGCGCGCCCTCGGCACTGCGCTGCGCCACCAGTACTGCGCTGGATGGGAATTCCAGCACCTGCGACTGCGCCATTCCCGCGAAAACGGCGGCAAGGCCCAAGGCTATTATCGCGCCAGCCTTCATCGCGCCTGTGCGTGATAATCGTCATTCGGGCGCATATCGATGGCCGAGGCGACCCGGTTGGTCATGTTGAAGAACCCTGCCACGCCGGCGATGTCGAAGATGTCTCGGTCACTGAACCCCACATCGCGTAACGCTTGCCGGTCGTCCTCCTGGATCGTCGAGCTCGCTGTCGACATCTTCGCCGCGAAGTCCAGCATTGCGCGCTGCCGAGGATCGAGCTTTGCAGCTCGGTAGTTCATCACCATAGCCTCCCCCAGGGCCGGATCGCCCGACAATGCCCGTACCGCCGCGCCATGTGCAACCTGGCAGTACCAGCAACGATTTATCGACGAAACCACGACCGCGATCATCTCGCGCTCGAGCTTTGTCAGGCCTGACTCTGCCAGCATCAGGTCATTGTACATTCCGGTAAAGGCGTTCAGCTTGTCGATATCGAAAGCATAGGCGCGCAGCACGTTCGGCACCAATCCCAGTTTTTCCTGACAGACATCAAAGTACTTCTGTGTCTCGGGTGGCAGCGGATCCACCTGCGGCAGGTCGAGCGCGGTGGGGGCATCCTTCTTGGCGGTCATGGCAGCCTCGTCATTCTTCGATACGGATACGATAGTGATACCGTCCCATCTGCGTCATGCCCATGCCTGAATAAAGCGCGACGGCAGCTTCATTCTGCGCCGTGACAACAACCGCCAGATGTTCGGCGCCGTTCTCGACCGCCCAGCGCGCCGCCGCCCGCATCATATTGGCCGCAGCGCCCTTGCGGCGCAGATTGGCTGCAACTTCCAGCGCGTGAACCATGGCGACCCTGCCATCCAAGGCCACGAAACCGCAGCCAGCGGCCCGACCCGCCTGCCGGGCGAGGATACCGATCTTTGCATCCGAAACCCGATCCATCACCGCGATTCGCCCCGGACCGATGCCGCCCTCGGCCCAGAGGTCTGTCATGATGGCCAGCGGCGGCCAGATGGTGAAGGTGGCGATTGGCGGCGGTGCGATTTGCGAAAGCGGCCTAACCGAGGCTACGAATTGCAGAACCGGGTCCTTGATCGCATAATCGCGCTCCTCCAAGGCCTCATCCAAGGCCTCGTCGCCCGCCCGGATCATGAAGAGTGGCGGTTGCCCCAGATCGGTCATTGCTCTTTCTGCGTCGCCAATTTCAGCGGGCGAGAATGTACTCTCGGCAGTCGCCGCCGATACCCTTTGCCCGCCGCCGCGACCCTCGCGGATTGTCCAGGGCCCAAGCGACCAAGCGCGCGCCGGCGGCCAAGTCGCCTCGGTCACTGCGTACAGGCGCTTCGCATCGGGCAATGTCACGCGGTATCGCCCGGAAAGAGCGTGGTGAGCTTCATGATCGCCGCATTCACCCTTGCGTTGTCGCTGCCCCGGATCACGACGTTGACCCCGAACGCGCCATTCTGGATGAACGGATAAGAGCCCAGCGAGAGGTCCGGATACTCTTTTGCCAACACCGCCAACGGCCCGGCGATGTCGCCTTCGCCCCGGTCGATCCGCAAGGACTGGCTGACCAAAGGTGCCCCACCCGCCAGTTGTGGCAGGACCGAAGCGACCATCGCCTCAAATACCGCAGGTACGCCTGCCATCACATGCACATTGCCAATGCTGAAACCGGGCGCGCCCGAAACCGGGTTCTCGATCAGCTCAGCTCCGTCCGGAATGCGGGCCATGCGCAGCCGCGCCTCGTTGATCTCGGTACCCATCTTGGCATAGCGCTCTTCCAGGATCGCGCGCGCGTCGTCGCGCACGTCAATTCCGACGCCAAAAGCCTGTGCGACACAGTCAGAGGTGATGTCGTCATGCGTCGGCCCGATCCCGCCCGAAGTGAATACGTGATCATGCCCCTCGCGTAGCGCGTTCAGCGCCGCAACGATGCTGTCTGCGCGGTCCGACACCACCCGCACCTCGCGCAGTTCAATCCCTGCCTTGGTCAGTTCGCCTGCCAGAAAGTGCATGTTTGAATCCCGCGTCCGACCAGAGAGGATCTCGTCTCCGATGACCAGCATCGCGGCGGTGGGATTGGGCATGGCTTGGGCTCCGTGTTTGCCCTTTCGCGTATAAACCCGCGCAGGACCGGTTTCCATAGTCTTACAGGGTCAGGGTCTGGCCCTTTTCAGCTCCAGACCTTATGTAGAAAAAAACGAGACATCACCGGAGCGTTCCCGTGGACGAGCCCAATCGCGGTCGCCTTACCAAGGACGGCATCAGGATTTACGAAACCTCGGATTTTGCGAGGATGCGCAAGGCTGGCCTGCTTGCGGCAGAGATCCTCGACGAGATTGCGGACTATGTCGAACCGGGTGTCACGACAGAGCGGCTGGACCAGATCATCACCAACAAGGTTGAAACCGCCGGGGCGAGATCTGCGACCATTGGCTACAAGGGCTATCAGCACGCCAGTTGCATCAGCGTGAATCATGTCGTCTGCCATGGTATCCCTGGCTCAAAGGTGCTGAAGGATGGCGACATCCTGAACATCGATGTCACTGTCATCGTCGATGGCTGGTACGGCGACACAAGCCGCATGTACGTTGCAGGCAACCTTACCCGTAAGGCAGAGCGGCTGATCCAGGTCACGCATGACGCGCTGATGAAGGGAATTGAGGCTGTAAAGCCCGGCAATACTTTCGGCGACATCGGCCATGCGATCCAAGCCTATGCCGAGGCAGAGCGTATGTCGATTGTCCGCGATTTTTGTGGCCACGGTCTTGGTCGTGTCTTTCACGCGCCGCCCAATGTTTTGCATTATGGCCGCCCGGGCACTGGTCCCGCGTTGGAAGAAGGAATGTTTTTCACGATCGAACCGATGGTCAATCTGGGTCGGCCCGAGACCAAGATACTGGCGGATGACTGGACTGCCGTGACCCGCGACAAATCGTTGTCAGCGCAGTTTGAGCATTCCGTGGGCGTGACTGCGGACGGGGCAGAGATCTTCACCCTCTCGCCTGCAAATCGCTTTCACCCGACCTACGGGGAATAAACGGCCAGAATTCCCCCCGATGGCGAATCTTTGCATCGTAATCAATCAGTTGCCTCACAGCGCCCCTTCTGCCGGTCCGGCTTTAGATGAGAATCGTTTGCAACTGACTGGTGAAACCTCCAAATAGGCTGCACAATCGCTTGCCGCAATAGAAGGACCGCAAGATGACCCTTAGAGCCCTCAGCCTCGCAGCTGCATTCCTCGGTCTCGCCGGCGCCGCGTCGGCGCAGGAGGTCACGCTGCGCTTTCAGCATTTCGTCTCGCCATTGTCGGCGAACCCGACCTACTTCATGCAGCCCTGGGCCGAGAAGATCGAACGCGACTCGGGCGGGCGCATGAAGGTGGAAATCTTTCCTATCATGCAGCTCGGCGGCAGAGCCCCCGACCAGTATGATCTGATCCGTGACGGCGCGATTGACGGCGGCTGGGTGATCCCCGGCTACCAGCCCGGCCGCTTCCTCGAGGCCGAAGCGCTGGAGCTGCCGTTCATGGTCACCAAATCTGGCGAAGAGGCCAGCAAGGCGGCATGGGTCTATACTCAGAAGCACCTGATGGATGACTTCGCCGACGTTCAGGTCATTGCCGCGCATATGCATGGTCCCGGCATCATCCACAAGAAGGGTGCAGCAGTGCAGACGGTTGAGGATATGAAGGGATTGAAACTCCGCGCGCCCTCACGCCCGGCCACTCTCTTGCTCGACAAGCTCGGCGCCGTCCCGATCGGCCTGCCGGTTCCCGCCTTCCCCGAGGCTTTGGCCAAGGGCGTTCTGGATGGCGGCGTCATCACATGGGAGATGTCGCCCTCGTTGAAACTGAACGAACTGACCGACAGCCATACGGACGTGGCGGGCGACAAATCGCTCTACAACCTCTATTTCATCTGGGCGATGAACAAGGCGAAATACGACGAGCTGCCCGATGACCTAAAGGCCGTGATCGACGCCAATTCTGGCTTTAACACTTCGGCACTTGCCGGTCGCGCCCACGATACCGGCGACATGGAAGGACGCGATCTGATGGCGGCCGATGGCAACGAAATTGCCGAACTTTCGGAAGCCGAAACAGACCGGATCAAGGCGCTGGGCGAAGAAGTCATAGCTGAATGGACTGCCGAGATGACAGCGCGGGGTCTCGATGCCGATGCGCTGGTATCCGATGTGCGCGCTGCCGTTCAGGTCACGCGCGCGGCGGCCAAGAAACCGGTCAACTAAGGCCCCAAAGGCCCGGCAAATCGCGCATCGCATGGAACACCCGGGCTCCTTCAGAATTCAGCCGCGCACCGTCATCGTGCGCGGCAAATCCGTAGCAGACCATCCCGGCGGCAACACCCGCCCGGCACCCCGCAGGGCTGTCATCGACCACAGCGCAATTCTCGGGCGCAACCCTATTTGCCCGCGCCGCGATCAGGTACAATTCCGGGTCCGGTTTCGCCACACCGTGCATATGTGCTGAATGAAGCCGCCCCTTCAGCCGCCGCCACAAGTCCGGATGCTGTCCCAGCGTGATCGCCATCTTCTCCATGCTGCCGTTGGAGCCGACCGCATACGCAATCCCTGCCGTGTCCAGCGCTTCCAACACATCGACCACGCCTTCGATCATTGTTGTGCCGTCGGCCAGACGCGCGTACATCGCTCCATAGATATCCGTCAGCCAGGTATCGGGCAGTGCCGCGCCCAGCCGCGTCGCCTTTTCTCCGACGGCGCGCATTGTGCCGCCGACGAACAGGTGGTCGATCTCCTGCGCTGTTAATGACAGCCCGTGCCGTGCCAGATTCTCGACCAGAAGCGCATTGGTAATCGGCTCGCTGTCCACCAGCACGCCGTCGCAATCGAATAGCACCAAATCCGGCCTCATGCCGCGCGTTCCAGAATACTGACGAACGTCTCGCCGTATTTTCGCTGATCGCGCAAAATCAGCCCCGCCGGAATCTCGGGCCTTCGGTTCTCCTCCCAGACCACGATCGCGCCGGATGCCAGCCAATCACCCTCCAAGGCTGCCGCAATCGCCTTTTCGCCCAGCCCCATGCCATAGGGGGGATCAAGGAACACCAGATCGGCTGGCGGCCCGTGCCGCTCGCCCAGCTTCGTCGCATCGCGGCGAAAGAGCTTGGTGACGCCCTGGGAACGCGTGAGGTCAATGTTGCTGCGAATAAGCGCCCGAGCCTTGATGCCGTCATCGACGAAAGTCACCTGCGCCGCCCCGCGCGACAGAGCCTCGAACCCCAGCGCCCCGGTGCCGGCGAACAGGTCCAGCACCACCTTGCCCCGGATCGGATCGCCGTAGGCGCCGCCCATGAGCACGTTGAAGATGCTCTCACGAACCCGGTCCGCCGTCGGCCGAAGGTGCGCACCGGCATCGCCCGTGCCGACAGAGGCCAACGCCAGGCCGCGCATCGAGCCCGCGATGATCCTCATGCCTTCAACAGGGCTTTTAGGTCGGTTTCAGAATCGGAAACCACCTCGGGCGCGGGTGATTTGCCCATCTCGATCAACCGCTTGCCGACCATGTAGGCACGTGGGTCGTTCACCGCATCCACCGCCAGCAGCCTGCCGCCCGCGTAATACCAGAACGATGCCGCCCCCTCGGCCTCGCCTTCCCGCGTCACCACCCGGTCATAACCCGCATTCAGCCCGGCGATCTGCAACTTGAGGTCATACTGATCCGACCAGAACCACGGCTTGGCGTCGTAGCCCTTGGCCGCGCCAAGAATGTTGGCCGCCACGCATTCGGCCTGATCAATGGCGTTACCGACGCTCTCCAGCCGAATGCGCCTGCCCTTGTGCGGAAACGACGCGCAATCGCCCGCTGCCCAGATTGACGGATCGGATGTTCGTCCCTCTGCATCCACCTTGATCCCGTTCTCGATGTCGAGCCCGGCAGCCTTGGCGAGCGCTGCCGCGGGCGCTATCCCGACCCCGACAACCACGAAATCAACTGGCACCTCGGTGCCGTCGCTCAATCGTGCCGAGGTCACGCGGTCCTCTCCGACCAGCCGATCCAGCCCGACGCCCTCGCGGATCGTCACCCCATGCCGCTGATGCGCTGCGCGAAAATAGTCGGATGTCTCGCGGCAGGCCACCCGCTGCAAGATCCGGTCCGCCATCTCTACGAGCGTCACGTCCAAACCCTTCTTTGCTGCGACCGCCGCCGCTTCCAGCCCGATATAGCCGCCGCCAACGATCAGAACCCGCCGTCCTTCGCTGAACTCGGGTTCCATCGCGTCGACATCGGCCAGCGTCCGCACGGTGTAAACCCCTGCCAGATCGCCGCCGATCGCGGCAGGCAAGCCGTCGCGGTTCTGACCCGGTTGTCAGCGCAAGCTGATCATAAGGGATAACCTCGTCGCCGATCGTCACGGTCTTGGCCGCCCGATCAATCCCAGTCACCGGCTGGCCCAGCCGCAATTCGATGTTGTGTTCGGGATAGAAACTTTCGGGCCGCAGATACAGCCGCTCCCGTGCCATCTCGCCCAACAGATAGCCTTTTGACAGTGGTGGCCGCTGATAGGGCGGCACCGGTTCCTCGCCGATCAGCGTGACCTGACCGTCAAACCCAAGTTCGCGCAGCTTGGTCACCAGCGATTGCCCGGCCTGTCCGGCCCCCACTACAACAATCCGGCTCATGCCCATCTCCGTTTTCGCTGGTCACCATCCCGGCGGACCCTATATCTAGCGCCAAACGAAACGCAATCTAACAGGGCCAACTCATGACAATTTCCTCCGGCGACACGCTGCCCGCTGCAACATTGCTGCAAATCGGGGAGAACGGGCCAGAGCCGGTCTTGCTTGAAGACAAGATCACGGGTCGCAAGGTGGTCATCTTCGGCCTGCCGGGGGCCTTTACAGGAACCTGTACTTCCGCCCATGTGCCCAGCTTCATCCGCACCAAGCCGCTATTCGACGCCAAAGGTGTGGATGAGATCATCTGCGTCTCTGTCAACGATCCCCATGTCATGAAAGCCTGGGGTGCGTCCACCGGGGCAGCCGCTGCCGGCCTTACCTTTCTCGCCGATGCCGACAGCTCCTTTACCGGCGCCATCGGCATGCAGTTCGACGCCCCCGCCGCAGGGTTTCACAAACGCTCGATCCGCTACGCGATGTTTGTCGATGACGGGGTAGTGAAAGTGCTGAACGTCGAAGAGGCGCGCGGCGTCTGCGAGATGTCGTCGGGCGAGACATTGCTGGAACAGATCTAGGATCGCAGGAGGGTCGCAGATTTACCTGAACGGATCTTGCCACAGCAAGGTCGTGATGTTCAGACTGCGGCCAGAGCGTCCATCTTTCTTGCCAGCTTGATGTCCAGTTCGGTCAACCCGTCCGCGTCATGGGTGGACAGGGTCACCTCGACCGTCTTGTAGACGTTGGACCATTCGGGGTGGTGGTTCAGCTTCTCGGCCCAGATCGCTACCTGCGCCATCCAGCCAAAAGCCTGCACGAAGTTCTTGAACTGAAATGTCTTCTTGATTGCGTCGCGGCCATCGACCAGTGCCCAGCCGCTGTCCTGCAACTCTGCCAGCGCCGCCTTGCGCTCCGCGTCGTCCAGCTTCCCGCTCATGTCTCTTCCTTTCCCGTCTTCCGGAACGGCCCGTAACTTGTAAGGATCTCGTTTTCGTGGTCCACAGCCTCGCGCTCTGCTTGCAGAAACTGTTCGACGGCCCGCCGGAACCCCGGATCGCCGATCCAGTGCAGCGAATGGGTGACCACGGGCAGATATCCCCGCGCCAGCTTGTGTTCGCCCTGCGCCCCAGCCTCGACCCGCGACAGCCCATGCCGGATGGCATAGTCGATGGCCCGGTAATAGCACAATTCGAAGTGCAGGTTGCGATGATCCTCGACGCAGCCCCAGTAGCGACCATAAAGAACATCGCGGCCGATGAAATTCAGCGCACCTGCCACTGGCCAGCCGTCGCGTTCGGCCAGAACCAGCAGCACATCATCGCGCATGGCGTGCTGGATTTCGTCAAAGAACGCCCGGGTCAGGTACGGCGTCCCCCACTTGCGCGCCCCGGTATCCTGGTAGAACTGCCAGAACGCGTCCCAATGCTCGGGTTCGATTTGATCGCCGGTCAGTTCCCGCACCGAGCCGCCAAAGCTCTCCCCGACGCTGCGTTCCTTGCGGATGTTCTTGCGCTTGCGCGACGACAGGTCGGCCAGAAACCCGTCGAAATCCCGGTATCCGCGGTTCACCCAGTGAAACTGCTGGCTTGTGCGGTGCAGAAGGCCCAGCGCCTCGCCCGCCTTGGCCTCTTCACCGGTACAGAACGTAACATGGACCGAAGAGATTTCATTTTCTGCCGCCACCTGCACCGCCCCCTGCAACAGCGCCGCGATGCCGGTGTCCTGAAACCCGGGCCGGGTCAGAAACCGTCGCCCTGTCGCCGGGGTGAACGGCACTGCGATCTGCAACTTGGGGTAATAGTGCCCGCCGGCGCTCTCATAGGCATTGGCCCAGCTGAAATCGAAAATGTACTCGCCCTGACTGTGCCCCTTGGCATACATCGGCGCGACAGCGATCACCTGACCATCGATCGAGGCGCTCAGATAGCGCGGGGTCCAACCGGTGCCCTTGCCGACCGAGCCCGATCGTTCCAGCGCCGCCAGGAACCGATACGTCGTGAACGGATCATCGGGCCGCCCGCCGACAGCCGCCTCGGGGCAAGCGCAGGCATCCCAGTCCGCAGCGCCGATTTCGTCGATCACGCCGTGCACCCTGATTTCGATCCGCGTCTCGGTCATTCGAGTCCCCTGGGGGCCGTCATCGCGCTATAGCTGATCCGTGCCCCGGAATGGTCAAGACGGGGGCAGGGCGGCTGCGTATCCTTCAAATGTGATATTGTCGGCAACTCGCCGTGCGGCGGCCTCTTCGAGAGGCGATCGGATGGTCCAGCACAGGACAGCGCCGCCCGCCTCCTTGATCTCTGAAATCCTCGGCCGATCCAGATCTCTGTGATGATGCGAGATGAAGCTGGCTCCGACACGTTCATAATCAGGGATCAATCGCAGGTGATCCAGCACTGCACCTTGCACCTGCTTCCAGCCTTGCTGCGAAAATTCGTCGGTGGTCAGCCCGCGCGAAATATCCGGCGCCAGTTCGGCGCAGGCTGCGACCGAATGCGGGTTGAACGACATCAGCGCAACTGGTCCAGCATAACCCGCCAGCGCCGCTGCAGCCGCGCGTTCCAGAGGCCCGATATCCGGACCCAACGTGCCGTCCTGATCCTTGATCTCGATCAGCAGGGGGACCTGACCAGCCACCAGATCCAAAACCTCGCGCAAACTCGGAATTCCTTCGTCGCTACCCTTCAGTGCAATACGCTGCAAGGCCGATGCCTCGCGCTGCCGCACTGGGCCCGTCTGATCCGTCAGTCGGCGAAGATCATAGTCGTGGAATACCATCGCCTGACTGTCCGCCGACAACTGCAGATCCAGCTCGATCCCATAGCCCGCATCAATTGCCGCCCGCATCGCTGCACGTGAATTCTCGGGCCGCCCCGAGCCCAGATCATGCAGGGCTCGGTGCGCCAGAGGCACCGTCCGAAATACTTCCGGCAAGGCGCTCATCGGATCTGAAAGATCCCCTCGATCTCAACCGCTACACCCAGCGGCAACGCTGCCACGCCGACCGCCGCGCGCGCATGCTTGCCGGCCTCGCCAAGCGCGGCAACCATGAAGTCAGACGCTCCGTTGATGACCTTCGGCTGATCGGTGAAATCCGGGGCGGAGTTCACGAAGCCTCCCAGTTTCACCACCCGTACCAGCCGGTCCAGATCGCCCTCACAAGCCGCCTTGACCTGTGCCAGAAGGTTGATTGCACAAACCTTCGCCGCCGCCGAACCGTCCTCGACGCTCATCCCGTCGCCCAGCCTCCCCTTGATCAGCCCGTCCGGCCCGGTCGAGATCTGGCCCGAGACATGCACCATGTCGCCGACCTTGACGAACGGCACGTAGTTTGCCGCCGGAGCCGGTGCATTGGGCAAGGTTACTCCCAATTCCGCCAGTTTCGCCTCATACCGTCCGCTCATCGCCGATCCTCCATAGCTGCTGTCCGCGATGAACGTACCGGGCTTGGATGGCCGTGAAAACCGCTATTTCAGCACTTGCGGCGCGAAGGACCGGCAAAGCCCCGAACCAAAGCCCCTTCAGTTCCATCAAAAAAACGGCACGTGCCAACAAACTGGTTTCATGCTTCGGTCAAACATGTGAAAATGCTCAGCATTTGGTTTGTTTTCTTGGGGGAAGTATGCCGCGGTTCTTTGCAGCTCGTGCCGTTCTGGCGGCAACGGTTCTGGCCTTGTTGTCTGCTTGCGCGACGCCCGAAGTCAGCAGCGGTATCAACGATCCCTATGAGGTGACGAACCGCAAGATCCACGAGCGAAACCGCAAGACCGACCGCAATATTCTGCGGCCGGTCGCCTATGCCTACGGCGAAAACGTTCCCGAGCCGATTCGCATCGGCGTCAGCAACTTTTCAGACAATCTCAGCTTGCCTGGCCATGTGGTGAACAACCTGCTGCAATTCCGGATCGAAGATGCATTGCACAACACAGTGCGGTTCATGTTCAACACAACCATCGGCCTCGGCGGCGTGCTCGATCCCGGCACCAGGCTTGGTCTGACCGGGAAAGAGACCGATTTCGGTGAAACCCTTTATGTCTGGGGGGTCGACGAAGGGGCTTATCTGGAACTCCCCTCCCTCGGCCCATCGACCCAGCGCGATGCGGTTGGCAAGGGTGTTGATCTCTTCCTCAACCCGCTGAGCTATGTGGTCCGAACGCCAGAACGCTATGCAAAGCCCGCGACCGGGGTGTTGTCACGCCTTGGCGACCGCTACCGATTCGGTGAGACAATCGATTCGGTCCTTTATGACAGCGCCGACAGCTATGCCCAGACCCGGCTTTTGTACCTGGAGGCAAGGCGATTCCAGTTGTTGGGTGGTGCGAAGCAAAACGATGAGGAACTGTATGACATTTATGAGGAAACATTTGAGTAGCAGTTTCAGCCGGCGCTCCGTTCTCTCGGGGCTCTCCGCTTTTGGACTCGCGGCCTCGCTGGCCAATCCCCTTCTGGCCTTTAGCGCCCCGAAGGCCGAAGCGCTGATCACCAGGGTCGTCGCCGACATCACCTCGATCATCAACAGCGGGCGTTCCGAATCCGCGATGTTCCGGGATTTTGAGCGCCTGTTCGCGGCTTATGCCGATGTGCCTCGGATTGCCCAGCTTGTATTGGGCCCAGACAACCGCAGTGCCAGCTCTGCCCAGAGGTCTGCCTTCGCGGCTGCTTTTCAGGGTTACATGGCGCGCAAATATGGCCGCCGGTTCCGGGAATTCATCGGCGGTCGCCTAGCCGTGAACGGGACGCGATCCGTGAAGTCGTTTTACGAAGTCTCGACCACCGCGCATCTGGCCGGCGAAGCGCCGTTTGAGGTCACCTTCGTTGTCGCCGACAGCAACGGCCGCTTCATCGACATGAAGATCGAAGGGATCAGCCTGATCAAGGCCGAACGGACAGAGGTTGGCGCGATGCTCGATCGTCGCCGCGGCAATGTCGACGCTCTGATTGCAGATCTGAAACGCGCAGGTTAGCGACCGCGGCTCTGATCGCGGCGGATCAGTTCGCTATTAGAGCATTTTGCATTTAATCGAACCCATACCCAGCCGCCTTGAAGTAGTTCCAGCATTCATCCGGATCGTATATATCGCAGATTTCCCCGACGGCTTTCCATAGCGCGTCGATGGTTCTCGCGCCGATGCGCCGAAGGTGTGCCTTCAGTTTGGAGAAGGCCATCTCGATCGGGTTCAGGTCCGGACTGTAAGGCGGCAGGAATAGGAACCATGCTCCGCGTTCGCGCAACAGAGCTTTTGCCCGTTCGCTTTTGTGGGCGGCAAGGTTGTCCAGGATGACGACATCCCCTCTGTCCAGAGTGGGTGCGAGTTGCGTTTCGACATAAAGGTCGAACATCTCGCGGTTCATCGGACCGTCGATCACCCATGGGGCGGTCAGCCCGTTATGTCGGAGCGCGGCGATGAAGGTCTGCGTCCGCCAATGGCCGAAGGGTGCGCGAGCGTTCAACCGCTGACCGCGCTTGGCGCGCCCGCGCAGACGGGTCATCTTGGTTGTTGTGCCGGTTTCGTCGATGAAGATCAGCCGGTGCGGCTCTTGCTGCATCCTCGGCTGGCGGCGCTCGACCCAGTCCCGCCGTTTGGCCCTTACGTCATCGCGTCCACATTCGGCGGCCAACAGCGATTTTTTTATATGAGAACCCGCAGGCGCTCAGAAGACGCGAGATCGAGGACGGGTGCGTTCGATGCCCGTGTTCGGCTTCCAGCCGTTCGGCCAGCTCGCGCAACGTGATGTCCGGGCGCGCCTCCACCATGCCGCTCAAACAGTCACGGAAAGCCACCAGCGCTCCCGAACCAGGTGGACGGCCCTGCCGCGCAGGGGCGGTCGAACCGGTTGCCCTGACACGGCGATCCAGCTTGATCGCAAAGCTTGGACTCACCCCGAACCGACGCGCCGCATCCCGCCGCGCATGGCCTTGCTCAATGTGACGCAGAACGCGATCCCGAAGATCGGATGAATAAGGCTTGCCCATGTGATCCACCTCCAATCATCGTAAATCACAAAACAGCACTGGTGTGAATCCCCCAAGATTCCCAATTCATGCAAAACGCTCTAGCGTGGCGCTATGGCGGTTTTGCCAAAACCTGAATCGGAACACGCGACCCCTCGCTGTCGCTTGAACGAGCACTCCGCCAGATGATGAGTTGGGGTTAAGGCCGGAAAACTCTAATTCTGTCCAAGAATAGCCCCGAGCACGTTCAGCAAGATACGTTCGGCATCCCGATCGCTGCGTTGCTTTTGCCGGCGTTTGGTCTCGCGGTTGTTGCCACGCTCCTCGCGTTTCTGCCATTCCTGGCTCACCTGAACCTGCGGCTCGGCCACCGGGCGTATCATCGGTAGCGGTTGGGCGGGAAGGCCCTGATGCACACCGATCATTACCTCGTGCCAGATCTCGGCGGGCAGTCCCCCGCCGGTCACGCCGGTCAGAGGCTTGTTGTCATCATAGCCCATCCACACACCCGCCACATAATCGGCGGTGAACCCAAGAAACCAGGCGTCCCGAGCTGCCTGAGTGGTGCCGGTCTTACCCGCCGCCTCGCGGTCGGGCAGGCGCGCACGCGTTCCGGTCCCCCCGTTGACGACCTGATTCATCATGTAGATCAACTGCTCGGCCGCGGCTGGCGTGATGACGCGTTCTCCGATGCCGCCCTCTTGGCCCATCAGAACCGTGTCTTCGCCCTGTAGGCGCAGTTCAGTCATGCCGTAGGGTTTGACACTTGATCCTCCATTCAGAATGCCGGCATAGGCCCCGGTCATCTCGATCAGCGTCGATTCCGATGCACCAAGGGCCAAGGCTGGTCCAAGCGCCAGATCGCTCTTGATGCCGAAATTCTCTGCGATGGTGCGCACGTTGTCGAGGCCGACAAACTGCGCAACCTGCACGGCGGGGATGTTATAGGACTGCTTCAGCGCTTCGGTCAGCGTCACACGGCCATGAAACCTGTTGTCGTAGTTGGTCGGCGACCACCGGCCGGACCCCGGTATATTGATGGTGATCGGCTCGTCGATAACCGTGGCGTCATAGCGGTGTCCAAGATCCAGCGCCGCCGCATAGACGAATGGCTTGAACGCCGATCCCGTCTGCCGCATAGCCTGTGTCGCGCGATTGAACTGGCCCGCGACGCCCCTGAACTTGCGTCCGCCGACCATCGCCCGCACCGCGCCGTCTGCTGACATCACGACGACCGCGGCCTGGGCCTCTGATCCTTCCTTGACCTTGGTATCAAAGATCGTCCGCAACGCATCTTCCGCCGCCTGCTGGATACGCGGATCGAATGTGGTGCGCAGGATTACATCCTCGGTCGTGTCGTTGGTCAGGAAATTAGGCCCGCTGTCCATCACCCAATCGGCGAAATAGCCGCCCGCCCTTGCCTCGGCCGCCTGCGAGAGTTGCGCCGGATTACGCCGCGCCTCGTCGGCTGCAGCACTGGTCAGGTAACCCTGATCCTCCATCAGCCCGATAATCACGCTGCCCCGGTCCTGACTGCGTTGCAGGTTCGCAGTCGGTGCAAATCGTGATGGTGCTGTCAGAAGCCCGGCCAGCATCGCAGCCTCCGCCGGGCTCACTTCTGCTGCGGATTTTCCAAAATAGCGCTGGCTGGCCGCCTCGAATCCCCGCGATCCGGCGCCAAGATAGGCACGGTTCAGATAGATCGTGAGAATCTCGTTCTTGGAGTACTTGACCTCCATCGCCATCGCATAAATGGCTTCCTTGACCTTGCGCCATAGCGATCCGGCCCTGCAATCGGCCTCGTATTCCGCCTCGGTCTTCCAGACTTTTGCGTCATAGGGCACGCCGATGCACAAAAGTTTTGCAGTCTGCTGCGTGATCGTGGACCCGCCATTGCCCGATAGCGGCCCGCGCCCTTCGCGCAGGTTAATCCGGACGGCGCTGGCTATGCCGCGCGGGCTGATTCCAAAATGCCGGTAGAACCGCTTGTCCTCGGTCGCCACGACGGCATTGCGCAGATCGTCCGATACAGTCTCGGCCGTGATGAAGCCGCCAAACTGATCCCCGCGCCAGGCAAAAACCTTGCCGTCCCGGTCCAGCAGTGTAACCGAGCCTCGCGCACGCCCGTCCAGCAGTTCGCCCACCGGCGGCAGCGTCGCATAGAAATAGCCGATCGACAGCGCCAGAATCAGGCCCATCACCACTGCACTTCGCAGAGTGATTTTCCAGATCAGCCGCCAGAGCCAGCCGAAGAGGCCAAAGAAGATCCGGGAAAAGATGTTGCCGCGCCGCTTGACGGGCCGCCGCGCGCGCGCTTTCCGCGCAGGCTTCTTGGCCGACGGTTTTGCGGCAGCTTTCTGAACTCGCCGCTCGGCGACCAGCGGCGGCCGCTTCTTTCCGTTTCCGTTCATATTGTTGTATCCATGCCCGCCTCTTGCCTCAGACTACCCCGCCCGCAAGCCTTTGTGGAGCATCTTCGGCCACTGCTGACGGATTAATGATGCGCCTATTATTTAGGCATGCTGTCAAAGATGTGCAAAAAATGTGCAAATAAGTACCAAAACCTGCCTGAAATCGCCGACTTCCCCTGTTAAATGCTGCATCGCAGCGGCCTTCTTTGCGTGCAAGTCCAAAGCGACACCAGCAATGCGGAAGGGGAAAACGTGAAACTGATCATCGCAGCAATCAAGCCGTTCAAGCTCGAAGAGGTGCGCGAAGCACTGACGGGCATTGGCGTGCGCGGCCTGATGGTGACCGAAATAAAGGGCTTCGGCTCTCAGTCCGGCCATACAGAGATTTACCGCGGTGCCGAATATGCCGTGAATTTCGTGCCCAAGGTCAAACTCGAACTGGTCGTGCCCGATGGCATGACCGACGAAGTTGTCGAGACAATCACCAGAGCTGCCAAGACCGACAAGATCGGCGACGGCAAGATTTTCGTCCTCGATGTGGAAAGCGCCGTGCGCGTCCGCACCGGAGAAACCAACGACAACGCGCTTTAGGCGAAACCAGAGGACACAAGAATGAGACTGACCAAACAAATCTCCGTCGCCGCCGCACTGATCGCGCTGCCGACCCTGGCTATTGCGCACAGGCCGACATCACCCCGCCGAACGAAGAAATGGGTTACATCCTCACCAGCTTCATGTTCCTCGTCACCGGCTTTCTGGTGATGTGGATGGCCGCGGGCTTTACCATGCTGGAGGCTGGTCTCGTCCGGCAAAAGAACACGACGATGCAGTTAATGAAGAACGTCTCGCTGTTCTCGCTTGCGGCGATCATGTACTATCTGATCGGTTACAACCTGATGTATCCCGGCGATGGCTGGTCAATTCCCGGCTGGCTTGGTGCGTTTGGTTTCGCCGCGATGGAACCCGTGGGCCTGGCAGAGACCGAAACCGACCTGACCTATGCCGCTGTCGGCTCGGATTTCTATTTCCAGCTTATGT
>CAVYHT010000017.1:0-190834 GCA_963768355.1 uncultured Alphaproteobacteria bacterium
CTTCAGCAGCTCGTTCTGCATGCTCATCTCAGCATACATCTTCTTGAGGCGGCGGTTTTGCTCGGCCATGTCCTTCATCTCAGCGATCAAGGACGTATCCATTCCGCCAAACTTGGCACGCCATTTGTAAAAAGCTGGCGCTGCTGATCCCGTGCTCGCGGCACAGCTCCGAGACCGGCACACCACCCTCCGCCTGCTTCAGGATCGCCATGACCTGCGCGTCGCTAAATCGTCCGTTCTTCATCGTAAATCTCCTCAGATATCCTGCCGAGAAAATTCTACTTTTGAACACCACTAATTTTAGGGGGGATTACCAACTGATATCCTCGGAAATTGACCGCCGAATTGACGAAGAAGTCGGCAATCTGATTGTCGGGGCGGTGCGTCACGTCGACGACTACTACTTCGGTTTAAGATCTGAAACTAGATGCCCAGATAGTCTTGTCAAAGCTTCGCGAGGTTCTAGCTGAATACGAGCTTCAAATAAACGACACGAAGACCCAAATAAACAGTAGTCTAAAGTATCCGTCTTGGTCAAGCCAGTTTTGGTGCCACTTTCGGTCGTCCTTGATGAGCGCGTTTGCGAGTTCGATGAGCTTTCGCATGATGGCTGTCAGCGCGACTTTTGCGGGTTTTCCGGCTTGCGCATCATGGTCTGGTATTTTGCTGTCAGGTCCGGGTTGAAGCGGGTCGCGACGAGGGCTGGCATGTAGAGCGCGTCGCGCAGGAACTTGCGACCGCCTTGAATGAAGGCTTTTCCGCGCCATTGGCCAGATTGTCGGATCATCGGTGCAAGTCCAGCGAGGCTGGCGGCTTGTTTGCGCTTAAGCGTGCCGATCTCGGGACATTCGATCAGGATCGCGGCGGCGGTGACCGCTCCGATGCCGGGAATCGAGTGCAGAATGTCGATGGCACGGCGCTCGGCGGGGGCCTTGCGCAAGACGGGTTTCGATCTCGGCCTCGAGGGCTGTGAGTTGGCGTTCGATCTGGCGCAAGCCGCGCTTTGGTCTGGCGGCGGTGAAGGCCAGCGTCTGCGTCTTGAGGCGGTTCAGCAGGCGGGTCCGGTCCTTGACCAGCGCCATCCGCGCGATTTGCAACTCTTTGAGTTCACGTTGGTTTTCCTCTGCGGGTTGATCCGGCACCAGCTCCAGAGCCGCGCCCATGCGGCCAGCATCCGCGCGTCGACCGCGTCCGTTTTGGCGCGCGTTCCGCGCGCTTGGGCAAAACGGCGCGCCTGCAGCGGGTTCACCTTGACCAGAGGCAAGAGCCCGGCAAAGGCAGCGTTCGAAGGCGCCGTGATAGGGGCCGGTCGGCTCATAGACGACGCGCGCCGGGCAGTCGGTGCCGATCCAGCGCTTCAGATCGCGAAAGCCTGCGGTGTTATTGTCGAAGCGCGCATGCGTGCCCGTCGCTCAGGCCGATACACATCCAGATTGGTCTTTGGAAATATCGATGCCGATGCTATCGTTCATCGTCTTCGCATGTCCTATGCTTGTCGTGCAGAGCCACAGGCCGCTGCGTATCCGTTCAGGCCTCATGCGAAGACGGTGGTCGATCACACTCTAAAACGGTCCCTACCGACCAAGCCTTTGACGATCCGACCACCGCCACTGCCCGCCATAAATGGCGTGGCGGGCAGTGGCTCTTTCTTCGCAGAATGAGCCGGGAAATTCATAAGACAAGCCCATTAATGATCTTTGGGCACAACGAATTCGCGATCAACTTCAAAGACTTAACAACCTATCAGTTGTTACAGATATTGAGTTGGTATTGAACGAAGCTATTTCGGTTGCCAGTGAAGTTCGGTCTGACAGCCCGATCAAAATGGTTCTTAGACGTCTAGATGAAATCGAGATGTATAATCATGATGGTTGGGTATTTGCGGAAACCTACCTTCAGCGCATCGTGCAGCTACCATTTTCCCCATGCAATCGACTACGCGTGTCTTTTGGTGGCCAAACGTGTCGCTCTGGGACAGCAGATCAATTTGAGTGGCTGGTCCGCAGTCATAGATTTTCAATCTCCAAACAGATTGCCTTCAACCACCATCACGAAATTCTCGGGTTATTTTGGTTGGCCGTATCATGTAAAATCCCTGTTACTGATAGCTTAGTTCAGTCAATTGCCGCGCTCGGCAACTCACATACAAAGGCGTTAGTTGCTCAAGCATTCGTAGATAAACTTGTCGACAAAAAGCCAAGACTTGGTGCTCCACGTCAAAGCTTGCGACTGATAAAGACAACTGGCTCGTAATCTTGTATGCCGTTCACAGGACTTCTCCAAAGCCAGCTTCGGCGGAGCCTACTCTGTGGAGTTTGACCATCTAGCCAAAAAGAAAATACGGCTGATCGATTTCGATACACCTATGCAAGCGTTTAAGCAGGCAGGCACGGGAGCTATCAGCCGCACCCGATATGGTTACGATGGCGACGTTGAGGAGGAAGATGAACCGTTCTAGTGATGTTTGATTGCAGGCGTAGGGTGGGTGCCCGCACCCCACTCGCAACCTCACCCCCAAACCAACCGCAACATCCGCCGCAGCACCCCGCGCCGCCGCCTCGTAGCGTATTAAGGTCCGGCCATCCCACACCCCACCTGAAACAACTTTCATTTGCGCATGTCACAAGGAATGCTCATGCTAACGCCATGGACATCGCCCTCATACGAACCTTTCTCGAAGTCTCCGCCTCCGGCTCGTTCGTCGCCGCGTCAGAGCGGCTGTTCGTCACCCAATCCGCCGTCTCGCTGCGCATCCAGCGGCTGGAAACCGAACTGGGCAGGCCGGTCTTCACCCGGTCCAAGGCCGGGGCAGAGCTGACAGCGGCCGGGCACGTGTTCGAACGCTACGCGCTCAGCCTCGTCAAGATCTGGGAAGAGGCCCGCCAGCAGGTCGCGATCCCCGCAGGCTTCACCAAAAGCCTGACCATCGGCGCGCAGTATTCGCTGTGGCCGCGGCTTGGGTTTCGGATGATAGATGCGCTGCAAGAAATCATGCCGGAACTCAACCTGCGGGCCGAACTGGGCATGCCCGACCGGCTGACCCGGTTCCTGACCGAAGGGGTCGTGCAACTGGCGTTCCTTTATACGCCCCAACTGCGCCCCGGACTCTCTGTCTCCAAGGTGATGGACGAGGAACTGGTGCTGGTCGCGCCCTGGGCCAATCCGACGATGGATATCGAGGGGCGCTACCTGTTTGTCGACTGGGGCCCGGAATTCGTGCAGGCCCATGCGCTGGAACTGCCCGACCTCACCAATCCCGGCCTGACCTTCTCGCTTGGCGCGCTGACAGCGCACTATATTCTGAAGCGCAACTTCGCCGCCTATCTTCCTGCACGCTATGTCCGTCGGCATCTGGATGCCGGAGAGCTGCACCTGGTTCCTGGTGCGCCTCGATTCCCGTATCCGGTCTGGTCGGTCTGGCGCGAAGACCTCGACAAAAGCGTTGCGCAAAAGGCACAAGAAGCGCTTATCTCAGTCACCAGTTTTGCCGATGGCGAACAGGTTTCGGTGATGGACAGATTGTCGGCGCTGGGTTCCGGTTGAAAACAAACGGGTTTTTGCGGATCGGCTGATTTTGTCGTTTAAAGTGAGCGATACGCACGTTAAGTATGATTAATTCGCATTTCTCTTATCTCAACTTCCTTCCTAAATCCGCCCAAGGCAATGATGCCACCGGTCGAAAGAACCTGGCCGGGCTAATTTGTTGGGAAAGGAAAAACCCATGAAACTCACTTCTAAACTGGCTTCGGCCTCGGCGATTGCACTGCTGCTCTCCGCCTCTGTGGTTTCCGCCCAAGGCGCTCTGGTTGGCACCGAAGCTCTGGACGACCGCATCGACGACATTCAGGAAGATGTTGCAGACGATTTCGCTGACAGCGAAGACGAGCAGCGCCGTGGCCTGAACCAATACGCCCAAGGTTGGACCGGCTCTCTGTCCGCCAGCCTGTCGGCCACCAGCGGCAACACCGATACCGGCGATGCAGCTGTCGGCGCCCGCTTTCGCTATGGCAACGGCCCGTGGAACCACACCTTCGGTCTGGGCTACGAATACGGTCAGGCCAATGATGTTGTCGACGAAGAGAACGCATTCCTGGTCTATGACGTGAACCGTTACATCAACGAAAGCTTCTACGTCTTCGGTCTGGGCAGCCTGCAGTACGACAAGTTCGCTTCGAACAAGTACGACGCGTTCCTCGGCGTCGGCCCCGGCTACCGCATCCTGAACTCTGATGAAGTCAGCTGGCGTATCCAGGCAGGCCCGGGCGTTCGCTATGTCGAAGATCAGGCTGGCAACGACAACACCGAAACGGCTGGCATCGCATCCTCGCGGCTCTACTACAAGTTCTCGGAGTTGGTGTTCCTGACCAACGATACCGATGTTCTCTATTCGGACACCAACACCGTTGCCACGAACGACCTGGCTCTGAACTACAAACTGTCGGATTCGTTCTCGACCCGGTTCAGCTACCGCACCGAGTACAACAGCGACCCGCTCACTGGTCTGGACAAATACGATAACAAAGTCGGCGCGGCCATCGTCTACGGCTTCTAAGCCGACACTATCTAAGACGTTCCAACGTCACTGGGGGCGGAGCAATCCGCCCCCTTTTTCATGCCCGACCTGCCGCCAACGCCTGGCCGCACTACCGAAGCAGCCCCGAATAGAGCAGCACACCCCAGCCGGTCAGTTGCTCCTCGACCTGCCGCCACAGCGCCCCGAACCGAAGCTGATCCATGCCGCTGGCCTGCGCGATCTCGGCCAGGCTGCGCTTTCCATTGATCCCCGCGATCAGCGAGGCCGCCTCGCGCGGCAGCGACAGGGCGACGGCCTCGCCCGCCAGCGTCAGCTTCGGCCGACCCCCCTTCGCGATAACCCCGGCGAACTTCGCCGCCGGCGTGTCGATCAGATGCGGAACGGCCGTCATCCTGCGCCCGCTCGCCGCAGCCTTCCCCGATCCCGCCGCCGCGACATAGCAGACGTGGCTCTTCATCGTGCCCCGCAACGCTTCAGCCACCGCCATCGCCTGCCCCGCCTCCATCCCCTCGGGCACATCCGCCAGCCGCGACAGCTCGTACAGCGCCGGTTTCACGAACGACACCAGCTCCAGCCCGGCCCGCTCCAGCGCCCCCAACAGCTCGGGCACCGAATACGCGCGATCCTGCGAATGCAGCAGCAGATCGTAGAACCCCGCATCGCTGTCCCGGTGATCCCCCAGCATCCGGTTCCTGCGAAACGGGTGATCCTCGGGCACCTTCCCGAACACAGCCCGCGCCGCGGCCAACTTGTCCCCCGGCGCCAGCCCGCCAAACAACGCGTTGAACGCATCCTGCAGCGGATAGACCCCCGACCGGCCAAGCGGAGCGTAAACCATGATCCCCATGCCACCACCTTCGGCCAGCGCCGCGCGCAGGGCGGCGAACCCGGCATCCGGCTCGGGCAAATGGTGCAGCACGCCACAGCAATCGATATAGTCGAACCGCCCCAGATCGGCCGCATCCAGCAGGCTGCCGGTCACAAACCGTATCCCCGTCAGCCCCCGCACCGCCGCCCGCGCCTCTGCAATACCCCGAGACGCCACCGACAGATCGACATAGGTGATCTCATAGGGCCGACCCGCAAAGGTCAGCATCTGCGCCAGCTGGATCAGCGCATCGCCGGTCCCGCCCCCCGCCACCAGGGCGCGCAACGGCTTTGACCAGTCCCGCTGCCCGCCAAACAGGTAATGGTCGATCTCGACCGGGGATGAGGGCGACCCGCGGATCAGCCGGGTCTTTTCGTCCGCCGGGTCACGGTCCGGATAGGGAAACGCCTCGTATTGCTCTGTGACCTTGCTCACTCCGCGCTCCCCGGCTGCCCGGCATCACCCTATCCGCGAAAGCGCCCGGCCAAAAGATCAGCCGCCCGGTTTTCGAGAGGCGGGAGGGCATCACCATCGAGACCTTCGCCGACCGGCACAGGCCGCCGGATCTGGTGGTGCTGTCGATTCTTCAGCGCTCGCCCTTAGCGGTCTAGCCTGCACGTTCTGCTTGCGCGCCCAGTGGTGTTGCCACAAGCTGCCTCCCATTGGTTTTGGGATAAGGCAATGGACGATCTTGCGTCATATCTGATCTTGTTGCTTCAGGAATTCAAAGATTGGGAGTCTGAGCTCGCAAAATTAGGAGCTGTTATGGGCTTGGTTGTTGCAACCCTGTCACCATTTGGCGGGCTATGGCTTTGGATTCTAATGAAAAGAGGCTCCTACGCCGCAGAGAATGACCTGCTGTCACGGGATTTAAAGGCGGCAAAAGCCTCTATTTCGGCGTTGAATCAAAAAGTCTTGTCTTTGGAGGAGTTTACGCCAGCAACTGTGCTGCAACGATTGGTAAGGGAAAGAAGCGACAATAATTACGATAGGCTCGTGCGCGAAGCGGACAGCTACTTAACACATCAACGGCAATGCTTCGCTGAGACTTGCCAAATTCTGACCGACCACCATCTTTCTCGTTATGAAGACGGATTGGATGCGCTCAGCCGCGCTAGAGCGACAGCCCTTGGCGTACTCGCGGCAAAACCCGATGACAGAGAAGCCGAGCTGCAACTCGACGAAATCGAGCGGCTGCGGCGGGTCGAGCTTTCAGCCCCGGAGAACGAGGATGAAGTTCGCGCTGTCGAGGAGAGACAGAGACTTCGTGAATTGCTTGAGCAATCGCCCATGGATCTCGACGCGCTCATTGAGGTCGGAAAAAAGCAGAGTGACATTGGCGATTATCGGCGAGCAAAAGTAATTTTCAAACGCGCGGAACGCATCTGTTTGGCGGCAGATGGGCCCGGATTCAATAGCTCGTGGCATCGCTCAATCGAATACCGACTAGGGGCTGTTGACGTTCACCTTATGTGAATGAGCGTTGCGGCGATTGAGATGAAGGCTTTGAAACTCTGGTCGGTTTTGCAGGAACGCATGGCTATCCCTCTGTTTTCCTTCAGTTTACCAAAGTAGTTTTCGATCAGGTGGCGCCATTTGTAGGTTTCCTTGTCGAACTCTGCAGGGAACTTCCTGTTGGATTTCGGCGGTATGACCGGAATGATGCCGCGTTCCAGCAGGTCATTGCGCAACCAATCCGCATCGAAAGCCCTGTCCGCCAGCAGATGCCCGGCGGACAAGCCACGGATCAACGTATCGGTTCCGCGCAGATCGTGGGCCTGTCCGGGCATCAGGCAGAAATCGACGAGGTTGCCGAGCGCATCCGTCAGGGCCAGTATCTTCGTCGTTATGCCGCCGCGGGAGCGGCCAATGGCCTGGCAGAGAGTCCCCCTTTTGCGCCCTGACCCGAGCGGTGAACCTTGACGATGGAGCCGTCAATCATCGCGTATTCGAGGTCGGCGTCTGAGGCTAATGCCTTGAACATATTATAGAAAGCATCCGCATTGACCCATCTGCGGAACCGCTTGAATACAGAATTCCATTTCCCGAACTCACCCGGCAATTCGCGCCACTGCGCGCCCGTGCGGACGATCCAGAGGACCGCCTCCAAGAACAGGCGCGGGTCACGCCCGGTTTGACCTGGATCGGTTGTCTTGCCGAGGCAGTACGGTTCTACAATTGCCCATTGCGCATTGGTTAGGACTCTTCGGGTCAAGGCTGCTCTCCTCTGTTTGCAACCTTGAATCAGAAGTTAGGTGATTTGGAAATCCCAAACGTCAACAGCCCCTAGCATGGTGCGACTACGATTTGGGCAAATACACTGATGCAGAAGCGAACTCTACTGATTTGCTAGGACGAGAAGAAGCGGCCTACGGGCGTGACGATCCTCGAACGCTCAAGACCCGTCACTCTATTGCCAGAAGTATCCTTGCTTTAAGACGCGAAAAGGAGGCGGAGATACTCCTTAAAGCGCACTGGTCATTAGAAAAAATGGCCCTTGGAAAAGATGACCCCAGCACGCTGACCACACTTCATGCTTACGCTCTGTCCATCGGGAAGCAGGACCGTGCAGCGGAGGCCGAACAGCTGTTCAGAGAATTGTTGCCGTTACATGAAAAGGTGAAGGGCAAGGAGCATCGCGATACGCTCATAACGCAGCATTCACTGGCCCAAGCCATTGGGCAGCAGGACCGTGCAGCGGAGGCTGAACAGCTGTTCAGAGAATTGTTGCCGCTACAAGAAAAGGTGAAGGGCAAGGAACACCCGGATACACTCACAACACGGCATTCACTGGCTCTGTCCATCCGGAAGCAGGACCGTGCAGCGGAGGCCGAACAGCTGTTCAGAGAGTTGTTGCCGCTTGAGGAAAAGGTGAAGGGCAAAGAGCATCCGAGTACACTCACTACGCGGTATTCACTGGCCCGATCAATATTGGATCAGGACCGGGCAGAGGAGGCCGAACAGCTGTTCCGGGAAGTGTTGCCGCTTGAGGAAAAGGTGAAGGGCAAGGAGCATCCGCACATACTTACAACGCGATACTCACTGGCCCGATCCATTCAGGATCAGGAAGGGGCAGAGGAGGCCGAACAGCTGTTCCGGGAAGTGTTGCAGCTTGAGGAAAAGGTGAAGGGCAAGGAGCATCGCGATACGCTTCTGACTCGATATTTTCTTGCGATTGCAATTCTTGACCAAGGCCGGTGGGTGGAGGCCGAGCGTTCTCTTGCAGAGCTTTTGTCAATTGAGGAAAAAGTTTGGGGCAAGAAACACGCCAATCCAGCCAAAACTCGAAAGAAGCTGGCTCGAGCAAGGAAAGAAATAAAGAAGTGTAAAGGGTGAATACTCGACCCTCACCTCCAATTACCCCACACACCATCCACCATCCAAGCCAACACCCCGCGCCGCCGTCCGGCCCCCTCCGCCGCCGCCTCCGCCTTCCGTGCCTCATACCGCTCCTGCCGCCGGGCCTCCAGTTTCGCCGCGCGGTTCTTGGCGTAGAGTTTCGCCCAGCGGTCCGGGGCGCTGCCATAGGGGTCGTCGGCGCGGATCAGGCTGCCCTGCCGCCGCCCGCTTTCGGGGTTGATCGGGCCGGAACGTTCCTCGTCCTCATCCTCCCAGATGCGCCAAAAATCGGGCATCGAGACCAGCGCCCCGATCGGCTTGCCGTAGCGGCAGATGATGACTTTCTGGTTGGTTTCGCCGACCCGGCCCAGAAGTTCCGACAAATCGCGTCTTATGTCAGCGGTGTTGACCCGTTCGATCACCCCAATTCCCCCGGAATGTTTTAAAAGACGGGGTCAGGAATGGGGCAGTGTTTTAAAGAAAACATGAAAACACCGCGCGGATGGTCAGCGCACCACCACCCCCGGAAAGTCCCGGTAGGCCGCCAGATCATGGGTAATCACCGCCTGAAACCGCGCCCCCTCGGGGTCGGTATAGGCCAGCGTGGCGGTCAGTTTCGTGACCTTTTCGCGGGCAAAGAACATCTCGGCCCGGTCCAGCGGCACCTCGATCACCCGCCCCGGAGCCATGTATTCAAGGTGTTTCCAAAGCGGCAAATCGCTGATTTCAACCTCGCCGCCCAGCCCCATCAGCTTGCGCCGAAACGTCACCCGCACCTCGCGCAAAGGGTGGTCACGGCGGTTCGCCAGCACCAGGTACAGCACCCGGTCACGCAGGCTAACATCCAGAATTATATCAGGATTTTCGGTCTTCTTCAGTTTGGCAGGGGCACGGGCCATGATGCCAGTCTAGCAGAGACAGCCGCGCCGGGGCAGCGCAAATCGCAATCGGCCCTCGCCTGAATTCGCAAGATCGGCTAAGCTCGTGCCACGATCAGACGGAGGACCGACATGCCCCATCGCGACGGCGACCCCTATGGCAATTTCAATTTCATCGTCGAGATCGACGGCATCGAAGTCGCCAGCTTTTCCGAAGTATCCGGCATCAGCTCCGAAACCGAAGTGATCGAATACCGCACCGGCAACGACATCACCTCCGTCCGCAAACTCCCCGGCCTCCACAAGTACGGCGACATCACCCTCAAGCGCGGCATCACCGCATCAGACGGTTTGTGGCAATGGCGCAAGTCCGTGACCGACGGAGATCTGCAGCGGCGCTCGGCCTCGATCATCCTCCTTGATGAGGCGCGGCAAGAGGTAAAGCGTTGGAATCTATTGGAATCATGGCCGTCGAAGTATGTCGTCGCTGACTTGAAAGCGACCGGAAACGAGGTCGCCATCGAGACGCTGGTCATCATCTGCGAGAGAGTGGAACTGGCGTGATCACCCCTTTCCCGGGCAGTTGCTCGTACCAAGCATGGCCGATCAGACCCGCCTGAATCTCTCGGCCGGCCTGTTGTCGGTTACAGTAGCTTTGCTGCTGGTGGTGGCGAAGCTATGGGCGCTGGGATCGACCGGCGCGTTGTCGGTCGCGGCGTCGCTGGCGGATTCGGCGATGGATCTGATGGTTTCGCTGGGCGGGCTGGCTGCCATCGCTTATGCCGCCAAGCCGGCCGACGAGGATCACGCGTTCGGGCATTCCTCGGCAGAGGATCTGGCGGCTTTGGGCCAAAGCCTGTTCATCTTGGTCTCGGCCGCGGTGATCGGTTGGGCGGCAGTCGGTCGACTGTTGCAGCCGGTGCCGAACCTGGTGACGTCCGAAGGGCGCGGCATCGTGGTGATGGCGCTGTCGATCGCGCTGACGCTGGCGCTTGTCTTGTGGCAACGGCGGGTCGCGGCGCGGACCGGAAACCGCGTGATCCGGGCAGATTCTCTGCATTACATGGGCGATCTCATTCCCAATATCGGCGCGATTCTGGCGCTTTGGGCCTCGGCCAGGTTCGGGATCGGCCAGATCGACAGCGTGGTGGCATTGGGGGCGGCGGTTCTTCTTGCCGTCGGAGCGGTCCGCATCGGCAAGGGCGCCTGGGACGCGCTGATGGACCGGCGTGCTGAACCCGAGATGATCGAGGGCATCGGCAAGATCGCGGCGGCCTGGCCGGGGGTCCATGGCTATCACGATCTGAAGACCCGAACCGCCGGATCAAAGGTCTTCGTGAACCTGCATATCGAGCTTGACGGCCAGCAGACACTTCACGAGGCGCATGCGATTGGCGCGGCGCTGCGGCGGGCGATCATCCACGCCTATCCACAAGCCGACGTGATCATCCACAAGGATCCCGTAGGCGACCGGCCCCATCCGGACGATCCGACAAAATAGCGCTGCGAGTCCTTTGGTTTGCGCCGCGGGCTTCGCGCGCACCGCAGTGCCTCCGGCGGGAAATTTTTGGACAAATGATAGGGAAATACCGCTGACTTTTCCCGTTCGTGGCCGTCCCGTGCGACGCCCAATCCGAGGCCCCGCATGGGCGGGGACCGAGAGGGAACTTGGCCCGCAGGGCCTCAATCTGGTAGCAGGCCGCGACCTTTGAGAAGCGCCTCGGGGCCGGGCATCTTGCCGCGGAAGGCTGTGTAAAGCTCTTCCGGGTCTTTCGAGCCGCCGGCCGACAGGATGTGGCGGTGCAGCTTCCCGGCCATCTCCTTGTCGAACGCTCCGCCCGCCTCCTTGAACGCCTCGAAGGCGTCGGCATCCATGACCTCTGACCACAGGTAGGAGTAATAGCCCGAGGAATAGCCGTCGCCGGCGAAGACATGGGCGAAATGCGGCGTGGCGTGGCGCATCCGGATGGCGTGGGGCATTCCGAGGCCCTCCAGCACGTCCGCCTGCTTCTGCATCGGATCGTCGGGGGCGTCTTCCTCGTGGAAGGCCAGATCGACCAGCGCAGAAGACAGGAATTCGACAGTCCGGAACCCCATGTCGTAGGTCTGCGCCGCCAGCAGCCGGTCGCAGCAGATCCTGCGGCATCGCTTCGCCGGTCTCGGCATGGGTGGCGAATTCGGCCAGCACCTCGGGCACTTCCAGCCAGTGTTCGTACAGCTGGCTGGGCAGTTCCACGAAATCGCGCGCCACGGAGGTGCCGGAGATCGAACTCGTAGGTGACATCCGAGAGCATCTGGTGCAGCGCATGGCCGAATTCGTGAAACAGCGTGCGGGCGTCGTCATACGACAGCAGCGCCGGTTTGCCCTGCGCGGGTTTGGCGAAGTTGCAGACATTGACCACGATCGGGCGGATGTCTCCGGCCAGTTTCTGCTGCTGACGCATTGCCGAACACCAGGCGCCGGATCGTTTCGAGCCGCGCGCGAAATAGTCGGCGATGAAGACGGCGACGTGTTCGCCGTCGCGCGTCACCTCCCAGGCGCGGGCATCGGGGTGGTAGAGGGCTACGTCGAGCGGTTCGAATTGAAGATCGAACAGGCGGGTGGCGCAGGTGAAGGCGGCCTCGACCATCCGGTCGAGTTGCAGGTAGGGCTTGAGTTCCGCCTCGTCGAGGTCGTGTTCCTCCTTGCGACGCATCTCGGAATAGTAGCGCCAGTCCCAGGGTTCAAGCTCGCCGTTCACGCCGTCGCCGTGCATCATCGCGGCCAGACGTGTGCCATCCGCCTCGGCGGCAGTCAGCGCGGGTTCCCAGACCTGCATCAGCAAGTCTTTGACGGCCTCCGGCGTCTTGGCCATTTCGGTTTCCAGCTTGTAATCGGCAAAGCTGTCATAGCCCAGCAGCATCGCGCGTTCTTCGCGCAGCACCAGCACCTCGGCAGCGATGGCGCGGTTGTCGGTGGCGCCACCATTGGCGCCCCTCGCCTGCCACGCCTCGTAGGCGCGCTCGCGCAGGTCGCGCCGGGGGCTGAATTGCAGGAACGGCACGATCAGCGAACGCGATGTGGTAATGATCGGGGCTTTCAGGCCCTTTTCGTGTCCGGCGGCGCGGGCCGCGGCGATCAGAAAATCCGGCAGGCCTTCCAGTTCGGCCTCGGCCAGTTCCATATACCAGTCGCGTTCATCGGCCAGCAGGTTCTGGGTGAATTGCGTGGACAGGACGGCAAGGCGGTTTTTCACCTCGGTCAGCCGGTCGGCGGCGTAGCCTTCCAGATCGGCGCCGGAGCGAACGAAGCTGCGGCGGGTCAGCATCAGGACACGGGCTTGTTCTTCGGTGAGTTTCAGGTCGTCGCGCTGGGTCCAGAGCGTTTCGATGCGCTGGAAAAGCGGCTTGTTGTTGGTGATCTCTGACCCATAGGCCGCGAGTTTCGGTGAGATATCGCGTTCCAGCGCTTCCCGCTTGGGATTGCTGTCGGCACCGGACAGGTTGAAGAACACACCGAGGACGCGGTTGAGCGTCGCATCGGCTTGTTCCAGCGCCTCGATGGTGTTGGCGAAGGTCGGTGCGTCCGCGTTTTCGGCGATCTTCGTGATGTTGGCGCGGGCTTCTTCCATTGCCGCCTCGAAGGCGGGGCTGAAATGGTCATCTTCGATCTGTTCGAAGGGCGGCAGGGCGAAAGGGGTTTTCCAGTCGGCAAGAAGCGGGTTTGTCATGAGGTCTCCTTTGAGGGGAACCTATGTGTTGTCGCCCGAGAGGGGAAGAGGGTGTGCGGCTTTCTCAAGGACCAGCGCCCGTGGCGCTTGCAACTTCGGTAAATCTCCGCAGAGTTCCAGTTCCTATGCCAGAATGGAGCCGGTTGCAGAATGTCGGAAGATGAGGCCCAGAAAACCCTGCTCTTGACCGGTGCCAGTCGCGGTATCGGGCATGCAACGGTGCGCAAGTTCTTCAACGAGGGTTGGCGGGTGATCAGTTGCTCACGGCACGCTTTTTCAAAGGATTGCCCCTGGCCGGGCGGTGAGAGGGACCATGTGCAGGTCGATCTGAGCGATCCGCATCAGACGATCGATGCCGTGGCGCGGCTGAAATCGCGACTTGAGGGCGGAAAGCTGCATGCGTTGGTCAACAATGCCGGGATTTCCCCAAAGGGCGAAGATGGCGCGCGGCTAAACACTCTGGACACCGATCTGCGCGATTGGGGGCATGTCTTTCACGTCAATTTCTTTGCTTCGGTCATTCTGGCGCGCGGGCTGAAAGACGAACTGGCCGCAGCAAAGGGCTCGATCGTCAATGTGACATCGATCGCCGGGTTGAGGGTGCATCCGTTTGCCGGCGCGGCTTATGCCACCTCGAAGGCGGCGCTGGCCGCGTTGACGCGCGAGATGGCGCATGATTTCGGGCCGCTTGGCGTAAGGGTCAATGCAATCGCGCCGGGAGAGGTCGAAACCGGCATTCTGAGCAAAGGGACTGAAAGAATCGTGGACACCTTGCCGCTGCGGCGGCTGGGCCAGCCCGCGGAGGTTGCGAATGCGATCTATTTCCTGTGTTCTGACCAAAGCACCTACGTCTCGGGAACCGAGATCGAGGTGAATGGCGGCCAGCACGTCTAATCTGCGGCGCTGCCGCCCGGTTCGCTGGCAGCCGGACCGGCAGACGCAGCACCAACTTGCGGCGGATCTTGCCAGTTGATCTTGCGGTATTCGAACTTGCGAACCAGCGTGGGTTTGACGACTTCGAAGAAAGGCGAGAGGTCGAAATCGCGCGGCGCGAACAGCGAATGGTGCCGGATGTGGTAGATCTCGTTCCTGGCATAGTCCCCGGCGTCGCTGTCGATGACCACGGTTGGCAGGATCGGGTAGCGTATCGATTGGAACGCCTGGGCGATCAGCGATGAACATATGGCGCGCGTCGGATCGCCCGAGCCGAAGGCGATCATCCGTCGACGCCAGCGCACCGGCACTGGCGGGGTCGGGAAGAAATACCTCAGCAGATCGAAGATATTGCGCATGTCGTAGCTGAGGCCAAGGCGGTCGGTCATGTAGGTTACGACGGCGTCACGGTCAACGTCGCTGAGGCCGACGGCGCGGCAGATGCGAGTGTTGAACTTTTCATATTTTGACAGCGACGAGGCAATGCAGCCTTCGCCGACCAGCACTTCGACCAGGCGCGGGCGTTCGCTGCCATCATCGGGTTCGGGCAACGCATCGCCGACAAAGACGGCGGCGTGCGACCATGTCGACTGGGTCAGGTACTTGATCGCGCCCGAGATCCGTTCGTTGCCCTCGATCAATAGAACATCGCCCGGCAGCAGGGTCCGGCAAAGGGTTTCAAAGTCCGACGGCGTATAGGGTTGGTAACCAGCGCTTTCGGCGCGCAGTTTGCGCGCAAGCCGGCGGCCAAGCCTAGCAAGCAGGGTGCTGAAAGCAGAACCGGTTTTGGCGCTCATCCTCTCTCCTTCCGGCTGATAGGCTAACCCGCAGGGCCCCGCCGAGCCAATCAGGCAGGCTGCGCCTCACGCAGATGGGAACACGGCCGTGCAGTCACCTTTGATGCCTGAGCCGTCGTTCCAGCCGTCGAAGCGCCAGCGAGAGGCCGACGGTGATGATCAGGTACATCATGGCGACCACGTTGTAGGTCTCGAAATAGCGGAAGTTGCCCGCCGCCGTAACCTTGCCCAATTGGGTGATATCGGACACGCCCAGCACCGAGACCAGCGACGAGTCCTTCACCATCGCGACGAAATCGTTGCCGTAGGGGGGCAGGATCGTGCGGAATGCCTGCGGGAAGATGATCAGTCGGAAGCGGTGCCAGGATTTCAGACCCAGCGCCTCGGCCGCCTCAATCTGGCCGGGATCGACGGATTGGATGCCGGCGCGAAAGATCTCGGCCAGGAACGAGGCATAGGCGATCGTCAGAGCGATAACCGCGCGCCACAGCAGCGAGAAGTCGCGGGTGCGGGCGGGATCAAGGCCCACAGCCTCGGCCACCACGTTCCAGGCAGCGACCATGAAGGGTGCAAGGACGAAGGCGACATAAAGCAGAAGGACGATGATCGGGACGCCTCGGATGATTTCGACGTAGAGCCGGGCCAGCTGGCGCAGGATCAGGAAGCGCGATAGCGCCGCCAGCGCCAGCAGCAGGCCCAGGATCGAGGCGAGCGTATAGGCGGTCAGGGTCACGAACACGGTGATGCCGAGACCCTTGGCGAGCGTTTTCAGCACTTGGGCGTAAAGATCGTCGGCGACGATGCGGTACATCAGATAGGCGGCCAGCGCGCCGGCGATGACCAGCCACCAGGGAAAGTCCCGGTCCTGCGGCGGGGATGGGATCATGTCGCGGCGTGCCAGAGCGATGGTGGCGAGAGGCCCCGGCGCGGGGGCCCGGGGCGGCATCAGCCGCCGACTTTGAAATCGAGGAACCACTTCTTGTTCAGCGCCTCGATGGTGCCGTCTTCCTGCATCGACTTGATCGCGGCGTTGATCGGCTCGACAAGGTCCGAACCCTTCGGCAAGATGAAGCCGAAATCTTCGGTGCCCAGCGCCTCGCCGATGATCTTGAGCTCGCCCTCGGAGGCGGCGACATAGCCCTCGCCCGCCGTGCCATCGGTCAGAACCAGATCGACGTCATCGGCGCGCAGCGCCTGAACGGTGGCGCCGAAGGTCTCGAACAGCTTGATGCGGGGATTCTGCTCGTCGCCGTCAAGCACGTCGTAGACGCCGACATAGAACGGCGTGGTGCCGGGTTGGGCGGCCATCAGCAGATCGGCATCGGCGGCGAAGCTGGCGGCATCGGTGAAGCGGTCTTCGTCGCCGCGGCACCATCATCACCATTTCCGAGCGCATGTAGGGATCCGAGAAATCGACGACCTCGGCGCGGTCCTCGCGGATGGTGATGCCGGTCATGCCGATATCGAACTGGCCTTCGGCGACGGCCGGGATCATCGCGTCCCAGCTGATGGTTTCATAGTCGACGGTGATGTTGAGGCGCTTGGCGATCTCGGCCATCGCATCATATTCCCAGCCGACCGCGGTTGCCCGACGCGTCGATGAATTGCAGCGGCGGATAGGCGTTTTCGGTGACCACAGTCACCTCGCGCGCGCCGAGATCGGGCAGATGCGCGGCTGCGTTGGCGAGGGTAGCGAAAGCGGCGGCAGTAAGGGCCGTGGCGGTGGCAAGCAGTTTCATTTCGAGCTCCCAGTTGGTTTTGCTCGCCAGATTAGGGCGGTCAGGGCACGTGTGACAAGAGGACACTCTTGGCAGGCGCAGGATCGGGGCACCGCACCCAACTGGGGTAACTTGGAACAGGAGAAAGGATTAGTTTGGTTTGCGTGGCCGTGCTGGCCGGAACCGGACGCGCGGCAGTTGAAGGACAGATGGCAATTGACGGCGGATGGAACGCCGCGACTTCGCAAAACGCGGCGGCCCGAGGATCAGACAGGACTGCTGCACGGCTCGCTGGCGGCGGGCGACCTACTTATCTGCGCCGCAATTGCCGTTGCCATGAGGCGCGGTCCGGTGACAGCCACGGCGGGCGCCGCCGGAGCCCGTCTAGGCGAACCAGATCTCCCCCGAACAGGCGGACTAGCCAGCGCTGGCGCCGCAGATCGGGCAATCTGCGCGCGGTTTCATCGTGATCACCCGGCTTTCGCCAAAGAGCGCGTCATAGATCAGCATCCGGCCACGCAGCCCCTCGCCGGCACCGGCAATTTCCTTGATCGCTTCGACCGCCATCATCGACCCGACGACGCCGGGCAACGGGCCAAGCACACCCGCGACGGCGCAGGAGGGTGCGAGACCGGGGGCGGGCTCCTCGGGGAAAATGCATTGGTAGCAGGGCGTCCCGCGGGCCGGATCGAAGGTGCTGATCTGGCCCTCCCACTGGCTAAGCGCGCCCGAGATCAGCGGTTTCTTCAACGCGACGGCGGTACGGTTGACCAGATAGCGGGTGTCGAAATTGTCGGTGCCGTCCAGGATCAGGTCATATTCGGCAAAAAGCGCTTCGGCATCGCTGTCGGTCAGGCGACGGTTGTAGGGACGGACCTGCACGGCGGGGTTCTGCGCCTTCATTGCGGCCTCGGCAGAGAACACCTTGGGCATGCCAATCCGGGCATCGGTATGGATGATCTGGCGTTGCAGGTTCGAGTTGTCGACGATATCGTCGTCGATCACGCCAATGGTGCCGACGCCCGCCGCGGCAAGATACTGCAACACAGGGGATCCAAGTCCCCCTGCCCCGATCACCAGAACCTTCACCGCTTTCAGCTTCTTCTGCCCCGGTCCGCCAAGTTCGCGCAGCACGATATGGCGGGCGTAGCGGTCAAGCTCGGTTTCCGAGAAGCGTGCCGGGGGTCGGGCTCGGGAACGGTGTCGGGCCGGGCGCGGGAGTGCAGGGCGCGTAGGATCAGCCAGTAGGCCGAGATCAGCGCCGACAAGTCCGGCTAAGACCAGCCATTCGCCAAGGTTGCCGCCAAGCGTTTGGCGCAGCACATTGCCATCCGGCAGAGCCACAAGCGCCAGGACGACGCCAAGATAGAGAAGTCCAATCATCGCCCATCGGGAGCGGGCCGGTGCATCTGTCAGGTGGCCAACAAGCCAGAGACCCGCCGCCACGATCAGGAACCAGAGCATCAGCCGCGCCCGGTAGAGCCGAAGCCGCCAGAGCCTCGCGTGGTTTCCGACAGCATTTCGGTAAGCTCGAACCGGGCCTGCACGACCGGGGCCACGATCATCTGGGCGATGCGGTCGCCGTGATGGATCAGGTAGGGCTCGGGGCCAAGGTTGACCAGCAGCACACCCAGGGAGCCGCGATAATCACTGTCGATCGTGCCGGGCGTATTGGGCAGGGTGATGCCGTGTTTGAGGGCAAGGCCCGAGCGCGGGCGGATCTGCAACTCGTAGCCTTGCGGGATCTCGACGCGCAGCCCGGTCGGCACGATCCGGCGCTGCATCGGGTCGAGGGTAACACCGGCTCGCGGATATCAGCGGCAGATTGGCGCGGATATCGGCTCCCGCAGCACCGGTGGTCTCGTAAGACGGCAGCGGGATCGGCGCGGTCGGCCTCATCCTCCCAGAGAACACGCAGGACGGGGGTCATGCCCGGCACCCTTCTTCTGTTCGAAAATACCCTCGCCGAAGGCATCAAAGTCATTTCGCCAGTGCCTCGGCAATTGCAGCGGCGAGCTTGGCCGCAACCTGATCCTTGGACATCCGCGGCCAATCCTCGGCGCCCTTGGCGGTGATCAGGGTCACCGCGTTTTCGGTGCCGCCCATGATACCGGTCGCAGGTGAGACATCATTGGCCACGATCCAGTCGCAGCCCTTGCGCTTCAGCTTGACCTTGGCATTGGCGATCACATCGTCGGTTTCGGCGGCGAAGCCCACGACGAGTTTAGGGCGGCCCTTCTTCATCGCGGCGACAGTGGCGAGGATGTCGGGGTTCTCGGCAAAATCGAGCTTTGGCGGCTTGCCCTTCGCATCCTTCTTGATCTTCGAGCCGGACGACGCTGGTCGACGCGCCAGTCGGCCACGGCGGCGGCGAAGATGGCAGCCTCGGCGGGCAAGCGCCGATTGCACGGCATCTAGCATTTCGCGGGCGGTTTGCACGCTTGATAACCTGCACACCCGCGGGCGGCGGCACATCGGCGGGGCCAGTGATGAAGGTGACATCGGCGCCAAGCGCCGACAGCGCGCGGGCAATGGCGGTGCCTTGCGCGCCCGACGATCGGTTGGCGATGTAGCGCACCGGGTCGATCGGTTCGTGCGTCGGGCCAGAGGTGACGAGGATGTGCTGGCCTGCTAGCGGACCACCCGCCAGTGCGTCGCCGACCGCCTCGACGATTGCCATAGGCTCGGCCATCCGGCCCGGCCCGTATTCACCGCACGCCATGTCGCCCTCATCCGGGCCGACGCGAAGGATGCCGTCAGCTTCCAACGTGGCGAGGTTGCGCTGGTTGGCGGGATGCAGCCACATCCGCACGTTCATCGCAGGCGCGATCAGTACGCGCTTGTCGGTCGCCATAAGAAGCGTCGAGGCGAGATCATTGGCGATGCCGTTTGCCATTTTCGCCATCAGGTCGGTGGTGGCCGGGGCGACGACGATAAGGTCGGCGGCGCGGGACAGTTCGATATGGCCCATCTCGGCCTCGTCGGTGAGGTCAAAGAGGTCGCGGTAGACCTTTTGCGCAGAGAGGGCCGAGGCCGAGAGCGGGCGTCACGAATTCCTCGGCGGCCTTGTGTCAGTACCGGGGTGACGGTCGCGCCCTGCTCGCGCAGGCGGCGGATCAGGTCGAGCGATTTGAAGGCCGCGATGCCGCCGCCGATGATGAGCAAGATGCGTTTGCCTGCGAGCATGGCACGTCCTTTGATCCGGTCGAGCAATGATTAGGCGCGGGCGCGGGGGAACTCAACCGTTTCGGAATTGAGCGCCTTCGGCGCGAGCGAGGGTTTGCGCCACGCTACGCGTGGCGCGGTGCCTTCGGCGAGGATATTTGACAACAAAAGATGAGGGTGTCAGGTGTATTTGGGCGGGCGTTTTTGCATGTTGGCCATGACCGCTTCGATCTGGTTGGGCTGGCCGATGATCACGTTTTGCAGTGCAGCCTCGATGGTGAGGCCGTCGCCGGGGGCGGCGGGCCAGCTTTGGTCGACGAGACGTTTGGCGGCTTTCAGCGCATCTGGGGAACGCCAGAGGAGGGCTTCGGCGTAACCCTTGGCGGCGCCGAGCGGATCTTTCTCGATCCGGGTGATGAGCCCGAGCGTCAGGGCCTCATCCGCGTCGAGGATGCGCGCGGTCATGATCAAGTCTTTCGCCTGATCGGCGCGCATGAGGGAGGGGAGCGATTGGGTGAGACCCATATCGGGGATGATGCCCCATTTCGCCTCCATGATCGAAAACCTTGCATCCGGGGAGGCGATACGGAAATCGGCGGCCAGCGCGAATTGCATCCCGCCGCCGAAGCAGTTGCCCTTGATTGCGGCAATGACCGGGACAGGCATGGCGCGGAGGGCAGCAGCGGGGTATTGAAACCAGTTGGCTTTCTGACCGGCTAGTGGGGTCATCAGGCGCTGGCGCATCTCATCCATCTGCCCGGCGAACTGCATGAAGACCGACGTATCGAGGCCGGAGCAAAAATGCTCGCCCGCGCCTGTGAGGATTGCGGCTCGCAATGTGGGGTTTGCGGCGAGGTCTATGGCGGCGGCGGGAAGTGCGTCGAACATCTCAAACGTGATGGCGTTCATCTTTTCGGGCCGGTTTAAGCGGAGAGTCGCAACGGGGCCGTCGGCATTCTCGGTCAGGACGGTAGCGGCCATTCAGTGCGCCTCGGCCCAGTTCGCGCCCTGCCCGGCATCGACGGTCAGCGGCACGGTCGAGTTTGACGGCCGGCATGGCGGCGCCCTCCATGACGTCGCGGACCCGTTCGATGGTCTTGTCGACGGCGCCCTCATCGACCTCGAAGATCAGTTCGTCATGGACCTGCAGCAGCATCCTGGCGGGCAGATCCGCCGATGGCGGCGTCCATCCGGATCATCGCGCGGCGGATCACGTCGGCGGCTGTGCCCTGGATCGGCGCGTTGATCGCGGCGCGGCGGGCGAAGCCCGGCATGCGGGCCCTTGGCGTTGATCTCGGGCGTGTGGATCTTGCGGCCGAACAGGGTTTGCACGTAGCCGTGTTTCTTGCGCGAACTCGATGGTGTCGTCCATGTAGTCCTTGATGCCGGGGAAGCGTTCGAAATAACGGTCGATGAAGCCCTGCGCCTCGCTGCGCGGAATCCGCAGGTTGCGGGCAAGGCCGAAGCCGGAAATGCCGTAGATGACGCCGAAATTGATCGCCTTGGCCTTGCGGCGGATATCCGGGGTCATCTCGTCGAGCGGCACGTCGAACATCTCGGATGCGGTCAGGGCGTGGATGTCCTGACCTTCCTTGAAGGCCTGTTTCAGCGCGTCGATACCGGCGATATGGGCGAGGATGCGCAGCTCGATCTGGGAATAGTCGAGGCTGACCAGCACTTTGCCCGTCTCGGCGACGAAGGCCTCGCGGATGCGGCGGCCCTCCTCGGTGCGGACGGGGATGTTCTGCAGGTTCGGGTCAGTTGACGCCAAGCGCCCGGTGTTGGCCCCGGCGATGGAGTAGCTGGTGTGGACGCGGCCGGTTTCGGGGTTGATGTGGTCCTGCAACGCATCGGTATAGGTCGATTTCAGCTTGGAAAGCTGCCGCCAGTCAAGGATACGGGCGGGCAGTTCGTGTTCAGTGGCGAGGTCTTCAAGGACATCCGCGCCGGTCGTATAGGCGCCGGTCTTGCCCTTCTTGCCGCCGTCGATCCCCATCTTGTCGAACAGGATCTCGCCCAGTTGTTTGGGAGAGCCGACATTGAATTTTTCGCCCGCAAGCTCGTGGATTTCCGCCTCGAGCCCCGCCATTTTTTGCGCGAAGGCGTTGGACATGCGCGAAAGCGTGTCGCGGTCGACCTTGATACCGTGCATTTCCATCCGCGCCAGAACCGGCACCAGCGGGCGTTCGAGGGTCTCGTAGACGGTGGTGACCCTTTCGCGGTGCAGTTGCGGCTTGAAAAGCTGCCAGAGCCGCAGGGTGATGTCGGCATCCTCGGCGGCGTATTTCACCGCCTCATCGACGGGCACCCGGTCGAAGGTGATCATCGACTTGCCCGAGCCCATCAGCGATTTGATCGGGATCGGCACATGGTCAAGATAGCGTTCGGACAGCAGGTCCATGCCGTGATTGTGCCGACCGGCATTCATCGCATAGGACATCAGCATCGTGTCGTCGATCGGGGCCACGATCGACGCCATGACGGGCGAAGATCTTGGCGTCGTATTTCATGTTCTGGCCGATCTTGAGAACGGCGTCATCCTCCAGCACCGGTTTCAGCATGTTCAGCGCCTCGTCGGCGTCCATCTGCCCCTCGGCCAGATCGTCAGAACCGAAGAGGTCGTCGGTGGCCGAGGCCTTGTGGATCAGCGGAATGTAGCAGGCCTGCCCCGGCTCGACGGACAGCGAGATGCCGACCAGTTCGGCGCGCATTTCGTCCAGGCTGGTGGTTTCGGTATCGACGGCGACATAGCCCAGCGCATTGATCCGGTCGATCCAGACCTGCAGGGCGGCGGCATCTCGGATGCATTCATATTCCTCAAACGCCCATTCCGCCGAGACATCGGGCAGGTCCGCCTCGACCGGGCTGGCACCTTCGGGGGTTGCATCCGGAATGGCGGGGGCCTCGATCCCCAGCTTCGTCAGCGACGCGCTTGGTGAGCGTGCGGAACTCCATTTCTGCAAAGAAATCCAGCAAGCGTTTCAGGATCGGGTTCCTGTACTTCCAGATCGTCGAGCGAGTCGTCGAGCTTCATGTCGCAATCGAGCTGCACAAGTTGTTTGGAGATGCGAATCTGCTCGATGTTATTCGATCAACGCCTCACGGCGTTTCGGCTGTTTGATCTCGCCGGCGCGCTCCAGCAACGTATCGAGATCGCCGTATTCGTTGATCAGCAGGGCGGCGGTCTTGATGCCGATCCCCGGCGCGCCCGGCACGTTGTCGACGCTGAATCGCCAGCCAGGGCCTGCACATCGACCACGCGTTCCGGTCCGACGCCGAATTTCTCGATCACGCCGTCTCGGTCGATGCGCTTGTTCTTCATCGGGTCGAGCATTTCGACGCCGTCGCCGACCAGCTGCATCAGATCCTTGTCCGAGGACACGATGGTCACCCGGCCGCCGGCATCGCGGGCCTGACAGGCGTAGCGTGGCGATGATGTCGTCGGCCTCATAGCCTTCGACCTCGATGCAGGCGACGTTGAAGGCGCGGGTGGCGTCGCGGGTCAGCGGGAATTGCGGCACCAGGTCTTCGGGCGCGGGCGGGCGGTTGCGCCTTGTATTTGTCGTAGATGTCGTTGCGGAAGCGTCTTGCCGGAATAGTCGAAGATGACCGCGACATGGGTTGGGGCCTCGTCGCCCTTCGATTCTTCGATGAGCTTGAACAGCATGTTGCAAAAGCCCGCGACCGCGCCGATCGGCAGCCCGTCGGATTTGCGGGTCAGCGGCGGCAGCGCGTGATAGGCGCGGAAGATGAAGGCGGAGCCGTCGATCAGATGCAGATGGTGGCCCTTGCCGAATGTCATTGTGCGCCTCCAAGGAAGTCCCCGATCGCCCTCAGAATAGCCTCTGGCGCGTCCTCTTGCATCAGGTGCCCGGATCCGGACACTTCGGTTAGCTGGCAATCAGGCAGATTGTCGGCCAGTCTGTGCCCGAGTTCAACGGGAATGCGACTGATCCTCTGCCCCCCAAAGCAGGCGCACCGGGCAGCGCAATTCGGTGTAACGGGTCTCGACCGCATCGGTATGGGACATGTCCATCTGTGCGATCTGACGGTAAAAGGCTGACTGACCGGTATCTCCGAGCCATGGCTCGATATAGGGCACCAAGGCCAAATCCGACAGCCCGGCATGGGTTGCCGTTCGAATATAGGCGGCTAGCATCGCCCGGTGCATGTAATCCGGCACGCCGGCAAACGCGGCCTCGTATTGCCGCACATGGGCAACGAACGGACTGCCCCAGGGACGCAGCGAGACCGGGTCGATCAGCAGCAGCCGGGCATAGTCCAGCCCGTCCAGCAGATGCGCGCGCAGCGCGGTCGCCCCGCCGAAATCATGGGCGACGACCAGTGGTCGGGTCAGGCTCCAATGGCCGAACAGGAAGGCCAGCAGCCGGTTCTGAACAGCCAGTGACACATCGCCTTCGGGCTTGTCAGAGCGACCGTAGCCCAGTAGATCGAACATCCTGATCCGGAATCGACCTGTCAGATCGGGCGCGACGCGATGCCAGACATATGAGGAGAAGGGTGTTCCGTGGATCAGGATAAGGTCGGGGCCCTGACCCATCTGCCAGGTCGCGACGCGGTGGCCTTCGAATGTGACGAAGTCAGGCGTTATCCGGAAAGGTCATGCCTTCTCGGCGAAGTCCCTGTGCACATATTTCTTGTCGCAATAGCCGCATTCGACCCAGCCCTGTATCATGCGGGGATCTGCAGCCAGACGCGGGGGTGGCCCAGATGCGGCGCCGCCGCCGTCGCAGGCGACCTTCCAGCTATCGACCACTTCGGTTTCCGGCGCTTCTATTGTCATCGGGTCTCTCTTCCGGTTGTCGCGGGCGGGGCCGCAAGTTAAGTCGGGGCATGATAACGGATGGCAGGGCGCGGGCAAGGCTGGATGACCGGATATGCGATCGAGATCGAAGGGTTGACCAAGACCTATGGCGGCAGCCGGAGCAAGCCCGAGAAAGCACGCGCTGAAGGGGATTGATCTGAACATCCCGACCGGATCGATCTTTGGCCTTCTGGGCCCCAACGGGGCCGGAAAGTCGACGCTGATCAACATTCTGGCAGGTCTGGTGATCAAGACGTCGGGCAGGGTGCCATCTGGGGCTTCGATCAGGAGTGAATCCGCGCCAGTCGCGCGCGGCCATCGGGGTGATGCCGCAGGAACTGAACCTTGATCCGTTCTTCACCCCGCGCGGCGCGCTGGAGGTGCAGGCGGGGCTTTACGGCGTGCCCAAGGCGCAGCGGCGGACGGATGAGATCCTCGCAGATGGTCGGGCTGAGCGACAAGGCCGATGCCTATGCCCGCACCCTGTCGGGCGGCATGCGGCGGCGGTTGCTGCTGGCCAAGGCGCTGGTGCATTTCCCGCAGATTCTGGTGCTGGATGAACCGACGGCGGGCGTCGATATCGAGATGCGCCAGATGCTCTGGGCCAATGTGCGGCGGCTGAAGCCGCGAACGCGGCATGACGATCATCCTGACCACGCATTATCTGGAAGAGGCCGAGGAGATGTGCGACGAGATCGCGATCATCCATCAGGGCGAGGTGGTGGTGCAGGATACCACGCCCGCGCTTCTGGGCCGGATGGACGCGAAAACACTGGTGATCCAGCCCGAAGCGGAGGCGCCAAAGGCGTTTGCGCTGCCGGAGGGGGTCGAATTGACCCGCCGCGCCGATGGCTCGCTGGCGCTGGCCTATCGGCGCGGGGCGACCTCTGCGAATGCGATCCTGGAGGCGGTTCGGGAGGCCGGGATCCTGATCCGGGACGTGAAGACGGAAGAGCCGGATTTGCAGGATGTGTTTCTCGACCTGACGCGGGGGTGAGGCGGCGGGCGTCTCGATCGCCCATTTTGCGTCAAATTCCCGACCGACGATTGACCAAGAGCCTCTCCAGCATAGCGCTTGATCGAAGTTCGAGTCGAAGTGGTTAGCGGTGGGCGTTTTATCGATGGTTCTTCGCGCCATATTTGGCCAAGCGCGGCACCAAAGCAGGCGACCAACACTCGCAAGGGTTCAGCGACGGGTCGTTGTGCATCCCGCCCCGCGAGAAGCGCCCTTGCCGGACATTCCCGAAATCCTTGCGTCTCAAAGGCAAATGTTACGTTATCGACGGCGATACGATCGTCATTCGGAAGACAAAGATACGCTTCGCAGGTATCGACGCTCCTGAAATCGACGACCCATGGGGCAAGAAGGCGAAGTGGGCGATGGTGGGGATTTGCATGGGTCAGGTCATCACTGCCCGATTAACCGGAGAACGGTCCCACGACCGGCTCGTAGCGAACTGTTACCTGCCAGATGGCCGCGATATTGCAGCAGAGCTTGTAACGCAGGGCCTAGCGCTGGATTGGGCTTGTTTTTCAGGCGGAAAATATCGACATCTCGAACCTTCGGACGCCCGCAAGAGATTCTGGAGAATGCAGCGGCGCCAAGGCGCTGAATTTCACTGAGTTTCAGAGTTTGGGCTGGTATCTTTACCCCTTCGCCAGCATCCGCCCCAGCACCCGGCCGCCTAGAATATGCACATGCAGGTGCTGCACCTCCTGCACGCCGTTCTGGCCGGAATTCGCGATCATCCGGTAACCATCTCCATCCGCGCCGGGGCTGACGCCCAGCAGGTCGCAGATCTTGCCAATGGTGCGGGTATAATCGAGGATTTCAGTATCGCTCGCCTCTGCCGCGAAATGATCGTAGGTGACATAGGCGCCTTTCGGGATCACCAGCACATGTTCGGGCGCTTGCGGCGCGATGTCGTGGAAGGCCAGGCTGTGCTCGGTTTCCAGCACTGTGTTGTTCGGGATCTCACCGCGCAGGATTTTTGCAAAGATGTTCTGGTCGTCATACGCATAAGCCATGGCAGTCCTCAATCGGCAAAGAGATTGTCTGTAGCCGCGATTTCCCGGGCCTTGTCGAGCGTGATGTCGAGAAACCGCGACAGCGGCAAGGCGTTATCCTCGGGCGCCGACCGTTCGCGGATGCGGTGGAAGTTCGGGAAATTGGCGTCGCGAATGCGGTCGGCCTCGAAATGGACATCACTGCGGATCGTCGGCAGCAACCGGTCGATGTTTTCGCGGCTGGTCCGTTCGCCAGCGAGGCCGACACGCTTGGCATGGCCCAGAAGATAGTCGTCGGTGAAGGTGCAGTCGATTTCCAGCAGGCTGGTCTTGGAGCGATCTGTGTAGAAGTCCTGCAAGAGATCCATGTTGTTGGGGTCGAGACAGATGATCAGCCGGTCGGTTTCGTAATAGTCAAAGAGCATCCGCATCAACGCACGGCGGTGCCGGGTACGCTTACCCAGCGTGCCCTGGATGCCACCAAGATCCGGCAGGGCGGTGCCTTCCTCGTCAAAGACATACTCCATCGCCGGCACGTTCGTGACTTGCTTGATTCGGCTCAGAAGTCGCTTGGCGACATGCCATTTCTTGCAGCTGATGATCATCAGTTCGCGCTCGCGCCCAAGGGTAGACTTCGGTTTCCCAGAACCGGGGCGCGAATCGTCGCCCCTCGCGGCCGCGGCCAGTGAGGAATTTGAACAGGCTCTGACCTTCATTTGAAATCTGAAAGCTGACGCCTTCGGAGGCGAAGAGATCACCCAGGCGTTTCTTCAGTTCCATCGCCTCGGGCGAGATCTTGCGGGCGAAAAGGAAATCCTGACCCAAAAGCAGATCGTAGTGGTCGTTGTAGAAAGAAACCGGCATCCCGTAATCCGAGAACATCAGGAAGGTCAGCGTTCTCGTTTGTATTTCGCGTTCCGGGATCAGGTGGCGGACGAGGGTTTGAAAGAATGTCTCATCCGGGATCCAGGTGGTGCGAAAAAAGCGCATCACATCGGGACGCTCACGGGTGAAATCCAGGATCTTCTCGATCGTCTGGCGGCGCAGGCACCACCACTGGCTGCCGATCATGATCTGCAGATCGGCTGGGATCGCGCGCGACAGCCCCAACCGTTTCTGCAGCTCCATCGCGGTATAGAACAGCCGCTTTCGCGCGCGCTCATTGAAATAATGACGGTAGATCAAGCGTTCTTCCTTGATCCCCGTCTTGATCCAGTCGCTTTCCAGAAAGTCGAAGCTCTCGATGAAGTCAGCGTCATTCTCATCAAGAAAGTCGTGCACGTATTCAGCCGACTTGATCGCCATGCAATCGCCCGAGAGCATGTAGAAGTGCGTGGCGCGGGGAAAGGCCTTCTCTGCCGCCTCGATCGCCAGAAGCGTGGCCTGGACCAGCGACCACTCGCCCCAGCCGCAGCGGATGCGCTTTCGAGCGAAGGTGACGTTGGGATTGTCTTTCAGGGCGGCGGTGATCCGGTCGAAATGCTCGCGTTTCGCGCGGGCATCGAAATGGATAGCCATACAGTCACCCGCCGCCGTCAGCCGCGTCGCCTGGTCGATGATCGCATCCGGATCCTTGTGACACAGCAAAATGAAGGCGATTCTTGCCATATGGCCGCGCAAACCCTTTCAACCGGCGGAATTCTTCGCATAGATAACGTGAACAACCATTGAAAAAACAGACTTTCTTTGCTTTTTCAGCGTAATTGTGCCCCCGGTGCGTGCAACATGGTCCAGGATCAGGAGGATGAACTAGTATGGGATTTCCCGGAACCTGGATGACGGAGAGCGAAAGCGTAGTTTACCGCGTGGTGCCGAAATGCGCCTGCTCGACCATCGGTCAGGTCATGTATTACTCGGATCACGGCGAGTTTTTCGACGGCGACATCCATGACGCGATGACCGGGCTGCACAAATGGGCCATACCCGAAAGCCAGCCGGTGATCGAGGCGGCCGTGAAGAACCATACCAGCTATGCCTTCACCTCGGTTCGAAATCCTTATGGGCGCATCCTGTCGTCGTTCTTCGACAAGATCTGCGGCATCCAGAGGAACGGCAAACGTTATCGCGGCAACCTCGTGCCGCTGCTGATCCAGAAATACGGGATCGAGGTCGAGGGCGATTTCGACCAGATCAAGTCGTTCCGCCGATTCCTGTTGTTCGCTCGAGATACGATCCGCTGGCGCCGCCCGATGGAGCCGGACATCCATTGGTCAGCGATGTCGGGCCATATCTCGACCTACATCGTGAATGGCGGCAGTTACGACAACATCTTCTTCACCGAGAAGTTCAACGAGGGCATGCAATCGGTACTCGACAATATCGAAGCCGCGCACCCCGTCGATCTTGCCACAATGCCGCGGTTCAACGAATCCGAAGGGCATGGCCCGAAGCGCGCCCATCCGATCGAGGACTATTTCGACGATTTGTCGATGCATCTGGTACGCGAGATGTACAAGAAGGATTTCGACCTTTTCAAATACGACATCGACAACCCCGCCAACAAGATGCCGCTGTCCGAGATTGATCTGAAAGAGGTTCACGCCAAGCTTGGTGACTGATCCATCGCGCTGAAAGGGCGGCCATGCTTTATTCTTCTGCTCGCGGCTGGCTGCGGCGCAATCTGGAAGCTGGGTCCGTCCTGATCCTGTTGGCGCTGATTGCCGCGCTTTGGATATTCTTTGGAATCGCGGGCGAGGTGATAGAAGGTGATGTCAAGGCCATCGATGAGGCGATCCTGCTGTCGATGCGAACGCCCGGTGACCTGGCCGACCCCATCGGCCCGCGCTGGCTGGAAGAGCTCGGCCGCGACGTATCTGCCCTTGGCGGAACGGTTGTGTTGGGCATGCTGACACTTGTCGTGGCAGGGTACCTGGCGCTTCAGAGGCACCTTAGAACCATGCTTTTCCTGCTGATCTCGGTGGCGGGTGGGCTGATGGTATCGAGCTTCGCCAAGCAATTCTTTGAACGGCCAAGGCCAGATCTGGTTCCACATGACAGCATCGTTTTCACTGCCAGCTTTCCCAGCGGGCATTCGATGATGTCGGCGGTGACCTATCTGACGCTGGCGGCGCTTCTGGCACGGCTTGAACCACGCCGCAGGGTCAAGCTGTACCTGTTGTCAGTGGCGGTTCTGCTAACGGTCGGCGTCGGCATCAGCAGGGTCTATCTTGGCGTCCACTGGCCCAGCGATGTGATTGCCGGCTGGGCGGCAGGGGCGGGCTGGGCGCTGATATGCCTCGGCACAGCGCGCTGGCTGGAACGGCGGGGAGGGATCGCGCCAGCCGAGGGCGAAGACTAAGACAGGCGCCCACCGCTCTTGCCGCTCGCCGCTGCAATATCAAGACCATGTGCCAAACTTCCCTCGTAGCAAGCGGCGTTCATCTTTCGTTAACCTCGAGCACGCAACCTGATTGCGCGGAACGGTCGGAAAGGCCGATGGCCGCCAGAGAAGAAGCAGGCACTCCGCCTCCGGGCAAGAGTTGGGCGGGGTGCCTCACCGTACCTGCATGCGCATTCAGTTCAGCCACCCGACGACTGCCAGCAGGTCGGAAAGTTTCGGTTCCTATCCGAAATTGATCTGTGTTATTTCTCGGACCCGTCCAAAACCTCGACGGAGCCAACATGACACAGTGGATCTTTCCGACCTCCGTTCAGAGCTATGCCCGGGCTGCGGGCGGGCTCTATCTGATCATCATCGCCCTGGGCATCTGGAGCGAGGTCTTCGTCCGCTCCGGTCTTGTTACGCCGGACGATGCGGCGGCGAGCGCCAGCGCCATATCAGCGGCTGAAGGTCTTTATCGTCTGGCCTTCGCGGCGGATACCATCATGGCGCTCTGCGATGTCGCGCTGGCGATTCTGCTCTTTGGCCTGCTTCGACCGGTCAGCCCGCTGCTGGCGTTGATGGCCGCCGCATTCCGCCTGTTGCAGGCTGCAATCATCGGCAGCAATCTGATAAACCATCACGCGGCTCTGCTGATCCTGAACGGAGGCGGTGACCCTTACCGGCCTTGATGCCGACCAGCTTAACGCGCTGGCTTTGCTGGCGACGCAGATGCATAGCCATGGCTACGATCTGGGCCTGATCTTCTTCGGCCTCAACAGCCTGATCACCGGCTGGCTGATATTGCGCGCGCCGTTCCTGCCTTCGGTGATTGGTGTCCTCATCACAGCGGCGGGTGTCGTCTATCTGACCGGCAGTTACCTGCGCTTCCTTGCGCCAGCACTGACAGAGGCATTCGCGCCCGTCTATCTGGTGCCGCTTGTTGCAGAGCTTGCCTTCTGCCTGTGGCTGCTGGTCCGCGGGGTCAACGCTGCGGAATGGGCGCGCTGCGATGGGCAAGCAAGGGCGGCGTAGCAGGTCAGAGCAGCCCGTGCTGAGCAAACGAACCGCTCAGATCTGCCTCTGGCCGGGCGCCGATATGGCTGATCACTTCAGATGCGGCGAGGCAGGCCATACGGCCGCAAGTTTCCAACTCGTACCCGTTCGTGAGCCCCCAAAGGAAAGCACCGGCAAAGAGGTCTCCGGCACCGGTCGCGTCAACAACCTTGGTCGGCACTGCGGGCACATGCCAGCGGTCACCGGCCTTGATGATATAGGCGCCATTGGCGCTGTCGGTGCAGACGACGATCTCGACTTCGGCAGCGGCGGCGGCAAGTGCGGCGTCGAAATCCTCGGCCCGATACATCGACTTGATCTCGGCGCGGTTGGCGAAAAGCAAGTCGACATCCTCGCGCAGCATCCTGGCGAAAGCGTCGCGGTGACGCTCGATACAAAACGGATCGGACAGCGTGATCGAAACCCGGCCCCCTGCCCCCTTGGTCGCCGCGATGGCCTTGGCGAAGGCGGCATGGCTTTCGGGGCCGTCGAACCGGTAGCCTTCCAGAAAAATCCATTCGGCGTCGGCCATCATGGCTTCGTCGATATCGGCGGGACCGAGATATTCCGACCAGCCCAGATAGGTGTTCATCGAGCGTTCGCCGTCCGGCGTCACCAGCACGATGCAGCGGCCGGTTTCGGCCTCTGACCCCTTGTCGGCCAGTTCGGTTTCAAAAACAGCGCCCTGTGCCCGCAGATCATGCGCGAAGATCGCGCCCAACTGGTCGTCCTTGACCTTGCCGACATAGGCGGTCCGGCCTTGAAGCTGGGCAATTCCCGCGATGGTGTTGGCGGCGGAGCCGCCGCTGATTTCCTTCGACGGGCCGACGCGGGCGTAAAGATCGACGGCGCGGTCCATGTCGATCAGCTGCATGATGCCTTTTTCGACGCCGTTCACGGCCAGGAAGTCATCCTTGCAATGCGACAGCACATCGACCATCGCATTGCCGATACCGACGACCTGAAAGCGTTTTGTCATTGAGTCTTGTCCTCGAATTGGCAGAGATCGCGGATTAGGCAGGCACCGCATTTGGGTTTGCGCGCGACGCAGATATAGCGGCCATGCAGGATCAGCCAGTGATGCGCGTGTTGCTGAAATTCTGCGGGGACGTTGTCCTCGATGGCGCGTTCGACAGCATCGACATCCTTGCCCACGGCGATGCCGGTGCGGTTGCCAACGCGGAAGATATGGGTGTCGACGGCTTGCGCGGGTTGTTTGAACCACATGTTCAGAACGACGTTCGCGGTCTTGCGCCCCACACCCGGCAGCGATTGCAGGGCAGCGCGGGACGACGGCACCTCGCCGCCGTATTCCTCGACCAGTATGCGGCTGAGCTTGATGACGTTCTTCGCCTTCTGGCGGAACAGGCCGATGGTCTTGATGTATTCGGTCAGCCCTTCTTCGCCCAGCGCCAGCATCTTTTCCGGCGTATCGGCGACCTTGAAGAGCGGCCCGGTGGCCTTGTTCACGCCGACATCCGTGGCCTGTGCGGACAGCGCCACGGCGACGACCAGCGTGAAGGCGTTCACGTGGTTGAGTTCACCCAGCGGTTCCGGCTCTGCCGCCTGAAACCGCGAAAAGACCTCGTGCATCTGGTGATAGTTCATCTGCTTTGTCATTCTCGCGGGTATGCCCGCTCGGATATCGCTCGGCAAGTACGGTGTTTGCGCCCGCGTCCTCACATGGTTGATCCAATCCATGTCATGATCGCAGCCGCTCCACAGACCATCCGGAGTGGGACTGCCTGGCCGCGTGGCCTTGGCGGCGCAATGCGTCGAGGAGAATTGAACAGCGAGCCTTCTGAACCCGGCTGACAGGAGAGGCGCGGCGGTCGGCGTAAAAGGCGCAAGATACGGGTCGAAAAGCGCCTGAGGGAAGCATAGTCTTATCCCCAAGTAAGGGGAGTAAGCCCGTGAACCATATCGCAAACCAAGAAGGCTATCACTACAACGTCATGCGTCGCGCGATCGCCGAGATCGACGCCGCAGGCACCGCGCCGCTTTCGCTGGAGGATCTCGCCGGACGGTTGCAGATGAGCCCGGCGCATTTTCAGCGCGTGTTCTCGCGCTGGGTCGGTGTGTCGCCGAAGCGCTATCAGCAATATCTGACACTGGACCACGCCCGCGCGCTGTTGGCCGATAGGTTCACCAATCTGGATGTCGCCAACGAGCTCGGCCTGTCGGGCACGGGCCGGTTGCACGATCTTTTCTTGAAATGGGAGGCGATGAGTCCGGGTGAGTATGCCCGCAAAGGTGCGGATCTGACCATTCGTTATGGCTGGTTCGAAAGCCCGTTCGGGCGAGTTCTGGCGATGGGCACCGATCGGGGCCTATGCGGCATGGCCTTCACCGACGAGGTCGGAGACCAGGCTGCGTTAACCGACATGGCCGCTCGCTGGCCAGAAGCAGGGTTGGTCGAGGCGCCTGATCAGATCAGCCACTGGGTCGATGCGGCATTCGGCGGGGGCGACGCGAAGATTTACATGATCGGAGCGCCGTTTCAGATAAAGGTTTGGGAAGCGCTGCTGTCGATCCCCTCCGGACATGTCACCACCTATTCCGAGATCGCCAGCGCCATCGGCAATCCGCGCGCCGTTCGGGCGGTCGGCACTGCGGTGGGTCGCAACCCGCTTAGCTGGCTGATCCCCTGCCATCGGGCGCTGCGCAAATCAGGCGGGCTGGGGGGCTATCACTGGGGGCTGCCGGTCAAGCGGGCGATGTTGGCCTGGGAAGCTGCCCGCGCGGACAGCCGGGCCTGATCGGTTCGGTCGCGCTCTGGCCAATTCCAGCGATAAAGCGCCGTTTTGCAGCTTGATATTGAATAACAAACGGAACCAGACCAGTGTGTCCGGACTTTCCCCAAGAGGGACCGAATAGATGAGGATTCCATGACCATTCTGAGATTTCCCGCATTGGCTGCGACTGCCGCCATTCTGGCGGTGACAGCCTGTACCGATGTGAACACGCCAACCAACAACCCGAGGCAGCGGACCGGAGAGGGTGCCGGTATCGGCGCGTTGGCCGGCGCCGCCATCGGCGGCCTGAATGCAGACAACGCCAAGGAACGCCGCCGCAACATCCTGCTTGGCGGGCTCGCTGGCGCGGCAGTCGGCGCCGCAATCGGCGGAACGCTAGACAAACAAGCCGCAGATCTGCAGCGGTCAATCGGCGATGATCGGGTGTCGATTGTCAATACTGGCAATGCGCTGATCGTGACGATGCCTCAGGACATCCTGTTCAACGTTGACAGTGCCGAGGTTCGTGGCGATCTTCAGCGCGACCTGCGGGCGCTGGCGCAGAATTTGCAGCAGTATCCGGATTCGACGGTTCAGGTGATCGGCCATACCGACAATACTGGGGCGGCCGCCTACAACCAGAACCTGTCGGCAAGGCGCGCAAATGCTGTTGGAAACGTCCTGATCAACAACGGCGTCAGCGCTGGTCGGATTGTGACAATCGGTCGTGGCGAGGATCAACCGATCGCCTCCAACCAGAACGCTCAGGGCCGCGCGCTGAACCGTCGGGTCGAGATCGTTATCCGACCCAACTGATCGGGTTGCTGCCGGGGGCGCACAGCCCTCTGATATAGCGCGCCAAACAGAAGGGCCCCGATCCATTGATCGGGGCCCTTTGATTTGCTCGGTTGCCTTGGCGGCCTGCTCAGTGAAGCTTCTCGCTCACTGTCTTGATCGCGGCCTCGACAAGCTCATTGCCGTCAGCCGCAGTCATGTTGGCAGCGATCACATCGCTTGCGGCTGCTACGGCAATCTGGATGGCACGATCGCGGACGTCCTTGACGGCAGCAGCCTGAGCCGAGGCGATCTGATCTTCGGCAGCAGCCAGACGGCGGTTGATCGAGGCTTTCAGATCTTCCTTGGCCTGCTCTGCCGCCAAAGCGGCCTCTGATTTGGCATGTTCGATGATCCGCTCGGCCTGTTCCTTGACCTCTTTTTGCTTGCGCTCATAGGACGCCAGAACTGTCTGTGCTTCTTCGCGCAGCGCCTTGGCCTCGTTCAGATCGGCCTGAATACCTGCCGCGCGGGCATCCAGCATGCCAGCCAGCTTGCCCGGCACCTTGACGTAGACCAGCACCGCAATGAACAGCAGGAAGGCCAGCAGCACCACAAAGTTTGTGTTGTAGAGCGAAAAGAACGGAATGCCTTCCGCAGCTATCGCGGGTGTGGCCAGGAGCGAGGCGAGGAGAGTGAGTTTCTTCATGCCTTATCCTTTCAGACGCGCGGTGACGGCAGAGGTGATCGCCTTGGCATCCGCCTTGCCACCGAGGGCTGAGACGATTTCCTTGGCGGTATCCCTGGCGACGACCTTGATGCTGTCCACGGCACTGGCGCGGATCTCGGATATCGCCTTTTCGGATTCCGCGGATTTCGCGGCGATCTGGGCATCGGCCTTGGATATGGCCACGTCCAGATCGGCCTGAATATCGGCCTTGGCCTCTGCCACGATGCGGCTGGCTTCGGCGCGGGCATCGGCCAACGCCTGATTATAAGCCTCTTCTGCCTTGACCGCTTGCAGCTTCAGCTCTTCAGCAGCGGCCAGATCGTTGGTGATCGTGCCCTGCCGTTCGGCCAGAACCGCCGCGATACGGGGCAGTGCAACACGGCTCAGCACGAAGTAGATCGCGATCAGCGTAACGACCAGCCAGAATATCTGATTGCCGAACGTGGAAAAGTCGAGCTGCGGCATGCCGACAGCTTCGCCACCGTGACCGGCAGCTTCGGCGGCACCGTGGGCACCTTCTGTGACAGCTGTGGTTTCTGTGGCCATCTTGTCCTCCTGGAACCTGATTTACACCGGGTGGGCGACGTCTGTCACCCACCCGACCGTAAGGATGGTTCGAAGGTTCTAGACGGCGAACATCAGCAGAAGGGCAACGAGGAACGAGAAGATCCCCAGCGCTTCGGCAAACGCAATACCGATGAACATCGTGGCCGTCTGGCCAGCGGCAGCCGACGGGTTGCGCAGGGCGCCCGAGATGTAGTTACCAACGACGTGGCCCACACCGACAGCGGCTCCGCCCATGCCCGTACAGGCCAGACCGGCACCGATGTATGCGCCCATTTGTACGATATCGCCTTCCATAGCAGTCTCCTTACGACTTGAATTGGTTAGATTTCCCGTGACCGGCTTAGTGCCCCGGATGCAGTGCGTCCTTGAGGTAGACACAGGTGAGAATGGCAAACACATAGGCCTGGATGAAGGACACGAGGACCTCCAGCGCATAGACCGCGGTGATTGCCGCGACGGGTGCGATCGCGCCGACACCCAGCACGCCCGCAAAGCCGGCGAACACTTTGATCACGGCGTGGCCTGCCATCATGTTACCCGCAAGACGGATAGAGTGGCTGACCGGCCGCACGAAATAGGAAATGATCTCGATGATCGCCAGGATCGGGCGCAGCACAAGCGGTGCGGCCGAGATCCAGAAGATCGACAGGAACCCGACGCCGTTCTTGACGATGCCAAGGATCGTGACGAAGAAGAACACCGCCAGCGCCATCGTCGCGGTGACCGCGATATGGCTGGTGGTGGTGAAGGCCATCGGGATCAGGCCAAGGAAGTTGGCGAAGACGATAAATATAAAGAGCGTCATGATATACGGGAAGTATTTCAGCCCGTCCTTGCCCGCCACATCCTCGACCATGCGGTAGACAAAACCATACGCTAGTTCCGCAATCGACTGGATCCGGTTCGGCACAATGGCGCGGCCGCGCGTGCCAAGCACCAGAAGGCCGATCACGCACAGAACCGCCAGCGCCATCCAGAGCGTGACGTTCGTAGGCGTGTAAAAGTTGATCGTGTCACCACCGAAGAGAGGTTTGACCACGAACTGATCCATCGGATGGATCTGAAGGCCGCTTGGAGCTGCTGCTTCTGTCGCCACGTTAGTCCCCTCTCTCGTCCTCGACCGCGCTGGCCGACTTGTTCTTGCCGAATGCCTCGGCGATCTGTTCCTTCTGAACCTCGGTGGCTGTGCGCAGCATCACCCGCACCCCGGCCGCAAAGCCCAGCAATATGAACAGCACCAGAAAGATGGGCAGAGTTCCAAACAGGGAATCCAGCCCGTATCCGATACCAAAGCCGACCAGAAGGCCGGTCACCAGCTCAATCACCATGCGCCAGGCCAGATGCGCCTGAGAATGATGATCCTCCATCTTCGAGGTCGGCTTTTCAGCCTTTTTCACCGCTTCGATCCGCTGTTCCAGCTGTGCAAGCCGGTCCTTGTCAGCCTGATCGATCATGGTGAACGCCCCCTTCGGACAGTCGGGCGGAAACTAGGAACCGGCGAGGGCAGAGTCAAGCGCGGAAGCCGGCAGGGCGTGTTCAATTAATGCATTGTTATAATTGGATATTTACAGACAAGTGATAAGGCGGGATTGGGCCGGAATGCTGCGGTTCGGGGGATTACAGCCGATTTAGCATATTTAACCTTTCGGTTGACGATTATCGGCGGCTGATCCAATGAGACGCGATGCAAAGCCGCCTCGATGCCCTTTTCGCCGCCCTCGCCGATCCGACCCGGCGCGCAATCCTCACCATGCTCCTCGAAGATGACATGGCGGTTACTGATGTAGCCGAACCATTCGACATGTCGCTGGCAGCGATTTCGAAGCATCTGACCATCCTGACCCGCGCAGGGCTTATCAGCCAGGAAAAGCGAGGCCGGGTGAAATGGTGCAAACTGGAACCCGACGCGATGCGCGATGTCACCGTCTGGGTGCAGGGCTTCGGCCAGTTCGAGCCGGTCAACCTGGATGAGTTTGAGCGCTTTCTTGAGGCCGAGTTGGGCAGGGCAAGTTGATCCGAACACCTCGGGTTGGATTGACCGTCCCGCAGACAGCACCTCTTCGCTTGATTCACCGAACGACAAACACCGATATTTTTGCGTGCGATGCCAGATATCCGGCATTTGAAGAAAATACATACTCGGCCAATCCCGGAACATGCGAAGCCATCACAACCAAGTCCGCGCCAACCTTGTCGCAGGCGCCCATGATCTGGCTTTCCAGATCAATCGACAGATCATGCGAAGTGACCGGAAAGGGATGCACATTGATCCCCGCTTCGTCGCCCAATTCTTTGGCGAACTCGGCAAGCTTAGCCTCGAATTCCTTCGGTGTGTGCGCAACCGGACCCGGTGTCTCGGTGGTGACACCAACGAGATAGAGCTTGGCGGAATAGGCGCGAGTAAGGTCGCGGGCTACGCTCAGCGCCTTTGCGAGAGCCGCTTTGTGCAAGAGGTCTACGGGTACTACGATCGTCTTGAACATTCATCATCCTTTCCAAGCGCGCCAATGCACCATCCGGAAGGCAGAATAGGGCTGCGGCATTGCGCCCGCCTTGCGGCAGATCAAGTGGAGTCGGACTTTAGCAGCATCGCCAGCGCCACGACGGTCAGCGCCACACCGGCAAGCACAAGTCCGCGCGGTGCCCCGTTGCCCAGCATGATTTCCCACAGAATGACCCAGCTTGGGGTCAGGTAGGTATAGGCCATGACCTTTGACGCCGGTATGCGCAGCACCGCGTATTGCAGAAGAACGAAGGTGGTCGATCCGGCAAAGACCGCCGTATAGCCGATTGTGGCCCAGACGAGCCACGGTAGGTTCATCCAGTCGGTCGCAAGGATATCGCCCCAACCATAGAAAGTCAGGACCACGAACCCGGCCACCAGCATCCCGAATGTATAGGCGACCGGGCTTTCTCCTCTATTGAGCTTGCGCGAGGCCGGCGTATAGATCGCGTGCGCCACCACGCCCCAGAAAAAGATCATCTCACCCTCGCCGATCCGGAATGACAGAAGTGCATCCAGATCGGCCCGGAAGATGACCCAAAGCGCCCCAGCTCCGCCAATGATCAGCGCCAGCGCCATCCTGGGCGTCGTGACTTGCCGCAGCAGAAACCAGCCCACCACCGCCGCAATCGCTGGCGTAAGTGTAAAAACCGCCGCCGAGGATACTGGCGGCGCGGTTTTCAACCCCTCGAACATGAGTACGAAATAAGTGGCGAAAAGCCCGCCAAGGATCAGATAGCGCCAGGGCGCACGCGCCACGCCGGCGTTCAGCACGCCCGTTGCCCATGCAAGTCCGCCAATCAGGACCGAAGCGATCAGGAACCGCGCGGCATTGAGTGCCGCAGGGGCGATATCATTGGCCACCAATGCGCCCAGACTGAACGAGCCCGCTACCAGAGCTGAAAACGCAAACATCGCCAGATGCCCATGCAGTTCCCGCGTTCGAGCGTTGGTCAGCGCTATTACCACGCTTGCGCCTCTTGTTTGAGGAACGTGGCAAAAGCCTGCACCTTTGCGGTCCGGTGCAAATCGACATGGGTCACCAGCCATAACTCTGACTGCCAGGCCGGTTCGGGCGGCATCACTTCAACCAGGTCGGGATCGTCGTGCAGCAATTTTGCCGAAACGAATCCAATTCCGACCCCCTGCTGGATGGCGACATCCATTGCCGCAGGCTCCGTCGCGCGGAAGACCAGCGCATCGTCGGGCACCCGATCTGCCAGCCAGCGATATTGCGGCGCGCGCATTTGATCTCTATCCGCGCTGACGAACTTGTGGCGCGAGAACTCGTTCAGCGACTTTGGGATCCCGTGGCGTTCGACGTAGTCCCGCGAAGCAACAAGACGGGGCGCAAATCCCTGCAGCGGCTGCACGACATTATCCGGCTCTTGCGGGAGACCGCCGGCTCGGATCGCTACATGTGCCTCGCCATATTCAAGGCGGAACAGGCGCGAATCCGTAAGGTAGCGGATCGTCAGCCCGTCATTTTGCGCCTGAAACCGCGCCAGAAGTGGTGTCAGAAGCGTCGCGAGACCGACGACGCTGGTAACCACCAGTTCTCCACGCACACCAGAGCCCTGCCCCTTGATTCGACTGACAAGCTGCGAGAACTGATCGTCTGTTGCCGCCGCAACTTTCAGCAGCTCGGCTCCCGCCTCGGTGGCGGTGTAACCGCGGGCATGACGTTGGAAAAGCTTCACGCCCAATCGCCCCTCCAGCGCATCGATATGACGTATCACTGTGGCGTGGTGCACGCCCAGCACCTCTGCGGCGCCGCTAACCGTGCCCAGACGAGCAACCTGATAGGCGGTGCGGATCTCGTCCCAATTGGTCAAACTCATGTGACTGATTTCCGCCCCGCGGTCACGCGATTGTGCCGGGTGCCGTCGCAGACCGGTCCCGCACATGGTGAAGAGTTTTGCCGAGCGGTTCCAGCCCTAACTGAATGGCATGACCGGGTGCGCCCGGCAGTTGGACCCGCACGTCCACCCGACAATGACCGCAAAGGAGTTCGACATGTCTTTACGCCCCTTCAGCCTTCTGGCCTTCGCCGCCCTTGTCGCAGGATGCGCCAGCCTCGGCACGCAAAACGTCAACGACGCGCCCGGTTTTCAGGAGCTGGATCGCCCGGGATTCCGTCAACGACGCGACATCCGGCCCTCTCAACGGACGCCCACCTTCGGCACCGGATTTCACTCGGACAACTACGGCTGATCGGTCGAAGGCCGTCGATCCGGTTCGCGGATCGGCAGTTTTGTGCGGCACCGCACAGCCGCTATCTGCGCCTCGCGGTTGCGACTCGCGCCAAATTCACTGGACTTTACCGGGCAGCACATACCATCCGAAGAAACAGCATGACTGAGAAAGTCAAGAACCGCGGCCTTCTGGCGATCCGGGCGCTTCTCACCTTCGCTTGCACCACCGTCGGTTCGGCCAACTGAACCGCACCTGATGAGCAAACCAAGACGCCGCGCCCGTTCCTCCCGCCCCGCCGCACTCTTTCATTGTTTGGAAAATATCCCCGCCGGAGGCTCCGCCCCCGGCCAGATCATGCTCCGATTGCGGCACGCCCTGCCGCCGCCTACTCTGCCGCTATGAAGATCAAACACAATCATCCCGACCTGCTGATCGTCGAGGCCCGGCCCTGGATCCTCTCCCTGATCTTCGGCGGTGGCGCGCTGGCCCTGTTCGGCGTCGGGATATCGCGGTTGATCGCTCTCGATGTGGCGGCGCTGGCCTATTTCGCGGGCGGCCTCTTCCTGATGCTCTTTCTCTACATCTTCGTGCGCCGGGTGCAGGTGGTCTTTCACCGCCCAGAAGGCTGGGTCGAGATCCGGCAGCGCAGCCTGACCCGCTATGACCGTGTGCGCCATGGTCTGGCCGAGGTCGAGCGCGCGATGGTCGAAACCTCGAACAGCGGCGATGGCGGCCCGACGCACCGGGTCGCACTGGTGATCCCCGAGGGCCAAAGCAAGGGCAGACATCCACTGACCAACTATTATACCGGTGGCGGCGGCGCGGAGCATGCAACCAACGTCATCAACGGCTGGCTTGACTCTGGCCGCCGCCAAGCCTAAACGCCCACCCAACATCCGGAAGTGACCTTAGCTTCCGGTCCCCGCACCTGCGGGGATCGCCGTCAGTCAGCGCGTTGCGCCCACTGGCGCGTTTGGCATTTGGGCCGCCGCTGCAAACCTGTGGTGGCATAAACGAAACGGACGAAAGGTCAGACCATGTTCGAGAACCTCTCAGAACGTCTTTCGGGCGTCTTTGACCGGCTCACGAAACAGGGCGCATTGTCCGAGGATGACGTCAAGACCGCCCTGCGCGAAGTACGTGTGGCGCTGCTGGAGGCTGACGTCTCGCTTTCTGTCGCGCGCGATTTCGTCAAGGCGGTGCAGGAAAAGGCCACCGGGCAGGCCGTTACCAAATCTGTCACGCCGGGCCAGCAGGTCGTCAAGATCGTCCATGACGAGCTTGTCCATGTCCTTTCCGCAGGCGACGAACCCGGTGCCTTGAAGATCGACAGCCCGCCCGCGCCGATCCTGATGGTCGGCCTGCAGGGCGGCGGCAAGACGACCACGACCGGCAAGCTGGCGAAACGGCTGAAGGAAAAGAATGGCAAGCGGGTGCTGATGGCATCGCTCGACGTCAACCGTCCGGCGGCGATGGAACAGCTTGCAATTCTTGGGGCGCAGATCGGCGTCGACACGCTGCCGATCGTGCCTGGTCAGAAGCCCGTCGACATCGCAAAGCGCGCCAAGCAGCAGGCGACGATGGGCGGCTATGACGTCTATATGCTCGACACTGCAGGCCGGTTGCAGATCGACCAGGTGCTGATGGACGAGGTGGCACAAGTCCGCGACGTGACCAATCCGCGCGAGACGCTTCTGGTGGTCGATGGCCTGACCGGTCAGGTCGCCGTCGAGGTGGCCGAGGAATTCGAGGCCAAGGTCGGCATCACCGGCGTCGTGCTGACCCGGATGGATGGCGACGGTCGCGGCGGTGCCGCGCTTTCGATGCGCGCGGTCACCGGCAAGCCGATCAAGTTCGTCGGTCTTGGCGAAAAGATGGACGCGCTGGAAGAATTCCACCCGGAACGCATCGCCGGCCGCATCCTTGGCATGGGCGATATCGTCAGCCTCGTCGAGAAGGCGCAGGAAACCATCGAGGCCGAACAGGCCGAGCGGATGATGAAGCGCTTCCAGAAGGGTCAGTTCAACATGAACGACCTGAAGATGCAGCTGGAGCAGATGCAGAAGATGGGCGGCATGGAAGGCGTCATGGGCATGATGCCCGGCATGGGCAAGATGCAGAAGCAGATCGAACAATCGGGCTTCGATGACAGCATCTTCCGCCGCCAGATCGCACTAATCCAGTCGATGACCAAAAAGGAACGCGCCAATCCGCAGATCCTGCAGGCCAGCCGCAAGAAACGCATCGCGGCGGGTGCGGGGCTGGAAGTGTCTCAGCTCAACCAGCTTCTGAAAATGCACCGGCAGATGGCCGACATGATGAAGAAGATGGGCAAAGGCGGGATGCTGAAACAGGCGATGAAAGGCATGTTCGGCGGCAACGGTCCGGGGGGCGGAATGCCGGATATGAACGACCCCGCAGCGATGGAACAGGCCGCCAAGGCGCTTGGCGGCAAGCTGCCCGGCCTCGGCGGCGGCGGCATGCAATTGCCGCCGGGCCTTTCAGGCTTCGGGAAGAAGAAATGACCCGGCTACACCGCTGCACACATGCGCCGCAGGGTGCCGCAGCAATGGCTGCGCAAGCGATCCGTGACCGGATTCCAAGACTGGAAACCGAACGCCTGATCCTGCGCGCGCCCGAAACCCGCGACTTCCCGGCATGGGCCGCAATCCATGCTGCGGACGAGTCCGGTTTCATCGGTGGTCCGACACCGCCCGAACGCGCCTTCAGCGAATTCAGCGTCTATATCGCCTGCTGGCTCCTGCATGGTCACGGCCTCTGGTCCGTCGAGCTTCGGGAAGATCAAAAGCTTCTGGGCTTCGTCCATCTCGGCCTCGAATGGGAAGATTACGAACCCGAGCTTGGCTGGATGTTCCTGCCCGAAGCCCGGCGTCAGGGCTATGCCACCGAAGCCGCGACGGCCGCCCGCGAGCATGCGCTCGGCCTTCTGGGTGCGGGCGCCTTCGTCAGCTATGTCAACCCGGCCAACACCCCGTCCTCTCGCCTTGCCGCCCGGCTTGGTGCTGCGCGGGACGCAAATACCGAGACCGCGATATCCGACGAGTCGCAGGTCTGGCGACACGGAGGCAGGGCATGAACGACGTAACGAAGCGTGCCGCAGAGCTTCTGAAAGAGCATCGCGACAGCATAGACCGGCTGGACGCGATCCTTGTCTTCACGCTCGCCGAGCGGTTCAAGCACACTCGGGCAGTTGGCAAGCTGAAGGCCGCGCACGATCTTCCGCCCTCGGACCCCGCCCGTGAAGATCAGCAGATCGCGCGGTTGGAGGGTCTTGCGAAAGAGGCCGACCTCGACCCCGATTTCGCCCGCGAATTCCTGAACTTCATCATCGAGGAAGTCATCAGGCACCATACGAAACACCGTGAACCTGCCGGTTCGACAAACACCAAGGAATGACAGGGGTTCGCGCCCCGTCTCAGATAGCTAGGAAATAGGAGATAACATCATGGCTATGAAAATCCGTCTCGCCCGTGGCGGCTCTAAAAAGCGCCCGCACTATTCGATCGTCGCTGCCGACTCGCGGATGCCCCGCGATGGCCGCTTTATCGAGAAGCTGGGCACCTACAACCCGCTTTTGCCGAAAGACAGCGAAGAGCGCGTCAAGATGAATGCAGAACGCATTCAGCATTGGCTGGGTCAGGGAGCGCAGCCGACCGACCGTGTATCGCGCATGCTGGAAGCCGCCGGCGTTCTGGAAAAGAAGGTCCGCAGTAACCCCAACAAGGGCACGCCCGGCAAAGCCGCTGAAGAGCGCGCGCAGTCCAAGCTGGACAAGGCAGCCGCAGCAGCCGAAGCCGCTGCCGCACCGAAAGAAGAGCCGGTCGCAGAAGAACCCGTAGCCGACGAAGCACCCGCAGAGGAAGCCCCGGTAGCGGAAGCTGCGGCAGAAGAAGCACCCGCGGCGGAAGCCCCGGCAGCGGAAGCTGCAGCAGAAGAAGCACCGGCAGCGGAACCCGCTGCTGAGGAAGCACCGGCGGAAGAGACCAAGGAAGAAGCGAAAACCGCTGAATAATCCTCGGCCCTCTCCGATGGATGGAGGCGGATCGTGAAGATAATCGCGATACTGATGCTGGGCGCGGGCGTCTGGCTTGGCGTCAAGGCAGAGCGGTTCATGTATATGGACAGCTGCCTTGACGCCGGCGGGCGGATTGACCCGCGCGGCTTTTGCGACGGAGCATCCCCGGATGAGTGAAGATCGCATTTGCGTCGGTGCCATAGCCGGATCGTTCGGCGTCAAGGGAGAGGTGCGGCTGAAAAGCTTCTGCGCCGAACCAGAGGCCATAGCCGAATATGCACCGCTTTTTACCGAAGATGGAGGACGCAGCTTTGCGCCCGTTATCACCCAGACCATCAAGAACGGTTTTGTCGCGCGCATTCCCGGACATTACCAGCAAGGAAGCCGCCGACGCCTTGCGCGGCATCAGCCTTTATGCCGATCGCGACAAACTTCCGGGACTTCCTGACGATGAGTTCTATCACGCCGACCTGATCGGGCTGGAGGTTGTCGACACCGGCGGGACCGTATTGGGCCAGGTTAGTGCCGTGCTGAACCACGGCGCGGGCGATCTTCTGGAAGTCTACGGGTCGGGTCTGACCGCGCCGATACTGTTGCCGTTTACCAAGGCCGTGGTCCCGACGGTGGATCTGGCTGCGGGGCGTATTGTCGTCGATCCGCCGGAAGGCTCGATGCCATGACCATCCCGCTCCGCGCCGCCGATATGGAACTTTGTGCGTGGTCGTCTGTTGTCCCCCTAGTTTTGAAACGAAGGGACAATCGCCATGTTACAACTCATTCTCATCCTGCTGGTGGTCGCGGCCGTAGCCGCGCTGTTTGGCTTTGGTCGCTTGTCAGGGGCAGCCCTGACCGGCGCAAAATTCCTGATCGGCGTTGTACTGATCCTGTTCCTGCTGGTTCTGTTCGGACTGATCGCGCTGGCCTGACCGTCTTTCATGTGGTTGGCTCGGGTCATTAATGACGCGAGTCATCGTCCATGCGGGGTTCCACAAGACCGGCACGACCAGCTTTCAGGACTACTTCAAGCAAAACCGCAAGGCGCTAAGCCCGTTCCTGACATATTACGGGAAGACGGACTTTTTGCAGGCAGGCGCTCAAGCGCGTATCTATGGTCAAAGGCGTTTCTGGTGGCGCAGGCTGATGTTCCGACGGGCGTTTCGTCGGTTTCTTTCCGGCATTCCGGACGCCCCGACGATCGTGCTGTCGCGAGAAACCTTCGCCGGGGCCATGCCGGGTCACCGCGGCTTGGGCGGTTGGCTGGTTGAAAGCTACGCCGATGCGGCCATACCGCTGGCACGCGAGATTCTGAACGCTCTTCGCCGCCGGTTTGGCGGGGATGTCACTGTCGAATTCATCTACACCCTGCGCAACCGCGATGCGTGGCTGGCCAGCGTCCACGGGCATCTCTTGCGCTCCATCCATCTGACAGACGATCTGGAAAGCTTTCGGGCCAGTTTCCGTACGCTGCCCGACCTCGAGACGGATGCCTCCTATATCGCCAGGGCGCTGCATCCGGTTCCGGTGCATTTCGCGTGGCTTGAAGATTATGCCGCGCGGCCCGACGGCCCTGCCGGGATCGTGCTGGACCTGATCGGCGTGCCGACGACCCTGCGCCGAACGCTGACGCCAGCGACCCGCCGCAATCCGGGTCAATCGGCGCAGATGCGAGAGCGCTTTTTGGCGATCAACCGCGCTGGCGGCAATCGTGCCAGCCTCAAACAGGCGAAAGCGGCGCTGCTTGCCGCATCCTCGCAAAAGCCGTAACCAGCGGCCATGACCGACACGCCCAAATCCCATGGACGCATATCTATCGCCGCCAGCGCGCGGCCAAGAGAGTTGCTGACTGACAGCCCCGATCTTGCCGGGGCGTGGAAAGTCAGGGTGATCACGCTGTTCCCGTCGGCCTTTCCCGGCGTTCTGGGCGAAAGCTTGACAGGCAAGGCCCTGCAGGAAGGTCTGTGGCAGTTGCAAACGCTGGACCTGCGGGATTTCGGCGAGGGCGAGGCACAAGAATGTCGACGACACGCCGGCAGGCGGCGGTGCCGGGATGGTGCTGCGCCCGGATGTGCTGGCCAAGGCATTGCAGGCCGCCGCAGACGACACACCGAAGGATCGCGCCCGCTGGCCGGTCATCTACCTTTCCCCGCGCGGCAAACCGTTCGATCAGGCGATGGCGCGCCGCTTTGCCGGGGCCGAGGGCATGACCCTGCTTTGCGGTCGGTTCGAGGGCGTCGACGAGCGCGTGATCGAGCATTTCGGCATCGAAGAGGTCAGCCTTGGCGACTTTATCCTGACCGGCGGAGAGATTGCCGCACAGGCCTTGATTGACGCGACCGTCCGGCTTATACCCCGCGTGCTTGGGAATCAGGCTTCAACCGAGGAGGAATCCTTCTCGGATTTTTTGCTTGAACATCCCCAGTACACGAAACCCGCTGTCTGGGAAGGCCGTGAGATACCCGAAGTGCTTCTGTCGGGACATCACGGAAAAATCGCTGACTGGCGCCGGGTGATGGCCGAAAGGCTGACAAAAGAACGACGACCTGACCTCTGGCGGGCTTATTGTGCCAAGCATGATAGGGACCCGGATGAAGACCGAGAGCTCTGAGGACGCGCCAAACACTTCGCGGGAAAACCGTGAGCATATAGGAGTAACCGCGATGGATCTTATCGCACGCTGGAGGCCGAGCAGATTGCCGCGCTCGGTCACGACATTCCGGATTTCAAGGCGGGTGACACCATCCGCGTCGGCTACAAGGTGACCGAAGGCACCCGCAGCCGCGTGTTCAGAACTACGAAGGCGTCTGCATCAGCCGCAAGCACGGCAAGGGCATTGCCGGGTCGTTCACCGTGCGCAAGATCTCGTTTGGCGAGGGCGTGGAGCGTGTGTTCCCGCTGCACTCGACCAATATCGCCGAGATCACCGTTGTCCGCCGCGGCAAGGTGCGTCGCGCCAAGCTTTACTACCTGCGTTCGCGTCGCGGCAAATCCGCGCGTATCGCGGAAGTTTCCAACTACAAAGCGCTTGATGGCGCCGAAGCATAAGGACCAGCCGAGATGAAAGCAGACATCCATCCCGACTATCACCTGATCGACGTCAAGCTGGTTGACGGCACCGTCGTGCAGATGAAATCGACCTGGGGCAAGGAAGGCGAGCAAATGTCGCTGGATATCGACCCCTCGGTCCACCCCGCCTGGACCGGCGGCGGCACCCGCCTGATGGATACCGGCGGCCGCGTGTCGAAGTTCAAGAACAAGTACGCTGGTCTGGGCTTCTAAGTCGGCCGGCACTTACGGAATTGCAGGCGCCGCCCCTTGGGGCGGCGTTTTGCATCTGGGATGCTTTTCGCTGCAATCGGTCACAGTGGTTGTCGCACAACTCGTCCGCCCCGTTCGTTACACGCCAGAACCTCGTGCGGATGCGGTTCCTTGCAGACGTCTGAATTGGCGCTGCAGCGCAGATCGATATCTGGCAGACGAATTCAATTGCCGCAGCCCTTGAATTTCGTCGAATTCGCACGCAATCCCCAATGCTTCGGCTTTCCAAAGCGCAGGACACAACATATAGTCACCGCAAATACCCTTATAGGGTAAATTTCGAGTGGGCAGTAAGGACACGGCAGTGGCGCATATCATCGTCGTCGGGAATGAAAAGGGTGGTGCGGGTAAATCGACCGTCTCCATGCACGTCGCAACAGCGCTGTCCCGGCTGGGGCACAAGGTCGGCGCGCTTGATCTAGACTTGCGACAAAAGACCTTTGGCCGCTATATCGAAAACCGGCTGGCTTTCTGCGTGCGGCAGGGCCTGGACCTTCCGACACCGGACTACCGCGATCTTCCGCAAGTTGAAAAGGCGTCCCTTGCAGCAGGTGAGAACGTCTATGATCGTCGTCTTTCTGCCGCTGTATCGGGTTTGGAGAGAGCATCGGATTTCATTCTGATCGATTGCCCCGGTTCACACACCCGGCTCAGCCAGGTGGCCCATTCGCTCGCCGACACGCTGATCACGCCGATGAATGACAGCTATATCGACTTTGACCTGCTGGCGCATGTCGATCCGGAAACCAATAAGATCCTCGGCCCTTCAGTGTATTCAGAGATGGTCTGGAACGCGCGCCAGTTGCGCTCTCAAGCCGGGTTGCCGCCGATGGATTGGGTGGTCGTACGTAACCGGTTGGGCGCACAGCAGATGCACAACAAGAAAAAGATCGGGGACGCGCTGACCGATCTTTCCAAACGCATCGGTTTTCGGGTGGCGCCCGGTTTTGGCGAGCGAGTGATATTCCGAGAACTCTTCCCCCGCGGATTGACGCTGCTGGACCTCAAGGATGTGGGCGTATTGCAGATGAACATCTCGAACGTCGCGGCGCGTCAGGAACTGCGCGACCTTATGAAAGGGCTGAATTTGCCCAAGGTCGAAATCGACATCTGACGTTTCAGGTCAGTTTCGACAAGCGCTGTTGGAAGGGATCGCTATTCCGGCGTTCGGCGGCTTGCTGGAAGAATCCGGACCTTTTCGCAACTTCTGATGCTGTTGCTGACAGAGCCGGCACCCGACGACGCGCCAGGATCGCTTCAATATCATAGATTTCTGCAGTGGGGCATGATCGCTGCACAAGCTGAGGCCGTCGGGCAACGACTGTCATCGTCCCAAGCTCCTCGGCGGGTCTGTTGAGATCGCGAGTGCTGTATTTCATACCGTGCTTCCCTCTCCGACCAGGGCAACGCTAGCAATTCTATTCGGCAGAAATTGGGCAGCAGTTGGGCTTCAAGAGGAGGCCGCCTTAAGGAAGCTAGATCGGGAGTGTTATGAGTGACCTGCGCCTCGGGACATGGGTTCCGGGGCGCTTTCACGAGCGTAGTCGGCACGGAACTGGGTGGTACGGCACTAGAGACCGAGCTTGGCAGCCGCGTTGTCCAACATCTCCAAAGACTTGTTAATCAAGGTCTCAACATAGTGCTCGTAGCCGCTTTTATCTGTGACAAAAATCTGAGGAACACCCCCATACCGGCCCTCACCCCACCTTGCTTCTCCGTACCCTTTGGTTGCAGCGCTCACCTGTCCGGAATCTCGCACGGTCGGCGAGTGACGCGTCAACTTGGCGTGTTTGTTTGCCTTGGCCAAATCACGCAAGATACGGAATTCATTGCATTTTAAGGCAAGTGAATTGCGAAAGACGGAATTGTCCGCCGTTTGGGGTAAAGGTAGGTCCAGCGCAGCAAACGGATCAATGCCTGCATCCTCGGCGGTTTGGTAGATGTGCGCAGCGTAAGCATCTACTGCTGCGACGGCATTAAACGCCCTATGAATTTTGTCGTACTCTACGTTGTACTCATCAAGATTAGGCTCGACCACTTGCTGCCAAAATTCACTTGCAGAAAGAGACAAAACTTATTCTCCGGTCAGATGCCCATGAACTGCTTACTACCTGCTTATCGGTGATGGTCTGCCTGCAAAGCAAACACTGCAATACATCTCGTAAGCCATTGTTATTTAAAGATAAAATTGGCGCGCTGGGGAGGATTCGAACCCCCGACCCCTTGATTCGTAGTCAAGTACTCTATCCAACTGAGCTACCAGCGCGCGGACAGCCGGGAAATAAACGTGCGTGCGCCGCATTGCAAGGGGCGAATTACTCGGCAGCCTCATCAAGAACGGCGATGGCCTTGGGCAACCGAATTGCAAACTCCGTGCCGTCAGGGCCCGTACGAACAAGATCCAGCCGGCCACCATGCCCCCGCACCAGTTCAGCGGCAATTGCGAGGCCAAGACCGTGACCGCCCTTGCTGGCGCCGCCCTGGAAAGGTTGAAACAGATGTTCCAGGGCTTTGCCGGGAAGTCCGGGGCCGGTATCGATGACGGTTACTATCCAGTCGCCTTCGGTCTCGGATGCACGGATCGCGATTTCGCCGGGCTTGCCAGCATTGATGATAGCCTGACGGGCATTGCGCACGAGGTTTGAAAGCACTCGGTGGATCTGTTCGGCATCCGCGCGGATCATCATGCCGCTCGGAACATCCTCGGCATAGCTGATGTCATAGTCGCCTGCCGCAAGGCGCTCGCTTTCGATAACGTCATTCACCAGCTTGGAAATCGAGACGCGGGACAGCGCGGGCGGAGGTTCTTCGGCCTTGCCAAAGGCCAATGTGGATTCACACAGGTTCACCGCGCGCGAGATCGAGTTGATCAGCTTCGGGACGATGCGCTTTACCGTGGGATCGGCGCTATGCTCCATCCGGTCGGTAAAAAGCTGGGCCGTTGTCAGGATGTTGCGCAGATCATGGCTGACTTTCGCTACAGCCTCGCCCAATTGTGCCAGCCGCTCTTTCTGGCGCAGCGATCCGGTCAGTTGGGTCTGCATGGATTGCAGTGCATTCTCGGCTTCGCGTAATTCGCTGACGCCGGCTGAGGGTACGATTATCCTGCGGGCGTCCTCGGGCGCTTCGGCATAGGATATCATTGCGTCAACCACACCTTTGATCGGTTTCACAAGGAACCGCCGCACCGCAAGAAACAGCAGGAAGGCAGTGACGATCGAGATCACTGCAGACAAGGCCAGTACTCGAAGGCCATAGTCGATCATTGCAGTGCGCAGGGGCCGCGTATCCATCGTGACTTCAATCAACGACCCCGCGCTTTGAACCGGATTGCCTATGACCCTGATAACGCGGTTTTCCGGTTCGATCAGGCATTGCAGCGCATCCCGGATCAGATCAAGGGCACCGGGGTCGCGCAAGTCGTAAGTATTCGCGATAGGGGTGGGTATTGGAGAGGAAAGCACCAGTTGTCGCATTTCGTTGCGGCGCAGGACCACGTTGTAGACCCCCGCCGTCTGCAACAACTCTTTCTCCAGATCTGTGTCGATCATGTCATTGGCCAGAAGCGCCAACGACGCGATCTGTGCGCGTTCCAGCCGTAAAAGCAGATAGTCCTCGCGATATCGCGCCACCGAGGGCACGAAGATCAGAACTTCGGCCAGCATGACGAACACAATCGTCAGGATAAGGAATCGGCCGGAGAGTGTATTTAGAAACATGGCCAAACTGTTACCTGCTGATTAGGGCAGCACTCGCTGCACAAACCCGACAACCCTTTTCACTATAGGACTATCAAATAGCCGGGGCGAGAAATAGGCCCCTGCCGCGCGTTTGTTGATCTCTCCAAGCGTGGGATATGGCGCAACCATATTCGCTATCGCCGACATTTTCAGCTTGTTGGCGATCGCAAGCGCCCAGATGCCGATCAGTTCACCCGCCTCTGCGCCGACGATGCTGGCGCCCACGGGGCGGCCCCTGACCACCATAACCTTGATGAAGCCGGTTGTCTTGCGGGTCGCTATGGCGCGGTCATTTTCGTCATAGGGAAACCGCACAACCTCCAGCTTGTCGCCGTGTTTTTCGCGCGCTTCTGCCTCGGTCAGTCCGACCTGTGCCAATTCCGGATCCGTATAGGTTGCCCAGGGGATATGATCGGTTCGGGCCTTTGCAGGCAGGCCGAACAGCATCGAGCGGATGATGACCCCGGCATGATAGCCCGCGACATGGGTGAATTGCAGCCCGCCGGCGACATCGCCGATGGCATAGATCCGGCGGTTGCTCGTGCGCAGGTCGGCGCCGACCTTCACGGACCGGTCGTGATCGACACCGGCCTTGTCCAGACCCATATCCTCGATATTGGCCTTGCGGCCAACGGCCATCAGCAGATGCGTGCCCTTGAAGACGCGGCCGTCCTTGGCCTCAACCTCTATCGCCCCGGCCTTGCCGCGAATTTCGGCAGCCATCGCGTCTTCCGCGATCTCGATACCTTCATCGCGCGCGCCGGTCCAGAACGATCGCGGCAAGCTCGGGGTCATCCTTGCCCATCGCCTTCAGGCCTTCGATCACGGTTACCTTTGAGCCGAGGCGAATATGCGCCTGCGCCATTTCCATACCGATCGGACCGCCGCCGATGATCAGACAGATGCTTCGGCAATTCGCGCAGATCGAAAAGCGTCTCGTTCGTCTCATAGGGGACCTTGTCGAGGCCGGGGATCGGCGGCACCAGCGGCGAGGATCCGGTTGCGATCACGAAGCGGCGCGCCTCGATGATCGTTTCGCCCGCCTGCAGTTCGGTTTCCGAGATGAACCGGCCATGTTCGCGGATGACATTGACGCCCAGCTTTTCGAACCGTTCCTGACTATCGACCGGGGCGATTGTCTCTATGACCTTGTGGACATGGTCCTTGGCTGCTGCATAGCTGATCTCGGGCTTGACCGGCGTCACACCGAATTCGGCACCGGTCTGCATCAGATGCGCCTGCTTGGCCGCTGCGATCAGCGCCTTTGACGGTACGCAGCCATAGTTCAGGCAGTCGCCGCCCATCTTGTGCCGCTCCAGCAGGACCACCGACGCGCCCATCTGCACCGCGCCGGCGGCGACCGACAGCCCGCCCGATCCCGCGCCGATGACGCAGATATCTGTCTTGATCCTTTGCATGGCTCAGATGTCCTTCTTCCGGAACGCTTTCAGGATGATCGGCAGGGCCGCCAGTGCGCAGAGGCCCAGGATGGGCAGCAGGATATGCGGCTCGAATATGATCCCGAGATCCGGGGTTTCGCCGCGCTCGAAGACTTCGCCAAGGCCGGCACCGACAGAAGTATAGACGACACCGCCGGGAATGATGCCCAGAAACGTAGTGATGACAAAGCGCGACAGCGGCACCCCGACAAGGGCCGGGATGAGGTTGGCGACGAAGAACGGCACCGCAGGCACTAGCCGCATCAGGAACAGGACAGACCATTGGTTGTCGTCGATACCGTCTTTCAGGCGCTTCACGGTCCCATCTGACGCCTCCATCCGGGCCGCAAGACGCTCGCCCAGACCCCATTTCGCAGCCAGGAAGATCAGCGATGCGCCGATGGTGGCGGCGACCACGTTGAACAGTGCGCCGGGAAACGTGGCGAACAGGAAACCGCCGGTCAGCGTGGCAATGGTCGCACCAGGCAGCGAGAACGCGACAATCCCGATGTAGACTGCCATGAAGGTCAGGACCGTCAGAACAAAGTTTGCATCACGGAACGCGATCAGCGCTTCGCGGTTCTGGCGAAGGTTCTCAAAGGACAGATAGTCCCGAAGGGTGAACGGCGCCGATCACGGCAACAGCCAGGATCGCGATCAGCGGCAGTCGACGCAAGAAGCCGTTGCCTGAAATTTGGGGAATGTCTGTCAAGTGTCGCGCCTTTGGTTGTTCCATAGGTCAACATGCGGGTTTCCAGCGCAGTCCGACAGCCCTATCACGGCCCGTTGATCGCCGGTGAGCGTGTGTTTCAGCTAGCCATGACGTGACGGCGATGCTGTAACATTCCCGCACCGCAATCGAGCGTCAATGTTGCAGAAAACTTGGGCAAACCGAATTGACATCGCGCAGGTGACCGCCTAAAGGACGGGCTTCGAGCTTTCACGGCCTTCGAATCCTGCTATCGGGTTTGGGCCGAATTTGACGGAGATGACGCAATGAAGCGCACTTTTCAACCAAGCAACCTGGTGCGAAAGCACCGTCACGGCTTTCGTGCGCGCATGGCAACCAAAGCCGGCCGCAAGATCCTGAACGCGCGCCGCGCGAAGGGCCGGAAGTCGCTGAGCGCATAAGCGCCCGCCGAAAGGCAACCGACATGACACCGCCGGAGGCACCTGTAGCAGGCGATATCGCCAACGCTTCAGCCGAGCCTCCGGCGGTTTCCGTTTGTCCAGAGGTGCTGCGCAAGCGCACAGATTTCCTGCTGGCCGCCAAGGGCCGCCGACAGGCCATGCCGGGTTTCATATTGCAGGCTCGACAGCGCGATAAGGGCGATGCAGTTCGGGTCGGCTTCACCTGCTCGAAAAGGGTCGGAAATGCCGTTGCCCGCAATCGCGCCAAACGCCGTTTGAGAGAGATCGCGCGGCTGGTTCTGCCCGAAAGCGGCCAGCCGGGTTGGGACTATGTGCTGATCGGACGGGCGGACGTGACTGCCAGCCGCGACTTCGCAGAAATGCTGAACGACTTGCGCCAGGCCCTTGCGCGCATACATCAAGACAGATCATGAGCCCGCTTGCGCATATTCTCGCCCTGCCCGTCCGCGGTTACCGGCTGCTGTTTTCACCATGGGTCGGGCATGGCTGCCGCTACCAGCCCACTTGCTCGGCCTACGCGCTGGAGGCACTGGAAAAACATGGTGGTCTCAAGGGCGGCTGGCTGGCTGCCCGCCGGGTCTTCCGATGCCATCCTGGAGGCGGGTCAGGCATTGACAACGTCCCTGACTAGCGGCGCTGGGTGAGTTGACAAAACCCCTTTGCTTAAGGCCACCATTTTGGCATACCGCAACCATGCTCGATCACCACGACGATATTCATCCGCTCTTCCACGGCGCGCCCTCGACCACCGAGTTCAAGAAGCTGCGCAAACGGATCGTTCGCTTTACCCGCGAGGCTATCGAGCAATACGGCATGATCGAGCGCGATGCCCGCTGGCTGGTCTGCCTTTCTGGTGGAAAGGACAGCTATACCTTGCTTGCCGTCCTGCATGAGTTGAAATGGCGCGGCATGCTGCCTGTCGATCTGCTGGCCTGCAATCTCGATCAGGGGCAGCCAGGTTTTCCGGCGACCGTCTTGCCAGAATTTCTGGAGCGTATGGGCGTGCCGCACCGGATCGAGTATCAGGACACCTATTCGATCGTGGTCGACAAGGTGCCGGCTGGGCGGACATACTGTGCGCTCTGTTCGCGTCTTCGTCGCGGGAATCTCTATCGGATTGCACGGGAACAGGGTTGTTCGGCCGTCGTGCTCGGCCATCATCGCGATGACATACTTGAGACGTTCATGATGAACCTCTTCCATGGCGGACGGCTGGCTACCATGCCACCGAAGCTTCTGAATGAGGATGGCGACCTGTTCGTTTACCGCCCCCTTGCGCACGTCGCCGAAGAGGATTGCGATCGGTTCGCGCGAGCGATGAACTATCCGATCATTCCGTGCGATCTATGTGGCAGTCAGGACGGTCTTCAGCGGCAACAGGTCAAGCAAATGCTGGACACTTGGGAAAAGAACAATCCGGGGCGGCGACAGGTCATGTTTCGCGCGTTGATGAACGCACGACCCTCGCATCTTTTGGATTCAAAGCTGTTCGACTTTGCGGGGCTGGCGCGAAATGCCGAGGCATTTGATGAAAATGCACGGCAACTTCCCGACCTCGATTAACTTCACCGCGACAGCTACCCCGGTACCTTGACCTCGTGATCCGGGCAGACCGTCTGCCCAATGCAATCAGGGGTGAATGCAGATGCAATCAGGTGTGGGAACGGTCTTTGGTCGGTATCGAAACTCGCTACGAACGGTTCTGTTGGGACCGCACGTGCTGGCATTCCTTCCAGCCATAATGCTTGGCGGGTACTGGTATGGCGGCGAAGGTCTGCTGCTTTACATGGCTTTGCTGCTACCTGCGCTTTTTGCTGTTGCCGGGCTGTTCTCCGGTACGGAAACCTCATGGCCGGACGAATATGACGGAGTGACCGGACTGAAGATGCGAAAGGCCGCCGAAAAGCGGCTGGAATCCGCCCTCCAGTCCGAGGCGAGTACTGGCAAGACAACGGCGGCAGTTGCAGTGATGCTGGATGATTTCCACTTGCTTGAACGGCAGTTCGGAAGCAGTGCCGGCAGCGCAGTCTTAAGGCAGACGGGCGAGCGTCTGAAAGGAGTGCTGCGCGACGGCGACAGGGTTGTATGGCTCGGCCAAAACTCGTTCGGCATCGCCCTGGCGCCGATCCAGAGGATTGATCTGGAAACCATGATCCAGCTTTGCACGCGCCTGCAGACGGCCATCGCTGACCCCTATTCGATAGACGCAACGCGGGTTTATGTCACCGCGTCGACAGGTTTCTGCACGGTTGCACGAGCCACCGTCAGAACCGGTAAGGCTATGCTTGAATGTGCCGAAGCCGCGATGAAGACCGCTTCCACCAACGGTGCCGGTTCGATCCGCGCCTTCACGCCGGAAATCAAGCGCCGCGCGGCGGTCCGTGCAGAACTGACGCAAGAGGCATCGACCGCTCTGGAGTCGGGACAGATCACAGCCTGGTTCCAGCCACAGGTTTCGACCGACACCGGTGCCATCACGGGTTTCGAGGCCCTGGCGCGTTGGGATCATCCCGAGAAGGGTATCATCCCGCCGGCGGATTTCCTGCCCGTCCTGGAAAGCCTCGGCCTGATGGAGCGTTTAAGCGAGGTCATGCTCTACCAATCGCTAACCGCCCTGCGCAACTGGGACAAATCGGGACAGAATATCCCATCGGTTTCGGTCAACTTCTCGGCGCATGAGCTGCGAAATCCAAAGATTTGCGAGAAAATCCGTTGGGAATTGGATCGGTTCGAACTGACGCCGGACAAACTCTGCGTCGAGATCCTCGAGGACGTCATCGCCGAGTCGAATGATGACGTGATCACCCGCAACATTCGCGCGCTTTCCGAGTTAGGCTGCAATATCGACCTCGATGATTTCGGGACCGGCCATGCCTCCATCGCCAATATCCGGCGTTTCGCGGTCAAGCGCATCAAGATCAACTCTTCGTTCGTGGCCAGGGTGGACCGTGATCGCGACCAGCAGAACATGGTCGCCGCGGTACTGACAATGGCGGAACGGCTGGAGCTCGACACCTTGGCGGAAGGCGTCGAAACCGTGGGTGAACACGCCATGCTGGCGCAGCTTGGTTGTGGTCACGTTCAAGGTTTCAGCATCGCCCGGCCGATGCCTTTGCCCGATGCAACGGTCTGGATCGGCAAATATCGCAGCAAACTCGTCGAGACGCCGCGCGTCGGGCGCAAAGCGAGTTGATCGCAACCTAACGGCGCCGGAATCCCACCCTAAAACCGCTTGACCTTTCGGTGCTCGGCCTGTTGAACCTGCCCAGACCCGGAACAGTCAGGCGGTGGGCCGAATGGACGATCAGAACAAGAACCTAATACTTGCCACGGCACTTAGTTTCCTAGTGATCCTTGTATGGTTCGTATTGTTCCCGCCCCAGGAATCGACGACCGATCCGAACCTCGCGACGACGACTGAAACGGCCTCGGTTCCCGGTGTGGCCGCCGTCGCCCCGCAGTCGCCGGCCGTCGCCCCCTCGCCGGATGTAGCAAAAGCGGATGCGCCGCGGGTCGAAATTGACACGCCGCGTCTGGCAGGCGGCATCTCTCTGCAGGGTGGGCGTATCGATGCGCTCTCACTGAAGGACTACCGCGAGACGCTGGAGGCAGGCAGCCCGAACGTCACCCTGCTGACGCCCGTTGGCCAGCCTGAAGCCTACTATGCACTTTTCGCCTGGGCGCCGGGCGGCGATCTGGATTTTGCAGACGTTCCGGGTCCGGACACGGTTTGGCAAATTGAGAGCGGCAACCACGCTCACCAAAGACACGCCGGTGACCCTCGTCTGGCAGAATGGCAAAGGGTCAGACGTTCCGCAGCAAGATCGAAGTCGACGACGACTTCATGTTCAGTGTCACCCAATCGGTCGAGAATACCGCAGAGATCCACCGCGCGACTGGCCGCCTACAGCCAGATCCGCCGCCACGGCGAGCCAACCGATCTCAAGAAGTTCTTCGTTATCCACGAAGGGCCGATCCGGCAATCCGGCGAAGAACTGAATGAGCTTGACTACAAAGACCTTCGCAAGCTTGGCACCGATGCGCGTTGGGGCGCGAATGCCGAAGTGGTCGAGGTGGCCGGTAATGGCTGGATCGGTTTCACCGACCATTACTGGATGACCAACCTGATCCCGGCATCCGATCAGCCGTTCACCTCGGTGCTGAAATACGACCAATCACGCGATATCTACATTTCCGAAGCGCGTTTGCCCGCCGTCGAGGTGGGAACCGGACAGTCCGCCAGTTTCACGACCCAGTTATTTCGCTGGCGCCAAGGAATGGGCCACGATCCGCGCCTATCAGAACGAGGACGGGATCTACAATTTCCTGGACTCTATCGACTGGGGCTGGTTCTTTTTCCTGACCAAGCCGATCTTTGCGGTTCTGCACTGGCTGAACAGCGTCATCGGCAACATGGGCTGGTCGATCATCGTGCTGACCCTGATCATCAAGGCCATCGTATTCCCGCTGGCCTACAAATCCTATGTCTCGATGGCGCAGCATGAAAGAGCTGCAGCCCGAGATGGAGAAGCTGAAGGAAAAGGCCGGGGACGACCGCCAGAAGCTGCAGCAAGGCATGATGGAGCTCTACAAAAAGAACAAGGTCAACCCGGCCTCGGGCTGTTTGCCGATCCTGCTGCAGATCCCGATCTTCTTCTCGCTCTACAAGGTGATCTTCGTCACCATGGAGCTGCGCCATGCCCCCTGGATCGGCTGGATCCGCGACCTGTCCGCGCCCGACCCGTCCTCGATCCTGAACCTGTTCGGCCTGTTGCCCTGGGCGACACCGGAACCAGGTTCGATCTTCTTCATCCTGTCGCTCGGCATCCTGCCAATCCTGCTTGGGATCTCGATGTGGATTCAGCAAAAGCTCAACCCGGCCCCGACCGATCCGACCCAGGCGATGATCTTCGCCTGGATGCCTTGGGTGTTCATGTTCATGCTGGGCAGTTTTGCCTCGGGTCTTGTGCTCTACTGGATCGCGAACAACACGATCACCTTCACGCAGCAATACATCATCATGCGCAGCCACGGCCACAAGCCGGACGTGTTCGGAAATATCGTGTCGACGCTCAAACGCAAGAAACCGGTCGAGAAATGACGGCAACGGTTGCCTCGATCTGGCGACATCCGATCAAGTCGCACGGCCATGAGGCACTGCAAAATGTCGCGCTGACAGCGGGGCGGACGATGCCCTGGGATCGATGCTGGGCGGTTCGTCATACGGAATCGGCGGCGGACGGAACATGCTGGGTGCCCTGCGCCAATTTCTCTCGGGGTTCGAAAGCACCCGCACTTCAGGCAATTATGGCCAAGCTCGATGAAGCCAGCGAAACCGTGACGCTCACCCATCCTGACCGGCCCGAACTGCGGTTCCAGCCAGACAGCGAGACGGACCGTTTCCTGGACTGGGTCGCCCTTCTGATGCCAGCCGATCGCGCCGCCTCCGCGGGCATCGTAAGGGTTCCGGACCGCGGCATGACCGACACCGACTACCCCTCCGTCAGCCTTATCAATCTGGCCTCACACCGGGCGGTCAGTCAGCGATCGGGGCAGGATCTGTCGGTCCCTGCGCTGGCGTGGCAATTTCTTGCTGGACGGTCATGGCCCCTGGCAGGAATTCGAATGGATCGGCAAACGCCTGCGCATTGGCGGGGCCGAGCTGGTCGTCCGAGAGCGCATCGGCCGCTGCCATGGCCACCGCCGCAAATCCGATGACCGGGAGGCGCGACGTTGACACGCTCGGACGTACTGAAAAGCGGATGGCAGCACACCGATTTCGGTGTCTATGCAGAAGTGATCAGTTCCGGCGATGTCCGGCTTGCGGACAAGGTGAGCCTGGTATCATGACGCTGCCCTTCCCGATTGCTGACATCACCGAGGAAGACCGCGAATTAGGGCGGGTTCTTTTTGCGGGCCAGACCGAGTTCGTCAAAGGCGTGGTTGCGATGGACGGTCTGCCCCCAGCGGACCGGATAGAGGTTTGCTTCGCAGGTCGCTCGAACGTCGGAAAATCCAGCCTGATCAATGCGCTGACGGGCCGAAAGGGTCTTGCGCGCGCCTCGAACACGCCGGGGCGAACTCAAGAGATCAACTTTTTCACCTGCGGTGAATCGCTCTATCTGGTGGACCTGCCCGGCTACGGTTTCGCCAATGCGCCGGTGAAGGTGGTCGAGAAATGGCAACGCCTGCTGCGCGCCTATCTGTCGGGGCGCCAGACCTTGCGACGAGCCTTCGTGCTGATCGATGCGCGCCACGGCATCAAGAAGGTCGATGAAGAGATCCTGGATCTGCTGGACAAGTCAGCGGTGACCTTTCAGGCCGTTCTGACCAAGATCGACAAGGTCAAGGATGCAGAGCGTCCGAACGTGCTTGCTCAGGTGCGCGCCGCGCTCTCAAAGCACCCGGCGGCCTACCCTGAAATCGTGCTGACCTCATCCGACAAGGGCGAGGGCATCGACACGCTGCGCGCCGTCATCGCGACCCTGCAATGAACGCGGCGGAACCGACCCCGGCGGCCTTGCGTGGCCCACGCGCAATCGCCAAACTGATCAGCACTCAAGGATCGAGTCATGAAGAAACAGGACGCCATGAACAGAGACTGGATTGCCACCGCCCGCACGCTTTCGCAGGCTTTGCCGTATCTCCAGCGCTATGACGGCGCAACAGTCGTCATCAAACTCGGTGGACACGCCATGGGCAGCGATGAAGCGATGGAAAGCTTTGCCCGCGATGTCGTTCTGATGCAGCAGGTTGGCGTGAACCCGGTGATCGTTCATGGCGGCGGCCCGATGATCAATAACCTGCTGGCCAAGTTGGACATCAAGTCGGAATTCGTCAACGGCAAGCGCGTGACCGATGCCGCCACGATGGAAGTGGTCGAGATGGTGCTCTCCGGGCTGGTGAACAAGCGCATCGTGCAGGCGATCAACGCACAAGGCGGCAAGGCCATCGGATTGTCCGGCAAGGATGCCAGTCTGATGATCTGCGATTACACCGAATCCCGATCTGGGCCTTGTCGGCACCCCGTCAGAGGTGCGCCCCGAATTCCTGCGATCTCTGGCTGCGGCAGAGATCATACCGATCATCGCGCCGATCGGCGTCGGCCGGAACGGCGAGACGTTCAACGTCAACGGCGATACCGCCGCCGGGGCGATTGCCGCCGCCTTGAAGGCCGACCGGCTTCTGCTGCTGACCGACGTCGCGGGCGTCAAGAAAGCCGAGGGCGAGGTTCTGACCGCGCTCAGCGCCGATCAGATCCGACAGATGACGGCAGATGGCGTGATTGCCGGGGGTATGATCCCCAAGACCGAGACAGCGCTGGACGCGCTGGAGGGTGGCGTGCGCGCGGTGGTCATCCTTGACGGACGAGCGCCCAATGCCTGTCTGCTGGAGCTCTACACCGAACATGGCGCGGGGTCGCTGATCCGTGCCAGTTAAGCGCGAATTCGTGCTGCAGTCAGCGGCCCTTGGCAGGTGATGGATTACGCGGCGCTGCGCGGCCTCGTCTCTGCCGAGGGCCTCGACGTATTCGGTGGGTTTCACCCGACAAACCGGCGACAAGGCGCCAACCTGGACCAGGACGATCTTGCTGCTTGGCCCGAAAGAGCCCGGTTTCTGGCCCATCGTCAACACCGCGCCGGAATTCTCGGACGGACCTGCCAGACCCGCTTGATCGCTGGTCTGTTCGTATCGTTACGGATCTAGCGGAAAGCGCCAGCGGACAGGCGTTTTTTCCCTTTCGGCGGCCCACCGTTTCAGCCATTCATCAGTTGGGCTCTGCGCACTGGGCGGGCTTGGACATCGCCGGTAAGGCTTCTGGTGCATGATCACGCCGGTCTGCTTCGTCTCCTATCGAGGTGCCTTGGCCCTGCCCTATGCGGTCGAACTGCCACCGTGCGGCGAAAGCCCCTGCGACAGCTGCGTAGATCAGCCCTGTCGCACCAGCTGCCCGGTCGGCGCGTTGAGCGGATGTGGGCTATGATCTTGACCGCTGCCATGCTTATCTGGACACGAGCGCCGGAGAAGACTGCATGATGCGTGGCTGTGCTGTCCGTCGCGCCTGCCCGGTTTCCGCCGCATACGGTCGCCTTGCCGAACAATCGGCCTTTCACATGAAAGCCTTTCACAGATGACACATCGCCTGATCCTGACTCGCCATGCCAAGTCCAGCTGGGACGATCCGACAATCGACGATCAGGAACGACCGCTGAACCAGCGCGGTCGCGCCGCGGCGCTGGATATCGGACAGTGGCTGGCCCAGCATGACTTCGTTCCTGACCTTGTGCTGTGCTCCACCTCTGCCCGCACCCGTGAGACTTGGGAAATCATCGCAACAGCCTTGCCGCGCAGTGCAGAGGCCCGATTTGAAAGCGCGCTTTACCTGGCGTCGCCCGAGCAGATGCTGGATGTTCTGCACAAGGTGAAGGATGCGGAAACGGTTATGATGCTTGGGCACAATCCGGGCACGGCCTTGCTGGCGACCGCCTTGGCCGCAAACCCGCCCAATCACCCTCGTTTCGCGCATTATCCGACGGCTGCGACGACCGTATACCAGTTCGACGTTCAGGACTGGGGAGGTGTCGCCTGGAACAGCGGCGATGTGTTGGCGTTCACCGTTCCGCGTCACGCCGATTGAAAAGGCCGGCGCGGTTTCCCGCCCCGGCAATCCGTTTTCAGCTTGATGTGTTGTTCAGTGCCCCAGGATCTGGCTAAGGAACAACTTGGTCCGGTCTGACTTGGGATGCAGGAAGAACTCTTCCGGCTCGTTCTGTTCGACGATTTGTCCCTGATCCATGAAGATCACCCGGTTCGCGACCTGACGGGCAAATCCCATCTCGTGTGTCACACAAAGCATCGTCATGCCCTCTTCGGCCAGCTCGATCATCGTGTCGAGCACTTCCTTGATCATCTCGGGATCGAGCGCCGACGTCGGTTCGTCAAACAGCATGATCCGCGGCTTCATGCAGAGCGAGCGCGCAATCGCGACGCGTTGCTGCTGGCCACCAGAGAGCTGACCGGGGTATTTGTTGGCCTGTTCCGGAATCTTGACCTTTTCCAGGTATTCCATCGCGGTCGCCTCGGCTTCCTTCTTCGGGACCTTTCGAACCCAGATCGGCGCCAATGTGCAGTTTTCAAGGATCGTCAGATGCGGGAAGAGGTTGAAATGCTGAAAGCACATTCCGACCTCTGAGCGGATCTTGTCGATGTTCTTGAGGTCCGAGGACAAGCTCGGTGCCGTCCACGATGATCTGGCCGGCCTGATGCTCCTCCAGCGCATTGATGCAGCGGATCAGCGTTGACTTGCCGGATCCGGAGGGACCGCAGATCACGATCCGTTCGCCCTGGTATACCGTCAGGTCAATGTCGCGCAGCACGTGAAAGGTGCCGAACCACTTGTTCATGTTGGTGATCTGGATAGCCACCTCGTCAGATACCTTCATCTGGCTGCGGTCTACGTCTCGATCGATTGCGAGTTCAGACATGTTTCAGTCTCCTTAGCGGTGCTCGGTCTGCAGCTTGCGCTCCAGCCATTGAGAATAACGCGACATTGAGAAGCAGCAGATCCAGAAGACCAGTCGCCACGAAGATAAACAACTCCCAGTAGACGCCGTTCCAGTCTGTTGACGCGCGAATTGTCCCGACCAGTCCGAGCATATCGAAAATGCCGATGAACAGGACCAGCGTGGTGTCCTTGAACAGGCCAATGAAGTTGTTGACGATGCCCGGGATCGAGATCTTCAGGGCCTGCGGCATGATGATCAGCCGTTGCGCCTTCCAATAGTCCAGCCCGAGCGAGTCGGCGGCCTCATACTGCCCCTTCGGCAGGGCTGCCAGACCGCCCCTGATCGTCTCGGCCATATAGGCGGACGCGAACAACGTCACCATGATGATGACCCGCAGCACGATGTCGAAATTCGTGCCCGGCGGCAGGAAGTAGTTCAGCAGAAGCGACGCCGTGAACAGCAGAGTTATCAACGGAACGCCGCGAATGAACTCGATGAAGCCGATGCAGATCGTCTTGACGATCAGCAGATCGGATTGCCGACCAAGGGCCAGCACGATGCCAATCGGCAATGACAGAACGATCCCTGCCAGACCGATAACCACGGAGATCATGAAACCACCGATCTGCTTCGAATTCGCAGCTTCGATACTGATCGGCAAAATGTAGTGAAGCCCGTTGGCAACAGGTCCTGCAAGAAACAGCCACCAGAGCACAGGCGCGGCGAAGGCGCCAATCGCGGCCAGCAATCCTCCAAATGTGCCAAGAAGCTGGAAGGCTGCGTAAGCAGCAATCAAACCGAAGAGAACGGAAATCGGCATCCAGATGGACCCGCCCCAGATCAGCCAGACGGCGATGAAGGGGTAAAGAAGCGAGAACCAAAGCATCTTGCGCGGCAGGCTGTCGAACAGGATAGGTGCCAGCGCGACGAACAGCAGCACGAAGGCCAGGTTTGCGCGCCAGTAGAATTCTGACGGATAGAAACCGTAAAGCAGCTGCTGCCAGCGCTCAGTAATGACCGCAAAACAGGCGCTCGGCTCTCCATCATTTACTGCGTCCCGGATCTGCCGACATTCATCGAGGGAATCCGCAACCCAGATCGAGTTGAGGAACCACGGCAGGAGATGCGCGAGGATAGAGTAGATCACATAGATCGAAACAACTGTCAGAATACTGTTCAGCCAGCCGGAAAACAGGTTCTCGCGAACCCATTTGACCGCGCCCCGCTCGGTAAGCGGCGGCTCGGCCTCTGGCAGCATCGTGTCGCGAACGTAAGCGACGTTATGGGCGTGAAGGTCGCTCATCTCAACGCTCCTTCAGCTTGACGGATCTATTGTAGAAGTTCATCGCCGACGAGATCATCAGGGAAATGATCAGATAGATCAGCATCATCAGCATCATGCATTCCAATTCTCGCCCGGTCTGGTTCAAAGTGATGCCACCAAGCGTTGACCGCAGATCCATGTAGCCGACCGCGATCGCAAGCGAAGAGTTCTTGGTCAGGTTCAGGTATTGCGAGATCAGAGGCGGAATGATCACCCGCAGCGCCTGAGGCAGGATAACCAGCCGCATCGTGCGGCTCGGACGTATACCCAGTGCATAGGCGGCCTCGGTCTGGCCATGCGAAACGGCCAGAATACCGGCTCGGACGTTCTCGGCGATGAATGCACCGGTGTAGAACGACAGGGCCAGCCAAAGCGCGATCAGCGAGTTGCGCAGATGTAAACCGCCCTGAAAGTTGAAGCCCTGCAGTTCCGGATAGCTCAGTCCAATCGGGCGACCCATGATGAAGTAGGCAAGCACCGACGGCACGATGAAGATCCCGAGCTTGATCCACACGTTCGGCAGGATCTCTCCGGTTGCCTCCTGCCGCTTCCTGGAATAGCGACTAAACGCCCATATCCCTACCAGTGATGCCAGGAATACAACGACTACCATCCATGATCCCGCGTGCCAGGTGGGATTGGGAACATAGGTGCCGCGATTGGTCACCGCAAGCGTGCCATTCAGCCACATCGAGGCCGCCGGGTCTTCCCCGCGAAACGCGTTGGGGGCCGGAGTACCCTCGGTCAGGACGGCAAAAAACGCGATGATCCATAACAGGACGGGTATGTTTCGGAAGCTTTCGACGTAGACGGTCATCAGCCGCGCGGTCAGCCAGTTCTTCGACAGGCGAAGCACCCCGGCAATGACGCCGACAACAGTCGCCAGTATGCAGCCCAGAAAAGCGACCAGAAGCGTATTCAGAAGTCCTATGATCGCGGCACGCAAATGGGTCGAGTTCGAGCTGTATTCGATCAGGGATTGATTGATGTCGTAGCCTGCCCTTACGGTCAGGAATCCGAAGTTAAAGTCCTTGCCGAGCGCCTGAAGGTTGGCGACAGTGTTTGAAATCAGCCATGCGAAAACCGCCATGAAACCGATCAGCGCAACGACCTGAATGGTCATCGAGCGATACCGAGTATCATAGATCAACTGGCTGAGGCGGAACGATTCCTTGTTAGGATCGGTCAGTGTCGTCATGAATGACGCCCCTATCTCCCTGGAGTTCATGTCTGGCCGCGACTCTTTTCCGGTCGCTTGGCCGGCCGTTTTTTATTGCTGCAATATGCAGAGGGCGCGGCTTTCGCCGCGCCCTTCACAAAATATCGCTTATCGGAACGGCGGCGAGTAAAGCAGACCGCCATTGGTCCACTGAGCGTTCAGGCCGCGGGCCAGACCGATCGGCGTGTTCTCACCAATGTTCTTCTCAAAGATCTCGCCATAGTTGCCACCGGCCATGATAGCGTTCTTGGCCCAATCATTCGGAAGTCCAATCATCGCGCCAAGTTCACCCTCGGTGCCCAAAAGACGGTTGATTTCCGGGTTGTTGGTCGGCGCAGCAGACAATTCACCGACGTTGGCCGAAGTTACACCCAACTCTTCAGCTGCGATCAGCGCGTTCAGCGTCCACATCACGATATCGCCCCACTCGTTGTCGCCATGGCGCACAAGCGGACCCAGAGGCTCTTTCGAGATAATCTCGGGCAGCAGAACGTGGTCGCCCGGAACTTCGAAAGTGGCGCGCGTTGCGGCAAGACCGGATGCATCGGTTGTGTAGACGTCGCAGGCACCGGCCAGGTACTGCTGCTGCGCTTCGGCATTGGTTTCAACAGGCACCGGCTCGTAGCTGATGTTGTTGATACGGAAGTAGTCGGACAGGTTCAGCTCGGTCGTGGTGCCGGTCTGAATGCAGACGGTCGCGCCATCAAGCTCTTTCGCAGAGGACACGCCAAGCGCCTTCGGGGTCATGAAACCCTGACCGTCATAATAGTTCACGCCGACGAAATCGAACTTGAGGTCAGTATCGCGAGAGAAGGTCCAGGTGGTGTTCCGGGCCAGCATGTCAACTTCGCCAGAGGCCAGCGCAGTGAAGCGGGTCTGGCCGGTGGTCGGGGTGAATTCAACGGCTTTGGGATCTCCAAGCACGGCGGCCGCAACAGCACGGCATATCGATACGTCGAAGCCTTGCCACTCGCCATTGGCGTCGGGCGCAGCGAAACCCGGAACGCCAGTCGCCACGCCGCAGTTCAGCTTGCCACGGGCCTTGACGTCATCAAGGGTGGCCGCCGATGCGACGCCGGCGGCGAGACCGGCAACGGTCAGTGCGCCAAAAAAAACGGTCTTTTTCATGTTTACCTCTTCCTGAGTTGCCACCCGAATACGGGTGGTTCTTCCGGTCCACCAGAACCGGGGGTGATCGTGTGAGTGGTGTTTTCCCCTCAGCGCGGCAAGTGTGGTCGGATTCACCTCTTCACGTCAAGTGCGCGATAACGGAAAGTGATGCTTGATCCCGCGTAAAGCAGGATTTGCCGAACTCTCGCAAAGCATTGCAAAACAAAGCTATTCTTGCGCCCAGTTTAGGATTTCGGCGGCCTTGAGAAAGGCCGATTGTTTTTGTCTGGCAAGGTCTGTTGCGATCTCGTCTTTACCCCATTGCTGTTCCTGCCAAAGCTCATCAATTCTAGAGTCCAGCCAAAGCCGATCAACCTTATCCACTGCATGAACGACCGCCAGCGCTATGATCAACGAACCCGACAGGCTGACGAGGTCATGGAATGCCGCAAGCTCGATATCCGAGAGGATTTGCACTTGCCCCTCAAGTCGATCAAGCGCCGTCGGATCCTGTGGACGATGGATGACGCCAGCGACGGGCTGCAACCGAGCACCCAGCGCGCTTGCTGACCAGTCCAGCAACGGATTCCAGGCTTCTGACTGGCGGCGCACCAGCTCGTCTGGCGATGTCGCCCGGTAACACAGCAGGTCAGCATCTCCATAGGCCGCGATCAACTCGATCACGCTGGCACGCTGCGGCGCGACCTTGTCGATGGCCGAATTGATGGTGCGCGTGACCGGCATCGTCTCGGGATCAATTTTTTCGCCCTGCGCGGCCCATTCCTCTTTCACCGCCTCTGCCAGAGACCTGGTTGGCATGATCAGTGGCTTCTTGCCCGGCGTCCGGATGTCGCGCCCGTCAAGTTTGACAACAAAACCGCCCGGCGCTTCTTCGACGCGCGCTTCCTTCCAGAACCGTTTGGCCGCCCATGCACTCATTCCGGCTCCTCAAACGGGTCGACGGGCACATCATTGGCATGCCAGCCAAAGCTGTCCCAACTGCGCTGCATATGGGGCGGCAACGGCGCAATGAAGTTCATGGTCGCGCCGGTCTCTGGGTGTTCAATCTGCAGGTAGCGGGCATGCAGGTGAAGTTTTCGACTGATATCCCCACCAAGCTGTGCGCCCCATCCGTCACCCAGATTCTCTTGCCCGGACCCACCGTATTTCCCATCCCCAATGATCGGGTGACCGATCTCGGCCATATGGGCGCGCAACTGGTGAGTTCTGCCGGTCACCGGCACCAAGGCCACCCAAGCGGCACGGTTGGCAAGCGGGCTTAGGACCGCATAATCGGTCGTCGCCCGCTTGGCATTCGGCGTCTTTTCAACTTCGTTCGGGTGAAGGCAAAGCATCCTTTCGCCCTCGCCCTTGGCCCCACGTCCGGCGGCCTTGACCAGACCGAACTTGATCGTACCCATCTTTGGATGCGGAACGCCCGCGACGATTGCCCAGTAGATCTTTCGGGTCGCGCGATGCCGGAAAGCCGCAGCAAGCGCACTTGCCATGCGGGCCGTGCGTGCCAACAGAAGTACGCCGGATGTATCCTTGTCCAGCCGATGCACCAGCCGCGGTTTCTCGGGATAGCCAAAGCACAAGGCCTCTGCCAGCCCATCGACATGGCGGGTCTGGCCGCTGCCACCCTGGCTGGGCAATCCGGCGGGTTTGTTCAGGACGATGATATGATCATCGCGGTACAGCACAGCATCGCGCATCATCTGCGCGTCGGCATCGCTGATCTTCGGTACCGCACGGGGGGTGTCGTCTGCCGTGTCCGGTAAAGGTGGCACCCGCACCTCTTGCCCCGGCGTCACACGGGTCGAACCTTTGACCCGCCCGCCATCAACGCGGATTTCGCCCTTACGGCACATCTTCTCGATATGGCCCTGACTGACATGCGGAAAATGTCGTCGGAACCAACGGTCGAGCCTCTGGTCTGCTTCGTCGCCACCAATCGTGATTGTCTGAACCCGACTCATGTGTAGACCCCACGCGCCAGTGCCAGACCGGCTACGATCGCCGCCAGCGAAAGCAGCACAGAAGCGACAACATAGGCTGCGGCAATCAAGACCTGACCTCGCTCAAAAAGCGTGATTGCATCCAATGAAAAGGCCGAAAAAGTGGTGAAGCCCCCTAGCAGGCCGGTCATGAGAAACGGTGCCCATCTGGTGCCCGACTGGTGTGCCAGAACTACGATGAGGGCACCCATAAGGAAGGATCCCACTATGTTGACGACAAGCGTCGCCCATGGAAAGCCGGGGCCGATCAGGCGGATTGCCGCAACGCCGGTCAGATAGCGCGCACTGGCCCCGATGGCGCCGCCCAGAGCGACTTGCATTAAGTTCGTTAACATGGCGCTTTCAATTTCGCGGAGCGAGGTGAAAGTCAACCGTCCTGCCGCTTAGCGCGCAAATTGGTAAAGTAATCCAGCCGCTTCTTGAGTTCTCGCTCGAATCCGCGCTCGACGGGCTGATAGTAGGTGCCCCGCTTCATGCCTTCGGGAAAGTAGTTCTGCCCTGAAAAGCCGTCTTTCGCATCGTGATCATAGGCGTAGCCGGTCCCGTAGCCTTCGTCCTTCATCAGTTTGGTCGGCGCGTTCAAAATGTGTTTTGGCGGCGGCTCCGATCCTGTTTCGCGCGCAGCGCCCATCGCTGATTTGAACGCCACGTAGCCTGCGTTCGATTTCGGTGCAAGCGCCAGATACGCCACCGCCTGCGCCAGCGCCAGTTCGCCTTCGGGGGATCCCAGGCGCTCGTAGCTCTGCCAGGCCTGTAGGCAAATTGACTGGGCCTGTGGATCAGCCAGTCCGATATCTTCGATCGCCATCCGGGTGATCCGGCGCGCCAGGAAGCGCGGATCCTCGCCCCCTGTCAGCATTCGCGCAAACCAGTAGAGCGCGGCGTCCGGATCGGACCCACGCACCGATTTGTGCAAGGCAGAGATCAGGTTGTAATGCTCGTCGCCCGACTTGTCGTACTTGGCCGCCCGCCGCATCAGCCGGGTGGTCAACGCGTCGGTATCCAGCTTTTTGTCGGTTTTCCATGCCACCACCTGCTCGATCAGGTTCAACAGCGCGCGGCCATCGCCATCAGACATTTCCAACAGAGCCTCGCGCGCCTGGCCCGTCAGTGGCAACGGGCGGCCAAGGTCTTTCTCCGCACGTTGCGCCAGCAATTCCAGATCAGTCAGGTCCAGACGTCTGAGAACCAGCACCTGCGCGCGCGACAGCAGCGCCGCGTTCAGTTCGAAACTTGGATTCTCGGTCGTCGCCCCCACCAGCACAATCGTCCCATCTTCCATATTCGGCAGAAAGCCGTCCTGTTGCGCCTTGTTGAACCGGTGAATCTCATCGACGAACAGCAGCGTACCCTTGCCGTTCTGGCGCCGCAGCTTCGCGGAATCGAAGACCTTCTTCAATTCGGCCACGCCGGTGAAAATCGCGCTGATCTGAATGAAATGAAGGTTTGTCTCTGCCGCCAGCAGTCGGGCTATGGTCGTCTTGCCCACACCGGGCGGCCCCCACAGGATCAGGGACGACAGACTGCCAGAGGCCAACATCGTGCCCAACGGACCCTCGCTGCCCAGAATCTGATCCTGCCCGATAACCTCTGCCAAAGCCTTGGGACGCAGGCGATCAGCCAAAGGCCGGGGCGCGGCAACAGCGTCATTCGGCTCTGGACTGGAAAAAAGATCGGCCATGCGCCGAACGTAGTGTCGGACGCAGGCCGAGAAAAGGGTGTTTCGAGGCTGGGGCCGGGCGCACCAGCCTCGTTACGATAGACATCAGTGCAGTTTGGACTGCAGGTTGATCTGGATGCAGCGGCTGGTATCTCCGCCGATGTCAAGAACCGGCCCGACAACATCGATATCCAGACCGACACGACGACCCCAACGCGGCCCATTTTCCGGGATCAGACCCAGAACTGTCGAAGCGCCAAGCTCACGAGCGGAAATCGTCATCTCGTTGATCAGGTTCATCTGGACTCGCATCCGTAGTTTGGCCGGCACCTTGTGCGATACAAAAATGCGCGAGGATTCCCAGATGTGGCTGGCTACCGGCGCTTCTTCATAAAGCAAGTCGGTCGGGATGGTTTCCAAAAGCCCGCGCTGAGCGTCGCGAATCATGTAGGTGTAGATCCCGCAGCGCGCGGTGGTCGGGGTCAGGCGGACGCCTGCCAGCACTTCGCCAAACTCATGGACCGCAATCCAGCGGCTGGCTGGAGTGTCGTACTGGTCGTACTCCATGCCATCTACCTGAGGCAGATCCCAATTGGCCTGTTGGATGAAGGTTTCGTGCCGAGCGCGCAGCATGTTTGTGAAAAGCGCGCCGTGGTTGTGCATGTTGTCGAAAGAAAGAGTGGTGGTCTGCATAATTGCCTCCGATGGGTTGGCGTTTCAACACATCGCGGAATAGCAAACCGTCAGAGCAACCGATACTCCTTAGCGCGTTGAATTGCCTCAGAGGTTGTGCGTGCCATAAGCCTTGTACGCGCCGAGATGAGGCGCGCCTTGAAAGCACTTTCAGATATGCCCAGCTTAGCAGCAGCGGCTGCGTGACGGTCCCCGTCCGCGATGCACCGGAGGGCCTGAGCCTGGGCAGGAGTCAACTCGGTTGGTGGTTCCGAGATCTCGTGCAAAGCAAGAATCAGTCCGAATACCTTCTCAATCTCCAAGTCATCGAATTCGCGGTCCGACCGCGCAATTCCGACAATGGATCTTGATTGAATCGGACCACATGCGAATGCGGCGCCATAGACCAGGCCATGTTCGGCCGCCTGCCCCCAAATGTTGAAAGGGTCGGGGAGTTCTATCTCGCTCCACCTGGTTGTTCCCTCGCAACTTAATCCCCAGGAAATCATCGGATCGCGCAAACCGTATGCGTTGACGGTGTAATGCTCGGACCATTTCGGGTCATAAGTACTGACAGCAATCAAGGGTGCAGCGAACCTTATATGAAGGCCTGCGGCAAAACCCACCGGCGAATTTTCGCCAAGCTGTTTGAAAAGAAGACTTATTTCCGGACGTCTGGACATGTCTTTTTAGACAGCTTGCAGCTCCGAAGGTCAACCTTAAATTGTGCTCTGATACAGTTGGACGCAGGGGGATGACGTGAGGTTACTCGATCAGGATCTGTTTGCGAAGCTGATGGCCCTACCGGACAGGAAGCGCGTCGAATTTCTGGAGTTTCTTGGCGTGTCTGACCTGTCGCAGAGTCAGGTTGACGATCTGGAAGATGCTCTGTCGACCTCTATCGCGCTTAAAACCGACGCGAAGTCCGGGACAATGCACTGATTTGATTTCAAAAGAAAAAACCCCGCAACACCTTGGGTGTCCCGGGGCCTGAATGCAGGTGAGAAGCGGTTTTTATTCCGCTGCGGTTTCCTCGGCGGCCACGCGGGCGCGGTCGCCGGCGCCTTTGGCATCGAGGTCGCGGTCGACGAGTTCGATGATCGCCATCGGCGCCATGTCGCCGTAGCGGAAACCGGCCTTCAGGACGCGAACATAACCGCCATTGCGCTCCTTGTAGCGCGGGCCCAAAATGTCGAAGAGTTTCGCGACATAGGCATCCTGCTTGAGTTGCGAAGCCGCCTGACGGCGGGCGTGCAGATCGCCGCGTTTTCCCAGGGTTACGAGCTTTTCAACCACGCGCCGCAGCTCTTTCGCCTTGGGCAAGGTCGTCTTGATCTGTTCATGTTCGATCAGCGAACCGGCCATGTTGGCGAACAGCGCTTTGCGGTGTTCGTGGGTTCGGTTCAGCTTGCGGTAGCCACTACTATGACGCATTTTGTTTCTCCATCAGCTTTTTGCTTTGTCCGGCAGACTGTTGCGTGCAGCCTGCTCTCCTTGGGGCGGGATTGCCCGGTCTTGTATGCTTTTCTTTAAAACACTGCGTGGCATTGCACGCGGTGTATTAAAACATTTCGGTGTTCCGCGCCCCGGAAACGGGCGCGGAATTCGATCAGAACTGATCCTCGAACTTCTTGGCCAGATCCTCGATGTTCTCCGGCGGCCATTCCTCGACATCCATGCCGAGGTGCAGCCCCATTCCGGACAGCACTTCCTTGATCTCGTTCAGCGACTTGCGGCCAAAGTTCGGGGTGCGCAGCATCTCTGCTTCGGTTTTCTGGATCAGATCGCCGATATAGACGATGTTGTCGTTCTTCAGGCAGTTTGCCGAACGCACCGACAGTTCCAACTCGTCGACTTTCTTCAGCAGAAGCGGGTTGAATTCCAGACCGTCATCGTCGCTTTCCGAACGGGCCGATTCCGGCTCGTCGAAGTTCACGAAGATCGACAACTGATCCTGAAGGATGCGCGCGGCATAGGCCACGGCGTCATCCGGCGTGATCGAGCCGTCGGTTTCCAGTTTCAGCGTCAGCTTGTCATAGTCCAGCACCTGACCTTCGCGGGTCGGCTGCACGTCGTAGCTGACCTTGCGCACCGGCGAATAGATCGCGTCGATCGGCATCAGACCGATCGGCGCATCTTCGGGGCGGTTCTTGTCAGCCGAGACATAGCCCTTGCCGGTGTTGACCGTCAGTTCCATGTACAGATCGGCACCCTCGTCGAGGTGACAGATCACGTGATCCTTGTTCAGGATCTCGATACCCGCAGCTTTCCGAGATATCACCGGCGGTCACAACCGCCGGACCCTTGGCGGAAATGTTCAGCCGCTTCGGGCCTTCGACTTCCATGCGGATCGCGACGCCCTTGAGGTTCAGCACGATGTCGGTGACGTCTTCACGCACACCGGCAACGGAAGAAAACTCGTGCAGCACGTTGTCGATCTGCACGCTGGTGATGGCCGCACCCTGCAGTGACGACATCAGGATGCGGCGCAGCGCGTTGCCGAGCGTCAGACCAAAGCCGCGCTCCAGCGGTTCCGCGATCAGCGTTGCCTGACGCATCGGGTCATTGCCCGGCTTGACGTCCAGCTGCTGCGGTTTGATCAGCTCAGCCCAATTCTTGTGGATCATGCGTGTCTCCTCAATTCAAGTTCCCAGGCCCATGTCCGTAAGCGGGGGAACACCCGAGGTTCAAAATAACGGCATCGGGCCGCGGGAATCCGCGACCCGTGCATGGGTAGTTTCTTTAGACGCGGCGGCGCTTTGGCGGGCGGCAGCCGTTGTGGGCCATCGGCGTCACGTCACGGATCGAAGTGACGTTCAGACCAACAGCAGCCAGCGCACGAAGGGCCGATTCACGGCCCGAACCGGGACCCTGAACTTCAACCTCGATTGTCTTGACGCCGTGTTCCTGAGCCTTGCGGGCCACATCCTCTGCGGCCATCTGGGCGGCATAGGGCGTGGATTTCCGCGACCCCTTGAAGCCCATCGTGCCAGCCGACGACCAGGCAATCGCGTTGCCTTGAACGTCAGAAATCAGGATCTTGGTGTTGTTGAACGAAGAGTTCACATGCGCAACGCCAGCGGCGATGTTCTTGCGCTCTTTTTTCTTCGTACGAGTCTTTTCGCGTGCCATTGATCAGACCCCCTATTTCTTCTTGCCGGCAATGGCCTTTGCGGGGCCTTTGCGGGTGCGAGCGTTGGTGTGGGTGCGCTGACCGCGCACCGGAAGGTTGCGACGATGGCGCAGGCCGCGGTAGCAGCCAAGGTCCATCAGACGCTTGATGTTCATCTGGGTTTCACGGCGCAGGTCACCTTCGACGGTGACGTTGGCGTCGATATGTTCGCGGATCGCCAGAACTTCGGCGTCGGACAGCTCGTTGACCCGGCGGGTCTCGTCGATGCCGACGGCGTCGCAGATGGTCTTGGCAATCGAGGGGCCAATTCCGGTGATATAGGTAAGGGCGATGGGAACCCGCTTTGCAGTCGGGATGTTCACGCCGGCAATACGTGCCACGTTAGTCTTTCCTTTTCGTTGCGGTTCCGTAATTCCGGAACCTTTTTTCACAACAGAAGCCCGCGGGGAATTTCACCTGCGGGCCACGCTGAACTCAATCTGGTATGAATGGGACGCGACCCCTTGTTTCACACCGATTCCCTTGCGGGATGCGGTGCAATACGGGGTTCTGGCGATGAGCGTCAAGGCCCCTGAACCGATAATAGCGAGATGACTTTTCAAAGGAGTAGAACCATCGGAATTCGCCCAGTCTTGGGGTGAATTCAGATTCAGTTGAGAGCCATCTTGCTTTAGTTCAGCGCCTTGGCAATCCGGCCCGCAACCTCGTCGATCTCACCCAATCCGTCGACCGATCTCAAGTCGCCCTTGGCGTGGTAATAGCCGATCAGCGGCGAGGTTTTCTTGTAATATTCCATCAGCCGAGTGCGCAGGCTTTCCTCGTTGTCATCGGCGCGGCGCTTGAAGGTCGGTGCCACCGCAATTGGCGCATTTGCCATCCGCGGGGATCGGCTTGGTCAGGTCGTTATAGACCTCGCCGCAATCGCCGCAGGTGGAGCGCGCGGTGATCCGGGCGACCAGCGCGTCATCATCGACACGCATCTCGACCACGGCATCGAGGGTGTGGCCGGTCTTCTTCAGCAACTCGCCCAACGCGTCGGCCTGGGCCAGCGTCCGCGGGAAACCGTCGAAGATGAAGCCGCCGCCGTTCTCGCCGACTCAGTTTTTCCTCGATCAGGCCGATCACGATCTCATCGGTTACAAGCTCGCCGGCGTCCATCACCGCGGCCACGCGCTTGCCCATCTCGGTGCCCGATTTGCGGGCGTCGCGCAGCATGTCGCCGGTCGAAAGCTGGATCATGTCGCGGGTGTCGACAAGGATCCGCGCCTGCGTGCCCTTCCCGGCCCCCGGTGGCCCCAGGAGGATTATGTTCATCGTCTGGCTGTCCCTCTTCTTGCCGCGCTTTTTGCCGCGCAGTTGCGAGCGTTCGATCAGGCCCTCGTACTGATGCGCCAGAAGGTGCGATTGCACCTGCTGGATCGTGTCCATGGTCACGGAAACGACGATCAGCACCGAGGTGCCGCCGAAGTAGAACGGGATCGCAAGCTGGGAACGCAGAATTTCCGGAAGGAGACAAACTGCCGCAAGGTAGGCCGAGCCGAGGACCAGCAGGCGGGTGACGACGTAGTCGAGGTATTCCTCGGTCTTCTTGCCGGGGCGGATGCCGGGGACAAAGCCGTTCTGGTTCTTCAGGTTGTCGGCCACGTCATCGGTCTTGAACGACGACGTTGAAGGTGTAGAAGTACGTGAAGAAGACGATCATGCCGGCGAAGAACAACAGGTAGAGCGGCTGGCCGGGGCCGAAATAGGCCAGGATCGTCGACATGACCGGGCCGGTCTGCTGGCCGCTGAAAGGTCGCGATCGTGGTCGGCAGCAGCAGCAGCGACGAGGCGAAGATCGCCGGGATCACGCCGGCCGGGTTGACCTTGATCGGCAGGTGGCGACGATCCGCCGTCATAGACCTTCATGCCGACCTGGCGGCGTGGATACTGGATGTGGATCTTGCGCAGCGCGCGTTCCATGAACACCACGAAGGCGATCACCGCGATGATCATGACGATCACGCCGATGATCACGGCCGGGCTGATTGCGCCCGAGCGGCCAGAGGCGAAGAACTGCGCCAGGGCGCGCGGGAACCTCGGCGATGATGCCGACGAAGATGATCAGCGAAATGCCGTTGCCGATGCCGCGCTCGGTGATCTGCTCGCCCAGCCACATCAGGAACATGGTGCCGCCGACCAGCGTGATGATGCAGCCGATGCGGAAGAACCAGCCGGGATCGGTGGCCAGATCGCCCGGCCTCAAGGCTGACCGCCAGCCCATAGGCCTGGAACGTCGCCAGGAACACCGTGCCGTAGCGGGTGTACTGGTTGATCTTCTTGCGCCCCTGCTCGCCCTCTTTCTTCAGTTGCTCAAGCGCGGGCACCATCGCCGTCATCAGCTGCACGATGATCGAGGCCGAGATATAGGGCATGATGCCGAGCGCGAAGATGCCCATGCGGGAAATCGCGCCGCCGGTGAACATGTTCAGGATGCCGCCGATGCCGGTTGCCGCCTGCATCCATGAATTGCCGCAGCGCCAGACCGTCGATGCCGGGAACCGGGATGTAGGTGCCAAGCCGGTAGACGATCAGAAGGCCAAGAGCGAACAGGATGCGCTGGCGCAGTTCGGTGGCCTTGCCGAACGCCCCCCAGCTCATGTTTGCGGCCATTTGTTCTGCTGCGGATGCCATGCGGGGTTCTCTCTATTGCAAGAACGCCGCCAGACCGTTTCCCGGTCGGCGGCGCCATGAAAACTTAACGGATGATGTAAGCAGCGCGAGCGCCGCCCACAACCCTTTATTCAGCCGCCGACGCAGTCGTGACCGTCAGCGAGCCGCCGGCCTTCTCGACCGCCTCGATCGCGGATTTCGACGCGCCGGTGACGGCGATCTTGACCTTGGCGGTAAACTCGCCCTTGGCCAGCACCCGGATACCGTCCAGCTTGCGCCGCACGAGGCCGGTCTCGATCAGCACGTCCTCGGTGATGTCCTTCTTGACGTCGAGCTTCTTGGCGTCGATGAATTTCTGGATCATGCCGAGGTTGACCACGGCGAATTTCTTGCGGTTCGGCTTGTTGAAGCCGCGCTTGGGCAGACGCTGGTACAGCGGCATCTGGCCGCCCTCATAGGCCTTGATCGCCACGCCCGAACGGGATTTCTGACCCTTGATACCACGGCCAGCGGTCTTGCCCTTGCCCGAACCCGGGCCACGGCCAACGCGCATCCGTTTCTTGGTGGCGCCTTCGTTGTCACTCAGTTCATGCAGTTTCATGTCGCTTCTCCTTTGCCGGATATGACCCCCAGCGACGGGAGCGGCCAACCACGGCGTTTCTTGTTGATTCCGGGCCCCAAAGGGACCACCGGGGGCGTATAGGCGAAGCCAGGGGGCGGATCAAGCCTTGGTTTCGGCAGCTCGCGGCGGCATGTGCTACAATCCCTGCGCAGACACGGCATGAAGATGGGAGTATGCGACGATGATCATGCGGGTTTTTCAGGTCACGACACATCCGGGCAAGGAGGCGGAATTCGGGCAGTTCTTTCACGAAACAGCGATACCGCTGATGAAAAGCACGCCGGGGATCGAGGCAATCAGCTTCGGCGCACCACGCGACAGCAGCCCCGCCGATTTCTGCATGGTGATGGTCTGGAAGGATCTGGATGCGCTCAAGGCCTTCGTCGGCGAGGACTACGAGAACCCCCACATCCACCCCGACGAGGCCAAACTGGTCAAGTCGCGGGTGATCAAGCACTACGAGCTGGTGGAGGCGGGATGATCGGTCCTTTGAAGCAACCGCAACATAAAGGGCAGCGCCTGATCTGAGGGCGGCGCGCGGAGCGCCTGCCCCGTGGGGGCAGGCCGCCGGGTAGACCAGGTGACAAGCGTACGCCTATGAAAAACCCCCGGTTGCCTGAGACGTTTTGGTGTGGCGCTCAGGCCGGTTCCGGCCAGACGAACTCGGGCCGCAGCGCCGCCTCTACGGGTCGGCCATCGCTCGGCTTCGGCACCCCGGTCGCGGGGTCGTAGAACGCATGATAGGTCGCCGCTGGGAAAGTGTTGGTGTCATACCCCATCAGGTTCGGCACGATGACCCGGATCCGGTGCTGCTTGTCATCGAGCATGATCGGCTGGCCGCAATCGGCGCAGGTGCATAGTTCCAGCGGGCCGTCCGGGTTCTTGGCGTTGAACGGCTGGCGCTTCAGCTTGGCCTCGTTGTCGACCACGACGTCCTTGTAATTGTAGAACGCAACATGGGTCGTCGGTTGCCCGGTCACGGATTTGCAGACCGAACAATGGCAGGTGTGATTGTCGATCGGGCCGTGTTCGGTCTTGGTGTGGATATGGGCGCAGCCGCCCTTAAGCTTATCAGACATGTAACCCCCCTATGTGATCGCTTTGGCGCAACGAACGCTTCCGTCAGGACTCAAAAATTGGGCGCCAAAGTCGGGGTCAGTGTAGCACGTCTGGTGCCAGAAAGAAGAACGCCCCGGTTTCCCGAGGCGTTCGATTTTCTTCCTTACGAGGGTGGCGTTTAGCCGCGCTCTTCGACGATCTCGACCAGATGCGGGATCTTGGCGACCATGCCGCGGACCGAGGGCGTATCCTCCAGCTCGCGGGTGCGGTGCATCTTGTTCAAACCCAGGCCCTTCAGCGTAGCGCGCTGGATGGCGGGGCGGCGGATCGGCGAGCCGACCTGCTTAACGACGATGGTTTTCTTGGCCATGTTCCCGTGTCCTTACGCTTCTGCGGTTTCTGTCTCGGCCTCGGCCGGGGCATCGTCGCGCTTGGGCAGGATGTCGGCCACCTTCTTGCCGCGACGCTGCGCGACCGAACGGGGGCTCGATTCCTTCTGCAACCCGTCCATCGTGGCGCGGATCATGTTGTAGGGGTTCTGCGAGCCCAGCGACTTGGCGACAACGTCCTGCACGCCCAGCATCTCGAAGATGGCGCGCATCGGGCCACCGGCGATGATGCCGGTACCGGCAGGTGCCTGACGCATCACGACGCGACCGGCGCCGTGGCGCCCGTCGATGTCGTGGTGCAGCGTGCGGCCTTCGCGCAGCTGGACGCGGATCATCTGGCGCTTGGCCTGTTCGGTGGCCTTGCGGATCGCCTCGGGCACTTCCTTGGCCTTACCCTTGCCAAAGCCGACGCGGCCCTTCTGGTCGCCGACCACGACGAGGGCTGCGAAGCCAAAGCGCTTGCCGCCCTTGACGGTTTTCGACACGCGGTTGATCGCTACGAGACGATCGGCGAATTCCGGGGTCTCGTCGCGATCGCGACGGCCGCCCCTTTGATGTGGTTCTCTTGCCATTATCGTCTCCTTAGAACTTCAGACCACCTTCACGCGCTGCATCGGCCAAGGCCTTGACGCTGCCGTGAAAGAGGAAGCCGCCACGATCGAAATAGCATTCGGTCACTTTGGCCTTCTTTGCGCGTTCCGCGATGGCGGCCCCGATCTTGGTGGCCGCTTCGACGTTGTTCTTGCCGATCACGCCGAAATCCTTTTCCAGCGTGGAAGCGGACGCCAGCGTGACGCCGTTCACATCGTCGATCAGCTGAACGCTGATGTTCTTGTTGCTGCGGTGAACCGACAGGCGCGCGCGCCCGTTGGCCATCTTCCGCAATTTGTTCCGGACGCGCAGGCGGCGCTTCAAGAACAGGTCTCTTTTGCTGTTTGCCATGATGTGCGTCCTTACTTCTTCTTGCCTTCTTTGCGGAAGATGTACTCGTCCTTGTACTTGATGCCCTTGCCCTTGTAGGGCTCGGGTTTGCGCCAGGCGCGGATATTCGCCGCGACCTGACCAACAAGCTGCTGGTCGATACCTTCCACAATGACCTCGGTCTGCTTCGGGGCCGAGACGGTGACGCCTTCGGGCACTTCGAAGTTCACTTCGTGGCTGTAGCCAAGCGACAGTTTCAGGGTCGAGCCCTGCATGTTCGCCCGGTAGCCGACGCCGTTGATCTCAAGCTCTTTCTTGAAACCGGTCGAAACGCCGGTCACAAGGTTTTCCACCATCGAACGGGACATGCCCCATTGCTGGCGCGCGCGCTTGGAATTGCCGCGCGGCGTGATGGCGATGACGTTGTCCTCGTGCTTGATCGTGACATCGTCGGTTGCGGTAAAGCTGCGGGTGCCTTTCGGCCCCTTCACTTCGACGGTCTGGCCAGAGACGGTGGCCGAAACCCCCGACGGCAGCTCGACCGGTTTTTTACCAATGCGAGACATACCAAACTCCCTAGAAGATCGTGCAAAGCACTTCGCCGCCAACATTGGCTGCGCGTGCGCTTGCATCCGACATGACACCCTTCGGCGTCGAGACGATCGACACACCCAGGCCCTGACGGACCGAGGGAATGTCCTTGACGCCCATGTAGACGCGGCGGCCGGGCTTGGAGACCCGCTTGAGCTCGCGAATGACAGGGGTGCCTTCGTAGTACTTGAGGCTGATTTCAAACGCCGGATGGCCATCGGCCCCGGTCGATTTTTCATAGCCGCGAATGTAGCCTTCGTCCGCCAGCACATCCAGAACCCAGCCGCGCAGCTTGGAAGCTGGCGTCGAGGTGGTGGACTTGCCGCGCAGTTGCGCGTTGCGGATCCGGGTGAGCATATCGGCGATAGGATCGTTCATTTATATGCCCTCCTTACCAGCTGGATTTCACAAGGCCGGGGATCTGCCCGGCAGAGCCGAGATCCCGCAGCGCGATCCGCGACACTTTCAGCTTACGGTAGTAAGCATGCGGACGACCGGTCAGTTGGCAGCGATTGTGCAGCCGGGTCGCCGACGAATTGCGCGGCAGTTTGGCAAGCTTCAGCGAAGCGCGGAACCGCTCTTCCATCGGCTTGGATTGGTCGTTGACGATCGCTTTCAGCGCGGCCCGCTTGACGGCATATTGCTCGACCAGCTTCTGACGCTTCTTTTCGCGTTCGATCATGGATTTCTTTGCCATATCTGTAACCTTCCTTCCGCGATCAGCTGTTGAAGGGCATGTTGAATTGCTTCAACAGCGCCTTCGCTTCCGCGTCGGTCTTCGCGGTGGTGCAGATGATGATGTCCATTCCCCAGACTCTCGTCGACCTTGTCGAAGTTGATCTCGGGGAACACGATGTGTTCTTTCAGGCCCATGGCGTAGTTGCCACGACCGTCGAAGCGACTTGCCCGACACACCGCGAAAGTCGCGGATACGGGGCATGGCGACGGTGATCAGACGATCGAGGAATTCGTACATCCGGTCGCCGCGCAGGGTCACCTTGGCGCCCAGCGGCATTTCTTCGCGCACCCGGAAACCCGCGATCGATTTCTTGGCGATGGTGGTGACGGCCTGCTGACCGGCGATGGTCGACAGATCAGCCTGCGCCGATTTCGCCTTCTTGGTGTCGCGCACAGCTTCGGCACCGCAGCCGATGTTCAGGACGATCTTGTCCAGACGCGGGATCTGCATGTCGTTCTTGTAGCCGAGCTCTTCTTTCAAAGCGGCGCGGGCGACATCGTTGTAATGCGCCTTGAGGCGCGGGGTATAGGTAGCCTGATCAAGCATCAGATCGTCTCCCCGGTTGTCTTGGCAAAGCGGACCTTCTTGTCGTCTTCCATGCGGAAACCGACGCGGGTCGGCTTGCCCTTGCTGTCCACGAGTGCCAGGTTCGACAGATCGACCGGCATCGGCGGTCGGCACGCGGCCACCCTGGCTCGACTGGGTCTGCTTGGTGTGGCGGATGGCGATGTTCACGCCCTCGACCACGGCCTTGCCGCTTGGACGGCATCGATCGAGGTGATTTCACCTTGCGATGCCCTTGTCCTTGCCGGACAGCACGACGACCTTGTCACCTTTGCGGAGTTTGGCAGCCATTACAGCACCTCCGGAGCAAGCGAGATGATTTTCATGAAGTTCTTCGCCCGCAGCTCGCGCACCACCGGCCCGAAGATACGGGTGCCGATCGGCTCGTTGGCGTTGTTGAGGATCACGGCGGCGTTCCGGTCGAACCGGATCGTGGTGCCATCATCACGACGGACTTCCTTGGCGGTGCGCACGACGACGGCCTTGCGGACGTCGCCTTTCTTCACGCGGCCGCGCGGAATGGCTTCCTTCACGGATACGACGATGATGTCGCCCACCGACGCGTAGCGACGGTGCGAACCACCCAGAACCTTGATGCACTGAACCCGGCGAGCGCCGGAGTTGTCAGCGACATCCAGATTGGTCTGCATCTGGATCATTTGGTTTCTCCCGACCTTTGGGGGGCTCATTGCCTTGTCCCCAGGGTTTCGATCAAACCGGAAGGTTACCGCTTAGTTGGCGATAACCTCCCAGCGTTTGGTTTTCGATTTCGGCGCACATTCCTGGATACGGACTGAATCACCGACGTTGAAAGTATTCGCCTCATCGTGAGCCCGGTATTTCTTGGACTTACGGATGGTCTTGTGCAGCAGCGGGTGCTTGAAGCGACGCTCGACAGACACGGTAACGGTCTGTTCGTTGGCGCTACTGGTCACGGTGCCTTGCAGGATACGTTTGGGCATATCGTCAGGCTCCTTTGACTGCGGCTGCTTCAGCGGCTTTCTGGTTCAACACGGTGTTCACACGGGCAACGTCACGACGGACGGTACGCATGCGGGCGGTGTTCTCGATCTGGCCGGTGGCCTGCTGAAAGCGCAGGTTGAAGGCCTCTTTCTTCAGCGCGACCAGCTGATCGCGCAGCTGGTCGGGCGTCTTGTCTTTCAGTTCCTGAGCGTTCATGGCTCAAACGTCCTTTCAACATCACCGGAAGGCCCCCGAAGGGTCACCCTGATTCCGATGGAGTTCAGTGATGAAGTGGGCCGTATAGGGGGGATCGGGGTAGCTGGCAAGGGCTAAATCCCGTCGCCTTACGGAATCGACCTGACGCAAAGATCGCAGCATCGCGCCCCTGCCCTCTCGCCACGATTGCCGCCCTGCGGTAAGAGGCGACATGGCACAGATTAAATCGCTCTTCGTCACCCGTCTCTACCGCGCCCGGCTATCGGAATTCGGCCCCAGGGTCGATCCGGACGAACTGGTCGCCTCATGCAACATGATCGCCGAGGATGACGAGGCGGGCCAGCAATGGTGCGAGGACAACGACTTTCCCGGCTACACCAGCTACGCGTCGCTGACCGACCTGCCGTGGCGGTTCCCGATCTTCAAGACGATGGTCAAGGCGCTGAACAAACACGTCGCGGCCTTTGCCGAGGACCTGCAATTCGATCTGGATGGTCGCAAGCTGATGCTCGATGACATCTGGATCAACATCCTGCCCGAAGGCGGTAGCCATTCCGCACATCTGCATCCGCATTCCGTCATCAGCGGCACCACCTACGTGGCGATGCCCAAAGGCGCATCGGCCCTGAAACTGGAAGACCCGCGCCACGCCATGATGATGGCCGCGCCCCCCCGGCTGAAAGACGCCCGGCGCGAGATGCAGAACTTCATCTACCTCACCCCCGACGCCGGCGACGTCCTCATGTGGGAAAGCTGGCTGCGCCACGAGGTGCCGATGAACATGGCCGAGGAAGAGCGGATATCGGTGAGTTTCAACTATCGGTGGGGGTGATTGGGAACGGCGTACAAGGTCGGGTGGACGGGGTGGACCGGGCATTCTAGCTCTGACCAAATTTCCAACCTCGTTGCTGAAGCCAAATTCTTATCAGCCCGGCCGGTCTCTTCTATTGCGGCTAATGGGTCTCACCTAGGCGAAATGATGTCGAAATACTCGTGCGGAATGCTTACTGACCATTCCAGTTCAGCACCGACAAACGTGTAGCTTACCTCGGCTTGCATCATTGACTGAGCAAGCGAAGTCAGGACGGTATTTCCAAATCCCGGTTTGACCTGATCCCGGTCGCAACTGATGCCTGTCTCGGTCCAGACGAAACAAAGCTGTGAGGCTCCTGCCAAGTTTCGTACATTCCAGCGGATGTCTATTTTTCCGCCTTCGGTTTTCATCGCGCCGTATTTCACCGAGTTAGTTGCCAATTCATGAAGAGCCATTCCAAGCACTTGAACCGCCTGCGGCTGCAAAACAACGTCTGGGCCGTTGATCTGCATGTTTGCGATGTTGTCGCCAAGGAAGGGTTTGAGTTGAGATTCTACCAAATCGGAGAGAGGAACGGTCGTCCAGTTCTTCGACACAAGGAGATCGGTTGACGCGGAGAGCGACTGAATCCGTTCTCCGAACTTCTTTCCGAACTCTTCAAGCGAAGTCGCGGTTCTGGCCGTTTGTCGTTGAATTGACGCAACCACGGCCAGCATGTTCTTGGCGCGGTGAATGACTTCCTGCGCAATTATCTTTCGAGCTTCTTCGACCCGCCGCAGCTCTGTTACATCCCTGTGAATGTTGGAAATTGACACGACATCGCCATGCGGGCCGCGAACTGGCGCACAGCTGACCCAAACGTTGCGCTCTTGCCCGTCCTTCGCAACACGAATTGCTTCAAAACTCGTCAGTTCTCCGGCAATGATTTCGTCGCGGTACTGCTCCACACGCTTCGGCCAGTTTGGTGGGTATAGAAATTCCAACGGTTTCCCGATGGCCTCTTCGGGAGAGTAGCCATACAGCGCCTGGGCCGCCCTGTTCCACGTGATGATCCGTCCTTCAAGATCGTAACTCAGAACTGCGTCGCTCGTTGTCGCAACCAGGGCGGCAAGAATTTCGGATTGAACGAAGGCGACCTCGGTGTCGAGACGTTCCAAATTACGAGTCGAAATATTGCGGTGCTGAACGACAGCAAACGTTTGGCCATGCTGCAACAGACGTGATGCCGTTAACTCAAACCAGCGTTTGGTTGTCGAGCTGTCGCATGGATACTCGCAACGAAAATGGCTGCCATTCTCCAGGACGGCTCGCAAGCCATCTGGCACAAGAGAGGCCTCCGAACTTGAGCCTGCGATTGAAGTAACACAGGCATCAAAGTAGTTGCTTCCGATATATGACGATATCGCGTCACCGCCATTCTCGATGCAAAAATTCTTCCATGCAGCGTTGGCGGCAACTATCGTTCCATCAGCATCGATAATGGCAATTTCATCGCTTAAGGCATCGCAAAAATCAGCGAAGACGAAAGAGTCCCTGTTGTCCATTCGTGTCACCTGTTCGCGCCCACCGAATATGGCAGATGCACAGCTACTAGGCAAATCATTGCGCGGATTCAGCGGCTTGGGGCAATGGAATGCGGCCGCGGGTCAGGGGGCGGTCGGAGCATATTCTGTTCGCACAAGGTCAACCTCTGCGGGTGCCCGATGAAAATCAGCAAAGGGATCAAACCGGATCCTCGCCGGGACGACCAACCCGGCCCTTGCGCGGCGCCCCGTCATTCGTGACAACGCCCACCGAGCGCCACAAGAAACCCGTTAACAAATTCCAAACGATACTTAAAGCGTTTTGCGTTTGATGTGAATCGCAATTGGGATTCCCACAGGTCGCTTTTGTCTGATTCACTTCCTTTGGGAGGTGGATCATGGGCAAACCTTACTCTTTGGACCTTCGGGAACGGATTTGCGGCTACGTCGCGCGGGGGCATTCGGCGCGTGCTGCGGGACGGGTGTTCGGTGTCAGTGCCGCGACGGCTGTGCGGTTTGCGGCGGAGCATCGGGCGCGGGGCACGGTGGTTGCCCAAGCGGCAAGGCAGGCCGCCGGGGCGGTTTGGCAAGCTGGCCCCGCATCTCGACTTTCTGATCGACATCGTGCGCGCCGAGCCAGACATCACACTGAAAGAGCTGGCCGCCGCGCTGTCCGAGACCGAAGGGGTGCAGGTGCAACTCTCATCGCTGCACCGCGCTTTGGATCGCGCCGGGTTGTCATATAAAAAAAGGACTGATCGCAGCCGAACGTGACCGGCCCGCGCTGCGCCAGGCGCGCCGGGACTGGATCACGCGCCGCCAGCCGAGGATGCGCCAGGAGCCGCACAGGCTGGTCTTCATCGACGAGACCGCCGTCAAAACGAACCTGACCCGTCTTCGCGGGCGTGCGCCGGTCGGCGAGCGGCTTTACGGCACAGCCCCCTTCGGCAAATGGGGGACACAGACGTTTATCGCCGGACTGACGCAAAACGCGCTGATCGCGCCTTGGGTCATCACCGGCGCGATGAACGGGCCGGCGTTCGACACCTATGTCGAAACCCAACTCGCACCGGTTCTTGATCCCGGCACCGTCGTCATCCTCGACAACCTGTCCACCCACAAAAGCCCCCGCGCCGCCGAGGCCCTGAGACGACAAGGCTGCTGGTTCCTGTTCCTGCCGCCCTACAGCCCCGATCTCAATCCCATCGAGATGGCATTCTCAAAACTCAAGGCCCATCTGAGACGGATCGGCGCCAGAACCTTCGACGCACTGTTCGAAGCCCTTGGCGACATCTGCAATCTCTTCGATCCGCACGAATGCTGGAACTTCATCAAAGCTGCCGGATATGCCTCAGATTAAATGCAAAACGCTTTAGTAAGTAATTGATTTTAAACATAAACCAGTTTTGTCCGCACGCGGACACTTCTCAAAATAGAAAAGGGCGAGGAAATCCCCGCCCTTTTAGAATTCTCTCCGGGCGGCCCGCAGGAAATCTTCGATTTCCCGCTTCACCGCCTCGGCGATCAAAGATCGCCGGTTACCAGTCTTCCCGAACGATGGTGCGGGTCTTGATCGGCAGCTTCATCGCCGCCAGACGCAAGGCCTCGCGGGCGACGACTTCGGTGACGCCGTCGATTTCGAACATGATCCGACCCGGCTTCACTTTCGCGGCCCAGAAATCCACCGAACCCTTACCCTTACCCATCCGAACTTCGGTGGGCTTCGAGGTGACCGGCGTATCAGGGAATATCCGGATCCAGACCGAGCCCTGACGCTTCATGTGACGGGTCAAAGCACGACGGGCGGCCTCGATCTGCCGGGCGGTGATCCGCTCTGGCTCGGTCGCTTTCAGCCCGTAGGTGCCGAAGGCAAGCTCGAACCCGCCTTTGGCTTCGCCGCGGATCCGGCCCTTGTGCTGTTTGCGGAATTTGGTGCGCTTTGGTTGCAGCATCTTTTTCTCTCCTTACCGGCGGCCGCCGGGACCACGCGGCTGCGAGCCACGCGGTGCGGGACCATCCTGGAGTTCCTGCTGGCGACGGTCACGGGCACCTGGATCGTGCTCCATGATCTCACCTTTGAAAATCCAGACCTTGACGCCGATGATACCATAGGCGGTCTTGGCTTCGTGGGTTGCATAGTCGATATCGGCGCGCAGGGTATGCAAAGGCACGCGGCCCTCGCGGTACCATTCGGTGCGCGCGATCTCGGCGCCGCCCAGACGACCGGCGACGTTGACGCGGATGCCAAGGGCGCCCATGCGCATCGCGTTCTGCACCGCCCGCTTCATGGCGCGGCGGAAGGAAATCCGACGCTCCAGCTGCTGGGTGATCGATTCCGCGACCAGTTGTGCATCGAGTTCCGGCTTGCGAACTTCGACGATGTTCAGGTGCAGCTCGCTGTCGGTCATGTTCGCCAGCTTCTTGCGCAGGGTTTCGATATCCGCGCCTTTCTTGCCGATGATAACGCCGGGGCGCGCGGTGTGAACCGTCACGCGGCATTTCTTGTGCGGGCGCTCGATGATGACCTTGGAAACACCGGCCTGCTTGCATTCTTCATTGATGAATTCGCGCATCTTGAGGTCTTCAAGAAGCAGGTTGCCGTAATCCTTGGTGTCAGCATACCAGCGGCTGTCCCAGGTGCGGTTGACCTGAAGGCGCATGCCGATCGGATTGACTTTATGACCCATTATGCTTGCTCCTCAACACGGACTTCGCGCACCAGAATGGTGAGTTCGGCGAACGGCTTCATGATCTTGCCGAACCGGCCCCGTGCACGCGGACGACCGCGTTTCAGGGTCAGGTTCTTGCCGACATAAGCCTCGGCGACGACCAGGTCATCGACGTCCAGGTTGTGATTGTTCTCGGCATTCGCAATCGCGGACTGAAGGCATTTCTTCACGTCCTCGGCGATCCGCTTTTTGCGAGAAGGTCAGGTCCGTCAGGGCCTTGTCGACCTTCTTGCCGCGGATCAGCTGTGCGACGAGGTTCAGTTTCTGCGGGCTGGTACGAAGCATCTTGGACTTTGCCATCGCTTCGTTGTCGGCCACGCGGCGGGGATTTTTATCCTTGCTCATGGCTTACTTCCGCTTCGCTTTTTTGTCGGCGGCATGACCGTAGTAGGTCCGGGTCGGCGAATACTCACCGAACTTCTGACCGATCATGTCTTCGCTGACGTTGACAGGGATGTGTTTCTGGCCGTTGTAGACGCCAAACGTCAGGCCGACAAACTGCGGCAGGATCGTCGAGCGGCGCGACCAGATCTTGATGACTTCGTTGCGGCCCGATTCCTTGGACTTCTCGGCTTTCTTGAGAACGTAGGAATCTACGAACGGGCCTTTCCATACAGAACGCGACATGACTATCGGCCCTTTCTCTTGGCGTGGCGCGAGCGGATAATAAGCTTGCTGGACGCCTTGTTCCTGTTCCGGGTTTTTGCACCCTTGGTCGGCTTGCCCCACGGGGTAACCGGATGACGGCCACCGGATGTGCGGCCCTCACCACCACCATGCGGGTGGTCGATCGGGTTCATCGCTACGCCGCGGACTGCAGGGCGCTTGCCATAATGGCGGTTGCGACCGGCCTTACCGAGGTTCTGGTTCGAGTTGTCGGGGTTCGACACGGCACCGATGGTGGCCATGCATTCCTGACGGACCATGCGAAGTTCGCCCGAGGACAGGCGGATCTGCGCGTAGCCGCCGTCACGACCGACAAACTGGGCGTAGGTGCCGGCAGCGCGGGCGATCTGGCCGCCCTTGCCCTGCTTCAGCTCGATATTGTGGACGATGGTACCGATCGGCATGCCCGAGAACGGCATCGCATTGCCCGGCTTCACGTCAACCTTCGACCCGGCGATGACCTTGTCGCCAACGCCAAGACGCTGCGGCGCAAGGATATAGGCCTGCTCGCCATCGTCATACTTGACCAGCGCGATGAACGCGGTCCGGTTCGGGTCATATTCGATCCGTTCCACGGTTGCGGACACATCGAACTTGTTCCGCTTGAAATCGACGACGCGGTACAGGCGCTTGGCACCCCCACCACGGCGACGCATCGTGATCCGTCCGGTGTTGTTCCGTCCGCCGTTCTTGGTCAGACCCTCTGTGAGGGCTTTGACCGGGCGGCCTTTCCAAAGCTCCGAACGGTCGATCAGCACCAGCCCACGCTGGCCTGGCGTCGTCGGCTTATACGACTTAAGTGCCATGCTTTCTGTCTTCCGTTTTGCTTTGGACCAAAGGTCCAATTTCAGTCATGAGTCGTTAGACCCGGGTTTAAAAAGTGTCGGCCCCCGCGTGGGGGGCCGAAGATTCGGCGCGTTCTATCAGAGGCCTGTCGAGACGTCGATAGTATTGCCTTCTTCCAGCGTCACGTAGGCTTTCTTGACATCCTTGCGGACGCCAGGCTTGCCCCGGAACTTCTTGGTCTTGCCCTTGGTGATCACGGTGTTGACCGCCTTGACCTTCACACCAAAGAGGTTTTCGACAGCCTCTTTGATCTGCGGCTTGTTGGCCTCGATCGCCACCTCGAAAACAACGCCGTTGGCCTCGGAGGTCATGGTTGCTTTTTCGGTGATGATCGGCTTGCGGATCACGTCGTAATGTTCTGGCTTCGCGCTCATTTCAGTCGAGCCTCCAGTGCTTCGATACCCGCCTTGGTGATCACCAGGGTGTCACGCTTGAGGATATCATAGACGTTGGCACCCATGGTCGGCAGGATGTCCAGGCCTTGGATGTTGGCGGCGGCGCGGGCGAAGTTTTCGTTCACCTCTGCCCCGTCGATGATCAGCACGCGCTTCCAGCCGAGGTTCTTGACGGCCTTGGCCAATGCGCCCGTTTTGGCATCCTTCATGTCCACGGTGTCGAGGATGATCAGGTTGCCGGTCGCCGCTTTTGACGACAGAGCGTGCTTGAGGCCAAGCTTGCGGAACTTCTTGGTCAGGTCATGCGCGTGGCTGCGCGGAACCGGGCCTTTGTAGACGCCACCACCGCGGAAGATCGGTGCCGAGCGCGCACCGTGGCGTGCGCCGCCGGTGCCCTTCTGGCGATAGATCTTCTTGGTCGAGTAGCTGACCTCGGACCGGGTCTTGACCTTATGGGTGCCGGCCTGCGTGCGGGAACGCTGCCAGCGGACCATGCGGTGCAGGATATCCGCGCGCGGCTCCAGACCAAAGATGTCGTCCGACAGGTCAATGTCGCCGGCCTTCTTGGCGTCGAGTTTGATGACATCAGCCTTCATTTTTCTCGTCTCCTTCCGGCTTGGCGGTGTCGTCGCCGGATTCCTTCGCCTCATCAGCATCGGAGGCTTCAAGCGATGCGGCTTCGGCTGCCAGTGCGGCCTCTGCTGCTGCGGCTTCCGCTGCGGCTGCTTCTTCGGCTGCGGCTGCGGCTGCTTCCTCGGCCAGACGCTTGGCTTCTTCGGCCAGCGATTTCAGACCCGCGGGCAGCATCACGTTTTCAGGCGTCGGCTTCTTCACCGCATCCTTGACCGTGACCCAGCCACCTTTCGAACCCGGCACAGCACCCTTGACCATGATCAGGCCACGGTCGCTGTCGGTGCGGACGACTTGCAGGTTCTGCGTGGTGACACGGGCCGAGCCCATGTGACCGGCCATCTTCTTGCCCTTGAACACCTTACCCGGATCCTGACATTGACCGGTTGAACCGTGCGAGCGGTGCGACACGGACACACCGTGCGAGGCGCGCAAGCCAGCGAAGTTGTGCCGCTTCATGGCGCCCTGGAAACCTTTACCGATAGAGGTGCCCGATACGTCAACGTACTGGCCCGCGAAATAGTGGTCGGCGGTCAATTCTTCGCCCACGGCGATCATGTTTTCCGGATCGACCCGGAACTCGGCGATCTTCCGCTTCGGTTCCACCTTGGCGGCCGCGAAATGGCCGCGCATGCCTTGAGAAACCCGCTTGGCCTTGACGGTGCCCGCGCCCAGTTGAACGGCGGAATATCCGTCCTTTTCAGCAGTACGGGTGGCGACAACCTGCAGGCCGTCGAGTTGAAGAACGGTCACAGGGATCTGCTTGCCGTCTTCCATGAACAGGCGGGTCATGCCCACCTTCTTGGCGATTACACCAGAGCGCAACATAGGTCTGCCCTCCTTAAATCTTGATCTCGACATCCACGCCGGCAGCGAGGTCGAGCTTCATCAGCGCGTCCACGGTCTGCGGAGTGGGGTCGACGATGTCCAGAAGACGCTTATGCGTGCGGATCTCGAACTGGTCGCGCGACTTCTTGTCGATATGCGGACCACGCAGAACCGTGAACTTCTCGATCTTGTTGGGCAACGGAATCGGGCCGCGCACGGTGGCACCGGTGCGCTTGGCGGTCGATACGATTTCCGCGGTGCTGGCATCCAGCACGCGGTAATCAAAGGCTTTGAGCCTGATGCGAATGTTTTGGCTTTGAGCGGCCATGTGACGTGCCTTTCGGGCTACTAAGATTGAGAGGTGGAGCGGGGGTTATCCCCGCCCCACATCGAATCTGGTCTTTGTTTACTCGATGATCTTGGAGACGACGCCAGCGCCGACGGTGCGGCCGCCTTCGCGGATGGCGAAGCGCAGTTTGTCTTCCATCGCGATCGGGGCAATCAGCTCGACGTTGAACTTCAGGTTGTCGCCCGGCATCACCATCTCGGTGCCTTCAGGCAGCACCACGGTGCCGGTCACATCCGTCGTGCGGAAGTAGAATTGCGGACGGTAGTTCGCAAAGAACGGCGTGTGACGGCCACCCTCTTCCTTGGTCAGAATGTAGGCCTCGGCCTCGAACTTGGTGTGCGGCTTGACCGAACCCGGCTTGCACAGCACCTGGCCGCGCTCGACGCCTTCGCGGTCGATACCGCGCAGCAGCAGACCGACATTGTCGCCCGCCTGGCCCTGGTCCAGCAGCTTGCGGAACATTTCCACACCGGTGCAGGTCGTCTTCGAGGTCGGGCGGATGCCGACGATCTCGATCTCTTCGCCCACCTTCACGATGCCACGCTCGACGCGCCCCGTGGCAACCGTGCCGCGGCCGGAGATCGAGAACACGTCCTCGACCGGCATCAGGAAAGGCTGGTCGACGGCACGCGCCGGGGTCGGGATGTACTCATCCACCGCCTTCATCAGCTCGCGGATCGAGTTTTCGCCGATCTCGGGCTGCGTGCCGTTCATCGCATGCAGAGCCGAGCCGCGGATGATCGGAATGTCATCGCCGGGATATTCGTATTTCGACAGAAGCTCGCGGATTTCCATTTCCACCAGTTCCAGCAGTTCCTCGTCATCGACCTGATCGACCTTGTTCATGTAGACGACCATGTAGGGGATGCCGACCTGGCGGCCGAGCAGAATGTGCTCGCGGGTTTGCGGCATCGGGCCGTCGGCGGCGTTCACCACCAGGATCGCGCCGTCCATCTGGGCGGCACCGGTGATCATGTTCTTGACGTAGTCGGCATGGCCGGGGCAGTCGACATGGGCGTAGTGACGCGCGTCGGTCTCATACTCCACATGGGCGGTCGAGATCGTGATGCCGCGGGCCTTTTCTTCGGGCGCGCCGTCGATCTGGTCATAGGCCTTGAAATCACCGAAATACTTGGTGATCGCCGCCGTCAGCGTCGTCTTGCCGTGGTCAACATGGCCAATCGTGCCGATGTTGACATGCGGTTTGTTGCGTTCAAACTTTGCCTTTGCCATGGTGGCCTCCTTTTGCGGGTCGGCGGGGTGAACCCCGCCCTACGGTTGGTGGGTAGGGCGGGGTTCACCCCGCCATCCCGTTATGCGTATTTCTTCTGAATCTCGTCCGAGATGTTCTGCGGTACCGGTTCGTAATGTGCGAACTGCATGGTGAAGTTCGCCCGGCCCGACGACATCGAACGCAGGGTGTTGATGTAGCCGAACATGTTGGCCAGCGGTACGAAGGCGTTGACGACAACAGCGTTGCCGCGTGCTTCCTGGCCCGAAATCTGACCACGACGAGAGGTCAGGTCGCCGATGATGCCGCCGGTATATTCGTCCGGGGTCACGACTTCGACCTTCATGATCGGTTCGAGCATCTTCGCGCCGGCCTTACGCAGACCTTCGCGCATCCCGGCACGCGCCGCGATTTCAAAGGCCAGAACCGAGGAGTCCACATCGTGGTAAGCCCCGTCGATCAGCGCGACCTTGAAGTCGATGACCGGGAAGCCCGCCAGCGGACCGGAATCCATGACCGACTTGATGCCCTTTTCGACGCCCGGAATGTATTCCTTGGGCACCGAACCACCGACGATCTTGGATTCGAACGAATACCCTTCGCCCGGCTCGGTCGGGGTGATGACCATCTTGATCCGCGCGAACTGACCCGACCCACCCGACTGCTTCTTGTGGGTGTAGTCGATCTCGGCCTCGTGGCCGATGGTTTCGCGGTAGGCCACCTGCGGCGCACCGATATTCGCCTCGACCTTGAATTCCCGCTTCAGGCGGTCGATCAGGATGTCGAGGTGCAGTTCGCCCATGCCCTTCATGATCGTCTGACCCGATTCCTGATCGGTTTCGACGCGGAACGAGGGATCCTCGGCGGCCAGACGTTGCAGGCCCATGCCCATCTTTTCCTGGTCGGCCTTGGTTTTCGGCTCGACCGCGATCTCGATGACCGGATCGGGGAAGGTCATGGTTTCCAGAACGACGGGATGCTGCGGATCGCAGAGCGTGTCGCCGGTCGTGGTGTCCTTCAGACCCGCAAGCGCGATGATGTCACCGGCGAAAGCCTCGTTGATTTCTTCCTGCTTGTTGGCATGCATCATGACCATGCGGCCGATACGCTCTTTCTTGCCCTTGGTCGAGTTCAACAGCGCGTCGCCCTTGTTGACCTTGCCGGAATAGATCCGGGTGAAGGTCAGGGTGCCCATGAACGGATCGTTCATGATCTTGAACGCAAGGCCAGAGAACGGTTCGGAATCATCAGCGTGACGCGCGATGTTACGCTCTTCGGTTTCGTCATCCGGCGAGAAGCCCATATAGGCGGGCACGTCGAGCGGACCGGGCAGATAATCGATCACGGCATTGAGCAAAGGCTGCACGCCCTTGTTCTTGAACGCGGAACCCGCTGTCACGGGGAAGAACGACAGCGACAGCGTGCCCTTGCGGATCAGCTTGCGCAGCATCGCCTCGTCAGGCTCTTGGCCTTCAAGATAGGCCATCATCGCGTCATCGTCTTGGTCGATCACCAGTTCGATCAGCTTTCCGCGCCATTCGTCGGCCAGCCCTTTGAGGTCGTCGCGGATTTCCTGACGGGTCCAGGACGCGCCCAGATCTTCGCCCTTCCAGGTCCACTCTTCCATCTTGATCAGGTCGATGATGCCTTCCAGCTTGTCCTCGGCGCCGATCGGCAGCGCGATGACGCAAGGCGTACCGCCGGTGCGGTCCTTGATCATCTTCACGCAGTTGAAGAAATCCGCGCCGATCTTGTCCATCTTGTTGACGAAAACGATGCGCGGAACCTTGTAACGGTCGGCCTGACGCCAGACGGTTTCGGTCTGCGGCTCCACACCGGCGTTGGCGTCCAGAAGCGCTACTGCGCCATCCAGAACGGCCAGCGAACGCTCAACCTCGATGGTGAAGTCGACGTGGCCGGGGGTGTCGATGATGTTGAACCGGTACTTGGTGTCAGAGGTGCCCTCGGCGGTCGGATCTTCCTGGCGCTGCCAGAAGGTCGTGGTCGCAGCCGAGGTGATCGTGATGCCACGCTCCTGCTCCTGCTCCATCCAGTCCATCGTTGCGGCGCCGTCATGGACTTCGCCGATCTTGTGGGACTTGCCGGTGTAATACAGGATCCGCTCGGTCGTGGTGGTCTTGCCGGCGTCGATATGCGCCATGATACCGAAGTTCCGGTAGCGGGTCAGGGGATAGTCGCGTGCCATTTTGTCGGCCCTCTAGATCTGTCGTCGGGAAACCCGACTGTTACCAGCGGTAGTGGCTGAATGCCTTGTTGGCATCGGCCATCTTGTGGGTGTCTTCGCGCTTTTTCACTGCGGTGCCGCGACCGTTGACGGCATCGACAAGCTCACCTGCAAGACGCTCTTCCATCGTGTGCTCGTTGCGCTTGGCAGCAGCAGCGATCAGCCAGCGGATCGCCAGCGCTACACGGCGCTCGGGGCGCACTTCGACCGGTACCTGGTAGGTGGCACCACCAACCCGGCGCGAGCGTACCTCGACCGACGGCTGGATGTTGTCGAGCGACTCGTGGAACACTTCCAGAGGCGACTTTTTCAGCTTCTCTTCAACGCGGTCAAAGGCGTTGTAGACGATCCGTTCGGCGACGGATTTCTTGCCGTCAACCATCAGGTTGTTCATGAACTTCGTCAGAACCCGGTCACCAAACTTGGCATCGGGCAGGACTTCGCGCTTTTCGGCGGCGTGGCGACGGGACATCTGTTGATCCTCTTATTTCGGACGCTTGGCGCCGTATTTCGAACGGCGCTGCTTACGGTCTTTGACGCCCTGGGTATCCAGCACACCGCGCAGGATGTGGTAACGGACACCCGGAAGGTCTTTCACACGGCCGCCACGGATCAGGACAACAGAGTGTTCCTGAAGGTTGTGGCTTTCACCGGGAATGTAGCTGATGACCTCGAAGCCATTGGTCAGGCGCACCTTGGCAACCTTCCGCATGGCCGAGTTCGGCTTCTTTGGCGTGGTCGTATAGACCCGGGTGCAGACGCCGCGCTTTTGCGGGCTGCCTTCCAGGTGCATCGACTTCGAGCTTCTTACTTTCGGCTGGCGCGGCTTGCGGATCAGCTGTTGTATCGTTGGCATTCCGGTTTTTTCCCCGTGTTGCAACACATTTCAATTTCATAGCGCCATGGACGCTGCTCAGTCTCGTTTCACGCGTCCGCAAAACGCAAATACCGCATGCGTCCCCTCGTTCGCGGGAACGACGCGGTGGAATTCCAGAGGATCGGGGCGTATTCGGCCCGGATCATGACCACTTCAATTTTGATACCCGACCACGAAAGATCCCCCTCCGCAGGTCAAGTGCGCGCCGTATATGGGGAGTCGCCGGGGTTGTCAACAGCGCCCAAGCCGGTTTCGCTGCGGCGCGGCGGCTATCTGATCCGCAGGCCGACGGGGCCATATCCACGGGCAAGGCGGCGTTCTCTGTAGAAAGTGAACACGCCGGTCGCGACGACGATGGCACTGCCGATTAGGGTCAAGCTGTCAGGCCATTCGTTGAAGAAGACGAGGCCCAGGATCAGTGCGCAGAGCAGGCTGAAATAGCGGAAGGGCGCCACCACGCTGATGTCGCCCACCCGCATCGCCATGATGCTGAAAATATAACCACCGATAACGAAAAAGACCGTGCCGGCCAGTTGCAGCGCCTCGGTTTCGCCGACCGTGACCCAGCGTTGGGTCAATGTACCGGCCGCGCCGAACAGCGTCACCAGAACGGCAGCCGCAAGCGCCACGATGAGCGAGGGCACATCCGGCGACAAACGCCGCGCGGCAAGATCGCGGATAGTGACGGCGATGACGGCGATCACGGCGAAGATCGAATAGGAGTTGAACCCCTCTGCCCCCGGTTTGACGATCAGCAGCACGCCGAGAAATCCCGCGAGAATGGCCAGCATCCGCTTCCAACCGACCTGTTCGCGGAAAAAGAGCGCGCCTGCCAGCGTGACGGTCAAGGGCAGCGCCTGAAGGATGGCGGTGACGTTGGCGATCGGCATCTTGAAAAGCGCCGAGATGAAGAAATACGCCGCCGCGACCTCGGCCAGCGAGCGGATGCCGACCAGCACCCAATCGCGCGCGCCAAGCCGGGTCCGCAATGCGCCAAGGGCAGCCGCCGCGACGGCAAGGACAACCGTGGTCGCTACGCCACGCAGGAACACCGCCTGAAACAGCGGAATCTGGTCCGAGAGCGCCTTCATGCAAGCGTCGTTCAAGGTAAACGCCGCCATGCTGAGCATCATCAAGACCGCGCCGCGGCTGTTCGGGTGCATCCTGGAATATCCTTGCCTGATGACAGTGCCTTAGCAGGCGATGCGGACCGGCTCCAGATGCAATCTCCCGCCCCCCGCTGAGGATTTGCGACGCGGCTTCCCCGCGCCGCGATGCGCGCTGTGCAGGGATATTTTGAGGACGATGAAGTCGATGTTCTGGCCCCTTCATTGTCTCCCAAATATCCCCGCCGGAGGCATCTGCCCTCTCGTGACGAAAAAAAGCCCCGCCGGTTTCGGCGGGGCTTTGATCTTTGGTTTTTGCAGTGTCTATTCGTCGCGGCTTTCGGTGGGTTCTGAGAAGACGTTGTCGAACTCACCGGCTGGTGCGGCTTCTTCCGGAAGCGGGGCAGCCAGCGCTGCGGCGGCTTCAGCTTCGGCGCGGGCGGCTTCGATCACCTTGCTGTCTCGCTCGGTCGCGATGCGGCGCACGTTCATTGCGGCCCCACCTGTACCGGCCGGGATCAGGCGACCGACGATAACGTTCTCTTTCAGGCCAACCAGCTTGTCTTTCTTGCCCTGAACCGAAGCCTCGGTCAGCACCCGCGTGGTTTCCTGGAAGGACGCTGCAGAGATGAACGACCGGGTTTGAAGCGACGCCTTGGTGATGCCAAGCAGGATCGGTTCGCCGGTTGCGGGCTTGCCCCCTTTCGACACGGCCTTTTCGTTGGCAGCGTCGAATTCGGCCTTGTCCACATGTTCGCCCTTCAGAAGCGTGGTTGTCCCGCTCTCCTGAATTTCCCACTTTTGCAGCATCTGGCGCACGATGACCTCGATGTGCTTGTCGTTGATCTTCACGCCCTGCAGGCGGTAGACGTCCTGCACTTCGTCGATCATGTAATCGGCCAGCGCCTCGACACCCATGATCGCAAGGATGTCATGCGGCGCGGGGTTGCCGTCCATAATGTAGTCACCCTTCTGAACGAAGTCGCCTTCGGCCACCGGGATGTGCTTGCCCTTGGGCACCATGTATTCCACGGGCTGCTGGGTATCGTCGGACGGTTCGATCGTGATCCGGCGCTTGTTCTTGTAGTCGCGTCCGAACCGGACGTAGCCGTCGATTTCCGCGATGATGGCGTGATCCTTCGGGCGACGTGCCTCGAACAATTCGGCCACACGCGGCAGACCGCCGGTGATGTCCTTGGTCTTGGCGCCTTCACGCGGGATACGCGCAACCACGTCGCCGGCCTTGATCTCTTGGCCTTCTTCGACCGAGAGAATTGCGTCCACCGACATCTGATAGGTCACCGGGTTGCCCGCATCGTTGCGGACCGGTTCGCCATCAGCGCCCATGATGATGATCTCTGGCTTAAGGTCGTTGCCGCGCGGCGCAGTGCGCCAGTCGGCCACGATCTTCTGGGTCATGCCGGTGGCCTCGTCCGTGTCTTCGCGGACCGAGATACCGGAGGTCAGATCGACGAACTTCGCGATACCGGCCTTTTCGGCAATGATCGGCAGGGTATAGGGATCCCATTCGAACAGCTTGTCGCCGCGGGACACTTTCGCGCCGTCCTTGACATGCAGCTTGGTGCCGTAACCCAGCTTGTGGCTGGCGCGTTCCTGACCGACATCGTCCATGATCACGATCTTCATGTTCCGGCCCATGACGATATCGTCACCCGCCGCATTACGAAGAATGCTGGCGTTCTGGAACTCGACCTTGCCGGTCTGGCTGGCCTCGGTGAAGGACTGTTGACCACCCTGCGCCACGCCGCCGATGTGGAAGGTCCGCATCGTCAGCTGGGTACCGGGTTCGCCGATCGACTGCGCGGCGATGATGCCGACAGCCTCACCCTGGTTGACCAAAGTACCGCGTGCAAGGTCACGACCGTAACAGGCCGCGCAGACGCCTTCTTCTGCTTCACAGGTCAACGGCGACCGGATTCGCATCGTCGCAACACCGGCGGCATCGACCGCATCGGCAGCGCGTTCGTCGATCAGCTGGCCACGGGTCAGAAGCACTTCGTCGGTGCCCGGCTTCATGACATCATCAGCCGAGACACGACCGAGGATGCGTTCGGCCAGCGATGAGACGATCTCACCGTCGTTGACCGCCGCCGATGCGGTGATCGCCAGTTCGGTGCCGCAATCATGTTCGCGAATGATGCAGTCCTGTGCAACATCCACCAGACGACGGGTCAAGTAGCCCGAGTTCGCGGTTTTCAGCGCGGTGTCCGACAGACCTTTGCGCGCGCCGTGGGTCGAGTTGAAGTATTCAAGAACGGTCAAGCCTTCCTTGAAGTTCGAGATGATCGGCGTTTCGATGATCTCGCCCGACGGTTTGGCCATCAGGCCGCGCATGCCGCCCAGCTGTTTCATCTGGGTGACAGAACCACGCGCACCGGAATGCGCCATCATGTAGACCGAGTTCGGTTCCGCTTCCGCGCCATTCTCGTCGATCTTGTTCGCCGAGATGGTCGACATCATCGCTTCGGTGACCTTGTCGTTACATTTCGACCAGGCATCGACGACCTTGTTGTACTTTTCGCCCTGGGTGATCAGGCCGTCCATGTACTGCTGTTCAAAGTCCTTCACCTGACCGCGCGTCTCGTCGACGATCGGCCATTTGGTGTCCGGGATCACCATGTCGTCCTTGCCGAAGGAAATGCCGGCCTTGAACGCCTCACGGAAGCCCATCGTCATGATCTGGTCGCAGAAGATGACGCTCTCTTTCTGACCGCAGTAGCGGTAGACGGTGTCGATGACCTGCTGCACCTCTTTCTTGCGCAGAAGGCGGTTCACCAGTTCGAACGGTGCTTTGGCGTTCAGCGGCAGAAGCGCGCCCAGACGGATACGGCCGGGGGTGGTTTCAAAACGCTGAAGCACCTCGTTGCCTTCCGCGTCGATCTGCGGGATGCGGGCCTCGATCTTGGCGTGCAGATGCACTTCGCCGGCATCGAGGGCGTGGACCACCTCGTCGACGTTCGAGAAGATCATGCCTTCGCCCTTCATGCCCTGACGTTCCATCGAGACATAATAAAGGCCAAGGATCATGTCCTGCGACGGCACGATGATCGGCGCGCCGTTGGCGGGCGACAGCACGTTGTTGGTGGACATCATCAGAACGCGGGCTTCAAGCTGTGCTTCCAACGACAGCGGCACGTGGACCGCCATCTGGTCGCCGTCGAAGTCGGCGTTAAAGGCCGAACAAACCAGCGGGTGAAGCTGGATCGCCTTGCCTTCGATGAGCACAGGCTCGAATGCCTGAATGCCCAGACGGTGCAGCGTGGGCGCGCGGTTCAGAAGGACCGGATGCTCACGGATGACCTCGTCAAGGATGTCCCAAACCTCGGGGCGCTCTTTCTCGACCAGCTTCTTGGCTTGCTTGACGGTCGAGGACAGCCCCTTGGCTTCCAGTCGCGAGTAGATGAACGGCTTGAAAAGCTCCAGCGCCATCTTCTTGGGCAGGCCGCACTGGTGCAGCTTGAGTTCCGGCCCGGTCACGATGACGGACCGGCCCGAGAAGTCGACCCGCTTACCCAGAAGGTTCTGACGGAACCGGCCCTGCTTACCTTTCAGCATGTCGCTGAGCGATTTCAGCGGGCGCTTGTTGGCACCCGTGATGACGCGGCCGCGACGGCCATTGTCAAAGAGGGCGTCAACGGATTCCTGCAACATCCGCTTTTCGTTGCGGACGATGATGTCGGGCGCGCGCAGCTCGATCAGGCGCTTCAGACGGTTGTTGCGGTTGATCACGCGACGGTAAAGGTCGTTTAGGTCAGAAGTTGCGAACCGGCCACCATCGAGCGGCACCAACGGGCGCAGTTCGGGCGGGATCACCGGGATCACGGTCAGGACCATCCATTCCGGACGGTTGCCGGATTCCAGGAAGTTCTCGACGATTTTCAGCCGCTTGATGATCTTCTTGGGCTTCAGCTCGCCGGTGGCTTCCTTGAGGTCTTCGCGCAGCTGTTCGGCGGTCGATTCAAGGTCGATCGCAGCCAGCATTTCGCGGATTGCTTCCGCACCGATATTGGCGCTGAAGGCGTCGGCGCCATAGGCGTCCTGCGCGTCGAGGAATTCCTCTTCGCTCATCAACTGGCCGTAGGTGAGGTCGGTCAGACCCGGCTCGATCACGACGTAGTTTTCAAAGTAGAGGATGCGTTCCAGATCGCGCAGCGTCATGTCCAGCATCAGGCCGATGCGGCTGGGCAGCGATTTCAGGAACCAGATGTGGGCGACGGGCGCTGCCAGTTCGATATGGCCCATCCGCTCGCGGCGCACCTTTTGCAGCGTGACTTCCACACCACATTTCTCGCAGACGACACCGCGATATTTCATGCGCTTGTACTTGCCGCACAGGCATTCGTAATCCTTGATCGGGCCAAAGATACGCGCGCAGAACAGGCCGTCACGCTCAGGCTTGAAAGTGCGGTAGTTGATGGTCTCGGGCTTCTTGATCTCGCCGAAGGACCACGACAGAATCCGCTCCGGGCTTGCCAGCGAGACCTTGATTTCGTCGAAGGTCTTTACCGGGGCGAGCGGGTTGAACGGGTTGTTCGTCAGTTCCTGGTTCATTTTGCGTTCCTTATGTCAGGGGATGGGATGAGAAGGGCGGTGACCGCCCTACTCTTCCTCCGCATCCAGGAGTTCCATGTTCAGCCCGAGGCCGCGGACCTCTTTGACCAGCACGTTGAAGCTTTCCGGCACGCCAGCCTCGAAGTTGTCCTCGCCCTTGACGATGGACTCGTAGACCTTGGTGCGGCCCGCCACGTCGTCCGACTTGACGGTCAGCATTTCCTGCAACGTGTAGGCGGCACCGTAAGCTTCCAGTGCCCAGACCTCCATTTCCCCGAAACGCTGGCCGCCGAACTGGGCTTTTCCGCCCAGAGGCTGCTGCGTGACAAGGCTGTAAGGCCCGGTGGAGCGCGCGTGGATCTTGTCATCGACAAGGTGGTGCAGCTTCAAGAGGTACTTGATGCCGACAGTCACCGGGCGGGCGAACTGTTCACCCGTCCGACCGTCGAAAAGCACCGACTGACCGGATTCCGAGAATCCGGCGCGGACCAGCGCGTCGTTCACGTCAGCCTCTTTCGCGCCGTCGAAGACCGGCGTCGCGATCGGCACGCCGTTGACCACGTTCCCTGCGGCTTCGACCAGCTGATCCTCGCCCATGCCTTTGATGCCTTCTTCGTAAACATCATCGCCGTAAGCGTGCTTCATCGCGTCCCGGACCGGGGTCAGATCGCCCGAGCGGCGGTATTCACCCAGAGCGTCGTCAATCTGGATGCCCAGACCGCGCGCCGCCCAACCCATATGGGTCTCTAAGATCTGGCCGACGTTCATCCGCGACGGAACACCAAGCGGGTTCAGCACGAAATCGACCGGAGTACCGTCCGCAAGGAACGGCATGTCCTCCATCGGCACAACCTTGGAGATCACACCCTTGTTGCCGTGACGACCGGCCATCTTGTCACCGGGCTGAAGCTTGCGCTTCACAGCCACGAAGACCTTGACCATCTTCATCACGCCCGGCGGCAGATCGTCACCACGGCGCACCTTCTCGACCTTGTCCTCGAAACGGTGTTCCAGCGCGCGTTTCTGCGCCTCGAACTGAGCGTTCAGGGCTTCAACCTCGCTGGCTTCCTTGTCGTCGGCCAGGGCAAGTTGCCACCACTGACCACGGCTGAGGCTTTCCAAGAGCTCGTCGTTGATCTCGGATTTCGGCTTGATGCCTTTGGGGCCTTTGACAGCCACTTTGCCGTGGATCATCGACTTGAGGCGCGAGTAGATGTTACGCTCCAAGATCGCCATTTCGTCGTCGCGGTCACGGGCGAGGCGTTCAACCTCTTCGCGCTCGATCTGCAACGCACGCTCGTCTTTCTCGACGCCGTGGCGGTTGAAGACGCGCACTTCGACGATCGTGCCGAAATCCCCGGGCGGCAGGCGCAGGGAGGTGTCGCGAACGTCCGAGGCTTTCTCTCCGAAGATGGCGCGCAGAAGTTTCTCTTCCGGCGTCATCGGGCTTTCGCCCTTCGGGGTGATCTTGCCGACCAGAATATCGCCCGGACCAACATCGGCACCGATATAGACGATGCCCGCCTCGTCGAGGTTGCGCAAAGCTTCCTCGCCGACGTTCGGAATGTCGCGGGTAATCTCCTCTGGCCCAAGCTTGGTGTCACGGGCGGCAACTTCGAATTCATCAATGTGGATGGAAGTGAAGACATCGTCACGCGTGATGCGTTCCGAGATCAGGATCGAAGTCTTCGTAATTGTAGCCATTCCACGGCATGAAGGCGACGACGACGTTCTTGCCGAGCGCCAGTTCACCCAGATCGGTCGAGGGGCCGTCGGCGATGACCTCGCCCTTGCCAACCGCGTCACCGACCTTCACCAGCGGGCGCTGGTTGATGCATGTGTTCTGGTTCGAGCGCTGGAACTTGCGCAAACGGTAGATGTCGACGCCCGGATCGCCGGGTTCCAGATCGGCAGTGGCGCGCACAACGATACGCTGCGCATCGACCTGATCGATGATGCCTGCCCGTTTAGCCATGATCGAGGCACCGGAATCGCGGGCCACAACCTCTTCGATGCCGGTGCCAACCAGCGGAGCCTCGGCTTGCAGAAGCGGAACCGCCTGACGTTGCATGTTCGAGCCCATCAAGGCGCGGTTGGCGTCGTCGTTTTCAAGGAACGGAATCAACGAGGCAGCGACAGAGACCAGTTGCTTCGGCGACACGTCGATAAGATCGACCATACCGTTCGGTGACAGGGTGTATTCGCCGGATTTCCGGGTAGAAACCAAGTCGTTCACGAAGTTGCCCTTGGCGTCGAGCTTGGCGTTGGCCTGCGCGACCGTGTGGCGCATTTCCTCGGTCGCGGACATGTATTGGACTTCGTCCGTGACATGACCGTTCACGACGCGGCGATACGGGGTTTCGATGAAGCCGTATTTGTTCACGCGGGCGAAAGTGGCCAGCGAGTTTATCAGGCCGATATTCGGGCCTTCCGGCGTCTCAATGGGGCACATTCGGCCATAGTGGGTCGGGTGCACGTCCCGCACCTCAAAGCCCGCACGTTCGCGGGTCAGACCGCCCGGCCCAAGCGCGGACAGGCGACGCTTGTGCGTCACTTCCGACAGCGGGTTGGTCTGGTCCATGAACTGCGACAACTGGCTGGAACCGAAGAATTCGCGTACAGCCGCAGCCGCCGGTTTGGCGTTGATCAGATCCTGCGGCATCACCGTGTCAATCTCGACGCTCGACATGCGTTCCTTGATCGCACGTTCCATGCGCAAGAGGCCGACGCGATACTGGTTTTCCATCAACTCTCCAACCGAACGCACCCGGCGGTTGCCGAGATGGTCGATATCGTCGATATCGCCCTTGCCGTCGCGGAGTTCCACCAGAGCCTTGATACAAGCGACGATGTCTTCCTTGCGCAGCGTACGCTGGGTGTCCGGCGCGTCGAGCGCGAGACGCATGTTCATCTTCACCCGCCCAACAGCCGACAGGTCATAGCGCTCGCTGTCGAAGAACAGCGTGTCGAACAGTGCCGAAGCGGCATCGACGGTGGGCGGTTCGCCCGGGCGCATGACGCGGTAGATGTCCATGAGCGCGGTTTCGCGGCTCATGTTCTTGTCGACCGCCAGAGTGTTGCGGATATAGGCACCGACGTTGATGTTATCGATATCCAGAATCGGGATCTCGGTTACACCGGCATCCATCAGTTCCTTGAGGTTGCCGCCCGTGACGTCGCCGTCCTTGTCGACTTCCCACACCAACTCGTCCCCGGCTTCGACATAGATCGCGCCGGTTTCCTCGTTGATGATATCCTTGGCCACGAAGCGACCGACGATGCGGTCAAACGGCAACAGCAGATCGGTGGTCTTGCCGCTGTCGATCATGTCCTTGACGGCGCGCGGCGTGACTTTCTTACCGGCCTCGGCCAGCACTTCGCCGGTTTTTGCATCGACCAGATCATATTCCGGACGTGTGCCCCGCACGCGTTCCGGGAAGAACTTGGTGACCCAGCCCTTGTTCTTCTTCAGCTTGAAGCTGATGGTTTCATAGTAGGCGTCCATGATCGTTTCCTGGTTCATGCCCAGGGCATAAAGCAGGGTCGTCACGGGCAGCTTGCGGCGACGGTCGATGCGCGCAAAGACGATGTCTTTGGCGTCGAATTCGAAGTCCAGCCACGAGCCGCGATAGGGGATGATGCGGCATGCGAACAGCAGTTTGCCCGAGGAATGGGTCTTGCCCTTGTCATGATCGAAGAACACGCCAGGCGAGCGGTGCATCTGGGAAACGATCACACGCTCTGTCCCGTTCACGATGAACGTTCCGTTCGGGGTCATCAAAGGCATGTCGCCCATGAAGACGTCCTGTTCCTTAATGTCCTTGACCGACTTCGCGCCGGTATCCTCGTCCACATCGAACACGATCAGACGCAGGGTGACCTTCAGCGGTGCGGCATATGTCATGTCGCGCTGCTGGCACTCTTCCACATCATATTTCGGCTTTTCCAGCTCGTACTTGACGAATTCAAGCACGGCGGTCTCGTTGAAATCCTTGATCGGGAAGACCGACTGGAAGACACCCTTGATGCCTTCTCCGTCCATCGGATCGGTCTGGTCGCCCGAGTTCAGGAACAGGTCATAGCTGGATTTCTGGACCTCGATGAGGTTCGGCATTTCCAGAACTTCGCGGATTTTGCCGAAATATTTGCGGAGTCGTTTCTGGCCAAGGTAAGAGGAAGCCATGTTCGTAAACACCTTTCAGTTTTCGCAAGCACACCAGCCGTCGGGGCCACGGGCGGTGCGCCCTTGAAACAGGGGGTATCCGGTCTATTCCTGCGGGGCGTCCCACCGCCCTGCTCCCGATCCGGAACCTCTCCTTAGAGAAGGCCTTTGACGTGAAAGGCACTCTCTAAGACAGGTTCGGCTGGGCCCGATGTTTCGGACCCAGCCTTTGATTTGTGCGGGCCTTGCGACCCCGGCTGTTAGGCCAGCTCGACTTCGGCGCCAGCTGCTTCCAGCTTTGCCTTGATCTCTTCCGCATCGGCTTTCGATGCGCCTTCTTTGACCTTGCCGCCAGCTTCGACCAGATCCTTGGCCTCTTTCAGGCCAAGACCGGTGATCGAGCGAACTTCCTTGATCACGTTGATCTTCTGCGCGCCGGCGTTCTTGAGAACGACGTCGAACTCGGTCTTTTCTTCTGCGGCTTCAGCCGGGCCAGCGGCCGGACCTGCCATCATCACAGCGCCACCAGCGGCGGGCTCGATGCCGTATTCGTCTTTCAGGATGGTTTTGAGTTCCTGAGCTTCGAGAAGCGTCAACTCGACGATCTCTTTAGCAAGTTTCTTCAGATCAGCCATTTTACTGTTTCCGTTCTTCTAGATGTGTTCCAACGTGCATGGTTTCAAGCCACACAGATCTTCGGTTGCTTATGCGGCAGCCTTTTCCTCGATTGTGGAAAGGATGCTTGCGATGTTTGAAGCAGGCGCGCCAATGGCCCCGGCGATGTTTGCAGCAGGCGCCGCGATGCAACCGACGATGGAGGAAATAAGCTCCTCGCGCGACGGCATCTTGGCGACAGCTTTCACACCGTCGACGTCCAGAGAAGTACCAGCCATTGCACCACCTAGCAGAACGAGCTTTTCGTTCTTCTTGGCGTAAGCATCCATGACCTTGGCAGCTGCCACAGGGTCTTCGGAATAGGCCAGTACGGTCATACCAGTGAGAAGATCGGCGATCGAAGCGTTCGGCGTTCCCTCAAGGGCGATTTTGGCGAGCTTGTTCTTGGCAACGCGCACGGATCCGCCAACTTCACGCATCTGGGCGCGCAGATCCTGCATTTCGGCAACCGTGAGACCTGCGTAATGTGCTACCACTACGACGCCAGAGCTTTCAAAGATCTGGCCGAGTTCCTCGACCACTTTCTCTTTTTGTGCTCTATCCACAGTTTCACTCCAATTTCGGAGGGTGACCCCTCCGGCTCGTATTTTGCCGGGCAAGTGCCCGACAATCGGGTCCTTACGGGTCCTTCGCAAATTCGCCCGAGGCCTCAAGCCGCGGAATTCTTTGTTCATTTCCCGTCTCAGGCAGGATTTACGGCCGGAGCCACCCACCATCTTGGACGAATCATCCGGGCGGCCACGAATCCGTGGCCCCCTGAACGGAGGCGGTCTTAGGGTGTTTGGCGGGGAATGTGAAGGGCAAAACAGCAGATACACCGCAAAGGCTCTGCAGCAGCACTCACAATCGCTTGTCTTTAGGAATGATGCCCGATCTTGCGGTCATGAAGCAAGCTGTTTCGGCGGATATTTCGGTGCGTGCTGTCCCAACGTCTGGGCCCGGCGCACATCTGCCAGCAGATCGCGGCTGGCCGCGCGGAACAGCGTATCGATATCATCCAGGACGAAATAGACCGGCTGGTGGATATCGATCCGGTACGGAGTGCGCAGGATGTCGATCACGTCGAACGGGCGGCGTTCGGCGATATTACTGGTCACCGCATAGGGCAGTTCGGTGGGCGACGAGGCCAGACCGGACCCGAGCGCCTTGATCACGCCGGCGCTGCGGGTCAAACCGAATTCGATGCTGAACCAGTAAAGCCGGATCAGCCAGGAATAGTCTTTTGCCTCAGCCCTTAACCCCGCCTGCCCAATGGCTTGCGAGAAATTGGCGAACCGCGGATCGGTCAGCAGCGGAGTGTGGCCGAATACTTCATGAAAGATATCGGGTTCCTCGATATAATCGAAATCCTTGCGGCTGCGGATGAATGAGGCCGCAGGGAAGGTCTTGTTCGCCAGCATGCCAAAGAACTTGCCGAAGCCGATCAGTGCCGGGACCGGTTCTACCTGCCAGCCGGTCAGATCGCGCAGAGTTGCCGAGAGATCCGGACATTGCGGAACCCGATCTTTTGGCAGGTCCAGCTTTTCGAGCCCGGCGAGGTATTCGGGCGCCGAGTATCGCTGCACGTTCGGAAGCTGCTTGGCAACCAGATCACGCCAGACTGCATTCTCCGCTGGCGAATAAGCGATGTGGCCGTTTTCATCGGGTATCTTGGCCTGATAGGCGGTTTGGGGCGGCATCAGCGAACCTCCTTGCGTTGCAGGAATTATCGCATGGATCGACGGAAAAATGGTTGCATTCCCCTTGTGCAAAGCAAGATGGTGCGCAAAAAATGACCGCATCTCACTATTCTCTGGGAATTTTATGCCCCTATTTGATGAATACGATCAAAAGATCCTTCGGATTTTGCAAAACGATGGAAAGATCAGCATGCAGGAACTCGCGGACCGTGTGGCTCTGTCGATTTCACCCTGCTGGCGGCGGGTGCGCAAGCTGGAGGCGGCAGGCATCATCACAGGCTATGTCGCGCTGTTGGACCGGCGCAAGCTGGGGCTGAATACGCTGGCTTATGTGCATGTTTCACTGACCGATCATAAAGAAGAGACCATCGCGCTGTTCGATGAGTTCGTTGCGGGGCAGGATCAGGTGGTCGAGTGTTGCTCGATCACCGGGGCCGATGACTATCTGTTAAAGATTGTGGCCGATGACCCGGAGGGTTTGGAAAGATTCATCATGCGGCGGATCCTACATCTGGGGATCGTGCGTTCCTCGACCACGCATTTCGTATTGCGGCAGAAAAAATATCGCACCGGTCTGCCGTTGGACGCAAGTTGAACTCAGATGTGTCCTGCGTCACGTGCTCTTTTGTTTCTTCCACCGATACAATTTCGGTGTGATCGCCAAATTGGCCTGCAAGGCATTGAAATCAAAAGTGTGTTGAACGTTGGCGATGAATTCAGGTGTCATGATGTGGGAAGTTATTTTTTGTAGCGTGAGGGAAACGGTTTTATGCGCATTAAGAATGGAATAGTCGGATTGGCATTTGTCGCAGCTTTCAGCGGCTTTGCCACACTGGCCTCGGCGGCTACTGTGACGGCAAGCGTCAACGGTACCGACAACCTCTATTTCACGAACTGGGGCAGCTCGAACGGCGTGGAAACCGGAGAGGGAACCGCAGCAAGAGCTGTTGCAGATGGCGGGGCCGCAGTGAATTTTGGCGGTCTCGGGACAGTCTCTGTGACAGCCACCGGGAGGGTTGTGGACTGGGGACCAATCGCAACTACAGCGAATGGCGTGGCTTTTCAGGCCCTCTATAACGGGTTGACCAGATACGCGCTGATCGGTGTGTGGAGCAGCACAAGTGGATCTGTAACCGCGATCGGAGACTCCTTCGTCGTCGGCAGGTCGATATCGCTTACAGCGCCGTTGGCAACGACCGCCTATCTTTTCCTGGGCGACAATGACGGTGTCTTCCAGCGATAATTCCGGCGCCTATTCCGTTCAGGTAAGCTATCAGGAACCTGCCAGTGTCGTGCCGCTGCCAGCTGCGCTTCCGATGTTGGGATCGGCATTTGGCATGATCTTCCTCTTTGGCAGACGCCAGCGCAAAAATCTGGGCTGACTGCAAAAGCCAGATTGGCTACCAAAAGTAAAAATGGCGGGCCATTCGGTCCGCCTTTTTCGTAGTATTTGACTGTGCTTCAGTTGCCCGTGGCTGACACGATGTCAATCGAAACGCCCGGACCCATCGTCGAGGACAGCGATACTTTCTTCATGTAAGCTGCCCTTGGCGCCGGTCGGCTTGGCCTTTTGCACCGCATCGACAAAGGCGCGCACGTTCTCGACCAGTTGCTTTTCGTCGAACGAGGCCTTGCCGACACCGGCATGAACCACGCCGGCTTTTTCGGCCTTGAACTGAACCTCGCCGCCCTTGGCGGCGGCAACAGCAGCAGCGACATCCATCGTCACCGTACCGACCTTGGGGTTCGGCATCAGGTTGCGCGGGCCAAGCACCTTACCCAGACGGCCGACGACCGGCATCATGTCGGGGGTGGCGATGCAGCGATCGAACTCGATCTTGCCGCCCTGAACGATTTCCATCAGGTCTTCGGCACCAACTATATCGGCCCCGGCCTTCTTGGCCTCTTCGGCCTTGTCGCCGCGGGCGAAAACTGCGACGCGCACCGTCTTGCCGGTACCGTTGGGCAGCGTCACCACACCGCGAACCATCTGGTCTGCGTGACGCGGGTCGACGCCCAGGTTCATCGCAATCTCGACGGTTTCGTCGAACTTCGACTTCGCATTGCCCTTGACGAGCGCAACGGCCTCTTCGACCGTTACATTGTCCTTGCCGGCGAAAGCTTCGCGGGCTGCGGTGGTGCGTTTTCCGTATTTAGCCATAACGATTACCCCTTCACCTCGATGCCCATGGACCGTGCGGAGCCCAGGATGATCTGCATTGCCGCCTCGACGCTGTTCGCGTTGAGGTCCACCATCTTGGCCTCGGCGATTTCCTTAACCTGCGCCACGGAAACCGAACCAGCGGTGTCACGGCCCGGCGTTTTCGAACCGGATTTCAGCTTGGCGGCCTTCTTGAGGTAATAGGATGCCGGCGGGGTCTTGATCTCCATCGAGAACGATTTGTCCTGATAATAGGAAATCACGGTCGGGCACGGTGCACCCGGTTCCATTTCCTGCGTCTTGGCGTTGAACGCCTTGCAGAATTCCATGATGTTGATGCCACGCTGACCCAGTGCGGGGCCGACCGGCGGGGACGGGTTTGCCTGACCTGCCTTGACTTGCAGCTTCAGCTTTCCAACGAGTTTCTTGGCCATGAGGCCTCTCCTTTTCTCACCTCCACAACGCATCGCGATGCGCGTGGTCTTCGGTTTAGTGGTCCGGCCGAGAGGCGCGCGCGCCCTGGCCTCCCACACTCACATCACGTCAGCCGCGTTTGGCGACTTGCGTGAATTCCAGTTCGACCGGGGTGGCCCGGCCAAAGATCGACACCGTCACCTTCAGGCGCTGGTTGTCCTCGTCGACTTCCTCGACCATGCCGTCGAATCCTTCGAACGGGCCGTCCGAGACTGACACTTTCTCGCCGGTCTCGAAGTGGATCAGGGTGCGCGGGGCGTCCTGGCCTTCCTCGACACGGTTCAGGATCGCGTTGACCTCGTCATCCTTCATCGGCATCGGCTTACCCTGCGGACCCAGAAAGCCGGTGACGCGGTTGATCGAGTTGACCAGATGGTAGCCCTTGTCGGTCATTTCCATCCGCACCAGCACATAGCCGGGCATGAAACGGCGTTCGGCAGTAACCTTCTTGCCGCGCCGCACCTCGATGACCTCTTCGGTCGGCACCAGCACTTCTTCGATCTCATCCTCAAGACCAGCCGCGGCGACATCATGCCGGATCTGTTCGGCAATCTTCTTCTCGTAGTTCGAGAGAACGCTCACCGAATACCACCGTTTCGCCATTGCCTTGCCTTTACATCTGTTCCGGCAGGTGCCGGATATTTCCTAGTCTTTCGAAGCGGTTGATCCGCGACATCCGCAACAAAAAGCGGCGTGCAACTCGAATCGAAGCACGCCATGTCGGGAAGTGAGGCTTCGACTACAGGCGAACCGCCCTGATTTCAAGCCTTGTAACGGGCAATTTCTAGCCGAACATCCCCAAAAGGCCCTGCAAGCCCTGGCGGATGACAAAGTCGACGAAGAAGAAGAAGATCGCGGTTAGCGTCGCCATGACGAAGACCATGCCGGTGGTCAGCAGCACTTCGCGCCGAGTCGGCCAGACGACCTTTGCCACCTCTGCCCGCACCTGCTGAATGAATTGAAGCGGGTTTGCTGTCTTTGCCATGTCTTTTCACCTGATCAACGTCGAGTGTGCGGCAGATACGCGCTTTGCCGCGTCAGTTCAAGCCTGCGTCGTGTCACGTCCAGTCCAGTACCACCTTGCCGCTGGACCCAGAGCGCATCACGTCGAAGCCCTTGACGAAATCGTCCACCTTCAGGCGGTGGGTAATGACGTTGCGCACATCAAGTCCGTTTTGCAGCATCGCCAGCATCTTGTACCAGGTCTCGAAGATCTCGCGGCCATAGACGCCCTTGATGGTGATCGCCTTGAAGACGATCCGAGACCAGTCGACCGGGCTTTTGCCCGGCGGGATGCCCAGCAGCGCGATGCGCCCGCCCATGACCAGCGCCTCGACCATCTGGTCGAGCGCTTTCTGGTTGCCGGACATTTCAAGGCCGACATCGAAGCCCTCGCGCATTTTCAGACGTTTGATGACATCACGCAGATCTTCGTTGGCGACGTTGACCGGCGTAAGGTCCGTGACCTTTTCGGCCAGTGCCAAACGGTCGGGGTTGATGTCGGTGATAACCACATTGCGCGCGCCGACATGGCGGGCAACGGCGGCGGCCATGATGCCGATCGGGCCGGCGCCCGTTATCAGCACATCCTCGCCCACCAGATCGAAGGAAAGCGCGGTATGGACGGCATTGCCCAAAGGATCGAGGATCGCGCCGATCTCGTCATCGACTTCGTCGGGCAGCGGCACGACGTTGAAGGCGGGCAGCCGCAGATACTGGGCGAAGGCCCCTTGCTCATTGACGCCGATGCCGCGTGTCTCGGGGTCGAGGTGGAACTTGCCCGCGCGGCTTTGACGCGAGGATTTGCCGATCAGATGCCCCTCGCCGCTGACCCGTTGGCCAAGGTGCAGGTCTTTCACATCGCGGCCGAGTTCGACGATCTCGCCAGCGAATTCATGGCCAGTCACCAGCGGCACAGGCACGGTGCGCGCCGCCCATTCGTCCCAGTTCCAGATATGGACATCTGTGCCGCAAATGCCGGTCTTGTTGATCCGGATCAGCACGTCATCCTCGCCGATCTCAGGCACCGGGACGTGATCCATCCAAAGGCCGGGTTCGGGGCGGGATTTGACCAGGGCCTTCATCTCATTCTTCATGACAGAACTCCTGTTTCGCGGCCCGCCTTGCCGAAGGCGTCCAACGCACGGTCAAGCTGCTCGCGGGTCAGGGCCGCATTCATCTGGGTACGGATGCGGGCCTTGTCCTTGGGCACGACGGGAAAGAAGAACCCGGCGACGTAAACGCCGTGGTCGAACAGCCGCGCGGCCAGATCCTGCGCCAGCCGCGCTTCGCCCAGCATGACCGGAACAATCGGATGCTCGCCGGGCAACAGATCGAAACCCAGCTCGGTCAGGCCCTTGCGCCAGTAAGCCGGCATTCTCGAAACAACTGCGCGCGCAGATCATCGCTTTCGGCGACCAGTTTCAGAAGCTTCGATCGAGGCCGCTACGATCGCGGGCGCGCAGGGCGTTCGAAAAGAGATACGGTCGCGCGCGTTGTCGCAAAAGGTCGATCACCGGCTGCGGCCCCGCGATGTAGCCGCCCATCGCACCGCCAAGCGCCTTGCCAAGGGTGCCGGTCAGGATGTCGACCATGTCGCCGACGCCGAAATGCGCGGGCGTCCCTGCCCCTTTTGGCCCCATGAAACCGGTCGCATGGCAATCGTCGACCATCACGATGGCATCGTATCGGCCAGCCAGTTCCGTGATCTCAGGCAGTCTCGCCAGGTAGCCGTCCATCGAAAACACGCCGTCGGTGGCGATCATGATATGGCGTGCGCCGTCGGCGCGGGCGGCCTTCAGCTGCGCTTCCAGATCGTCCATGTCGGAATTGGCGTAGCGATAGCGTTTCGCCTTGCACAGCCGCACCCCGTCGATGATCGAGGCATGGTTCAGGCTGTCCGAGATGATCGCATCCTCCGGCCCCAGCAGCGGCTCGAACAACCCGCCATTGGCGTCGAAACAGGCGGCGAAGAGGATGCTGTCATCCTTGCCGAGGAATCGCGGCCAGATCATGTTCCAGCTGACGATGCAGATCCTGGGTTCCGCAAATGAAGCGGACGCTGGCCATGCCATACCCATGATCGTCCAATGCGGCCTTGGCTGCAGCGACAAGGCGGGGATGGTTGGCAAGGCCAAGGTAGTTGTTGGCGCAGAGATTGATGACTTCGTGGGTCTTGTTCTCGATCTCAACCTCGATCACACCGCCCTGCGCCGAGGTGATCGGTCTTTCGACCTTCATCATCCCCGCTTCATCAATCTCTAGCAGAGTCGACCTGACATGATCGAGGAAGCTTTCTGACATCGTTTTCTAGCCTTTGTGGGACAATCGAAGGGCAGCCATGCACCAATCCAGAGTGCGGCAAGATAGACGCGCCCACAACCAATGCATGCGGGATTTGGTGCAAGAAAGACTCTATTTGACATAATTGTGCTACAAGATCGGCATTGAATTGACAGAATTCGTGGAATTCAGCGATCCGAGCACTCAACGACAATGCCGACACGTACGACGCATCCATAACGATCTCTTAAGGGGTAAATGAAAATGATTCGCAGAATCTTGATGGTTACGACCATGATCGCCGCTGCCAGTCAAGCCAGCGCGACAGGGCTGATGGATTCCTCTCTCGAAGATCCACGCGTTGCCCTTCTGAACGAAGAGCAGCGTGATTTTTGCAATCGTGAAGAAATCGATGCGGCCGAGCTTTATTGGCTGCGGCGGTCGCCTGATTTCGATTTGATTTTAAACAATGCGCTCGAGAACTGTCCTGAGCGCGCGCTTCTTTTGGTAGACCCGGCTACGGCGACAACGATTGAAGGCCGCACCGGCGACAAGGAAGACAGAAACAGACGTCCGCCGACCCCAGAGCGTACCGGTGGCCAGGACAAGCCGAAAGACCCACCGACGGACAAGCCGAAGGACCCGCCGAAGGATGATCCAAAGGACCCGCCGAAGGACGACCAATCGGGGTGCCGCACAGTTGCCGGTTGCTGACAAGAGAACGACAGGCCCAGGGACGCGCCAAGAGACCCCGTTTAGCCAAAGAGGGCAAAACGGTAGGCTGGCATTGGCTGCAATAGGAATCGGTTGGCGCTGCGCCAGCGCCTAAGGCGTCTGATCTATTGTCGTCTCTAGACCTTGAAAAAATCTGGGTCGGCAGGTGCTTGAAACCATGGGCCCCGGCCGCACTTTCGCATTGTTATTTCATTGCGACTAGAGGCGCGGAGCCGACCGGTATCCGCCCGCCCGCAAAGACAGCATCCCAGACTTTGGGATTGCTCGGATTTTGCAGCTTCAGGAAAGTGTAGTTTGTCTCCACCCAGTGCCTGAGGCGGTTGTCGAGGCTGTCCAGGACGATATCACCGGCCTTTGTCCTTAATATCAGAACGGCATGTCGACCGCCTCGCAGATCCAGCACGGTCGCAATCAGCAAGGCGCTGGCGGGTACGCCGGCCTCTAAGCAGCCGCAGCTTCTTGAGCAGCACCAAGGTCTTCGCAATCCCCTCCACGCGCAGTTGGAAGCGCCCATACCTCGTCCTTGCGGTATTGCGCGCGATCCGAGATCTGGCGGGTCCTGCGATTGACGGATCGGTTGATCTTGTCGGCCACATTCAGAACCTCCGGCCCGCTGACGGCAGTTGTCTTGCTTCGTGCGCAAGCCCAACCATAGGCCCCGCAGACCCCGGCGAAGCCTTCAGGTGCGGCGATCGACTTTTTGGGAACCAGATGGGCGAAGCCGCGCGGTTCGGCGGCCGACAGGGGTGACGCGAGGATCGCACCCAACAACATCACCAATAGCAGGATCGGCCAACGGGCAATCCCTGACTGTTTGAAGGCAGCACCAAAAATCATCCGTAGTCATCCAACATGGCAGCGTCGCGCGCAGAACAGCGACAGAAGCCTTATGCTGCCGACGAATGGTGACTAAATCGTGTTCCGGTTGTGGAGAAGACGTGATGGATTTAGGGAGTCATGTGGGCACAGCAACGCCCAACAGCCGGTCAGCACGCGGCGCTTTCCTGCCCACGGACTCGATGACGTTGCGGAAGTTTGGCCTGGCAGGGGTTGGGGGACTCGAACCCACGACCCTCGGTTTTGGAGACCGATGCTCTACCAACTGAGCTAAACCCCTAGGCCGATCGGTGAGATAGCCGCAAATCGACTAAGGCGCAAGATGCGCCCTTGCCTTTCGGGGCGGATTTACCGTCAAAAGGGGGCAAGTTGCAGAACCGACCGGACCAACCCGCCGATGACCCTGCGCCGACGCCTTGAAAACTCTCGTATCCTGGAATTTCTGCTGTCGGGCTTGCTGGCTGCGCATCTGAAGCTCTGCCTGACGACGACGCGCTGGGAAACCCGCGGGACCGACGAGCTGGCCGAGGCATTGAAATCAGGCCCGGTGCTGTTGGTTTTGTGGCACAGCCGAACGATGGTTGCACCGATCCACTGGCCGCACCGGCTGGCGAAGTTCACGACGCTACACGACACCTCGCCGGTGGCGCGACTGGCGGGGGCGACGCAAAAGTGGTTCGGCGTCACGCCGATTGCGATGGCGCATAAATCCACGAATACCGGTGGATCGCGGCAAATCTTGCGAAACTTCAAGGCCGGCAACAGCGTCGGCATGGCCGCTGACGGGCCGCGCGGCCCTGCGCGAAAAATGAAGGACGCACCACTGGAATGGGCGCGGGTCACCGGCGCGCCGGTGTTTTTCTACGCGTTCTCGATGCGGCGGCACAAGCGGCTGTCGTCTTGGGACCGGATGATGTTGCCCCTGCCTTTTACGCGCGGATCATACGTCTATCGCCGTTGGGCCGCGGCTGTTCCGCGCAAGATGGACAAGCCGGAGCGCACGCATTTGCGGCTTGAAATGGCCGGCGCGCTGGACGCCGTGCAGGCCGAAGCCGATGCGATGGTAGGTCTGCCGCCGCAGCCCTGATGGCCGTCCCGATAATCTTGTTTGATATCAAACTGAAGCGTTGAAAGCACCGATTGTAGCGGCGCGAAAGCCAGCTGATCTTGCGTGACGCCAGGCCGTCTGCACACAACCTCAAGTCGCATTAAGATTGAAAAACGACCAAAAATGTGATAAATAATGTTGGCGCAGCATTGGCGCCACGTCTGTTTTTTTATCGAAGCCGTTTAAACATTAAGAGGTTCAAATGAGTATTTCTTCTCATTCCATAAACGATATCTATGTCCCCCGATCACAGCACTACAAAGGACCATTCGGACGTCTGTTCCGAGAGCTTCCGCCCTGGTCACCGCCTCAGGCGATGATGCCGCAGCGATTGCGGCAATCAGCGCATTTGCCAGCGACAAGATGGCGGAAAGTGCTGCCAATCCAGAGCCGGACAATTCCAATCTGCCGGCCGGCTACACCTATTTCGGCCAATTCGTCGATCATGACATCACCTTCGACCCGACCTCTTCGCTGCAAAGGCAGAACGATCCCAACAAACTGCACAATTTCCGGACGCCGCGGCTTGATCTGGACAATATCTACGGCGAAGGGCCGGATGACGAGCCCTTCATGTACGACACCAATCGCGGCGGCATGATGCTGATCGGCAAGGTACAGCGCGATGCGGACGGCAATCCGGTCAACGGCTCGAACGAACCCGACCTGCCCCGCAACCTGCAGGGCACCGCGCTGATCGGCGACAAGCGCAATGACGAAAACGCCATCGTCTCGCAGTTCCAACTTGCGCTGTTAAGGCTGCATAACCGGGTCTATGGCAGCATCGTCGGACAGGACCCAGACGATCTGGACCTGCGGTTTGTGATGGACAAGGAGAAAGTTCCACGACGCACAGCGGATCGTCCGCTGGTTCTACCAGTATGTGGTCTGGAACGACTTTGTTAAACGTCTAGTCAAGAACGACATCTGGTCGGAGGTGCTGAAGCTGGAAGACGGTAAACTGGCCTACCACGGCAAACACTATAACTGGGAGTATCAGCCATACATCCCGGTCGAGTTCGCGGTGTCGGCTTACCGTTTCGGGCATTCGCTGGTCCGGCCGGGTTATCAGGTGAACCTTGAACCAGGATGTCGGGCTGGGCTTCGGGGTCGAGTTGCCGATCTTCCATCCCGGTGGGCCCGGCAATCATGACCTGTCGGGTTTCCGGTTCTTCCAGCACCGTCACACCGTGCAGTGGGACTGGTTCTTCCAGATGTCCTCGTCGTCCGGCCCGTTCCCGCAGCCGTCACGGCGAATCGACCCAGAACTGTCCTCTGCTGTGTCAAAAATCCCCGATGGTCAGGGCGGGTCGAACCTTCTGGCCTTTCTCAACCTGATGCGCAGCTGGCGGATGGAGATGCCGAAAGGCACCGATGTCGCCACCGCGATGGGCTTTGCCCCGCACGACATTGACGATCCTCACGAGGACATCCTGTGGCACTATATCCTGAAAGAGGCGAACAACCTGCCCGGTGCGAACAAGGGCAAGATGCTGGGCAATGTTGGCGGAACGATCGTGGCCGAGGTCTTTGCCGGACTTCTGAAAGGCGACCCCAGCGGTTATGTCCGCAACGCGCCGGAATGGACACCGGCGGACGAGCCGATCCTGATGGGCCTGTTGCCGGGCGACGGACCCGAGAATGGCGGCGGCTGGGAGGTGGCGGATCTGATCCGCGCTTCGGGCGCGCCGGTCAATGACAGCGACGTGGCCAATACGATTGCGAACGGCCATAACTGACGACTGCAAGTGCAGAACGAAAAAGGCCCGCAGCGGGAGATCGCTGCGGGCCCTTCTTCGCCAAGTACCGCGAGGGCGGCAGGATTTTTCGTTTACTCGATGATCTTGCTGACGACGCCGGCGCCGACGGTGCGGCCGCCTTCGCGGATGGCGAAGCGCAGTTTGTCTTCCATCGCGATCGGGGCGATCAGCTCGACGTTGAACTTCAGGTTGTCGCCCGGCATCACCATCTCGGTGCCTTCCGGCAGCATCGACGGTGCCGGTCACGTCCGTCGTGCGGAAGTAGAACTGCGGACGGTAGTTCGCGAAGAACGGCGTGTGACGGCCACCCTCTTCCTTGGTCAGGATGTAGACCTCGGCCTCGAACTTGGTGTGCGGCGTGACCGAACCCGGCTTGCACAGCACCTGGCCACGCTCGACGCCTTCCGGTCGACACCGCGCAGCAGCAGCGCCGACGTTGTCGCCGGCCTGGCCCTGGTCGAGCAGCTTGCGGAACATTTCGACACCGGTGCAGGTCGTCTTCGAGTGTCGGCGGATGCCGACGATCTCGATCTCTTCGCCCACCTTGACGATGCCACGCTCGACACGGCCGGTGGCAACCGTGCCGCGACCCGAGATCGAGAACACGTCCTCGACCGGCATCAGGAACGGCTGGTCGACGGCACGCGCCGGGGTCGGGATGTACTCATCGACCGCCTTCATCAGCTCGCGGATCGAGTTCTCGCCGATCTCGGGCTGCGTGCCGTTCATCGCATGCAGAGCCGAGCCGCGGATGATCGGAATGTCGTCGCCGGGATATTCGTACTTGGACAGAAGCTCGCGGATTTCCATTTCGACCAGTTCGAGCAGCTCCTCGTCGTCGACCTGGTCGACCTTGTTCATGAAGACGACCATGTAGGGCACGCCGACCTGACGGGCGAGCAGGATGTGCTCGCGGGTCTGCGGCATCGGGCCGTCGGCGGCGTTCACCACCAGGATCGCGCCGTCCATCTGGGCGGCACCGGTGATCATGTTCTTGACGTAGTCGGCGTGGCCGGGGCAGTCGACGTGGGCGTAGTGACGCGCGTCGGTCTCGTACTCGACGTGAGCGGTCGAGATCGTGATGCCGCGGGCCTTCTCTTCGGGCGCGCCGTCGATCTGGTCATAGGCCTTGAAATCACCGAAATACTTGGTGATCGCCGCCGTCAACGTCGTCTTGCCGTGGTCAACATGGCCAATCGTGCCGATGTTGACGTGCGGTTTGTTGCGTTCAAATTTTGCCTTTGCCATGACCCTTGAGCCTCATAAATTGCGGGGCCGCAGGCGGCCCGGTTCATCATCCGCGCGCTCGTTACTGGCTTGGGGGCGGAAAATCAAGCGTCAGTTGGCCGCGCCTTCCGCCGAAGGCGTCATATCTTCGATCGGCCCGCTGTCGATCGGGGCGGTCTGCAGGGCCTCGGCATCCGTCACAGGTGCGGCCTCGCCTTCAGGCACTGCGTCCAGAGGCGGCAGACCCAACCATTCCGGGTTTTTCAGAAGGTAATCCTGAATCGCCTTCGCCGCGTTGTTGGACAGCTTTACCATCTGCTTTTTCTTGTTCTGGGTAAGACCGGAAGAGATCAGCGTCTCGCCGGATATGCCCTCGAAAATCGTCAGTTGCTTCGCCTCGGCGTTCAGCCGGGTCTGGGTTGCGTCGTCCCAGACCAGCAGATTGATGACCAGCACCGACTTCGGCTTGAACACCAACGGGACGCCGGGCATGGCCAGGGCATAGGCTTCGACCTTGATGCCGAGATTGTAGAACTTTTCGCCCTCATACCCGCCAAAGCGTTGCTGGATCGCGGCGGTAAGCTCTTCGGTCCATTCTTCATCCGTCGCGGTGCGCGAGAACGGGCCGATCGTCGGCTCATCGACCACCACGATATTGTGGCCTAGCCGAAAATCGCCCATCGGCACTTGCGGTTCGTTCACGTCGGCCGGCAAGCTGCATGCGGCCAATGCCAACATGCTGGCCAGACCAAGCAAAAGGTTCCGGATTCTCGACTGCTGCGACATTGGCTACTCCCTGCTCTTGGCCCTAGTTATCCCAGCCCCGAAGCCGTGGCAATCAGCCAGACTTGCTGCGGCAGATTCCGCGCAAATCCTGCCAATCCTCTTCGCCCAGCGACGGGCGGATCGTTTCGCCGCCGGTACTTGCCGCGTCCCGCGCCGCGGTTATCCGGTTGCCAAGACTGGGATGCGCCATGAAATGCGCGACGATCCCCTCGCTGTCACCGTGTTGAGCCCTGAGCCGCTCAAAGAAACTTGCAAGCGCTTCGGAGGACATGCCCGCCCCTGCCAAAGTGGCATGCGCGAATTCATCGGCCCCCGCCTCGGCCTTTTGGCTATAGGTGGCGTCGATCAGGCGCTCGACCATGAACAGCACGGCGGCACCGCCAGCAAAATCGCCGAAAATCAGCCCAAGCACCCCGATCGATCCGGCAGATCGCAAGGCGCCGCGCGCGGGATCCCGGTTGACAACATGGCCGATCTCGTGCGCGAACACTGCCGCGATCTCATCCGGATGCTCGGCCGCATCGATCAGACCACGAAAGAGGACGATCCGGCCACCGGGCAATGCAAAGGCGTTAACCATTTCATGATCCAGCACATGCACGGTCAGCGGATAAGGCAAACCGGACTTTTCCTCTAACCTCGTCCGCATCCGGGCCAGCGCTGCAACTCCTTCGGACGCGTTGCAGATCATGACGGGGTTGATTTCGCTTTTCGAGAGGGCCGATCGTATTTGCTCGAATGTTGTGTCCCCCAGCGCCTTCTCGCCGTCTGGCGGAAGGAATTCGGCCAGTTGATCGGCCATGACCGGCACCAGTACGAATACGATCAGCGCGACAGAGGCCAAGGCGGCGAGCGACCAGCCGACTATCCGTGCACGACCCCGGACCGGCGGGCGATGATTTAAGTGCGGACAACGGGCCCGCAGTATCTCGGGCGTCGCGGAATCGCGCAGCGTCAGGCGTGCCAGAGAAGCGTCTTTCGTGGTTATCACCAGCCGGTCATGACCGGCCTGATCCGGAATCGACCGGATCGCATGAAGCGGCCAATGCAGGCGGGTCTCGTCGGGCAAGGTCAGTCGAAGGCTGGGTTCAGTCGGATCTTCGCCGATTTCCAGTTCAACGCGGTGAACCATTGCTGTTTTGCCATCGCAGAAATCCGCAAATGCGCGGTAACCCTGACGTGTCTCAGCTGCGTGGTTGAGGGTTGGCCCAGTCAAATCGCGGCCCCAAGATCCAGCGCTTCGGCAAACCCTTCGGCCTCTGCGAATTCATCCCGGTCGCGCTGAACGATGCGGTTCAGGTGATGCCCACCCGTGAGTTCAAGGGTTTCGGCATAGTGGCGCGCCAACGGCAGGGTCACGAAAACATGCTGTAGCACTCCCCAGCTGACGAAAACGGTGAAATACAACATGATGGCCGCCAGGGTGTTCAGCCAGACAGGAAAGATCGTTCCCCATTCCGTTGGATCGAGCTGGCCAGTTGTCCCAACAAGGACCATCACGAGTCCGCCGAGGCTGGCGAGAACCGCTGTCATGAAAACCGACATCAGAAGACCCGCGATCAAATTGCCCAAACAGTAGATCCGGATCACCCGCCACGGTCTTGGACGCGCGATGAAGCCGACCTCGTCAAGCGACTTCGCATTCGTGAGCAGGCGAAAGCTGTGAACCCGATAATGCGCCAGGCCGTAAATCGCCAGAAGCCCTCCGATGGTCCCGATGACGAACGCTGTTCCGATCGCTTCGCCGAATCCGACCAGAACAGCAACGCCCAGAACGACTATCCCCGACAAGAGCGGCAGGAAGGGACGATAAAGTATCCGCCAATCGCCACCCTGAGAGAATTTCGTGCTGCCGTAATAGGTTCGGTCGGTGCGGTATTTCTCTAGCAGATACGTCATTCGCGGCCAGAGAAGCCCCAGCGTCAGGATCGTCATACCCCAGTGCAGAAAGGCGCGCCCGGCATAGCCCCAGGCCCCCGGCTCCAGCCCGAACCTTATCCCGCGCCAGCGGGTTCGGGCCAGAATATAGCGCCGCGCACGGTAGCGGGCGTAGAACATGATCGGGATCACGCCGATGAAGGACAGCAGATAGGCCGCGTAATTACCCTGGAACAGCGAGAATGACAGGAACATCAGCAAGAGGTTCACGATGCCAATATAGAAGGCCAGGATCACCACCGCGATCAGGAAGCCCAAGAGCTTCTCCAAAGGTTCGCCGACATATTCCAACGGCTGACTGCCGGGTCTTATGGCAGACCAGTAGAACCGGCGCAGGCGGGTCTTCATCCAGAAGCGGTAGATGCCAAGCGTCAGAACCGTCAGGATGCTGCTGGTCAGGGCCAGCCGAAAAAGCTGGCCTTTGGTGCCAACATATTCGGTCTGAAGCTCGCTCAGCGCCATGCGGTCAGGTGAACCGGTTGTCGCGCGGGAACCCCCGCGGCGCCATACGGCCCGAGCCTGCGCGCTTGCCGATCCATTCGTCAAGTTCGGTTTCCGTGCGGGTTCGTCCGGCCGGGTCTTTCCAGCTTAGCCCCTCGACCAGAGTAAAGGTCGCGGCATCGGACAGACCGCCATCCTTGTATTTCTGCAGTCGTACACCCTTGCCCCTGCCCATTTCCGGCAGTTCTACAAGCGGGAATATCAGCACTTTGCGGTTCTCGCCGACACAGGCAACGTGATCGCCTTCCGTGGGGCGGCAAACCAGCGCCCTCGTCGTGTCTTTCACGTTCAGCACCTGCCGACCTGAACGGGTCTGAGCGATAACATCATCCTCGGGTACGATGAACCCGTCCCCGGCAGATGACGCGACCAGCAGCTTGCGACCGGACATATGCACAAAGAGATCGACGATATCGGACTCATTGGGCAGGTCGACCATCAGCCGCACCGGCTCGCCCATCCCGCGCCCACCGGGCAGGTTTGACCCTTGGAGGGTGTAGAACCGGCCATTGGTTCCAAACAGCAGGATCTTGTCAGTAGTCTCTGCATGGAAGGCAAAGCGCGCCTCATCGCCGTCCTTGAACTTCATCTCCTGATCCAGCGCGACATGGCCTTTCATCGCCCGGATCCAGCCCATTTTTGAGCAGACAACCGTGATCGGTTCTCGCTCGATCATCGCCTCGATCGGGACATCCTCGACCTCGCCTGCTTCGGCGAACTGGGTTCGGCGCGCGCCACCCTCATAATCCTTGCCGAACTGTTTGCGGGTTTCTTTCAGTTGCTCGGCGATCTTCGCCCATTGCAGGTCGTCGCTGTCCAGCAAATCCTCCAGCACGGCACGCTCCTCCATCAACGCATCGCGTTCGCGCACCAGTTCTAGTTCTTCCAGCCGCCGCAGCGACCGCAGGCGCATGTTCAGGATCGCCTCGACCTGAACCTCAGATCAACTCGCCCTCACCTGTGGCGGGCAACGGCGAGACATAGTCCTTCTCGGACGCCGCCCGCACATGATCGCGGCCCCAATCCTCTGCCATCAACGCCGCTTTGGGGTCATCGTCATAGCGGATGATGTCGATCACCCGGTCGAGGTTGAGGAAGGCTATGATGAAGCCTTCCAGAACTTCCAACCGGTGGTCGATCTTGTCCATCCGGTGCTGCGACCGGCGCAGAAGCACCTCACGGCGGTGATCGAGAAAGGCGCGCAGCACTTCTTTCAGCGAACAGACCTTGGGCGTGCGGCCGTCAATCAGCACATTCATGTTCAGGCTGAACCGCGTTTCCAGGTCAGAGTTGCGGAACAGCATTCCCATCAGAACCTCGGGATCGACATTCTTCGAGCGTGGCTCGATCACCAGGCGGATATCCTCAGCGGACTCATCCCGCACGTCGCCGAAGATCGGGATCTTCTTGGTCTGGATCAGTTCGGCCAGCCGCTCGATCAGCTTGGATTTCTGAACCTGATAGGGGATCTCTGTGACAATGATCTGCCAAGTCCCGCGCCCCAGATCCTCGACCTGCCATTTCGATCGCAACCGGAACGCTCCGCGCCCGGTCCGGTAGGCCTCGAGGATGTTCTCACGCGGCTCGACGATCACACCGCCGGTCGGGAAATCGGGGCCGGGTACGTAGCCAACCAGCGTTTCGTCGCGCGCGTCGGGCGTCTTGATCAGATGCAGGCACGCATCGACCAATTCGACGATGTTGTGCGGCGGGATGTTGGTGGCCATGCCCACCGCGATGCCGCTGGAGCCATTCGCCAGCAGGTTCGGGAAGGACGCCGGCAGAACGACCGGTTCGGTCAGTGTTCCGTCGTAGTTGTCGCGGAAATCGACGGCGTTCTCGGCAAGACCCTCTAACAGCGCCTCTGCCGCGACTGTCATCCGCGCTTCGGTATAGCGGGCGGCGGCCGGATTATCGCCGTCGATATTGCCAAAGTTGCCCTGCCCATCAACCAGCGGATAGCGGACGTTGAACTCTTGTGCCAAGCGCGCCATCGCGTCGTAGATCGCAGCATCACCATGCGGGTGATAGTTGCCCATCACATCGCCCGAGATCTTCGCCGACTTGCGGAACCCGCCGCCCGAGGCCAACCGGAGTTCGCGCATTGCATAAAGGATCCGCCGATGCACCGGCTTCAACCCGTCGCGCGCGTCCGGCAGAGCCCGGTTCATGATCGTGGAAAGCGCATAGGTCAGATAGCGCTCGCCGATCGCGCGGCGCAGCGGTTCGGACACTTGCATGGGGCCGATATTGGGGGGGTCGGTGACGTCGTTCATAGATGCTGTGATAGCCGGGCCGGTTGACGGGGTAAAGAATCCTTGGCAGAAAATCGTTAAGCCTTTCCGGCCCCGCGGCGCCGGATTACGGTATACTTAGTTGATACGAGTGATTCCCTGAGAGGGTGCATATGATCCGCCTGATACTTCTACTCATTGTCGGCCTGTGGCTTGTCATGGCCAATGCCGACAAATTCAGCGGACCGGATCACCGGGCTGATGCAGGCAAGACACCGGCAAAGGCGACGGCGTTGGCGAACCCTGTCCCGGAACCCGCATCGTCAGTCGTTCAGGTCTCTCTGACTGCCAATGCGGTCGCGCCGCAGTTGCGTACCATCGAACCTCGCCGAGTTCCTACGCAAACCGCGAACATGGTGTCTTTCCTGAACCCAGTCGTGATCGGAGACGACGGCAAGATCGTTCCGCCCGCCGCTGAACCCGAAGTGGCCGAGGTCGCCGAGGTCGCCGAGGCAGCAGAATCCGACGAACCCCAGATCGCTGTTCTCTACATCAGCGCCAAACGCGTGAATGTGCGCGCCGGACCCTCGACCGCGAATTCGGTCATCGGTTCGGTTGAATTTGCCGATGCGGTGCAGATTCTGTCAGACCCTACCGAAGATTGGGTGAAGATCCGGGTCGAGGGCGATGGCGTCGAAGGCTTCATGGCGTCACGCTTCCTGACCGAAAGCGCCCCGCAGGGTTAATCCTGCACTTGCCATCAATCCCCCGAACGGGTTTATGAGCAAAACCAATAAGGGCAGCGCGTGCAGGGTAAATCCATACTTATCACCGGATGTTCGACCGGTATCGGCCATGATGCGGCGCATCGGTTGGCCGCCCGCGGCTGGCGTGTCTTTGCGACCTGCCGGCAAGAGACGGATTGTGAGCGGCTGCGCGGCGAGGGTCTGGAAAGCTTCATGCTCGACTATTCCGATGAGGCGTCGATCGTCACTGCCGTCGCCGAATGCCTTTCGCGCACGGGCGGAACGTTGGACGCACTGTTCAACAACGGCGCATATGCCATACCCGGCCCGGTCGAGGATGTGTCGCGCGACGCGCTTCGTGCGATATTTGAGACCAACCTGTTCGGTTATCACGACCTGACACGGCAGGTGATCCCGGTGATGCGCGCGCAGGGGCACGGGCGGATCGTCAACTGCTCCTCGGTTCTGGGACTGGTCGCCTTTCGCTGGCGGGGCGCCTACACCGCCACGAAATTCGCGCTGGAGGGCCTTAGCGATACGCTCCGGCTGGAAATGCGCGGCACCGGGATCGACGTTATCCTGATCGAGCCGGGGCCGATTGCCACCGATTTCCGCAAGAACGCCGTCAAGCAGTTCGAGAAATGGATCGACTGGGAAAGCTCGGCCCGGGTCGATCAGTACCGTGCCTCGCTGCTGGACCAGCTCTACAAAGGATCAGAGGCGAGCACCTTCGAGCTGCAGCCAGAGGCCGTGACGGCCAAGTTGATCCATGCGCTTGAATCGCCGCGACCGAGGCCCCGTTACTTCGTCACAACGCCCACCTATATCGCTAATGTACTGCGGCGGCTCCTGCCGACGCGCGCCCTCGACCAGGTGGTTTCGCGCGGATAGCGACATATTTGCGATTCGCTTTCACGATCAAACCCGCTACATCGGCGGGTAACCGAAGAAAGGCCCTGACATGTGGCGTGATCCGCTGTTCATCATCGTTGTCATAGCGGTCCTGACCGTCCTCGTTATCCTGATGGTCGGTATCGGCGGCTTTGCAAAGGGTGGAGATTTCAACCGGAAACATGCAAATCGGATCATGCGCTACCGGATCATCGCGCAGGCGGTTGCGATTGTGATCATTCTGGGCTTCGTTGCGATCCGACGGATGGGGGGGTGACCGATGGTGGTGCTGAACAAGATCTATACGCGAACCGGCGATGCGGGCGAGACGGCGCTGGGCAATGGCATCCGCGTTGCCAAATACTCGGTCCGGGTTACCGCTTACGGCACGGTTGACGAAACCAACGCGACCGTGGGTCTGGCGCGACTGCACGCAAAGGGTGCCATGGATGCGCAATTGGCGATGATCCAGAACGATCTCTTCGATCTGGGGGCCGACCTTTGCCGACCCGATATGGAAAAAGACGCGACCGCCGAATATCCACCTCTGCGGATGTCAGACGCGCAAGTCCTGCGGTTGGAGAACGAAATCGACGCGATGAATGAAAAGCTGTCGCCGTTGCGGTCGTTCATCTTACCCGGCGGGTCAGCGCTGGCGGCGTATCTTCATCTCTGCCGAACGGTTTCTCGACGGGCCGAACGGCTGGCAGTTGAACTCGCAGGTGAGGAAACGATAAACCCGGCCGCCGTGAAATACCTCAATCGTCTGTCGGACTGGTTCTTCGTGGCCTCCCGGATCGCCAATAGCAACGGCCACGACGACGTGCTGTGGGTGCCTGGCGCGAACCGTTAGGCCTGCTTTTTCACCGGGATCCACAATTCGAAGCCACCTTGGCCGGTAGCCGGGTCGAACTCCGGCCCATAGTATTCCACGCAAGGTCCATCGCCCAAAAGGTAACCTGACCCGGGAAGCCACTCACACATTACGCGGTTAAACTGTTCACGCATCTGCGTGATAGGGACCTGGCAGCGGAACTTGGCGTAGTTACCGGCTGGAACCGTTAGCGCAATTAGTCCCTGGGGTGCGATCGCGCCCTTTTGCAGCTGCATGCCACAAAGATATCCGAAACTCCCGTCAGGCTGCATGTCGTGCGACAGGCCGTAATATCCGTTCGGCACCATCGCATCCGTCGCATAGCCCATCGCATTGTAATTTGCCCATTGCGTGGGAATAGCGACGCGCGTCGTCATGTCATAATGGCCATCGACCCCTGCAATGACGCGTTCGCCCAGACGCCCGATGCGGGTCGGTTTGCATTCGATTATTCGAAATGGTGTCGGTCATGGCGCGCTCCTCTATGCCCTGTGCAACAGATATCAGACTGCCTCGAACCGTCCCATAAACGCAAATTCGCCACGATCACAGCCAAAACGCGACGTCCGCGCACTCTGCCGCGTCGATTTTACCCTGTTTTCCCACGCGCTGACTCGCTAACACCTGTCCGAGAGCTTGAAGGGCCTCCGTCGCAGGAGGCCGGAAATTTTGAGGAGACCGCGCCGATGAAGGTTCTTGTGCCCGTCAAACGCGTGATCGACTACAACGTGAAAGTCCGCGTAAAGGCGGATGGCAGCGGTGTCGATCTCGCCAATGTCAAAATGTCGATGAACCCGTTTGACGAGATTGCCGTCGAAGAGGCTATCCGTCTGAAAGAGGCCGGAAAGGCCGAAGAAGTTATCGCCGTTTCCATCGGCGTGAAACAGTCGCAGGAAACCCTGCGCACGGCACTGGCAATGGGGGCTGATCGCGCGATTCTGGTCGTGGCAGCGGATGATGTGCATCAGGATATCGAGCCTTTGGCCGTCGCCAAGATCCTCAAGGCGATCGTGGACGAGGAAAAGCCGGGTCTTGTTCTGGCCGGCAAGCAGGCGATCGACAACGACATGAACGCCACGGGTCAGATGCTGGCGGCCCTGCTGGGCTGGAGCCAGGCGACATTCGCATCGAAGCTGGACATCGACGGCGACCACGCCAACGTGACCCGCGAGGTTGACGGTGGTTTGCAGACCATCAAGGTCAAGATGCCCGCCATCGTGACAGTCGACCTGCGGTTGAACGAGCCGCGCTATGCTTCGCTTGCCCAACATCATGAAGGCCAAGAAGAAGCCGCTGGATGAGAAGACCGCCGCCGATTACGGTGTCGATGTCACCCCGCGCCTGAAGGTTGTCAAGACGACCGAGCCCGAATCCCGTAAGGCCGGGGTCAAGGTGGCCTCGGTTGATGAACTGGTCGCGAAACTCAAAGAAGCGGGGGCAATCTGATGGCTGTTCTTATTCTGGCCGAAGTCACCGACGGGCATTTGTCGGTCGATGCAACCGCCAAGACCGTTGCCGCAGTGCAATCGCTTGGCGATATCACGCTGCTTTGCGCCGGGGCACATGCCTCTGATGCGGCCGCCGAGGCCGCCAAGATCGACGGCGTGAAAAAGGTGCTCTGTGCCGAGGATCCGTCGCTTGGCCACCGTTTGGCAGAGCCCACAGCGGCGCTGATCGTCAGCCTTGCGGGTGACTATGACCACATCATCGCGCCCGCCACGACCGACGCCAAGAACGTGCTTCCGCGGGTTGCGGCGCTGTTGGATGCGATGGTGATCACCGATGTTTCCGGCGTCGTCGATGCCAATACGTTCGAGCGCCCGATCTATGCCGGCAACGCGATCCAGACCGTACAGTCGTCGGACGCCAAGAAGGTCGTTTCGATCCGGACCTCGTCGTTTGATGCCGTGGGCTCAAGCGGGTCGGCCCCGGTGGAAAACATCGGCGCTACCGACAATCCAGGCCTTTCGGAATGGATCGAGGACAAGGTTGCGGCCAGTGACCGCCCCGAACTGACCAGCGCGGGTGTTGTCGTCTCCGGTGGCCGTGGCGTTGGCTCGCAGGAAGACTTCCACCTGATCGAAAAGCTGGCTGACAAATTGGGGGCGGCCGTAGGCGCGTCGCGCGCTGCCGTCGACTCGGGTTACGCGCCAAACGACTGGCAGGTCGGTCAGACCGGAAAGGTCGTGGCGCCGGATCTTTATGTTGCGGTCGGTATTTCCGGAGCGATCCAGCACCTTGCCGGAATGAAGGACAGCAAGATCATCGTTGCGATCAACAAGGACGAGGAGGCACCGATTTTCCAAGTCGCTGACTACGGTCTGGTTGCCGATCTGTTTACCGCTGTGCCGGAGCTGATCGAAAAGCTCTGATCGCGCCACCGAGACATTGAACGGCCCGCCCTTGGACGGGCCGTTTTCGTTTTCTCAGATCAGCGGTTCAAGCGATTTCTGCAAAGCCCTCGCTGCGGCTTCCTGAACCACGGGCCCAAGCATTTCGCGCGCGGCAAGCTCTTCAAGCTGGGTGTAAACCATGCGTTGAAACCCGGCCTCGATCTCATCGGGGATCGCCACGACCTCGACAAGGCCTGCGGTCAGGTCCGATACCGCCTCCAACATTTCGCGGTCCACGAACAGCGGATCGCGGGCAGACCAGTCATCGCGCTGCTCCTCTGGCGCGCGGTCACTCATCCAGAGCAGGACAAATTCGCCGCCGATCCTCTTCATCATTGTCCGCATTCGCGCCACCCAGGCATCTTTCAGCTCCTGCTGGACCATCGAGAAATTCTCTGGCGAATGCGCAGCCAGATGCGAGACCAGATGCCGGGTAAAATGGAACTCTGTGAAGTCCACGTCCCCGAATATCGTTGTCATCAGTTTTGATGCCTTGAGGAACCTGTCATTGCGGCGGGGATGCACAGAATAGAACCGGTTCGACATGTTCTGTGCGCCGGTGATCTGGATCACGGTAACCGCCGCCTCGCGGCAGATATCCACCACCGTATCGTCGTTGACGACCAAATCCGTACCCGCATTGACGCATCCTAGATTGACGACCGTGTGGCCGATCAAATTCCCCAGCATTTCCGGCAATGGTTGTTCAGTGAACTTGCCGTAAATCTCTGACCCGCCGAGAACCGCGACGTAAGGCTTGTCGAGCTTCTTCCGGGGTCCGCGAAACAGTAGTTTCGATTTGCCATAGCGACAGGGATAGTAGTCCAGGGCACCTTCGCCCAAGTGTTCATAGGCCATGTTCCACCCACATTGTTAAATTTCACCCACAGACAGATTCGCAGAGACCCGTTTCCAATTGGCTAAACCTCCACTTCAAGGCAAAGTTTATGCAATCTCGGCCCTTGCACCGGGCTTTCGGCGGGGCATATGGTCCGGCAGCATCAAAAAGGGTCGGGCATGGAAATCGCCAAAGTCGGAATTGTGGGCGCGGGTCAGATGGGTAACGGGATTGCCCATGTGTTTGCCTTGGCGGGCTATGAGGTCCTGTTGAATGATATCAGCCAGGACAGCCTGAATGCTGCGTTGGACCTGATCGGCAAGAACATGGACCGGCAGGTCGCGCGAGAGAAAATCACCGCGGACGAAAAGGCCGAAGCCCTTGCGCGGATCAAGACCACCCTGACGTTGACCGACCTTGCTAAGACCGATCTGGTGATCGAGGCGGCGACGGAACGGGAAACCATTAAGGCCGCGATTTTTGAAGACCTGGTGCCGCACCTGCTTCCGCACACAATTCTGACCTCGAACACCTCATCGATCTCGATCACCCGACTGGCCACCCGCACCGACCGGCCGGAGAAGTTCATGGGATTCCACTTTATGAACCCGGTCCCAATCATGCAATTGGTCGAGCTGATTCGGGGCATTGCGACGGATGAACCCACTTACAATGCCTGCCTCCAGGTCGTCGAACGGCTGGGTAAGACCGCCGCGCGGGCCGAGGATTTTCCCGCGTTCATCGTCAACCGCATCCTGATGCCGATGATCAATGAGGCGGTCTATGTGCTGTACGAGGGCGTAGGTTCGGTCAGATCCATCGACGAATCCCTGAAACTGGGCGCCAATCACCCGATGGGCCCGCTTGAGCTGGCCGATTTCATCGGGCTCGACACCTGCCTTGCGATCATGAACGTGCTGCATGACGGGTTGGCGGACACCAAATACCGGCCCTGCCCACTTCTGACAAAATATGTCGAGGCCGGGTGGCTGGGCCGCAAGACTGGCCGCGGATTCTACGATTATCGCGGCGACACCCCGGTGCCGACCCGTTAGGGTCTGAGCCTCAGCGTTTCTTCCCGCAACCACTCCATGAACCCGCGCGGATTGTCCCTCCAGCGGTCAATCGCGGGACGTTCGATGGGATTTCCGACGATCGGCCGCTGTGGCTTGTTCAGCGCATTGACGACTTCATGGATCAGCAGCCCCTGACGCAAAGTTGCGGAAAGCTGGTTGGCGATCTGGTAAAGCCGCGAGTTGTTGCCCGAGAACCGGATCGGAATCACGGTCGCATCCGAGCGGTGGATCATCTTTGCGGTAAACGGGTTCCAGGCGCGCTCTACCACTTTGCCGAACATCGTGTCCGACGACGCGACCACTCCTGACGGGAAAATAACCACAACGCCGCCCTGTTCCAGATGCGCCATTGCCCGCTTGCGCATCTCAAGGCTCTTTTCGATCGCGGCTTCCTCGTGCGAGAAGGGGACCGGGATCATGAAATGCTTTATCTCTTCGACTTCAGTCAGAAGCGAACGGGTCAGGATCTTGTAGTCATGCCGAACCCGACCGATGAGTTCCGCCAGAACCATGCCATCAACCAGCCCATGTGGATGGTTCGCAACGACGATGACCGGTCCCTTTGCCGGAATACGCGCCACTTCGTCATCAGGTGTCTGAACAGCGATGCCCATGTGACGCAGGGCCTGTGGCCAGAACGCCTGACCTTCCTGCACCCCTTCAGCCTCGAACCGCCGGATCAGCCGCAACAGCCAGAACTTGCCGGTAAGCCATTCCATTGCCCGTATGGTATTAGCCTTCCAGGGGTTCGGAAACGTGTTGGCGTAGGACAACTTGCGCTTGTCGTACGGAACATAGTCCGTGGCCCGCGCCTCGTCGTGCAATTGGGTATCCTGATAACCTTCTACGACCATGCTCCGGCAAATGTTCGGGGTACCACCGGCACCGCCTCAGAAATCCTCGCCGAATTTGTCGGCGACTAGCGCTTCCAGCGCTTCTGCCAGCTTCTCAGCCTCGGCGCCGCTTGTCTCTACCTCAATAGTGGTTCCCCTGGAGGCTGCCAACATCAAAAGCCCCATGATACTGTCGCCAGAGGCGCTTAGACCGTCCTTGGACACGTTCGCCCGCGCGTCATGCGCTTCCACCACTTCCACAAGTTTGGCCGAGGCGCGGGCATGCAGGCCCTTTTCGTTCACGATACGCAGCTTGCGGATTGTCTTCTCTGTCATGCGCTTGGCCTATTTCAGTGAGGCATCAAAACTGTCGATGTACTTTCGACCGGCAGCCTTGGCACAGTCAACAGCGGCGCTGACACCAAGATGGCGGGATTTGGCCAGCTTGATCAACATCGGCAGGTTTGCCCCGTAGATGATCTGCCGATCCCTGACGGAGCAGGCCAAGAGCGAAAGGTTCGAGGGAGAACCGCCGAACATGTCGGTGACAACAACCACACCGTCACCGGCATCAACGCTGTCGGCGGCGGCGCATATTTCGGCTTCTTTCAGACCGCGGTTATGATCGGGCTCAATTGAGATCGCACGAATCCCCGACTGTTTGCCGACGACATGCTCGACAGCGGCCAAGTATTCCTTGGCCAGTCCTCCATGCGCGACGATCACAACACCGATCACGCCTATTCCCCAGTTCTGCCGCCAAATGCGGGCACGCCGCCCCCACGCCGTTCCAATTCTCTATGCCTTATAGACACCTGCCATCCTGATGCTGCAAGTGCATTCGCCAGTTTTTCCGCAACGGCAACCGAGCGGTGTTGCCCGCCGGTACATCCAAAAGCGATTGCCAGATGTGCTTTGCCCTCTTCGGCGTGGGCCGGAAGAAGCATCTGGATCAGGGCCTCAACTCGCGCAAAGAACTCTGCGAACCGCTTGTCCTCGGCGACATAGTCCGCAACCCTGGAATCCTTGCCGTCCAGCGGCCGCAAAGTTTCCGACCAGTAAGGATTGCGCAGGAAACGACAGTCCAGAACGATGTCGACACCCCGCGGAATGCCGCGTTTGTACGAAAAAGACTGCACGGAAACCGCCAGCTTCTGCGCTGCGCTGGTATCAAACCAATCCTCGATCTCGGTGCGCAGATCGTGCGGGCTGAGGTCGGTCGTGTCGATCAGGATGTTCGCCCGCGCCCGGATCGGTCCCAGCAGGTCAAATTCACGTTCGATACCCCGTAGCGGTGTTTCCGCAGGGGCCATGGGATGCCGGCGACGGGTTTCAGAATACCGCCGCAACAGCACCTCGGCGCTGCAATCAAGGTAGAGCAGTTCGACGTCCAGCGCCGCCCGATCCGACAGATCGTCGAGCAGTTCGATCAGTGCGTTCGTGGAGAAATCCCGGTTCCGCACATCAATCCCCAGGGCAACTGGCCGGTCGATCGGCGGGCCGTCAAGCAGCCGGGGCATTAGGGACAGCGGCAGATTGTCGATCGCCTCAAAACCCAGATCCTCCAGCACATTGACCGCTGTGGATCGTCCGGCCCCGGATGGGCCCGTTACCAGCACAAGCCGCCGGGCGCCCTTTGCCCGTATCGCCGCCTCTGCCTGCCCGTCCAGATCCGTCATCAATCGCTCCTGCCGCCCTTTAGATACTGTAAGACTGCGGCAGGAAAATGCCTGTGCACGCTGCTGTGAACTAGGGGAAGTGTGATACCCTGCAAGATGATGGTTCTTTGCGGTGGAAACCTCTGATCTTCTGTCTGATCAAGGTCGACGACCAGCCGGACCCGCGCCGATGCCAGAGTGTCAGCCGCCAGTATTCCGACCCCCTGCGCCTCGATCCGGCCACGGATTGCGGGCGGGCAGCGCGCGATCAGCGCTTCGTCCTCTGCCTCGACCACTGTGCGGTCATCGGCCACCAGCGTCGCACCAAGCGCCATCAGTTCCAACGACAATGCGGACTTTCCGCTGCCCGACGCGCCCAGTATCAGAACCGCACTACGAGCGAGTGCAACGCAGTTAGCGTGAAGTGTCACGGCAGGAGTGCGCGGGCCCATGGGACTACATCGGCAGGCCGACGACGAACCGGGCACCCAGCGGGTCAGAGGTTATGTCGGCGTCGGTCGGGCGAATATTCTCGGCCCAGATCACGCCGCCATGCGCCTCGACGATCTGCTTGGAAATCGCCAGGCCAAGGCCGGAATTGTTACCAAACTGACCCGCGGGACGTTCCGAGTAGAAGCGATTGAAGATCTTGGTCAGCGCTTGTTCAGGAATGCCCGGACCGGTATCTTCGACCACGACCAGCACCCGGTTGTCGCGCCGCCGGGCCCAGACGCGAATCGCGTCGCCGTCTTCGCAGAAGGAGACCGCGTTGGTAATCAGGTTCACGAAGACCTGGGCAAGCCGTGCCTCAAGCCCCTGCACGTTGATCGGCACCTTCGGCAGGTCGGCAATGAACTCGACCCCTTTGGCGGCGGCTTCCTTGCCCAGATAATCCGTAAGATTAACGAGCATATGAACCAGATCGAAGGGACTCTTCTTCTTCTTTGACAAGCTCGCTGTCCAGCCTGGAGGCGTTGGAAATATCGCTGACCAGACGGTCGAGACGACGTACATCGTGGTCGATCACATCCAGCAGCCGGTCGCGCTGATCATCTCTTTTGGCAACCCGCAAGGTGCCCACGGCAGACCGCAGGCTGGCCAACGGGTTCTTGATTTCATGCGCCACGTCGGCTGCGAACTGTTCGTTCGCATCAATCCGGTCATAAAGCGCCGCGACCATGCCGCGAAGCGCGCTGGACAATCGCCCAATTTCATCCGGACGACCCGACAAATCGGGAATCCGGATCCGGCCGGGGCTGACCTTTCGCGAATTGCGGTCGCGCCCGACTTCGGCAGCCGCCGCCAGATCTGCCAGCGGATTGGCAATCGTAGAGGCCAGCACAAGGCTGAGGCCGATCGATACCAAAATGGCGATGACGAACATTTGCAGCACCTGCTCTCGCTCACTGCGAACGAGGTCGTCGATCTCGCCTGCTGCGCTGGCCAGCGCCACAACGCCTACCGGTTCGCCGTTGTGCAGAATGGGTGTTGCGACGGCAAAAACCGCGCTGCCATCAGCGTGAAACCCAGTATCCACCTGCGTCGGTCCCGCAAGCGTCGCCGGAACCAGAGCACGGGCCTGGGCCTCTTTGTTATCTTCGAATTTTTTGGTTTCAGTGGGGGCCAGCAGATTCGAGATCACTTCCCAAACCGAGTTCAGAAACCCCGTGATGATGGTGCTGCGGTTGTCATCCTGCAGGCCCTCGATACTTCGGGCCTCGGATCGCTCCAATCCGATTGTCGAGGCGATCAGTGCCTCGGTGCTGTCAAAGATGAAGACTTCGATCCCGACCGGTACATCGAGCCCTATCAGTGTTTCAACCGGGTTGATCATCCCGCGCAGCGTGGTTGGGCCACCTTCGCCTTTCGGCAGCTGAGCTTCAAAGACATCCGCAATCAGCTCTGCTTCGACCACAAGGCCGCGTTCACGCTGAAACACCAGACTGTCGCGGAACGGATTGAGGTAAAGCACCCCTGCAACAAGGATGATCAACGCCATCAGGTTGAAGGTCACGATCTTGCGGGCAAGAGGCGAACGGTTAATAGAAATCAGGCCGCGCCGTTCCCGGCGCGCCCGCATTTCGGAATCCGTTGTCGTATGCGGGGCGATCCAGTCATCGCCCAATACGACATCAGGCCGTTTGGCAGGTTTGGATTTCTTCACGTCAATCCTCGACGCGAGCGTCACTACTCTTCGTTATATCTATATCCGATGCCGTAAAGAGTTTCGATCGCTGTAAAGTCATCATCAACAGTGCGCATCTTCTTACGCAGGCGCTTTATGTGGCTGTCGATCGTACGGTCATCGACATAGACTTGGTCGTCATAGGCGACATCCATCAACTGATCCCGGCTTTTGACGAAACCCGGCCGGGTTGCAAGGGCCTGCAACAGCAGGAACTCGGTCACTGTCAGCGAAACATCGCGGCCCTTCCAGCTGACCGAATGGCGCAATGGATCCATGCTCAGCTCGCCCCGAACCATGATCTTGTTCTCATCGCCGTCCGGCGTAACACCGGTTTCGATCGCCTCTTGGCGGCGCAACAGCGCCCGGATGCGTTCGACCAGAAGACGCTGCGAAAACGGCTTCTTCACATAGTCGTCCGCGCCCATCCGCAGGCCAAGAACCTCGTCGATCTCGTCATCCTTGGAGGTCAGGAAGATCACCGGCATCGAGGATTTCTGCCGTACGCGTTGCAGCAAGTCCATGCCATCCATCCGGGGCATCTTGATATCGAACACGGCCATGTCCGGCAGGCGTTTGTTGAAAGCGTCCAGCGCTGCCTGCCCATCATTGTAAGTTTCAACCTCGAAGCCCTCGGCCTCAAGCGTCATGGCAACGGACGTCAGGATGTTCCTGTCGTCATCAACCAATGCAATCCTCGACATAACTGGGGTCCTTCGTACTACTCTGCTGCCTGATTTTCTTGGCATATTCCCGGTTTCTTCCTTTGGAATCAACCGAGAACTGCGAATCATTTCGATTGTGGCGGCTTGTGCCCTTCATTAATCACCTTGGGATGGCCAAATTGTCTCACTTTCCGGCGTTCGTTTCCGATCTGTGAAAGATGATTGCGCTAAACCCGGCATGATTGCGCTAACGCCTTCGATGCATCCTGTTCCTCAGGAATTTCCGTGTGTTATAATTTTTCTGTTGGCGGCCAAAGATGGCCATTCGGCACCAGATCGCAACGAACATGACGCCGGTTCCGGCGCAGGAGCATGGATATGACCATCGGACGGGTAAATCGGGCACATGACTTGTCGGAACAAGGTATTACGGGGCTCGGTCAGGTCTATTACAACCTGATCGAACCCGGGCTTGTGGAACAGTCGATGCAGCGCGGCGAAGGCACGCTAGGCAAGGGCGGCTGCCTGCTGGTCACGACAGGAAAGCACACCGGACGGTCGCCGAAGGACAAGTTCGTCGTCAAAACGCCGTCGGTCGAGGCCGATATCTGGTGGGAGAATAACCCACCGATGGAGCCCGAGGCATTCGACCGCCTCTATGCCGATATGCTGGACCATATGAAGGGCAAGGACTATTTCGTTCAGGATCTCTTTGCCGGGGCCGATGCGGCACATCGGCTGGACGTGCGTCTGGTGAACGAACTTGCATGGCACGGCCTGTTCATCCGGCACATGCTGCGACGCCCGTTGCGCAAGGAACTGGACACCTTCACGCCCGATTTCACCATCATCAACTGCCCGACCTTCAAGGCAGACCCGGCCAAGCATGGCTGCCGGTCGGAAACCGTTATCGCGATCAATTTCGACAAGAAAATAGTACTAATCGCCAGCAGCGCCTATGCGGGCGAGAACAAGAAATCGGTCTTCTCGATCCTCAACCATCTGCTGCCCGCCGAAAAAGGTCATGCCGATGCATTGCTCGGCCAACCACGCGCCTGGCAATCCGGTGGATACAGCTATCTTCTTCGGTCTGTCCGGAACCGGCAAGACCACGCTGTCGGCGGATCCGAACCGGGTGCTGATCGGCGACGACGAACACGGCTGGTCGGATCGTGGAACCTTCAATTTCGAAGGCGGGTGCTATGCCAAGACCATTCACCTCTCCCCCGAGGCAGAGCCTGAAATCTACGCCACCACCAAGAAATTCGGCACAGTCGTCGAGAACATGACCTTCGATCCCGATACCAAGGACCTGAATTTCGAGGATGACAGCCTGACCGCCAACATGCGCTGCGCCTATCCGATGCATTATATCTCGAATGCTTCGGAAACCGGTCTTGGCGGACACCCGAAAAACATCGTCATGCTGACTTGCGATGCTTATGGCGTACTGCCGCCCATCGCGCGGCTGACCCCGGCGCAGGCAATGTATCACTTCCTGTCGGGCTTCACGTCGAAAACTCCAGGAACCGAGCTTGGTGTTCTTGAACCGATACCGACTTTCTCGACCTGTTTCGGTGCCCCCTTCATGGCGCGCCGCCCAGAGGTTTACGGCAACCTGCTGCGCGAAAAGATCGCCAAGCATGGTGCAACCTGCTGGCTGGTCAATACCGGCTGGACGGGCGGCGCCTTTGGCACCGGCAGTCGGATGCCGATCAAGGCCACCCGGGCGCTACTGACCGCAGCCCTTGAGGGAACGCTGGCAGAATCCAAGTTCCGCAAGGATCCCAATTTCGGGTTTGAAGTCCCGGTATCGGTTCCGGGAGTTGCCGACATCCTGCTTGATCCACGCCGAACCTGGGACAACGCAGAGTCATACGACAGACAGGCACGGAAGCTCGTCGACATGTTCGCCGCGAATTTTGAGAAATATGCAGACAAGATCGATGATGACGTAAAGGCCGTGGCGATCGGCTGACACCCCCTGGTCCGGGTCTTTACCGACCCGGGCCGGTCAGGAAATCCGCGATTCGGAATTCACGGTACTCGGCTTGTCGTCGTGCAGCAGATGCGACGCATTGGCGATCTCTGCAATACGTGCAATCGGCAGAAACTCGGCCGACCGCGCCGTGAGAATAGCAAAGAACTTCGGACTAGTGGTGACCCTCATCAACAGGATCGGCGCCACTACTCCGGAAACCTCGGCAGGGGTCAGCCGGGGAATGCCTCGTCCCAAAATTTGCGCCCGATCCGGATTGCGGTTTCCCCAGACCTGCTGGTACCGCGCGGGCGAGAGCGTTTGGAAATAGGTCCTGCCCAGAGCGCCCTTGCCGATGGCCTGGAGCGCCAAACCGCAACAGAGCCATTGTGGCATGAGGTCGCGTCGATAACAAATTCGTGATTTATGATATCAAAGTTGAACATTCGCCAAATGGTCCAGCACCCTTGGTTCCAAAAGTACTAGTACACAAACCAATTCCGGCTGTTGGATCGCCAACGTCAACGCAATTAAGCCGCCAAGCGAATGCCCCCAAGATGCGCACGTTCCAGATTGGGAAGTTCGATCAGCGTCGCCAAATCATCGACATACGCCTGCAGGGGGTCATCGGCCCCGTCTGGGATTTCGGCGGTCGGGCGGGCGTAGCGGCGGCAGTAGACCAGAATGCGGAAATGTTGGGTCAGCGCCGAGATCTGACCATCCCAGATCCGAAGGTCAGAAACCCCGCCATGCACAAGGACCAGCGGTGCGCCAGAGCCCTGCTCGAAATAGGCAAGCCGGGTTCCGTTGACCGCGACACGCCGGGTCCGAGCGAACCCGTCATTCATGCAGAGACGTCGCGGACCAGCACCCGGTCTTTGCCGGTCACGATCATGTCCATCGGGATGTCGAACGGCTGCGGAAAAATGGTCGGCAAGGCGGCAATCGGCAGACCCACGCCGACAACCTTCGGGCGCTCGGCTAGCGCGGCCAGTGTCCGGTCATAGAACCCGCCGCCATAGCCCAACCGGAAACAGCCGGGATCATATCCGACCAGTGGGGAGATCACGATATTTGGCATGATCTGATCGCTATCGGACGGGATCGGGATATTCCATACGCCGCGCTCCATCCGACATCCGGGGGACCATTCCCGGAACACCAGGGGCCGGGCCTTTTCCATCACAACGGGCAAAGCAATCCGGGCACCCCGGTCATGAGCCGATCGCATCCAGTCGCGCAGATCCAGCTCTCCGCGAAACGGCCAGTAAAGACTGATGATGTGCTCCGGCCCGGGCGCCAGCAATTGGTCCAGAATCGCCGCAACCTCTTTGGCCACTCGGGCCCGCTCGTCGGCGGGAACGGCAAGCCGCGCGGCGATCAGCGCCTGTCGTTGGGATTTGCGCCAGCGCGCGGTATCGGCCGCCGCTTCAGCATCAACCACGACATATCCCTCCTCTGTCGCTGCCAGTTCATGGGCGAAGCAAGGCGCGGAGGCATAGCCTGTCGCAGAGTCGGAATCACCATTCATGCAATCATGGTCGCGCTACGAGGCTTCAGTTGCAAGTCGCGTCAGAACATCAGCCCACGCCGCACAAGATTCAGCCCCGCAATGACCAGCACCGCCAGCGTCGCCTTGCGAAACTTCTCCTGATCCAGCCGGTCATGTGCCCAGAACCCCAGCACCATCCCAAGCAGTGCCGGCACCACCAGCGCAAGGCTCAGTGGCAGCGTTTGAGCGTTCAGCACACCAGAGCGCAGATGTGCGAAGAACAAGACCACCGCACCCGAGGCATAGACCACGCCCTGGGTTCTCATGTGATCCGCTTTCGGCGTATCCAGCGCAGTCAGATACGCGACCGTCGGTGGGCCCCAGACCCCCGAAATGCCACCAATCAGCCCTGCGAAGCTGGCGATCACCACTTCGGCCCGGCGTCGGCGCTCTGGCCGGATGGTCAATCGCCATCCGACAAGCTGCATCAATGCGAATAACATGATCGGAAGGCCAAGGATCAACAGCATCGCCGAGGCAGGCAAAATCGTGACGAGTTGCGCGCTGAGTGCGATGCAGACCAGCACGATGCTGATATAGAACCGAAACCGCAGAACCGCCGCCCATGCGGCACCCAAGCCACCGCGAATGCCCTGCCAGACGTTGGCGATGACGGTCGGCACGATCAATGCTGCAAGTGCAAGCTCTGGCGACATGAACGATCCCATGGCCGAGATCATGATCATCGGCATCGCAAAGCCGACCGCGCCTTTGACGAAACCGGCAAAGACGGTCACGGCAATCGTGAGGCCTATGAAGAATGGATCGATTCCAATGAATATCTGGTCCAAACCCGGCCTTTCCCTGCTTGGTCACATCGGTTCTAGTCCATTCCCGTCAGCTTGGCATCGGCAAATTCTCTGCGACACTTTCAGTCGCTTTGAGCCACTCAGGCGAATTTTAATTGCGCTGCACTTGCAAAGACTTTATTCCCGACCGGACCAAAACAGGAGTCGTATCAATGGCGCATGACGGGCAGGATATTCAGATGACAACCGTAATCCTGCCGGACCTGCTTGGCCAGACATCTGCCGCCCTGCCCGCCGCCGAAGCGGTTCTTGCGCGCGGGACAGACCTGTTGCGCGACCGCCTGACGGAGGATGGCCGCATCTCGGCCGTGCTGCTGGAAGACAACCAGACCGCCGCCCATGCGCTGTCGTGGCTGGCGACCTATGTCGAGGCGTTGCGCCAGATGCAGGGCTGGGCCGAGCGCTTGGAGGCGGATGGCAAATTCGGCGAGATGGAACAGCTGATCCACCAGATCGCCTTCGGCGAATACCTTTGGCAGATCTATGGCGGCATCCCGATGAGCCAGGGCGAGATCGCGCGCCTGCAGGATATCGGCCTGACGCAGGACGATCAGCGCGGCGCTGATGGACCCGGCGGTGATGACGCTGACCCAATCCGGCAACACCCAGGCCGCGCGGATGCGGCTGGTGGAGTTGATGCAGGACAATCACGGCCATGCCACCTTCGGCGCGACCGGCCTTGATGACGAGCTGGAGATGATCCGCGACCAGTTCCGCCGCTTTGCCGATGAACGGGTCGACGCCCAACGCGCATGACTGGCACCTGAAGGACGAGCTGATCCCGATGGAGATCATCGAAGAACTGGCCGAAATGGGCGTCTTCGGCCTGACCATCCCCGAGGAATTCGGCGGCTTCGGCCTGTCCAAGGCCTCGATGGTCGTCGTCTCCGAAGAACTGTCGCGCGGCTATATCGGCGTCGGCTCGCTCGGCACCCGGTCCGAGATCGCCGCCGAACTGATCCTGTGCGGCGGCACCGACGAACAAAAGGCCGAGTGGCTGCCGAAACTCGCCAGCGCCGAGATATTGCCGACCGCCGTTTTCACCGAACCCAACACCGGCTCGGACCTTGGCAGCCTGCGGACCCGCGCGGTTAAGGACGGCGACGACTACGAGGTGACCGGCAACAAGACCTGGATCACCCATGCGGCGCGCACCCATGTGATGACCCTGCTGGCCCGCACCGATCCCGACACGACCGATTATCGCGGCCTGTCGATGTTTCTGGCCGAAAAGACCCCCGGCACCGATGCCGACCCGTTCCCGACCCCCGGCATGACCGGCGGCGAGATCGAGGTTCTGGGCTATCGCGGCATGAAGGAATACGAGCTCGGCTTTGACGGTTTCAAGGTGAACGCCGACAACCTGCTGGGCGGGGTCGAGGGCCAAGGGCTTCAAGCAACTGATGCAGACCTTCGAGAGCGCCCGCATCCAGACCGCCGCACGCGCCATTGGTGTGGCGCAAAACGCGCTTGAGGTGGGGATGCAATACGCGCTTGACCGCAAGCAGTTCGGCAAGGCGCTGATCGACTTCCCGCGCGTCGGCGGCAAACTGGCGATGATGGCGGTCGAGATCATGGTCACCCGGCAGCTGACCTATCATTCGGCCCGCCAGAAGGACGACGACAAGCGCTGCGATCTGGAGGCCGGGATGGCCAAGCTGCTGGGCGCGCGCGTCGCCTGGGCCGCTGCGGACAATGCGCTGCAGATCCACGGCGGCAACGGTTTTGCGCTGGAATATCAGATCAGCCGCATCCTGTGCGATGCGCGCATCCTGAACATCTTCGAAGGCGCTGCCGAAATTCAGGCGCAGGTCATCGCGCGACGTCTTCTGGACTAGGCTTCGACCGTCTCGCACGCGGTGCGTCCGGCATGTTCGCAGTGCGCCAAGCCGCGGGTGCAACCGCCCGGCCACCGCCCAGGCCGAGATCATCGCCAGGCCGCAGGCCGCGAACACGCCCGATACCGGCGAGAACAGCAGCACCAGCCAGGCCGCGCCCGGCGTGAGGATGCCCGATACATCGCGGAAGCTGGAATAGACCGCGGCCATTTCCGTGCGCTCTGACGGCTTGACCGCCATCAGGAACGGCAGGCCGCCGCACACATCCAGCATCACCAGCGTGACCGATCCGATCACCGCCAGCCAGAACGCGAGCCAAGGCAGACCGCTGAAGACCGTGAACCCGATCAGGGCCAGGCCGCCCAGCATGAACGCAGGCCCGCACCGACCAGCGGACCGAGCGTTCTGTGGACCAGCCGCAGCATCAGGGGCGTGATGAACAGCAGCGCGTTGGTGCCGACAGCGCGATCCCGCCGATCTTGTCGCCCAGTCCCGCCTCGATGCAGATAGATCGGCAGATAGACGACATAGACCCACCAGCCGCAGGACCGGATCACCGCGAAATACCAGCCCGCGATCAGCCGCGGCTGCTGAAAGAACCGCCCCAGAAACGCCAGCGGATTGGCGGCCGGGCCGCGCGCGCGCGTGATCTGCTTGCCGTTGCCCAGCCGCAGCCACCAGAACACCGCCATCTGCGCGAGCACCAAACACCCCCGCCAGCAGGAACGGCGCCGGCGGCCACCAGCTTAGCAACCAGACGCCCGACGACCGGCCCGACGCGCCCAGGGCGCCGCGCTGTAGACCATCCGCATCGTCTCGGCCTTGCCCAGATCGGCGCGCTGGATGTAGTCCAGCAGATAGGCGTTGAAGCAGATGAAGGTCACGACCGTGGCGATGGCATTCGACGAACAGCGCGGCGGCAATCCCCGTCGCCCCGCCGAAAATCGCCAGCGCCATGCCCAGAAGATAGAATGACGAGCCGATGGTAAACAGCCAGCGGCGCGGGACGAACCGCGACAGCCACGGCACCAGCAACCCGCAGATCAGCGCCAGCGATACCGACGAAAAAGTAGACCCGCGACACGATGGCTGCGTCGCCCAGAGCGCGGTACACCACCAGCGGCATCACCGAGATCAGCGTGCCGCGCACGGCGGCATCCATGCCCGCCAGCAGCGCAAAACCTTGCACGCTAGGCGTCGGCGAATGGCTAAGATAAATGGGTGCGCGAGCTGAGATCATCGGAATTTCTTGATTTTACCCGCTGAACTAGACCCCCGGCCCTGCGTTCGGTCTTGCGCAGGGGCGACAGAAAATGTCGTTCCCGCGCTGGCTTGCCATCGCAGTGCGGCTGACCGATCATCGCGGGATGATCCGATACGCACTATTGTTGCCGCTGATGCTGGCCGCTTGTCCGAAGGATGAGACGATCTCGGGCTATGCCGATCCTGCTGCGCGTCCTTGCGTTGGCTGAACTGGACGGCGCGCCGTTCAGTGCCCGTGCGACCATCGCGTTCCCCGAGGAAGGCGTCGTGCGCGGCACCGGTCCCTGCAACGGCTATTCCGCGGATCAAACCGTGCCCTATCCGTGGTTCCAGCTTGGTCCGATCCGCGCCACGCGCAGCGCCTGTCCGGACCTTGACCGACGAGACCGTGTTCTTTGGCGCCTTGCAGGACATGACCCTGATCGAGGCCTTGGGCGACACCGTGATCCTGCGCAACGAAGCGGGCCGCGAAATGGTATTCCGCGCCGCTCAGCCCTGACGCGCCAACGCGTCGATCAGCCGTTGCCGTGCCTGTGGCAGCGGCTTGTCACCCAGTTGCGGGGCCAGCCATTTGGTCAGGAAAAACCCGGTCGTGATCAGCCCTTCGCGGATCCCTGCCGGGTCAACGGGCCCCTGCCCCAGCAGACTTTGCGGCAGCGGCAGCAACTTGTCCGCCCATTCGCCCGCCCCCGTCCGGCTGACCGCGCGCCCGGTTTTGGGCGAGACATAGACCAGATCCGCCTGCGATCCGGTGACGGCGCAGCGTGTCAGATCAAGGCCAAAGCCCATATCCTCCAACAGCGACAGTTCCCACCGCAGATAGGCCAGCGGCCAAGCCTCGGTCTGGCCCAGCATGTCGAGAAGTGCCACGGTGCGCCGGTAAAGCACCGGATGCGCCTCGCGTTCCGGCAGGCAAAAGGCCAGCAGCGCGCAAGCGGCGTTCAGCCCGGCCAGCGCCAGCCGATCCGACATCACCGCTGCCGCGCGGCTTTGCACCGGTTCCACGATGAACGCGCCAAGATGTTCGTCCAGCCGCGCCCGCCAGGTCAGATCAAGCTGCGCGCCGGGTTGCAGGATGGGCGCGATCTTGCGGCTGGTTCCGCCGCGCACGACGCCCGCATGACGGCCGTGTTCCGCCGTGAACACCTCGATGATGGCAGCGGTCTCGCCGTGCCGCCGCACGCTTAGCAAGGCTCCCTGATCGCGCCATTCCATTGCGCCAGCCTACTCCGCCAATCCCGGCTCATCCAGCAGATGCCGCCCCTGCCGGTCCTCGACCTCGATCACCCAAAGGTCGGGATCGAAACTTCGCTGCCGCGCCAATGCCGCCTCGACCGCAGCGTCATCGCCCTCGACCAGCACGACCCATCTCCGCTCGCCGCTCATCAGATCGAAGGAGCGTTGAAACGCTTTCGCCTGTCCGTCCAGCGTGTTCAGCTTGACCAGTACCGCGCCCGCCGTGGCGTCGCCCTTTGCGCGTCACGAAAACCGGGATGTCGGCCAGCCGCAGCCGGGTCAGATAGGCGCTGACCCAGATATCGGCGGTCAGCCGGATCACTCGTTGCCGTCCCGGAAATCCAGCCCCATCTCGTTATAGCGCTCTCTTTCTTCCAGCCAGTTCGGGCGCACCTTCACTTGCAGGAACAGATGCACCTTGCGGCCCAGAAACTCTTCCAACTCGGCCCGCGACGACTTGGCTGACCGCCTTGATCGTCTCGCCCTTCTTGCCAAGGATGATGCCCTTGTGCCCATCCCGCGCGACATAGACGATCTGGTCGATCCGCGCCGAGCCGTCCTTGCGCTCTTCCCAATTCTCGGTCTCGACCGTCAACTGATAGGGCAGTTCCTGATGCAGTCGCAGCGTCAGCTTCTCGCGCGTGATCTCGGCGGCGATCATCCGCATCGGCAGATCGGCGATCTGATCTTCGGGGTACAGCCACGGACCCTCGGGCACTTCGCCCGCCAGCCAGTCGCTTCAGATCCTCGACGCCGTGACCCTTTTCGGCAGAGATCAGGAACGTCCTGTACAAACGGATAAAGCGCGTTCATCTCTTGCGTCAGCGCCAGCAACACCTTCGCCTCGACCCGGTCGATCTTGTTGATCGCCAGCGCCACGGGCTGCGAGCCTTGATGCGACTTCAAGGTTTCGACAATTTGCTTCACGCCATCGGTGATCCCGCGATGTGCCTCGATCAAAAGCACCACGATATCGGCATCCGCCGCCCCACCCCAGGCCGCCGCGACCATGGCTCGGTCCAGCCGCCTGCGCGGGCGAAAAAGACCCGGCGTATCGACGAACACGATCTGGCTTTGGCCCGCCATCGCGATCCCGCGAATCCGCGCGCGCGTCGTCTGCACCTTGTGCGTGACGATCGAGACCTTCGCCCCCACCATCCGGTTCAGCAAGCGTCGATTTGCCGGCATTCGGCTCGCCGATCAGGGCCACAAATCCGGCGCGCGTTTCGGTCATGTCCCGTTTTCCACCCGTTGCAGCAGCGCCTTGGCCGCCGCCTGTTCCGCCTGTCGCTTGGCCGGCGCGCTGGCCCGTTCGGCCTCGCCGCTCGCCAACTGCGCCTCGATCGTGAAGACCGGCGCATGATCCGGGCCTTCCCGCGAGACTTCGGCATAAACCGGCGGCAATCTGCCCACGCGCCTGCGCCCATTCCTGCAACGCGGTCTTGGCGTCGCGTGCATCATCCTCGACGGTGTCGATCCGCGGCCCCCACAGCCGCAGGATCATGCCCCGCGCCGCATCCAATCCAGCATCCAGATAGACCGCGGCGATCACGGCCTCGAGCGCATCAGCCAGCAGCGCCTCTTTGCGCCGCCCGCCAGACACCATCTCGGACCGCCCGAGTTTAAGCACCGCGCCCAGATCGACCTCACGCGCCACATCGGCGCAGGTTTCCTTGCGCACCAAGGCGTTGAATCGCGGCGCAAGCTGGCCCTCCGACGCATCTCGATCCGCCTCGAACAGAGCCTCGGCCATCACCAGCCCCAACACCCGGTCGCCCAGAAACTCCAGCCGTTGATTGTCGGGCCGTGTCTCGCTGGCAATCGAGGCATGGGTGACCGCGCGGATCAGCAGTTCGGCATCCTGAAACTCATGCCCGATCCGGGCACAGAACGCCTGCAAATCTGCGCCGAGTCTCAATGGATCGCCTTGAAGAACCGGTCGCTGCGCCAAGTCCAGAAGAACAGCATCGAGCGCCCGGCGGATGAGAACATGATCCTGTCAGCGCGGCCGATAAGGTTGTCGTAGGGCACAAAGCCCACGCCGCGGGCTGTCGGCGACACCCGGCTGTCCGTCGAGTTGTCGCGGTTGTCGCCCATGAAGAAGTAATGCCCCTCGGGCACGGTATAGACCGGCGTGTTGTCAAGTTGGGAGTCTCGGATATTCAGGATCGAATGCGAAACGCCATTCGGCAAGGTCTCGGTGAAACGCTCTTTCGTGCAGTCGCTGCCCAGTCCGGGATTGTTATTGCATTGCGGTCGGCTGCCCAGCGGTCCCTGATTGGCAAAAGTTTCGACAAAGGTTCCGGCAGGCTCCTGTTTGGCCTCGACACCGTTGATGAACAGCACGCCATCCGTCATCTTGATCTTGTCGCCCGGCATGCCGATCAGACGCTTGATATAGTCCTCGCCATTCACCGGATGACGAAACACTACGACCTCGCCGCGTTCAGGTTCACTGCCGAAAAGGCGACCGGAAATCGGGCACATCGAAAACGGGCAGGACACCTGCGCATAACCATAGGCCATCTTGTTGACGAACAGGAAATCGCCGATCAGCAGCGTGTCTTTCATTGATGAGGACGGGATCCAGAATGGCTGAAAGAACAGCGTCCGGAACACACCCGCGATCACAAGGGCGTAGATCACCGTCTTGATGGTCTCGACGATGCCGTCCTGCTTCTTCTCTGCCTTTTCGGCCATGTCGGTTCCCACCTATGAGTATTGTCTCGGCTACATGGTCAGGGTGGTGCGGGGAGTCAAGCGATTGGCCGCGCCTCGATCACCACGAAAGCCTGCGCCCATGGGTGATCGTCGGTTAACGTGACATGAATGATCGCTTCGTAGCCCTCGGGCGTCATCTCGTTCAGCCGTTCCTTCGCCCAACCCGTCACATGCATCACCGGCTGCCCGGTCCGCAAGTTGCTGACGGCCATGTCCCGCCACGCGATCCCCATCCGCAGGCCGGTGCCAAGCGCCTTGGAACAGGCCTCTTTCGCGGCCCAGCGTTTGGCATAAGTACCCGCGACATCCTTGCGCCGCTCCGCCTTGCGTTGTTCGACCTCTGTGAAAACCCGGTTGCGAAACCGGTCGCCGAACCTGTCGAGTGTGCCCTGAATGCGGTCGATATTGCAGAGGTCCGTGCCGATGCCGAGGATCATTCGGAAGCATCCGGTCCGAAAAGCCCTTGGTAGACGTCAGAGAAGGATCCGGAAATGATGTCCAGAGATCCCGAAAGCGAGACATCGGGCAAGTCGTCATAATAGGTTTGCATCTTGCCCCATACGGCCTTGGGACTTGATCTAACTACGGCCATGAGTTCCTCTTTGGTCGGCACCTCCAGACCACACACTTCTTTTCCCGAGATTGCATTGGCTGGATCGAAGGCGACGTCAAGTTCATGCATGTCGTTCATCAGCTCGCAGCTGTCTCGGACTTCCCAGGCCGTCGCGGCTGCTATCACGGTCAGCCCGATCACCGGCAGCGCCTCTCCGGGCATGCTGACTATGTTTCGGCTGGTTGCATTGAATGTCCGCCGTGAAATGCGCCTGCTGGCGTCGGCGACAGCATCATTTACCCGGACCCTGCGACCCCGATAAGTCACTTTCGAATCCGCCAGTTTCGACCGCAGCTGCGTGTTGTCGATCATCAGCTTTTTCGACTGTACGCGCAGCTCCTTCGAGGCTTCGACAACGCGACTTGTGGTTCCGATCAGTTTCTCGTTCGAAGCTATCAGTTTTTTGTTCGTGGTCGCTATCCGCCGATTTGTGACCCCTGCCTGACCCAGTTGGCCCTTTAGAGCGCGGTTCTTCCGGACTTCCCTGTCAAGCGCAGTGTCATGCCTATTGCGAAGGGTCTGCAGACCGGTGCCGAGTTCGATCAATGTCGAAGCCATTCCGAAAACCCAAGTCGAAAACAGGGTCGCCGCATTCAAACTCAGAAGAATGACGATGCTCAGGACCAGGGTGGGTTTGGATACCGCCCGAATGATGCGGCCGGGCAGGCGCCTCAGGAAACTCGCGATCTGTTTCATCTTGATGGGGACGCCTCACGCGTCTCGTCCATCAGCCGCCGCATCTCGGTGATGGCGGGGGTCAGACCGCGAAAGATCGCCTCGCCGATAATGAAATGGCCGATATTCAGCTCCATCACTTCCGGAAAGGCCGCTACGGGTTTCACTGTGTCATAGGTCAGCCCGTGACCGGCGTGCACTTCAAGCCCCAGATCATGTGCGAAGGCGGCCATGTTGCGCAACCGCGCCAGTTCGGCGTCGCGTTCGGCCAAACGGCCCTCGGCATGAGCGTCGCAATAAGCACCCGTATGCAACTCTATCACCTCAGCCCCAATACGGTTCGCGGCCTCGATCTGGGCGCGGTCGGCGGCGATGAAGATCGAAACCCGACAACCGACATCCCGCAGGGGGGCTATGAAATGCGCCAGATGGTTTTCCTCGCGCGCCACTTCCAACCCGCCCTCGGTTGTCCGTTCTTCACGCTTTTCAGGGACCAGACAGACCGCGTGGGGCCGGTGGCGCAGCGCAATGGCCTGCATCTCAGCGGTCGCGGCCATCTCGAAGTTCAAGGGCACGCTCAGCGCCGCCATCAACCCGTCGATATCGGCATCCGAGATATGGCGACGATCCTCGCGCAGATGCGCGGTAATGCCATCCGCGCCCGCCTCTTCGGCCAGCTTCGCCGCTCGAATCGGATCGGGATAGGCCCCGCCACGCGCGTTTCGGACGGTCGCCACATGGTCGATATTGACGCCAAGCCGCAATTTGCCAAGGGGTTCGGTAACTCCCATCAGCACACTCCTTCTTACCCTGTTCCGGATCGTTCTAGCGGGCTTTCAACACGGCGTCAGCCTTTGCCGCTTCCTTGGCGCGTTTCTTTTCGTAACGCTTCTTCAACCGCTTGATCCGCGCCTTCTGATAGGCGCTGATCACTGGCCGGGTCATCATATAGGCGATGACTGCCGCGATGATGCCGGGGATAATCCCGCCCACGGCATAGGGCAAAAAGACGCGGTCATAGAAACTTGCCAGCCGGTTCCAGTGGGTCACTTCTGAAGTGAACATCGCGGTGAAGTTGTTCCACAGCTCCAGCGAGGCGGTCGAGAACGCATCGACAAGCAGCGGCAACGGCAATCCATGATGCATGCCCAGCATCCACGACCCCAGTTCGATAGAGATCGTCGCAATGATCGGAAAGGTCAGCGGATTGCCAAAGAAAGTCGCCAGCAAGGCTGCCAGCAGGTTGCCCTGCATCACGAAGGCCAAGGCAATCGCAAGCACGAAGTGAAAGCCGAAAAATGGCGTGAAACACACAAATATCCCAGCCGCTACACCGCGCGCGATCTTGTGCGGCGGGTCCGGGAGACGGCGCAGACGAAGCAGCACATAGCTGAGCGCACGGCTCCAGCCGCCGCGGGGATAGATCCCCTCGGTGACCATCTGCGAGTAACTCCGCTTGCGCCTCTTGAACACGCCCTAAAACTCCGTTCCCTACTCAGGGTTTGCGCTCTGCATCCCGGTAGCGCTCGATCGACGCAACCTCGCTATCGGCCTCCAGCGCCAGCATCACGGCATGAAGATGCTCGATATCCCTTAGATCAACATCAATAATCAGGCGATAAAAGTCCGGTTTCCTGTCAAGAAAGTGAAGGTCAGAAATATTCGCTTTCTGCTCTCCGATCAGGGTGCAGATCCGGCCCAGGACACCGGCATCGTTCCGGATTGTCAGATCCATACTGACGGTATGGGCTGGTGGATGCACGCCGCTATGCCACTGCAGATCGACCCAGCGCTGCGGCTCTTCCTCGAACTCCTCCAGAACTGGGCAGTCGATTGCGTGGATCACCACGCCCTGACCGCGATAGGTGATGCCTACAATCCGCTCTCCCGGCACCGGCTGGCAGCACGAAGCCCGCTTGAAGGTCTGGTTCGGCGTCAGCCCGACAACGGCGCGGGTGATGTCGATCTCTTCGCCGCCGGTCGCCAGTTCGGGATAAAGTGTCTTCACAACCTCGCGCGCCGAAAGCTCGGCCGAGCCGAGACGCGCCAGCACTTCGCCGCTGTCAGCAAGGCCAAGCTGCTTGGCCGCCGTGGACAGCGCCTTTTCGGTGGCGCGCTTGCCGATGTGCTCAAAAGCCACGCGCGCCAGTTCGCGGCCCAATTTGATGAACCGTTCGCGATCCTCTTCGCGCAGGCTCCGCCGAATTGCGGCCTTGGCACGTCCTGTCACCACGATGTCGATCCAGCTCGATTGCGGGCGCTGCCCTTCGGCGGTGATCACTTCCACCGACTGTCCGTTCTTCAGCCGGGTCCAGAGTGGTACGCGGATACCATCCACTTTCGCGCCCACGCAGCTGTCACCAATCCGGGTGTGGATCGAATAGGCATAATCCAGCGGTGTGGCCCCGCGGGGCAACTTGATCACGTCGCCCTTGGGGGTGAAGCAGAAGACCTGATCGGAATACATCTCCATCTTGACGTGTTCCAGAAACTCGTCGTGATCCTCGGCATTCTCGAACCGCTCGGTCAGGCTGGCGATCCACTTGGCCGGATCGACGGCAAAGGGGTTCTGCACCCGGATCCCGTCGCGGTAGGACCAGTGCGCGGCGACGCCAGCCTCGGCCACCTCGTTCATCTGGCGGGTGCGGATCTGCACCTCGACCCGCTTGCCGTCACGGCCTGAAACCGTCGTGTGGATGCTGCGATATCCGTTCGATTTCGGCTGGCTGATGTAATCCTTGAACCGGCCCGGCACTGCGCGCCATCGGCGATGAATGGCCCCGAGGACACGGTAGCAATCGGCGTCGCTGCTGGTGATGATCCGGAAACCGTAGATATCGGAAAGCCTGGAAAAACCCTGGCCCTTCTCCTCCATCTTGCGCCAGATCGAGTAGGGCTTCTTGGCGCGGCCGAACACATCGGCGTCAATCTTGCCTTTTTCCAGCTCAAGCCGGATATCGTTGGTGATCTTGTGAATTACATCGCCGGTTTCGCGCTGCAATGTGATGAACCGGCGGATGATCGAGTTGCGCGCCTCGGGGTTCAGCACCCGGAAGGCCAGATCCTCCAGCTCTTCGCGCATCCACTGCATGCCCATGCGCCCCGCCAGAGGCGCAAAGATGTCCATGGTCTCGCGGGCTTTCTGAACCTGCTTTTCCTCGGTCAGCGACTTGATGGTGCGCATGTTGTGCAGCCGATCGGCGAGCTTCACCAGGATCACGCGCAAATCCTTGGACATCGCCATGAAGAGCTTGCGGAAATTCTCGGCCTGTTTGGTCTCGGTCGAGGTCAGCTGAAGATTGGTCAGCTTGGTAACGCCGTCCACCAGTTCGGCAATCTCACCGCCGAACTCCGTCTCGATCTCGCCATAGGTGGATTTGGTGTCCTCGATCGTGTCGTGCAGCAATGCGGTGACGATGGTTGCGTCATCCAGCTGCTGCTCTGTCAGAATCGCCGCCACTTCGACCGGATGGGTGAAATATGCTTCGCCTGAGCGGCGATACTGGCCGTGATGCATCCGCTGCCCGTAGGCATAGGCCTTACGGATCAGCTCTGCATTGGTCTTGGGGTTGTAGTTGCGGACCAGTTCGATCAGGTCTTCGACGTCGATCATCCGGTCCGCACCCTTTGGCGCGTTAGCGCCTTTTATTGCTGCCCTTGCGCTTCCATCAGCGCACGCAGCAGGTTTTCCTCGGACATGTCGTCGCGGGCAGGCTTGTCCACCTCGGCACCCATCAAAAGCGCCATCGCGTCTTCTTCCGGCTCATCGACCTCAATCTGTGTCTGATGACTTTCGATCATCCGCTCGCGCAGATCATCGGCAGCCTGAGTCTCGTCCGCGATCTCGCGCAGCGACACGACGGGGTTCTTATCGTTGTCCCGGTCAACCGTGATCGACGCACCTGCCGCAATCTCGCGCGCCCGATGGGCGGCAAGCATCACCAGTTCGAACCGGTTTGGAACTTTATCAACGCAATCTTCAACCGTCACGCGGGCCATCTGGCTCTCCAATCCTTGCAAGGGAGGTGTGGAAGCGACTATTTAGGCGGTCCGCAGGCTATTGACAAGCAGGGAATCCGACCCATTTTCGCCGTTTCACAGGGGCTTTACCTCTTCCCGTGCGGTTTCGGGAAGGTTCTCTACCATTTCGGCGACCGTTCGGCCCAGAACCGGATGCCGCCAATCCGGTGCGACTTCGGCAAGGGGAATCAGTACGAAGGCCCGGTCCTGCAGGCGTGGATGCGGCAGGATCAACCGATCCGGAGCGCAAACCGATTGCTTCTCGGGCGGCAAATCCAACCAGTGCAGGAAGGTTTCCCTATCTGGCAATATACGGTCGCCAACAGCGATCAGATCGATGTCCAGTGTCCGGACGCCCCAACGGCCATCGCGCGCACGTCCTAGGCGTGTTTCGATAAGGTGCAGTAACGTCAACATCTGACTCGGCGGGAAATCGCACACGATACTTGCCGCAGCGTTAACGAAGTCGGGCCCAGCCCCGGCCGGAAAACAAGGTGTTCTGTATAATAAACTGATCTTAAATGGTTTTACCCCCAGCTCCGGCAGCATATCCAGCGCCAGCCGGATCGTTTCATCTGGTGAACGACCGGCAAATGGCAGGTTCGATCCGAGTGCAATCAGAGCACGAGTACCCGGCACGTGAGAATCATTGTCTTGCAGCAACGAACAATTCACCTATTTTACCCAGTGTTTCGCCAGTTTCATTAACACCACTCACAGTCACTCAACACAGTTATTGGCGAAGCGTATATTGAGAGGACCATTTTATGTTCTACAGGGACGAACGGCTGGCGCTGTTCATCGACGGCTCAAACCTTTACGCGGCGGCCAAGGCGCTCGGGTTCGATATCGACTATAAGCTGCTTCGGCAGGAATTCATGCGACGCGGCAAGTTGTTGCGCGCCTTCTACTATACCGCTCTTCTGGAAAATGACGACTATTCGCCGATCCGCCCGCTTGTCGACTGGCTGCACTACAACGGCTTTTCCATGGTCACCAAACCGGCCAAGGAATACACCGACAGCCAGGGGCGACGGAAGGTGAAGGGCAACATGGACATCGAACTGACCGTCGATGCCATGGAACTCGCCCCTCATGTCGATCATGTCGTGCTGTTTTCGGGCGATGGCGACTTTCGGCCGCTGGTCGAAAGCCTGCAACGTCAGGGTGTGCGGGTGTCGGTCGTCTCGACGATCCGGTCTCAGCCACCGATGATTGCGGATGAGTTGCGGCGACAGGCCGACAACTTCATCGAGTTGGAAGAGCTGAAAGAGGTCGTGGGCCGCCCCCCGCGGGAGCCCCGCGAACCAATGCAGGCCGAGGTTGGCGCCGAAAGCTGACCGACAAGCTGACCGACGCGGGATTGAACGTGAACTGGGGCCCTCGCGCCCCGGTTTTCGCTTGTTAAAGGCTGGACGTCGTTCGCCAAGCCAACTACCTCTGCGACCGAGCAATCCGGAACGCGCCGCCATGCCTGACGCCCTCACCCTCTATCTTGCCGCCCCTCGCGGGTTTTGCGCTGGCGTCGACCGCGCCATCAAGATCGTCGAGATCGCGTTGCAGAAATGGGGCGCGCCGGTCTACGTGCGGCACGAGATCGTGCATAACAAGTTCGTTGTCGACAACCTTCGCGACAAAGGTGCGGTCTTCGTCGAAACGCTCGATGACGCCCCCTCCGACCGCCCGGTCGTGTTTTCGGCGCATGGCGTCCCCAAAGCAGTCCCCGCCGAAGCCGCGCGGCGCGAGATGATCTATGTCGATGCCACCTGCCCCTTGGTCTCGAAGGTCCATATCGAGGCCGAGCGCCATCACCAGAACGGGCTTCAGATGATCATGATCGGCCATCAGGGCCATCCCGAAACCGTGGGCACGATGGGTCAACTGCCCGAAGGCGAGGTGCTGCTGGTCGAGACCGCCGAGGACGTGGCAGGCCTGCACGTGCGCGATCCTGAAAAACTCGCTTTCATCACGCAGACCACGCTGTCGGTCGATGACACTGCGGGCATTGTCGAGGCCCTGCAAGCCCGCTTTCCGACCATCATCGGGCCGCACAAGGAGGACATCTGCTACGCCACGACCAACCGACAGGCGGCGGTCAAGGTGATCGCCCCGAAGATCGACGCGCTGCTGGTGATCGGCGCGCCAAATTCCTCCAACTCTCAACGACTCGTCGAGGTCGGCCGCGCCGCCGGATGCGCCTATGCGCAACTGGTGCAGCGCGCCAGGGATATAGACTGGCGCGCGCTCGACGGCATCCGCGCAGTTGGCATCACCGCAGGCGCGTCAGCGCCCGAGGTGCTGGTCAACGAGGTCATCGACGCCTTTCGCGCCCGCTATGACCTGACTGTCGAAGTCGATCGAGACCGCGACCGAGAACGTCGAGTTCAAGGTCCCGCGCATTCTGCGAGAACCGGCATGACCAAAGACGACAAGACGCTTGAGGTCTACGATCAGCGGGCTGCCGATTACGAGGACATGGTCGCCGACGATCCCGCCGCCTCGATCCTAACCCGTTTCATCGCAGAACTGCCCAAGGGTGGCACCGTTCTCGATCTCGGCTGCGGCCCCGGCCACCATTCCGCCCGGATGACCGAGGGCGGGTTGCAGGTCGACGCCTGGGACGGCTCGGTCGAAATGATCGCCAAAGCGCTGAAACGCCCCGGCATCACCGCCCGGCAGGCCGGTTTCGACGATCTGACCGCCGTCGCGCAGTACGATGGCATCTGGGCCAGCTTCAGCCTGCTGCACACGACCAAGGCGCATTTCGCGCATCATCTGGGATCGTGCCGCACCGCGCTAAAACCCGGCGGCGTGCTTTACCTCGGGATGAAAACCGGCAGTGGCGAGGCACGTGACAGCATCGGACGCTACTACGCCTATTATTCGCAAGACGAGCTTGAAACCTACCTGACCGACGCCGGCTTCACGCCGTTCTGGCACCAAACCGGCGAAGGCAAGGGACTGGCAGGCGATACCTCGCCCTATATCGGCATCTTCGCGCGTGCCTGACCTCTTCGCCTATACCGATGGCGCCTGTTCCGGCAATCCCGGCCCCGGCGGCTGGGGCGTCCTGCTGATCGCGCGTGACGGTGACAAGGTGATCAAGGAACGCGATCTTTTCGGCGGCGAATCTGAAACCACTAACAATCGCATGGAACTTCTGGCCGCGATCAACGCGCTGGAAGCCCTGCAAAAGCCTTCAACCCTGACCGTGGTGACCGACAGCGCCTATGTGAAGAATGGCGTGACAACCTGGATCCACGGCTGGAAACGCAACGGCTGGCGGACATCGAACAAGAAGCCGGTCAAGAATGTCGACCTATGGAAACGGTTGGAAGAGGCCACCCACCGCCACACCGTCACTTGGGAATGGATCAAGGGCCATGCCGGGCATGCCGAGAACGAACGCGCCGATGAACTGGCGCGGGCGGGGATGGAGCCGTTCAAACCCGCGAAGGCCAAAGGCAAGTGACCTTGCTTCCGTTCCTCGACTATGCCTCGGTCTTCATCTTCGCCCTGACCGGAGCGCTGGTCGCCAGCCGCGCCCAGCTTGACGTCGTCGGCTTCTCCTTCGTCGCCAGTCTGACGGCCGTCGGTGGCGGCACGGTGCGCGATGTGCTTCTGGACCGGAACCCGATCTTCTGGGTCGCGGCCCCCAGCTATATCCTGGTCGCCATCGCCGCGGCGGTGCTGGTCTTCTTCACTGCACATCTGATGGAAAGCCGCTTGCGGGTACTGACATGGCTCGATGCCTGCGCGCTGGCCGTCGCGGTCCCCGCAGGCGTCGCGGCAGCACTCTCGCTGGATCAGCACTGGGGCATCGTGCTTTTGATGGGCGTCGCAACGGGATGTTTCGGCGGCCTCTTGCGCGATGTCGTTTGCAACGAAGTGCCGCTGGTGCTGAAACAAGGCGAGCTTTATGTGACCGCCGCATTCACCGGCGCGGGCGCTGCGCTGATCGCGGCGCAGCTTCTGCCGACGGGCATCGCCCTGTTGATCTGCGCAGGGGTCACTTTCACCTTGCGCGCCGGTAGCCTGATTTTCGGATGGAGCCTTCCGGTCTATAAATCTCGACCGCCGCGCGCCTAGCGCTTCGGCCCGTAAGTCCGCCACAGCCAGATCAGCAGCATCGCCCCCAGCACCGCGCCGACAAAACCCGCCGCCCATCCGGTGATGGTCAGCAACATCCGCAGCACCAGCCCGCCGACCAGCGCGCCGAAGATACCGATGGAGACGGTCTCGATCAGCCCGGTATCGAGCTTCATCAGCCGGGTCGCAATGAACCCAGCCGCCGCGCCGACGATAATAAGGGCAAGAATTGGCATCGCGAAGCTCCTCTCAGCGTTTGCGGTAATGCGTCGGCACGATCACCAGCGCCCCGATGGACGAGATGATCGCGTTCACGCCGTGGCTGCCAAAGCTGAACCCGAACATCACGCGGATGAAGAAGAACAGGAACGCTCCGCCGATGCAGATGATGATCGACGGGATGAAGCCGTTATGGGTAAAGCCGCTTTTCTCGGACGCATAGCCGATGATGCCGGCGATCATCGACGGTGCCGAAAAGGGCCAGATACATCGCGTCACTCTCCCAGTTTGTCGCCTGCCGCAATCGGCCAGCCGCGCAGAAACTCCTGCACTTCCTGCGCCCCGCGTCCCGCACGCTGCACCCGCAGCACCTGCACCGCCCCCTGACCGCAGGCCACGGTCAGCGCATCGTCCAGAACCACGCCCGGCTCACCCTGCCCGTCGGCCAGCCGCGAGGCAAGCAGCTTGACCCGCTCGCCCCGGATCAGTGCCCAGGCACCTGGAAACGGCGAAAGTCCACGGATCAGCCGATCGACCTCGACCGCCGGGCGCGTCCAGTCGATCCGCGCCTCGGCCTTGTCGATCTTGGCGGCATAGGTGACGCCGTCCTCGGGTTGCGGTTCCGCCCGCAAGTCCGGCAACCGCGCCAAAGCCTCGACGATCTTCGCCGCCCCCAAAGCCGCCAAACGGTCATGCAGGTCGGCGGTCGTTTCCTCCGCACCAATCGGGGTTTCGGCCCGCAGCAGGACCGGCCCGGTATCCAACCCGGCCTCCATCTGCATGATGCAAATCCCGGTCTTGGCATCCCCCGCCATGATCGCGCGGTGGATCGGCGCGGCCCCGCGCCAGCGTGGCAACAAAGAGGCATGGATATTCAGGCACCCGTGGAGCGGTGCATCCAGCACCGCTTGCGGCAGGATCAGCCCGTAAGCCACGACAACCGCCACCTCGGCGCCCAAAGCTGCGAACTCCGCCTGCGCCTCGGGCGTGCGCAAAGACACCGGATGCCGCACAGTCAAACCCAAAGCCTCTGCCCGCGCCTGAACCGGGCTTGATCGATCCTTCTTGCCCCGCCCGGCGGGCCGAGGTGGCTGACAATAAACCGCCGCAATCTCGTGCCCCGCCGCGACCAAAGCCTCCAGCACCGGCACCGAGAACTCCGGCGTCCCCATGAACACGACCCTCATGCGCGCCGGCCGATCTTCGCCGCGCGTTTCAAGAGCATCTGCCGTTTCACCGGCGACAGGTGGTCGAAATACATCTTGCCATTCAGATGGTCGATCTGATGCTGCACGGATGTCGCCCAAAGTCCGACGAAATCGCGTTCCTCGACTGCGCCATCAGCGTTCATAAACCGCACCGTCACCGCCCTTGGCCGCTCGATCACCGCCGAGACACCGGGCAGGTTCGGGCTGGCCTCCTCATGGCTGCGCAACTTGGCAGAGGCATGCAACACTTCGGGGTTGGCCATCCGAACCGCCTGCCCGCGCGCGTCAGAGGCATCGACCACGGCAAGCCGCTGCATCACGCCAAGTTGAACCGCCGCCAACCCGACACCGGGCATCGCCTCCATCACCTCGATCATCGCATCCCAAAGCGCACGAACCTCATCGGTCACGGCCGCGATGGGGTCGGCCACGCTCCGTAGCCGCCGGTCGGGCCAGGGAATAACCGCGCGCGTCACGCCCGCGCCAGTTCGCGCTTCATTTTTACCATCTTGCGGGTGATCATCTGTCGCTTCAACGGCTTGAGATAGTCGATGAACAGCTTGCCATTCAGATGGTCGATCTCATGCTGCACACACGTCGCCCAAAGCCCATCGAACTGGTCTTCACGGGTCTTGCCATCGCGGTCCAGCCACGTCACGCGAACCTCGGCAGGCCGCTCGACATCGGCATAATGTTCCGGGATCGACAGGCAGCCCTCCTCGTAGACATTGGTTTCCTCCGACACCCAAGTCACCGCCGGGTTGAACAACACCATTGGGCGCGGCGTCGCGCCCTCTTCCTTGACGCAGTCCATCACCAGCAACCGCTGCATCACGCCGACCTGCGGCGCAGCCAGCCCGACGCCGGGCGCATCATACATGGTTTCCAGCATATCATCGGCCAGCATCAGCAGATCCGGCGTGATGCCGGTGACAGGCTCGCACGCTTTCTTCAGGCGCGGATCGGGGTGCAAAAGGATCGGTCTCAGGCTCATGGCCATCATTTAGGCGATGGCCCGCCCCGGTGCAACGCCCCCCTTGCGCGCGGCGCTTGGTCGGTTAGCTTGCCGTCCGAGCAGACAGGAGACCGCGATGCCGATAGATTTCGATACGCCGCTGACCATCAAAGGCCACCACTCGCAGAAGCACGACGATATGGCGAAGTATCTGAGTGTCAGCGCCAAGGATGCGATCCCGATGTGGGTGGCCGACATGGATTTCGCCGCCGCCGATTGCATTCGCGACGCGCTGCGGGCAGAGATCGACAACCGGCTTTCTGGGCTATTTCGGCGATACCGCACCCGTCTCGCAAGCCGCCTGCGACTGGATAACAGCGCGCCACGGCTGGACGCCCGAACCCGACTGGATCTCCTATACTCACGGCGTCGTCGCGGCGTTCGGCATCGTGCTTGAGGCGTTCAGCGATCCGGGCGACAGCATCGTGGTTTTCTCGCCGGTGTACCATTCCTTCTTCGGCAAGACCCGCGCCAAGGGCCGCGAGATTCTGGAAAGCCCGCTGGTAGAGCGCGACGGACGATTCGAAATGGACCTCGACACGCTTGCCGCCAGCCTCACAGGCCGCGAGAAGATCCTGGTCTTCTGCTCGCCGCACAATCCCGGCGGGCGGCTCTGGTCGGCGGACGAAATCCGAGCGGTCGCGGCGTTCTGTGAAACCCACGATCTGATCCTGATCTCCGACGAGATTCACATGGACCTCACCCATCCCGGCGCAAAGCACATCCCGACCATTACCGCCGCGCCGGACTCGAAACCGCGGCTCGTTGTGCTGACCGCCGCATCTAAGGCGTTCAACATAGCGGGCGGCGAAACTGGCATGGTGATCATTCCCGACGCCGGTTTGCGCGCGACCTACCAAAAGGCCCATGCTGCTCTTGGCGGCACACCGAACCGTTTCGGTATGATCATGACCAAGGCCGCACTGACCGACGGCGGGCCGTGGCTTGATGCGGCCCGCACCTATATCGCCGAGAATTTCTTGCATCTGGCGCGACCGTATCGGCGCGCTGCCGGGCATCCGTGTCATGGACATGCAGGCAACCTACCTCGCCTGGGTGGATTTCACCGATACCGGGCTGGACGAAGATCAGATCAACCAGCGCATCGGCACCGTGGCCCGTATCGCCGCCAGCCCCGGATTGGCATTCGGAACGGGGGGCGCGCTGCACAAACGTTTCAATGTCGCAATGCCGCGCGCGCATCTGACCGAAGCGATCGAGCGGATGGAAGCCACCTTCGCCGATTTGCAGTAGTCGGCGCCGACCTCAGCGCAGTAATGCCACCGGAGCGTTCTCGTCGCGGTAGAAATCCAGAGGCGCCTTGTCCAGCGCCTCGGTATGCCATTTGAACTCGTAAATCATCTCGCCCGCCTCCTCCTCGGAGGCGACGATCAGACACTGATACAGATGCCGTGCTCCGTCATATAGGTCGACAAGCCCGCGCAAATGCGGCGCGTCATCGGCATCCAACGCAAAACCACCCTCCCAAAACCGCAGCACCGGAAAAACCTCATCGTCGGCATGAACCCGCAAGCGGCTTTTCTTCTGCAATGCGCGTTTGCGGGCCAGTTCCAGCCCTTCGCGTACTTCCTTTGGCAAAAAATCCGTCATCACCAATTCTCCCTACACCCCGATCACAAGTCTGGCGTGGATTCCAATCAGGTCAAGTAATGGTTAAATGACGTTTACCAAAGGGCAGGTATTTGCGGCGGCACGCCTATTTTGTCGCGACTCTTGGGCGCAATACGTGCGGCACGGCAGGATCGTAAAGCGCCGAATCACGGAAATCCTGCCCCTCGCGCAGGGCCGGACCCACCAGGATCAGCGCAGTGCGGGTGATCTTCTCGGCCCGAACCTTGCCATGAATACTCGCCAAAGTGCCCCGGATCAGCAGCTGATCCGGCCAGCCGACGCGGTAGGCCACGACCACCGGGCAATCCGCCCCGTAGTGCGGGCTTAGCTGCCGCTCGATCTCGCGCAGGTTTCGCACCCCCAGATGGATCGCCAGGGTCGCACCCGTGCGCGCGAAATTCTCCAGCGTCTCGCGCTCGGGCATCGAGGTCGATTTCATCGACACCCGCGTCAGCACGATGGATTGCGCGATCTCGGGGATCGTCAACTCCTGCCCCAAAGCCGCCGCCGCCGCGGCATAGGCGGGCACGCCGGGGATGATCTGATACTCAATCCCGTCCGCCCGCAGCCGCCGGATCTGCTCTGCGATCGCACCGTACAAAGACGGATCGCCCGAATGCACCCGCGCCACATCCTGCCCGCGCCCATGCGCCGCCACAATCTCTGCATGGGTGTCGTCCAGCGTCATCACCGCCGTATCCAGCACCCGCGCACCCTCAGGCGCACAGGCCACGACCTCCACAGGCACCAGAGACCCAGCGTAAAGACAAACCGGACATTCCCCGATCACCCGCTCGGCCTTCTTGGTCAACAGCTCCGGATCGCCCGGCCCGGCTCCGATGAAATAGACCGTCATGCCCCGTCCTTCATTGTCTCAAAAGTATCCCCGCCGGAGGCATCCGCACTAGCCGCCAGATCGCCATCAATTTTCCGCGCATAACCCCGCGGCGTGTACATTCGTGGCCCCTCGCCCAGCTGCGCCAGCCGCGAATTGGACGACCCCACCAGCACCACGGTCAGCATATCGACCTCATCGACATCCAGATCGGCCAACCGCCGATAGCGGATATGCTCCTCTGGTCGCCCCAATGACGAGGCCAGCATCACCGGCGTATCCGCAGGCCGATGCAGCAACAATACGTCACGCGCCTCGGCCAGCAAGGTCCGCCGCCGCATCGAGACCGGGTTATAAAACGCAATCACGAAATCCCCCTCTGCCGCCGCCCTGAGCCGCTTCACGATATCCTCGCGCGGGGTCAGCAAATCACTCAGTGAGATCGCACAGAAATCATGCCCCAATGGCGCGCCCGCCCGCGCCGCCGCCCCCTGCAAGGCAGACACGCCGGGCGAGCAAACCACCTCGACCCGACGCGCCGCCGCCGAAACGCCCTGCGCCTCTGGCCCCCGATCCAGCAATTCAAAGACCAAGGCCGCCATCGCATAAATGCCCGCATCGCCAGAGCAGATCAGCGCCACATTGCGCCCCTCGCCTGCGCGTTCCAAGGCATATCGGCACCGTTCTTCCTCGCCGCCCAGAGGAAAATCCGACCGGGTCTTGCCCGCTGCCAAGGGTCCAAGAAGATCAATATACAACCCATAACCGACAAGTTCTTCTGCCTCAGCAACAAACCGCGACACTTCCGGCGTCCGCCACGCAGCCTGCCCCGGTCCGATCCCAACAACAGACAACCGCCCGCGCGCGCGGCCCGGCAGGTCGGTGATCACGTCGTGGGCGACGGCAAGCGCGCAGGTTGCATTGGCCGTCTTATGCTTCGGTACTGCCAGCCCGGCCTCAACTCCGGCCAGCGCCAGCGCCGCAGCCTCGGAAACACCGTGACATCCGACTTCTGCAAAAACCACATCGGACGGCGTTTCAAGTCGCCCGGTTTCGGCTTCCAGTTCGGCCACCGAGAATAGTCGCAGCGGCACCCCGTAAGCGCGCGCCAAGTCCAGTATCGCCGGTTCATCGGCCTTCAGATCAATGGTGCCGATCGCCGCCAACCCGCCCGGCGCAATCCCCGCCTTGTCCAGAACTGCATCGGCGAGCGCCCGGACTTCCGCCGGATCGCAGTCGCGCGCGCAGCCCACACCCAGCGTCGCGCGCAGAGGTCGGTAAATCAACTGCGCCCTCTCGCGGCTCAACCGCCTGCATCGTGCAGGTCAAAAGCGCGCCGTCGCCCTGCGGCAACCCGTCAAGCCACTCCGCACGACGCGCCTCATCGCCCGACACCACCGCGCCTTCGCCGGCCAGCATCGCAGCCATCGCGCCCTTGGCGGCCTCGGGGTTCTGCAACCGCCATCCCGGTGGCGGCTCGTCCAGCGCCACGCCCAAAGCCACATCGCCCGCTGTCGTCACCGCCGCCACGCCGCCCAGCGCCTCGGCAATCGTGCGCGCCAGCCGGTTGGCCCCACGATGCCCGCCCAACAACGGCACCACGACCGCGCCATCTTCGGAAACCGAAATCACCGGAGGTTCGGTCCGCTTGTCCGCCAGTAACGGCGCCACCGCCCGTATCAGAATGCCCGACGCGCAGACCCCGACCACCGGCACCCCGGCGGCGAAAAGCCCGCGCACGTGTTCCAGCGCATCCGCAAAGAACGCATCGGCCCGTTCGACCCGGCCCTCGCGCCCATACACCTGCGCGCCCAGAGCCTCGGCGACCAGATGCGCCACATCCTCCCCATGACGCGACAGCGCCACCACTACCGGTTTCACAGCCACGGATCGGCCCCCTTTGTCAGCAATATCATGGAAAAATACGGTGCAAGGTCCGGCGCTTCGCCGAGTGGGCAGACGACTTCGTCCGGCAGGCTCGCACGCTCGACATAAACTGCCCGCTCGGTCAGCCCCAATGCGTCGATCACCGCGCGGATCTTCTGCAAATGCCGCCCGACCTTCAGGATCGCAACGCTTTCCGCGCCCTCGATCCGCGCCCTAAGCTCGTCCACCGGCAACGGCCCCGGCAACACCGTCAGCCGCTCGTTCCGCGCCGCCAAGGGCATTCCCGCCCGCGCCGCACAGGCGGTAATGCTGGTCACACCCGGCACGACCTCCACCTCGAACCGGCCGGAAAGCCGCGCGAATAGATACATGAAAGACCCGTAGAAAAACGGATCTCCCTCACAGAGACAGACCACATCCTCGCCCGCCTCAAGTGCCTCGGCAATCGCCTCCGCCGCCCGGTCATAAGCCGCCTGCGCCGGTTCGCGCGCAACTGTCATCGGCACGTCGATCACAATCTCTCGCGCGCCCGGCGCGATCACCCCCGCCGCAATGGACCGCGCAAAACTCGCCGCCCCCGCCAACGCCGGATAGGCCACGACCGCCGCCGCCCCGATCAGCCGCGCCGCCTTCAGCGTCATCAGATCCGGATCGCCCGGCCCCAGCCCGACGCCGTAAAGAACACCATTCACCAAACCGATCCCGGCTTTCTCTTCGCGGAAATACTCGCGCCGCAGGCGTGATCGCTCGCAGAAAAATCGCTCATCGCTTAACCAGACTCCACTGCGTCACGGGCATCAGCGCCCGCCAGCCGCGATACGGTCCGACAGGTTCCGCCCGGTTCACCGACAGCTTGACCAACTGCCCGCCATGCCGCGCCATGCAAGCCCATCAGCACGGCCTCGCTTTCCAGCGTCACCGCATTGGCGACCAGCCGTCCCAACGGTTTCAGCGCCGCGAATGCCGCGTCGAACACCTCTTCCGACAGACCGCCGCCGATGAAGACCGCATCGGGGGCATCAAGACCCTCCAACGCGGTAGGGGCCTCGCCGTCGATCAGTTCCAGCTTCGGCGTTCCCAGTGCCAGCGCATTCGCCGCCGCCATAGCCCGCCGGTCGGCGCGAGGTTCGATCCCGACCGCACGGGCATAGCGCGCCGCGCGCATCCATTCGACGGCGACCGATCCGCAGCCGGTCCCGATATCCCACAGCAAGCGCACCGCGCATCGGCATCAGCTTGGCCACCGTCACCGCCCGCACTTCCTGCTTGGTCATCGTGCCGTCATGTTGAAACAGCTCATCCGCCAGCCCCGGCACCCGCGGCATCAGCGCCGCATCGGGGGCCGCGACACACTCGACCGCGAGCGTGTTGAACGCCGGGACAACATGGTCCCAACTCTCCGCCAGCCCCTCGAACCGCGCCTCGTCCTTGCCGCCCATCGCCGCCAGTACCGTCATCGGACTGCGGCCAAAGCCGCGCTCGGTCAGGAACCGCGCAATCTGCGCCAGGCGTTTCTGCCCCGGTCGTCAGGATCAACAGCCGTTGGTCGGGCTGGATAAACGCGATCATCTGCTGCACCGGGCGGCCATGCACCGTCAGCGTCTCGACATCCGCCATCGACCAGCCCATCCGCGCTGCCGCCAGCTGAAACGCCGAAAGCTGCGGATGATAGACGATCTCGGAAGGCGCAATCGCCCGCCCGATTCGCGCCCCGACCGAGAACCACAACGGATCCCCCGTCGCCAATACGACAACTCGCTTGCCCTTCAACCCCTTCAGAACATCAATCAGAGCATCGAATGGGTGTGGCCAGGCCAGCCGCTCGGCCACCACGCTGTCGGACAGGCCGTGATGCCGGTCGCCGCCGATAATCACCTCTGCCGCCTCGACCACGGCCCGGGTTGCCGCCGTCAGCCCGTCGAACCCGTCCTCGCCGATCCCGACGATATGCAGCCAGGCGCTCATGCACCCTCTCCCGGCAATCCCGCCGCCAGCGCATTGACCGCCGCCGAGGCAATCGCAGAGCCGCCGCGCCGGCCGCGCAACGCCACAAACGCGCAGCCCCGCGGGTCCGCCGCCAGTTCCGCCTTGCTTTCGGCAGCCCCAACGAAACCCACTGGAAAACCAAGGATCACCGCCGGTTTCGGCCAGCCCTCATCCAGCCGCTCGAGCAAATGAAACAGGGCCGTCGGCGCATTCCCGACAGCCACGACAGCCCCCGCGATCCGGTCCCGCCACAACTCCACCGCAGCCGCGGAACGGGTCGTACCCAAAGCCTCGGCCAGCCCCGGCACGCTTTCGTCGTTCAATGTCACCAGAACCTCATTGTCCGCAGGCAAATGCTCGCCGGATCACCCCCGCCGCGACCATCTCGCAATCGCAAAGCACCGGTGCGCCTGCGGCCAATGCCGCCCGCCCGGCCTCGAATGCGCCTTCGGAAAACGCCAGCCGATCCGCCACCTCGACCATGCCGCAGGCATGGATCAGCCGGATCGCCAAAGCCTCCATGCCCGGCGCGAACCGCTCCAGCCGCGCCTCGCGCCTGACGGTGGCAAAACTCTCGGCATAGATCCCTGCGGGATCCTTCAGATAGGGGCGCATAAGCCCCCCTCTTTCTTCTGCGAAGTACTCCCGCCGGAGGTCCGGTTTTTCGCAGAAAAGCCGGTCACTCCCGTACCTTCCGCGCGCTTTCCGGCCCATGCGGATGATGCGCATGGGGATACTCCGCGTGATGATGGTGGTCATGATCGCGGTGGTCATGGTCGTGGTGGTGGTGATGCGCCGCTTCCAACCGGCATTCCCCGGTGCAGAACGTATCGCAAAGCGCGCAGTCGGCCACATTCGATCCCGGCGCGCTCGCGCCTTGCCCCTCGACATGGTGATGATGGCTTTCCTGCACCGCCCCGACCTCGGCTTCGAAGCCCAGCACCTGCACCCGGTACTTGCACATCGCGCAATTGGGCGGCGGCACTTCGCCGACCTGCTCGGTGATCCGCTCGGCGAACGTCTCCAGCACCTGCGGATGATCGTTCAGATACCCCGCCTTGACGAACTGAATGTCCGGATGTTGCGCCGCCACCTGATCGGTGAAGCCGTAGATACGGTCGATCAGAATGCCGGTAAACAGGAAATACGGAAACACGATCACTCGTTTGTAGCCCAGTCGGGTGACATGTTGCAGACAGGGCTCGACCAGCGGGAAGGTCACGCCGGAATAGCCGACCTCGCACCAGCCAAAGCCCATGCCTTCCCAAAGCATCCGCGCGATCTTCGAGACATTGGCGTTCGCATCCGGGTCCGACGCCCCGCGCCCGATCACCACCAGACAGGTCTGATCCAGCGGCAACGCGCCCAGTTCAGCATTGGCCCTATCAACTGCCTCCTGCACCCGCGCCCCGGCGGCGGCGATCATCTTCGGATCGACGCCCAACTCGCGACCGTAAGATACCTCGACGCCATTGACCTTGGCATAGGTGTTCAGCACCGTCGGGATGTCGTTCTTGGCGTGCATCGCGGCAAAGAGCATCCCCGGCACCGCCAATATCCGCTCGCAACCCTTGTCGCGCAACCGGTCCAGCCCGTCACGGATCACCGGATTGGCGAATTCCAGATAGCCATAGTCGGTCTCCCAATCCTCGGGCAGATATGCGGGCAGCTTTTTCGCCAGCACCGCGAATTCATCCACCGCCGCCTGACTGCGAGAGCCGTGGCCGCAAATCATCACCCCGATCTTTGCCATCGCTCAAGCCTCCTGCCGGTCTTCGGATGGGTCGGCCTTGGCCTCGCCCTTGCGCCGCCCCTTCAGCGCCCCCAAGACGCCGACGGCAATCGCGGCACCAATCGCCGCCCCGGCAACCCAGTGATTGTGACCCAGCCGCATCGACCAGATGGCCGGGATGCGCATTGGCGGCACCGGCCGCGAACAGCGCAACACTCAAGGGAAGGGCTTTCATCATACGTCCTTTCATCCGCATCGGTCTGACCAAAGAGGCAAAGGCGTATCCTTCGACGACGCTGTATCAGATCCCCGTCAGGGTCGATCCTTACCAGCCAACCTCTCTGGCCCCACCGGGGCTTCGTCATGACCCGCGTATAGGCAGAGCCTCGCCGCGACGCAACGGGATAAGCGGCGCGGCGCGCATCGAAATCGACGCAGATTTGCGTAGAAGTCTAGCTTACCTGGCGTGCTAGCGGATGGGCCACCCGAACCTCCGGGCCCACGCGCCAGACCAATTTCGGACACCGGGCGCGGCCAAAACCGTCAGATTTCGGCCGCATGCTGCGCCGCTTCGCAACAGTCACAACTCGATGAATCCGCACGGGCTCAGCCCGCTCAATCCGCAGATTGACCGGCCTGAGCCATATGGGCGCGGTTAATGGGTGCCGTAGTGTTCGACCAGGGCCGTCAGATCGTTCGGAGTCATTTCCGTGGGCATCATCGCGCATGCGTTCGGGATGTACTGAAAGATCGACCCATCCGAGAAGAAGCTGCTGTTTGTTGTAAAAATAACCTTGGTTTCGGGGTGACGATAGCTTGCGAAATCGGCAATCGCAAAGGCGCTGCCATCGCCCAGAATCAGGTTCAGGACAATGATGTCGATCTCTTCGTTCCGAAGAACTTCGATCGCCTCGTCTTGGGTGCTGGCCAACGTGACTCACGCTGCCGCGCCGTTCAAGGTGGCGGCGCCAGACCCACCCAAGGTCCGGGTTGCTTTCCACAATCAAGACTTCTCATTTTACCTCGGTTGCCCTTAGGGCAATTTCGCTAACCATTCCCTGTTATACACTGTCGCCGTAATTCGTTAACAAGCGGTTAACCTGAACGTCACCTTCGTTAACTTTGGTAAGCGGTTGCGTCTCTGGCTCAAATCCGCTCAATGAGGCTGGCGACGGACAAAGGGCATGCCATGACCACCTGGATCACCATCTGCGACACCTGCAAGCGCGACGATTGGACACCCGGCGAAACACAGGTCACCGACGGCGAAACCCTTGCCGTGATGATAGAAGACGCGGCCATCGACGCGCCCGTCCGCACCCGCCGCACGTCCTGCCTGATGGGCTGCACCCACGGATGCAACATCGCGATCCAGGCTGCGGGCAAGCTTTGCTATACAATCGGGAATTTCCTGCCAAACCGTGAATCGGCAGAGGCGATTGTGGCCTATGCCAGGCTTCATGCAGAAACCGAAACCGGTCAGGTGCCTTACCGGCAATGGCCCGAGGCGATCAAGGGCCATTTCGTTACCCGCCACCCGCCGCTGCCGCCCGAAGAATGATCACGCCCCGCGACCACGGCAGCGGCCTCGAAGCGGCGATTGCCCAATACGGCGGCAGCCGCGCCGACTGGCTCGACCTGTCCGCCGGGATCAACCCGAACCCCCTTCCGGTAGGCAAGATCACGCCCCAAGCCTGGACCGCGTTGCCCGATCAAGGTGCAATGGACAGGCTGCGATCGGCAAGAAGGATCGCCGCAGATGCGGCCCGGGCTGACGCCCTCATGGCGCCGCGTGGCAAACTCGTCGGCGGTGCCCACCTTTTCCGCCTTTACGAGGTGGATGATGCCATGGCATGGCCGGACCGTCTGGCCCGACGCCATATCTGGTCCCGTATCCTCCCCTGTTCGCAAACATGGCTCCGCCTTGGCCTGCCCGCCCCGGCCCGCCGGGGCCAGTTGGAAGCGGCACTGTGACGCACGCCGCGATGCTGACCGCCGCGATGATCCTCGATGCGATCTTCGGTGAGCCCGACTGGCTCTGGTCCCGCCTGCCGCATCCCGCCGTGCTGATGGGCCGCGCCATCGGCTGGGCCGACAACCGATTTAACCGCGGTAAATACCGCAAGCTGAAAGGCATCGCTAGCATCGCCGCGCTGAGCCTCGCCGCCGCGATCCTTGGCGTTGCCATCGCCACCCTCGGCCCCATCGCCGAGACCCTGGCCGCTGCGATCCTCCTCGCCCATCGCAGCCTTGTCACCCATATCCGCGCCGTCGCCGACGGCCTGCGCCTGTCGCTGCCCGCCGGCCGACACGCCGTCGCGCAGATCGTCAGCCGCGATACGGCCGAGATGAATGAGGCCGCCGTCGCCCGCTCGGCCATCGAAAGCGCTGCCGAGAACCTTTCGGACGGTGTCATCGCCCCGGCTTTCTGGTTTCTGATCTTCGGTCTTCCGGGCCTCATGATCTACAAACTGGTGAACACTGCCGACAGCATGATCGGCTACCGAACCCCCCGGCACGCTGAATTCGGCTGGGCCGCCGCGCGCCTCGACGATGCGCTGAACTGGATCCCGGCCCGCATGACCGCCGCCCTGATCGCCGCAGCCCACCTGCGCTTCGACACCTGGCCGCAGATCCGGCGCGACGCGCGGCTGCACAGATCCCCGAATGCCGGCTGGCCAGAGGCCGCAATGGCCGCAAGCCTGAACATCGCGCTGGCCGGGCCGCGCAGCTATGACGGCCAGATGCGCGACTTCCCCTTCGTCAACCCGTCGGGCCGTCGCGCCCTCACCGCCAATGACATCGACGCCGTCGCCAACGCGCTTTGGCGCATATGGGCGGTAACCCTCGCATTGACCGCCCTTCTCGCGGTTGCGTGACCCCGGCATCCTGTTAACCTGCCGCGAAATCCAACCGGAGGTTCCATGCGTTTCCCCCTCATCCTCGCCACAGCCCTGATCGCCGCAGCCCCGGCCTTCGCCAACGTCCCCTGCGGTGGATCTTTCAGCAGCTTCATCGCCAACCTCAAGCAAGAGGCGACCGCCAACGGCCATTCCGCCGCCACCGTCGACAGTTTCTTCGCCAATGCCAAGCAAGACCCCAAGGTGATCCGCGCCGACCGGTCGCAGGGCATCTTCCAAATGAGTTTCATCGACTTCTCGCGTCGCGTCATCAGCCAGAACCGCGTGACCAACGGCCAGCGCAACTCGCAGAAATATGACGCGATCTTCGACGCCGTCGAACGCAGCTACGGCGTGTCGCGCGGCGTCCTTCTGGCCTTCTGGGCGTTGGAAACCGATTACGGTCAGGTGCAGGGTGACTTCAACACACTCAACTCCCTTCTGACGCTGTCGCACGATTGCCGCCGCCCCGAGCTATTCCAACCGCAAATCCGCGCCGCCCTGAAGCTCTATGAACGCGGCGATTTCGACCCTGTGAACACCAAAGGCGCCTGGGCCGGAGAGATCGGGATGGTCCAGATGCTGCCCGAAGACATCCTGACCAATGGCGTCGACGGCGATGGCGATGGCAAGGTCAGCCTGAAAACCTCGCCCGCCGACGCGCTGATGTCGGGCGGCAAGATGTTGCGCGACCTCGGCTGGCGACCGAATGAACCATGGCTGCAAGAGATCGTGGTGCCAGCGAACCTCGACTGGTCCGAAACCGGCCTGACCAGCAGCAAAGTCGGTCAGCCAATGGGCAAAACTAGGCGTAAAACCGCGCGCCGGATCGCTTGGCCCCGGCAACCTGCCAGCTTCGATCCTGCTGCCGATGGGTCGTAACGGTCCGGCCTTCCTCGCCTATCCGAATTTTCACACCTATTTCGAGTGGAACAAAAGCTTCGTCTACGTCACCACTGCCGCCTATTTCGCAACACGGCTGGAAGGCGCGCCGGTCTTCAATGCGGGCAATCCCGACCCCGCACTTTCGGACGGTCAGATGAAGAGCCTGCAACAAAAACTGGCCGCACGGGGCCACAACGTCGGCGCAATTGACGGTATTCTCGGCGCGCTTACCCGCGAAGCGGTTCAAAAGGAGCAGATCCGCCTCGGCCTGCCTGCCGATGCCTGGCCGACGGCACAGCTTCTGTCGGCGCTCTAATCCAATGGCGAAATTTCCCGCACCGGAAACCGTGTGCCGTCCGCGATGATCAGCACCAGCCGGTCCTCCGCCATCACGAATGTGTCGCAGCGCGATCCGCCGATCTCGAAATTGACGCAGACAGAGCCCTTTGCTGCCAGCGCATAGGAGCCATTCCACTCTTCGCCATCATCGACATAAGTGTAAACATAGGTGCCGTCGGCGTAGTAATAGGATTTCGAACCGTCGAAAAACTCCACCACCTGCCCCTCAAGCGCCGCGCCCAACCCGGCGGCATCCAGTTCGGTGTCGGTTGATCGCTGCCCCTGCGCCGCAGCCGCCGAGGCCATCAGAACGAGGAAGACAAAACTCCGCATCAGGTCACCCTTTCGCTTTGCAACGACCCTAACCCGACCCGCCGGAAATCGCCGCATCACGATAAGGCGACCTGCCTGACCGCGGACGCGCCGCAGCAAGCACGGAATATGTGGTCGTGTTTCGGATATAACTTCGGCGATACGCGGACGACGCTGGCATACCGTACTGTAACGCTACATCGTCACGTCCCAAATCTTCTCGGAGCGACAAGCTAGGCAACAAATCCTTATCGCTACGTGCAGTCACATCTGAAAATCAGGAACTTGTAGCACGCAATTGCTCAACACGCCGGTTTATTCCACTTATCAGCTGTCTATAGAACCACATCCGTAACTGGTCGGGCCGGTTCTTGTATTTCGAACTTGCATAGTAGGCGGACGGATCGTCCCAGGTGCCGTGGTCGTCAGTCACGGCCGCCATCTGTTGAAATGCCTCGTTGTCGAGGTTGAGGTCCGCGCTCGCCTCTCCGTCCTTCAACGCAACCGAATAGCCAACCGACCAGCCACGACGTTTGATCTCGGCTTTTGCTGCGTTAAACAACGGCAGATCATTGATGAAAGTGTCGATACGCCTCCAACTGCCGTCAACTTCAACTTCGATCCAGGAATGAGAGATTTCCCGTGGCATCAGCCAATAGCTGAAGCCGGTAAAGAAACCCTTCTGAATGTCTTTGGTGATAAGCGAAAAATGGATGTGCGCCGGTATGTTCACGGCCTTGCATAGTGCAAGAAACAATGTCGCCTTAGTGTTGCATTGCCCATATCCCAGCTGGATTGTGTCCGATGCCTTTACGAAGTCGCCATCGTCGGGAAATGCGAACCGAATATCATCCCGAACAAAAAGAAATAACTGCTCAATCTTGCCGCGCAGAGTGGTCTCATTTTGCGTCAAACGCTTGGCGGTTTCTTTGACCAGAGGGTGATCGCAATCGGCAAGTCTTTCCATTACCACAGGTTTTCAAGCATCGATTGTTCGCGCATTGACGTGGGTCAAACGCCCCCCCATTGCTTTTCGCCCCGATCGTAGGGCTGAGTGACAGCTAGCTGACATCCGCCTTGGCCGTAAACCAGACAACTCCAAACCGAGTCATTCCCGAAAACGTCGCTGTATCGACAGATACCGTAAAAAAGCGTATGTTCCGACCCACGAAACCGCCGGTGGGTCGGCATTTTTCACATAACGAGTCGTCTTTGTCTGCCGACACCCCGGCCATAATCTGGGGGATTAATCCATGCCGTATTACCTTTTCACGGGGCGCTATTCGACCGATGCGATCAAGGCGATGGTCGCGAAACCGCAGGACCGAGAGGCTGCCGCCCGCAAGCTGATCGAGGGCATCGGCGGCAAGTTGCACCACCTGTTCTTCGCTTTCGGGGATGAGGATGTCTACGCCCTGATCGAAGCGCCCGACGACCGGGCGATGGCGGCAGGTGCTATGGTCGTCGGTGCCTCGGGCTCGATGTCGGGCGGCAAGACGATCAAGCTGATGACCGCGCAAGAGGCTATGGAGGCGATGAAAGCCGCCGGCAAGGCCGCCTCTGGCTACCAGCCCGCCACCGGCTAACCCAACCGCCGATACTCTTTGAAATTCCCCTGCCCGCAATCGCGCGGCGGGTTCTTGAGCGTTGCCCCGTTTCGCCACTTGTTAACCGATGTCAATGCTGGCTGAAAATGAGAAGCGCATAATCAACCTTGGGTCGTGTGTCGTGGCTGGCAACACCGACGGCGTGTAGCGCTACCCTGCTCTCTAAGGAGAATGTAACGAGATCTGAATTTCAGGAGGAAGCATCATGAAAACCCGGACATTCGCGGCGGGAATTGTATCGGCAACCGTTCTGGCCAGTTGCGGTCCCGATCTGGTGGTCTCGGATTTGCAAACAACTGGCGCGCCAAGCGTGAATTCTGACGGCGCGGTTGAGGCGCCAGTTCGGGTTGTCGTTCGCAATCAGGGTAACGAGCCTGCGGGTGTCTTTAAGGTTTCCACGCACTACACGGGCGGTGCGATTGACCCATCGCGCGAGTTTGTCGCGGCCTTCACCGTACCGGGCCAGTCGAACATCTGGTATCCGTTCACCAGTTCTTCGCTCGCTGCGGGCGCGCAGGTAACCATTGACGGCAAGGTGACCTTCAATCCGGCCGAACGCGGCGTTACCATCGGAATGACCGGACTTGCCGATAGTTGCTCGGGCGACGAGTTCATGCCGACCTATTGCCGTGTCAATGAGAGGAACGAGTCAAACAACAGTTCCTCACCGGTTTCAGTGCCTCTGCCCTGATAAACGTACTCGGCGGCTGGACTTAAGAAACGCGCTAGAACACCAACTGATCGGCGCGTTTCACATCGCCCATGATCAACACGCTAATCGCCGACTGCCATACGAAACAGGTCAGGCGCCTCGAAGCCCCGCGCCTAGCACCCATCCATCAGCGACGCGATCACGCCAGTTTCGCAGGATTTCGCCTGAAGTTGGCGGGGCTCGACCCCGAATGCTGAAAGCAGGGTCAAGACAGTGAAAATTCCTATGAGTTCGCGCATGGTTGGCCTCGGTCGTTTTTGTTCACGACCTGTTCTAGCCATTAACCATTAATGCGGCGTTACCTATGGTTGTAAATTTTACGCAACCATCTGCTCGGCGCGTTTCAGATCGACCGAAACCAGCTGGCTCACGCCCTGTTCGCCCATCGTGACGCCGAACAGACGGTCCATCCGCGCCATCGTCACCGCGTGGTGAGTGATGATCAGGAACCGGGTATCGGTCTGCCGCGTCATCTCGTCGAGCATGTCGCAGAACCGGGTCACGTTGGCGTCGTCCAAAGGTGCATCGACCTCGTCCAGAACGCATATCGGGGCGGGATTCGCCAAGAAACACTGCAAAGATCAGCGCCAGCGCGGTCAGCGTCTGCTCGCCCCCTGACAGCAGCGACAGCGTGGACAGCCGCTTGCCCGGCGGCTGGCACATGATCTCCAGTCCCGCTTCCAGCGGATCGTCGCTTTCGACCATCACCAGCTTGGCCTCGCCACCGCCGAAAAGATGCTTGAAGAGCATCCCGAAATTCGTGTTCACCTGCTCGAACGCGGTTAGCAGCCGCTCGCGCCCCTCGCGGTTCAAACTGGCAATGCCGGTGCGCAGTTTCTTGATCGCCTCTTCCAGATCGGTCTTTTCGCTGACCAGCGCGTCATGCTCTTCCTGCACCTCGCGCGCATCTTCCTCGGCCCGCAGGTTCACAGCACCCAGCGCATCGCGGGTCCGCTTCAGCCGGTTCACATCGGTCTCGATATGCTCGACCGACGGCATCTGATCGGGCACCACGTCAAGCTCTTCCAGCAGCTTGTCCGGTGTCGTCTCCTGCTCTTCCACGATCCGCTCGGCGGCCTGCGCCACGGTTTCCTTCGCTGCATCCGCCCGCGCCTCGGCCCGTGCCCGACCCTCGCGGGCCTCGGACGCGGTCCGCTCCGCATCGCGCTCGCCCGCCACCGCGTCGCGCAACGCGGTCTCAGCCACGGCCAGCTTGTCCGCGGCCGCCTTGCGCCGCACTTCAGCCTCGTCAATCGCATCGGCCAGCTTCGCCCGCTCCGCCGCTATCTCTTCGGGCGCGCCGCTTGCCGTCGCCAGTTCTTCCTCGGACGCGGCCTTACGCTCGCCCAGTTCCGCGATCCGCTTGCCGGCAGTTTCCAGCCGGTGCCGCCAGGTCGCCACTTCCTTGGTAACTTCCTGCAATCGCCGCACCCGAGCTTCGCCCTCTCGGCGCAGTTCGTCATGCGCCGAGCGCCGTGACATCATCGTGATCCGCGCCGCTTCGACGGTCATCTTCACGTCCTCGACCGCCCGCCCGCGCCGCCTCCAGATCGCCAAGCTCCGCCACCGCCGCCTCGGCCTCTTTCAAGCGGGTTCGCGCCGCCATCGCCTCTTCCTCGTGCCGCGCCACAGCCAGCGCCGCAGCTTTCCAGCTTGCCGCCCGCGATGTTGCGATCCGCCTCGGCCCGGCTCATCGCGCGGCTGGCTTCGGTCATCCGCTGATCGGCTTCGCGTCGCGCCTCGCGGGCCGCGCGGTCGGCGTCGGTCAGCTCCGCCAGTCGCGTCTTCAGCGTCTCATGCGCCTGCATCGCCCCCATCGGCGCGCGCCGTCGCCTCTTCCAGATCCTGCTTGAGTTCTTGCAAACGGTTGAGCTGCTGCAACCGCAGGGCCGCCGCACTCGGGGCATCCTCGGCCCCAGCGCGATACCCGTCCCAACGCCAAAGATCACCCTCAACGCGAAACCAGCCGCTGCCCCGGCAACAGCTCACGCCTGCAACCGCGCACCGTCCTTCGCATCGACCAAGCCCGACCTGCCCCATCCGGCGCACCAGTACGCCCGGCACCGAAACATGGTTGGTCAGCGCCGCGACGCCGCCCGGCAAGGATTGCGGCGAGGCATAGCCCGGCAAGGTCGCCCAGCCGGACGCCGCGCCATCCTCGACCGCCGGCGCCCGCAGATCATCGGCCAAGGCAGCACCCAAAGCCTTCTCGAACCCCGGATCGACACGCAGCAGGTCCAGCACCTGCCCGCCCTCGGCGGTGTCGCGCTGCACCAGCTTGGCCAAAGCGCCAACCTCGGCCCGCAGGCGTTGACCTCACCCTCGGCCTCGCTGCGCCCCGCGCGCGCATCGGCCTCGCGCGATTGCGCCTCGGCCCGCGGGCATCGTCTGCGGCAACCAATGCTGCTTCGGCGGCCTCTGCGGCGCTCGATGGCCGCAGCCTGCGCCGCCTCAGCCGCCGTGAACTCGACCCCGGCCTTGCCCAGATGCACCCTCGGCCTCGACCGCCGCACCCCGCGCCCGCGTCGCCTCTGCCTCGCTGCTGCCGAGTGTCTTCTGGGCATCCTCCCGCAACCGATGCGCCGAGTGATGCCGCGCCGAAAGCCGCGCCACATCCTCGTTCAGCTCGGCCAAAGCCTCTTCGCGCTCCTGCAACACCTTCGCCGCATCCCGAGCCTCTGCCGAAGCCGCTTCCAGCAGCTCAGCATGACCCTCGAGGCTGTCGGCAGTCTCCTCTGCCTCGCGGTCCAACCGCTCGATGGTGTCCCCGGCGTCCCGGTTCAGACGCCTCTTCGCGTTCGATATCAAGGCTCAGCTGCGTGATCCGCGCGGTCAGCGTCTCGATCGCCTGAACCGCCCGCGCCTGCCGCTCATCCAGCGTGTCGCGCTGCACCTGCAAGCGCTGCAAGACAGCCGCCGCAATCGCCTCTTCCTCGCGCAGCGGCGGCAATCCGGCCTCACCGTCTTCGCGGGCCTTCGCCGCAACCCGCGCCAGCCGCTCGGCCTCGCCCGCCGCCTTCACCCGCTCGGTCAGCGTCAGATCCGCAGCCGCCCGTGCATCCTCGGCCTCGCGCCAGCGCCGGTACAGCAGCAGCCCCTCGGCATGCCGCAACTCGGTCCCGATCTCGCGGTACCGCGCCGCCTGCCTGCGCCTGCCGTGCCAGCTGCGTCAACTGCGCAGCCAACTGCTCGACCACGTCATCGACGCGGACAAGGTTGGTCTCGGCTCCCTTCAGCTTCAACTCGGCCTCGTGCCGCCGCTGGTAAAGGCCCGGAAATCCCCGCAGCCTCTTCCAGATATCCGCCGCCGCGCCTTGGGCCGCGCATTGATCAGTTCGCTGAAATCTGTCCCTGCCGCACCAACGCCGGCGAATGCGCCCCGGTCGAGGCATCGGCGAACAGCATCTGCACGTCGCGCGCCCGCACGTCCTTGGTGTTGACCTTGTAGGCGCTGCCCGCATCCCGCGTGATCCGCCGCGTGATTTCGAGGTTATCGAGATCGTTGAACCCCGACGGCGCCAGCCGTTCGGAATTGTCGATCATCAGCGCGACTTCGGCAAAGTTCCGTGCTGGGCGGGTCGCAGCGCCCGCAAAAATCACGTCCTCCATCCCGTCGCCGCGCATCGCAGTCGGTCGGTTCTCGCCCATCACCCAGCGCAGGGCTTCCAGCAGGTTCGACTTGCCACAGCCATTCGGACCGACAACGCCCGTCAGCCCATCGGCGATGATCAGGTCGGTCGGATCGACAAAGCTCTTGAAGCCGTTCAGACGCAGTTTGGTGAAACGCAAAACCCGGTTCCCGGAGTGATTCCAGTCAGACCGCGATTGTCCGCACGCAAAGGGCCCGAGTCAACGCCCAACCCCAGCATCTGGGTCGTTTTGACCAGTTATCCACAACATATCGTGGGCCTAGGTGGCTATATCGAATGGACCATTTGAGTTGTCGGAGTTGAGCGAACGGGGTGTCCGCCGCAAAGCAACTGGGTAGCTGTCGCTCACGCGGACGGTTTGCAACATTCGACTTTCATATTGGCACACTCTGCTTCGCCCTTCTGAAACCTCTTTCGGCACTTGCTGCGGCGACTGTCGCTGTCGTCGGGCGTAAAGACAAAGACCACATGGATTCTCGCAATCCAGGGTGGTAGCTCTGTCGTGGCTCACGGACCCCGATCCGCCAGAGCACGGCTTTAGCACGGGGTCTCAACGCCTGACTTCAGCGCCGCCATTGTATATTTGGGGTTTGCATGTTCGAACCGATTGAATTGACCGAAGCAGCCGCGGAACAGTGGGATGTGATCCTCGCCGGATCCAGTTTCTCGTCGATGTTCTTTCTGCGCGGCCTGCCGACCGATCTGCGGGTTCTGGTGATCGAAAAAGACGGCATCGTGAGCCACCCTGACCAGCTTGTCGGGGCCTCCCGAAACCGCGAAGACTTTGCCATGGACAACACTTCGGGGCATCGCAAGACCTAGGTGGCTCATAGCCTCTTCGGCGGAAATTAAAACTGCTGGTGGGGCCAGGTGCCGCGATTCCACGCATCGGATTTCGAACTTTTCGAGACCCATGGGATCGGCGCACCCTGGCCCCTGCGTTACACGGATCTCGAACCCTTCTACACCGAGGTGGAAGAGGTGATGGAGGTCGCTGGCGGAGGCACCGACGGGCTTTTCCAGCGCCAGCGCCCCTACCCTTTCGAGGCCCATGCCCTCTCGCGCTCGGACGCCGCCTGCGTCGCGGCCCGGCCCGACATATGGGTGCCCGTGGCCACAGCCCGGGCGTCCGGTGGCAGCCGTCCGACCTGTTGCGCGAACGGCGTCTGCGGCCTTTGCCCGATCAATTCCAAGTTTACCGTTCTCAACGGCGTCGACGCCTTTCAACGGACGCGCGTGCGATTGCTGGTTGGGGCCGAGGTCCGCTCAGTCGATATTGAACGCGCGAGCGCCACCGGCGTCGTGGTACACACTGACGGTGCGCGCGAGACCCGCATAGCCGCCGATCTGGTCGGCCTAGGCACCAACGCCATCTTCAACGCGGCGATCCTTCTGCGCTCCGGTGTCCAAGCCGAAGCACTGGGGGGGTATCTGCACGAGCAGGCATCCCGCTCGGTCTTGCTGGATATCACGCACAAGGGATTCTTTGGCGGCAGTTCGATCACCGCGCATTGCTACGGTGCCTACATGGGTGACCACCGCGGCACCTCTGCGGCGGTGCTGATAGAGAGCGTCAACACCCCCAATGGTCTTCGGACCGAGAAGGGGCGCTGGACTGACCGCATGAAGTTAAAGCTGATCGCCGAGGACCTGCCTTCGGCCGAGAACCGCGTGCGGCTTGATGCCCAGGGCGAGCCTCGGATCACATGGGTCGGCCATTCCGGATATGCCTTCGCGGGACTCGATCGGGCAGAGGCGCAGCTTGCCGACTTTGTGCCTTTCGAAGTCGAGCGGATGGACCCGCAGCCGCTCTCTGTCACCGAAGCACATATCCAGGGCACCCACCGCATGGGCCCGGATCCGGCGACATCGGTGGTGGACGCAGACTGCCGGGTACATGGCGTCGCGGGGCTGCATGCGCTCGGTGCCGGCGTCTTCCCGACTTCAACACCAGCGAACCCGACACTGACACTTTCCGCAATCGCGCTACGCGCAGGCAGGAGGATTCAATGAGGATCTCGCGCAGGGCACTCTTGTTTCTAGGCGGCGCGTCCATTGCCCTTGTCGCTATCCCGCCGGCGATCATGTCATTGCGCCGCAATGTGCTGAACATCCTGGCGCAGGAGTTTTCGCCAGTGGTGGCAGGCCACCCAGAGGCCGAGGCTTTCGCCAGGAGTTACTCTGACCGGTTCCAGGAAAGCCGGGATGCGCCGCGCAAACTCTCGGACTCCTATGATGGCATCATCGGGCAATTTGGCGGGACCACCAGTCGCCAGAAGACGCTACGGCGCCGGGTGATCACGGCCTTCGTCAGAGAGACAAATGCCGTTATCGCCGAAGAAACCGGAGAGTCGCTGGTTTTTCTGGGTGGCCCCTTCGACCCGTATGAAAGGCCCTGCACAAACCCGCTTTCCGCACAGTGGCTTTGACCACCGGGCGCCGCCATTTTGCTTTCGATGCCTGCCGGCATTACCGGCAGGATGAAGACTCCCCGGTATGGCCAAGAGCCGGTGCAAAATGCATTTCGTCAGCGCGAATGCGAAAAGCCGACGCTGTCTCGGAAAGTAACCCCAACTGCAATCGTCTGGATCTGGCGCGAAGCGATCGCTTGCTCACCTCCCGGCAATCGTCCGCCCTTCTTACCCTCATGAACCGTGACCCATCAGTTCACCCAGATTGCTAAAAAATCCGTGTGCGCCGCGCACGACCCAAACCGCTCAAGAAACGAGCAGAACACTCCCGGAACATTTCTTCAAACCTTTAAAAGACGCGTTAGATCTTCCCACCAGACTTTAAGAAAAACGTTAAAGAATGCGCCCCCGCCTTACGCCGCAATCCAACCCTACCGCGTCGCAATCCACCTTGACCCGGCACAATCATTACTGCCAAATGGCCTTCGCATGGTTCCCCGCAAACGTGCCAAGCACGGGGGAGCATATGGGAATGAGGTGAGGGAGACCCAATTCGGGGCCCAAGACCTCAGCCGCCCCCGCGACTGTAAGCGGTGAGCGTGTCGTCAACCAGCCACTGGGCAACCGGGAAGGCGACGGCGCGTGATGACCCGCGAAGCCAGGAGACCAGCCATGCAACGGACCTTGACCCTTTTCGTCGGGTGTGACGAAAACAGGAGAATGACTATGAATATCAAGACTTTGGCTATCCCACACGCCGATACCGGGCTGGCATCTATCGGCCTGACCGCGCTGGCGGGCCTGATGCTGTTGCTGATCGCAGGCTTCGCGCAGGCATCGGTTCTGCATAACGGCGCGCACGACACCCGCCACGCCATCGCTTTTCCCTGCCACTAGGCACATGACCCGTCATCTGCTGACCAGCGGGCTTATCGCTGGTCTGGCGGCAGGCATGGTGGCGGCTTTGCTGCAATTCTGGCTCGTGACGCCCCTCTTGCTAGAGGGCGAGCAGTACGAATCCGGCATCCGCACCCATTTCGCCGCCAGCCTTTCCGCCCCCGTCCAAAGCCCCGCCGGCCCCGCCGAGGGGCTGGGCCAGGATCTGTCGCGCCACGCCATGACCGCCGGGTTTAACCTGGTGGCCTATACCGCTTTCGCGCTTATTTTACTGGCCGGAATGGCATTGGCAGAACGGTCCGGCCACGCGCTTACCGCCCGCCGGGGCATCATCTGGGGCCTCTGCGGTTTCATCGCGATGCACCTTGCCCCCGCCATCAGCCTGCCCCCCGAACTGCCCGGCACCGTCGCGGCAGAGGTTGAACTGCGTCAGGTCTGGTGGCTCGGCACCGCTGCCGCCTCGGCGTTCGGCCTTGGCCTGATCTCCTTTGGCCATGGCCTGCTGCCCTTCATCGGCATCGCCGCGCTTGCGCTGCCGCATCTGATCGGCGCGCCGCATCTCGACACCTATTTCGGCATCGCGCCGCCCGAACTTGCCGCCGAGTTCGCCACCCGCAGCCTCGGCGTCGCCGCGGTCAGCTGGGCTGTCCTTGGCACCCTCGCCGCCTATTTCTTCACCCGCAAAACCGAAGGCTGACCCATGGCACAGAAGATCCCTGCAACCGTCATCACCGGCTTTCTGGGCTCGGGCAAGACCACGCTGATCCGCCACATGCTGGCCAATGCAAACGGCAAACGGATCGCGCTGATCATCAATGAATTCGGCGATCTGGGCGTCGATGGCGATATCCTGAAAGGCTGCGGCGACGAAACCTGTTCCGAAGACGACATCATGGAACTGTCGAACGGCTGCATCTGCTGCACGGTCGCCGATGATTTCATCCCGACGATGCAGAAACTGCTGGCCCGCGACGAAAGCCCGACCATATCGTCATCGAAACCTCCGGCCTTGCCTTGCCGCAACCGCTGGTCCGCGCCTTCAACTGGCCGGAGATCTCGACCCAGGTCACGGTCGACGGCGTCGTGACCGTGGTCGACGGCAAGGCCGTGACCGAAGGCCGCTTTGCCCATAACGTCGCAGCCGTCGATGCGCAGCGGCAGCCGACGACAACCTCGACCATGAAACCCCGCTGTCAGAACTGTTCGAGGATCAGATCGCCTGTGCGGACATGATCATCGTCAACAAGACCGACCTGATGTCGAACGAAGAGGCTGACAGCCTCGCCGCGCGTCTGGGCGCAGAAAGCCGCGAAGGCGTGCAGGTGGTCCGGACCACGATGGGCGCGTTGCCGGTCGATGTGCTGCTGGGACAAGGTGCCAGCGCCGAACGGGATCTGGATGCGCGCCACGAACTGCATCACCACCATCACCATGATGACGAAGATGAGGATCACGACCACGAACACGGCCATGACGAGTTCGAAAGCTTCGTGATCACCCGCGGCGAAATCACAGATCCGGCAGCTTTCGCGATCCAGGTCGCCGACACGATCCGCGCGCATGACATCCTGCGTCTCAAGGGGTTCGCCGCCGTCACAGGCAAGCCGATGCGGCTGACATTGCAAGCCGTCGGGCCCCGCGTCGATACCTATTTCGACCGCCCGCTCATGGCCAGTGAGCCGCGCGAAACCCGCCTTGTCGTCATCGGTCAGGCGGGTCTGAACCGCGCCGCGATCACGGCAGCCCTGGCCGCATGATCACCGTCGAACCCGCGGATCCCCGCACGCCTCAGGTGTTAGCGCTGCTGACCGCCAGCCATGCGCTGCAAGCGTCGCTCTACCCGCCTGAACATATCTTCGCGCTGTCTATCGACGATCTCTGCGCGCCCGAAATCGCGTTTTTCATCGCCCGCCAGAACGACACCGCAACCGGCTGCGCGGCGCTGGCCAACAAGACAACTTATGGCGAGGTTAAGTCGATGTTCGTCGATCCCGATGCGCGCGGCACCGGCACCGGGGCGGCACTCATGCAGCATCTCGATACCCACGCACGCGTGCTTGGCTTGCCGCTGCTTACGGCTTGAAACCGGCGACGATCTTTACGCCGCCCAGCGCCTTTATCAGCGCCACGGTTTCACCATCTGCGGCCCCTACGGCGACTATGTCGAAGGCCCCCATTCGGTGTTCATGGAAAAGCGGCTGGGATGAGCCGCACCGCCCTATTTCTTCGACGGCTTCGCGTCCGCCGGTTTCACAGTTCCCGCCTTGCTGACGGGTTTGGTCTTGTTGCCGAACGGGTTGTTGCGACCGCCCAGAGCATTCTCGTCGCGGAACCTTGGCTGGTTCTTGCCCGCCCGTCCGCCGCCGGTCTTCTTGTAATCCATGATGGTGGCACCTTTCCTAGTCGCTCTCGTGGCGCTCTATCCCGAAACCCCAGGCTCGCACAAGGCGACCTGCGCTGATGCATCTGCTGGCCGCCACCCCCGGCGCCATCGACGACGGCACCGAGCCGGTCGATCTTGGCCAGACCCCCGCCGAGGTCGTGTTCATTTCCGCCGCCGATACAGAGCTTGCCGCGCTAAGCGAAGCGCGCGCCGAAATGGTCGATCCGCCGACGCTTGCGCCTCGCCAGCCTGATGCATTTGCGCCACCCGATGTCGGTCGATCTGCACATCCAGACCTGCGCCACCAAATCCCGCCTCGTGATCGCCCGGATCCTCGGCGGTGCGGGCTACTGGCACTACGGGCTGGATCAATACGCAGCGCACCTGCACACCGCCGGCATCCCCTTCGTGGCCCTGCCCGGTGATGACAAACCCGATGCCGACCTGCGCCGCCTCTCAACGGTTTCGGAAGCCGATTACAACGCGCTCTGGGCCTATATGGTCGAAGGCGGGCCGGACAATGCCGCTGGTTTTCTGGCCTATGCCAAGGCGATGCTGGACAATACTGACCGCCCCGCCCCGGCAAACCCGCTTCTGCGCGCGGGCCTTTACTGGCCCGGCACCGGGATCGCCGATCTCGCGACCCTGCGCGCCGAATGGACACAACGACGCTCCGGTCGTGCCGATCGTCTTTTACCGCGCGCTGGTGCAGGGCGCGGGCCTCCACCCGATCAACCGGCTGACCCGTGTCTTGCTGCGCAAGGGTCTCAACCCGATGCCGGTTTTCGTGGCCTCGCTGAAAGACCCGGTTTCGGTCGCCACGCTCGACCACCTGTTTACCCAAGCCCCGCCGCAGGTGATCCTGAACTGCACCAGCTTCGCCGTCGGATCACCGCATGACGGCGATGACAGCCCGGCCAACCCGCTGGCAGCACCTTCGGCCAATGCAGCCCCGATGTTCCAGGTCGTTCTGGCCTCGACAACTGAGGACGCGTGGGAGGCCGGTCTGACCGGACTGTCGGCCCGCGACATCGCGATGAACGTGGCCCTGCCCGAGGTCGACGGTCGGATCCTGTCCCGCGCGATCTCGTTCAAGGGCGAGGCATATTTCGACGAGGCAACCGAATGCCCCATCGCCACCTACCGCGCCCGCGGCGACCGGGTCGATTTCGTCGCCGACCTCGCCGCCAACTGGGCGCGGCTGCGCGCCACGCCCGCACCGCTGACGCGCAAGGTCGCGCTGATCCTTGCCAACTATCCCAACAAGGACGGGCGACTGGCCAATGGCGTCGGCCTCGACACGCCCGCCGCCACGGTCCACGTGCTGAACCTGCTGGCCGAGGCAGGCTACGGCGTCGAAACCCCGCCCGCCGATGCCGATGCGCTGATGGCGCAGATCATGGCCGGCCCGACCAACTGGCTGACCGACCGCGCCGACCGCGCACGGCGGCGTCGACCTTGCCGCTTGCCGACCTACCGCGCGCATTACGGCCAGCTTGCCCTGCGAGCTGCGCCAGAAGATCGAGGATCGCTGGGGCCAGCCCGAGAACCGATCCGTTCTTATCTCGAAATACCGCGCCGCAGGCAGACGCCGCAGGCGGCTTCAAGCTGTCGATCCTGCACTTACGGCAATGTCGTCGTCGGCCTGCAACCGGCGCGCGGCTACAACATCGACCCGACCGAGACCTACCATTCGCCCGACCTGGTGCCGCCGCACAACTACCTCGCCTTCTACTTCTGGCTGCGCCACATGCACGGCGCCGATGCGATCGTCCATATGGGCAAGCACGGCAATCTGGAATGGCTGCCCGGCAAGGCGCTGGCGCTGTCCGAGACCTGCTTGCCAGAGGCGGTGCTCGGCCCGACTGCCGCATATCTATCCGTTCATCGTCAACGACCCCGGCGAAGGCACGCAGGCCAAGCGCCGCGCGCAGGCGGTGATCATCGACCACCTGACCCCGCCGCTGACCCGCGCCGAAACCTACGGGCCGCTGCGCGATCTCGAAGCGCTGGTCGACGAATATTACGAGGCCGCCGGCGTCGACCCGCGCCGGATCGCGCATCTGCGGCGCGAGATCCTGTCGCTGACCGCCGACCACCGGCCTGGACGCCGATGTCGGCATGACCGGCGCGGACGAGGACACCGATCTGGCCAAGCTCGACGCCTATCTGTGCGAGTTGAAAGAGGCGCAGATCCGCGACGGGCTGCACATCTTCGGCCAGTCGCCCACCGGATCGTCTGGAGCGCGATCTGGCGCATGGCGCTGTCGCGCGTGCCGCGCGGCGACGGCAAGGGCGGCAATGCCTCGCTGATCCGGGCCCTGGCGGCCGATCTCGGCCTTGCGATTCGACCCGCTCGATTGCGACATGGCCGCGCCGTGGACCGGCCCGCACCACAAGGCGCTGAAGGCCGACCAGCGCCGATCCATGGCGCAGCCACGGCGACACGGTCGAGCGGCTGGAAACTGCTGGCCAGGCATCTGATCGCAGGCACCGAAGCCCGACCCGCAATGGGCAACGACCCGCGCGGTGCTCGAGGAAATCCACGCGCGTCGTTTTCCCCGCCGTCGCGCGCCTGCGGCCCGGACGAAGGCGCGGGCCTGCTCACCGCGCTTGCAGGGCAGTTCGTCGCCCCGGCGCCATCCGGCGCGCCCACCCGCGGACGGCTCGACGTGCTGCCCACCGGGCGCAATTTCTACTCGGTCGACAGCCGCGCCGTGCCGACGCCGACCGCCTGGGCACTGGGCTGGAAATCGGCGAACCTGCTGATCGAAAAACACCTGCAGACCCACGGCGACTGGCCGCGCACCATGCTGCTGACCGCCTGGGGCACCGCCAACATGCGCACCGGCGGCGATGACATCGCGCAAGGCCTGGCGCTGATGGGCGTCAAACCGCAATGGGACAGCGCCAACCGCCGCGTCACCGGGTTCGAGGTCATCCCGCACACCGTCCTCGGCCGCCCGCGCGTCGATGTCACCCTGCGCGTCTCCGGCTTCTTCCGCGATGCCTTCCCGCAGCTGATCGCGCTGGTCGATCAGCCGCCCGCGCCGTCATGGCGCTGGACGAACCCGACGATATCAACCCCGCCGCCGCCCGTGCGCGCAACCGAGGACGGCGCACAGTACCGCGTCTTCGGCTCCAAACCCGGCGCCTATGGCGCGGGCTTGCAGGCGATGATCGACGAACGGCTCTGGGCCGACAAGGCCGATCTGGCCGAGGCCTATCTGGAATGGGGCAGCTACGCCTATGGCAAGGACGCCGAAGGCACGCCGGGCGCGGCGACGCGTTCGAGACCCGCCTGAGCCAGACCGAGGCCATCGTGCAGAACCAGGACAACCGCGAACACGACCTTCTGGACAGCGACGATTATTACCAGTTCGAGGGCGGCGCGGCGGCCGCCGTCAGCACACTGCAAGGGCAGGACCGCCCGATCTATCACAACGACCATTCCCGCCCAGAACGCCCGGTGATCCGCACGCTGGAGGATGAGATCGGCCGCGTCGTGCGCACCCGCGTGGTCAATCCGAAATGGATCGACGGGGTCAAGCGCCACGGCTACAAGGGCGCGTTCGAAATCGCCGCGACGGTCGACTACATGTTCGCCTTTGCCGCCACGACGGGCGCGGTCAAAGGGCATCATTTCGATCTGGTCCATGCCGCGTTTCTGGAGGACGAGGCCACGCGCGACTTCATCGCCGAACACAATGCGCCCGCCCTGCGCGAGATCGCCGAGCGGCTGGCCGAGGCGATCGAGCGCGGGCTGTGGATGCCGCGCTCGAACTCTGCACGGTCGCTGATTGACGGGCTTCGCGCCGCGCGCTGAGATGTTTCGCGCGCGAAACAGGCGGTGGTCAAGTGCCTGATACCACTTGGAAAGTGCACGTCGAGACTCGGAAGGATTTCCGCCAACACACTGAATATTAAAGATTATTTAAGGCAGCGCACGGTCAGGGTAACAGGCAATCCACTTCTGCCTTGATGATCGCCTGATCGCCCTCGACCGATCCCGGCACCACTCCGCACCCGGTCGCGAATTCAATCGCCGAGACCGCTTTGGCCAGAACCAGCGACCGGCTTGGCAACAACTCCGGGCTGATGCGATGCGCTTCGACGTTGCGGGTGCCGCTGCGCATATAGACGCGAAAGCTGCTGCCCGCCTCTGTCACGACCTGAGCGGGCTGCCCCAGAAAGCCGGGGCTGGCGCAGGCGGTCAAAGCCATGAAAATAAAGAGCAACCCGTACTTCATGCATGGATCATGAATGGGCAGGGTTAACGACCGATAAACAATTGCGCGGTGTTGATCTGGATCAATTGAAAACCGGCATTCGATTATATATTCATGCAAACGAATATGAATGGAGGCTCTCATGCACCCCGCAAGACCCGCAGACACGTATTCTCCGCTCTACTTCCTGGCCTCGGTCGGGGCCGGCGGGCTGACCGTCACGTTTTTCATGTATCTGATGTTCTGGTTGCCGCATCCCGGCCGCCCGGTTCCGATATTCGAGGATATCGCGACAGCCTTCGCAACCGGCACCGTCCCGCTGCAAATCGCCGTCGCCATCGGCATGGCGGGCGTTGCCGCGATGGCGTTCCTTAACCTCAAGTCACTGATCTGGAACCTGTCGGCCTATGCGGCTTTCCGCAAAACCGACGCCTTTGATAAGCTGCGCAGTTCCAATGCGGAATCCACATTGCTGGCGCTTCCGCTGGCCTTGGCGATGTCGGTGAACGCGCTCTTCATCCTTGGTCTCGTCTTCGTTCCGGGCCTCTGGACCGTCGTCGAGTATCTCTTCCCGCTGGCGATGCTGGCTTTCGCCTATATTGGCTATCTCTCGCAAAAATATATCGGCAACTTTCTGGGCCGGGTTCTGACCACGGGCGGCGTTTTCGACGTGACCGCGCATAACTCGTTCGCGCAACTTCTGCCCGCCTTCGCCTTGGCGATGGTCGGCGTCGGGTTTGCCGCCCCGGCTTCTATGAGCGGCAATGCCGCTGTCGTCGGGATCAGCCTGATCGGTTCCACCTTCTTCGGTGTGGCTTCGATCATCTATGCCTCGGTCGCGCTGGTCACTGCCTTCAGCTCGATGCTGCGCTACGGCACGGCGAAGGAATCGGGCCCCACGCTGATGATCATCATTCCGCTGATGACGGTTCTGGGTATCCTCTTTCTGCGGCAGGATCACGGCCTTCACACCACGTT
>CAVYHT010000018.1:0-14466 GCA_963768355.1 uncultured Alphaproteobacteria bacterium
TGCATGAATTGGGAATCTTGGGGGATTCACACCAGTGCTGTTTTGTAATTCACGATGATTGGAGGTGGATCACATGGGCAAGCCTTATTCATCCGATCTTCGGGATCGCGTTCTGCGTCACATTGAGCAAGGCCATGCGCGGCGGGATGCGGCGCGTCGGTTCGGGGTAAGTCCAAGCTTTGCGATCAAGCTGGATCGCCGTGTCAGGGCAACCGGTTCGACCGCCCCTGCGCGGCAGGGCCGTCCACCTGGTTCGGGAGCGCTGGTGGCTTTCCGTGACTGTTTGAGCGGCATGGTGGAGGCGCGCCCGGACATCACGTTGCGCGAGCTGGCCGAACGGCTGGAAGCCGAACACGGGCATCGAACGCACCCGTCCTCGATCTCGCGTCTTCTGAGCGCCTGCGGGTTCTCATATAAAAAAATCGCTGTTGGCCGCCGAATGTGGACGCGATGACGTAAGGGCCAAACGGCGGGACTGGGTCGAGCGCCGCCAGCCGAGGATGCAGCAAGAGCCGCACCGGCTGATCTTCATCGACGAAACCGGCACAACAACCAAGATGACCCGTCTGCGCGGGCGCGCCAAGCGCGGTCAGCGGTTGAACGCTCGCGCACCCTTCGGCCATTGGCGGACGCAGACCTTCATCGCCGCGCTCCGACATAACGGGCTGACCGCCCCATGGGTGATCGACGGTCCGATGAACCGCGAGATGTTCGACCTTTATGTCGAAACGCAACTCGCACCCACTCTGGACAGAGGGGATGTCGTCATCCTGGACAACCTTGCCGCCCACAAAAGCGAACGGGCAAAAGCTCTGTTGCGCGAACGCGGAGCATGGTTCCTATTCCTGCCGCCTTACAGTCCGGACCTGAACCCGATCGAGATGGCCTTCTCCAAACTGAAGGCACACCTTCGGCGCATCGGCGCGAGAACCATCGACGCGCTATGGAAAGCCGTCGGGGAAATCTGCGATATATACGATCCGGATGAATGCTGGAACTACTTCAAGGCGGCTGGGTATGGGTTCGATTAAATGCAAAATGCTCTAAGGAGCTATCAAAGTTGTTGGCGCGCCTGCAGCGAGCGGCCCAGACCGGACCATCTGCGTGCATTCTAACGCCTCGCCGCAGCGTTCGCATTGCCGCCGTTCATGCACAGCGCAGCTTGTCCGTTGGGGCAATGGCTGGGTTGCGGGGGCGGTTTCAACTGATCGACGCAACACTTTAGTCTTTTTGGAAAGATGGAGTGTGAAGCATGAAGTATCGTCAACGTACCTTTTTCACAGACAAACAGAAGTCAGAGATTTGGGACCGATGGCAACGCGGCGAGTCGATGAGTTCGATTGGACGTGGGTTTGATCGCGCGTCGTCGTCGATTTATCCGCTGCTCGCTCGCACTGGCGGCATTCGCCCGCCAGCCCGCGTTAGATCCCGTCTTGCTCTGACACTTGCCGAGCGAGAGGAGATATCGAGGGGCCTGATTGCCAAGGTTTCCTTGCGTTCAATTGGCCGGAATTTAAAGCGATCGGCTTCAACAATCAGTCGCGAAGTCAGGCGCAATGGTGGCACCAAACAATACCGTGCAGCACCGTCAGATGTAGCGGCGTGGGACCGCGCTCATCGACCGAAACTCTGCAAGCTGAACGGCAATGCCTATCTCTGCCGTGCGATATCAACCAAACTGATCCGTAAGTGGTCCCCGCAACAAATCGCAGGCTGGCTGATGCGCGAACATCCAAGTGATGAGAACAAACGCGTCTCGCACGAGACGATTTATCGAAGCCTGTTTATCCAGACGCGGGGCGTACTTAAGAAAGAATTGCTGGCTCATCTGCGGGCGACACGGTCCATACGCAGGTCTCGCCACGCCACATTGAAGCGCAGTGGATTAGGCAAGTTCAACGATGCAGTATCGATCCGCGACAGACCTGCAGAGGTAGAGGATCGGGCCGTGCCTGGGCACTGGGAAGGCGACCTCATTGCAGGCTCGGGCAACAGCTTCATTGCTACTCTCGTCGAGCGGCACACGCGTTACGTGATGCTGGCCAAGGTGAGCAACAAAGACAGCCAAAGTGTCATTCAGGCATTGATCAAACAGTCTCGCAAGCTGCCAAAAGAGCTCTACCGCTCGCTGACCTGGGACCGCGGAACGGAGATGGCTGGGCACAAGACGTTCACCCTGGCGACGGATATCGACGTCTTCCTGTGCGAACCACATTCGCCGTGGCAACGCGGCACAAATGAAAATACCAACCGCCTGCTGCGACAGTACTTCCCAAAAGGAACGGATTTGTCGATACATAGTCAGGCAAAGCTGAGTGCCGTCGCCAGACAGCTCAACGAACGACCTCGAAAGACGCTCAACTACGAAACACCAGCCGAGCGTTTCAATGCATGTGTTGCGTTGACCCATTGAGGCCGCCGGGACAAACCTGCCGTTCGATTGAACTGGCTGTATGTCCGGTTATGCTTGGTGAAAGAAGACGTTGCATTCGGCTTTACGATCAGGAGCCATGGCTCTAACCACAATTCCCGATCCCAGCTTCTCGCTGCTGGGTGGCATGCCCAATAGCATCCTCCGATCCATTCATGAAAAGAACGTCCCATCGCGAGGACTTCTGCCCCGACTTTCTGAAACTGTTGCTCGATTTCAGAAGCCTAATGGTTACAGTCGTCACTATCATCCGGGCACCCGGCTTTCTAACCGTCGGAACATCAACGCAATGATACCGGCTATGAGCATGTAAAATACCGCCAGCAAGATCAGCGGCTCGTAGACGATAAACGTATCCGAACGTACGCGGGACGATACCGAATAAAGCTCCACCACAGTGATTGTTGCGACCAGCGGTGTCGCTTTTAGCTGAAGAATAGTTTCGCCACCCAGCGTCGGCAGCACGTTGCGAATGGCCTGCGGCAACCATATCCGGCGAAACATTGTAAAGCGTGGCATGCCAAAGGCATTTGCGGCCTCAAGTTGACCTTTGTTCACGCTCGAAAACGCGCCCCGCATGACTTCGCCTTCGTAGCCTGCGTAAGACAGCGTCAGGGCCAGTACCGCATAAGGCCAAGCTTGTCGCAGATAAGGCCACAATTCGCTGCCGCGTATCCAGGGAATCTGTGGGAATAGAGACCCCAGCCCATAGTAGAGCAGCCAGATCTGCAACAGCAACGGCGTGCCCCGAATGACCGTGCAGAATAGCCGGGCCGGCGCCGAGAGATACCAAGGCCCGACAGCCTGGGCGAGGCCAAGCGGGATGGCCAGCAGAAACCCCAGGACGCAGGTGACGACCAGTATCCAGATGGTGCGCCATAACCCTTCCATCGCCAGAGGCGCATATTGTGGAATCCAGTCCCAACGCAGCGCGAATGCACACCAGACCACCAGGCCGGTGAACAGCGCAAACAGGACAATCCTGTGGGGTCGCATCAACGCGCGCCAAGTCCTCATCGACCTGCGCCCTTCAGTGAGGGTTGCCCACGTCGCGCCCATTTTTCAATCCGGGCAAAAACCACTCCCGAGCAAAGTGTCACGATCATGTAGAGCGCACCGGCGGCCAGAAAGAAGGTAAAATAGGCCCGTGTACTGGCTGCGGCCTGACGGGTTTCCAGAGTCAGTTCGCTAAATCCGACGATGGCCAAGAGGGCGGTATCCTTGGTGGCAATCAGCCACAGATTGGCCAGCCCGGGTGTCGCAAAGGACATCATGGCCGGAATAGTAACCCGTCGCATCTGCAACAGCGGCGGCATGCCGAAGGCCCGTGCCACCTCTATCTGGCCCGGGGGAATTGCCTGGATTGCCCCCCGCAGCACCTCGGTTGCATAGGCCCCCTGAACGATGCCCAGCACCCAGATCCCCGCGATCACACCGCTGATTTCTACCCGTCCATAGCCGAAGGCCTGCGAGACCTGATTGATCAGATCGGTGCCGACATAATAAAGAATCAGGATCAGAACCAATTCAGGCACGGCCCGGATCACCGTTGTGTAAATGGCGAGGAGATCACGCACGACCACCCCGCCATAAAGTTTACCGTAAGCCCCGAACAGCCCGATCACCAAGCCGAAGCCGAATGCCCCAAAGGCGATCTGCAACGAGTTGGCAAGGCCGCGCAGAAGGTTCCCACCCCAACCCGGAGGGTTGAGCGACAACAGTTCCGCGCTTCTGGCAAGCCCAAATGTGTCGAGAAGTGTCTCCAAAAACCCGGCTTACTCGCTGTAGATGCTGGTGGTGAAATAGCGCGAGGTGATCTCGGCGTGGGTGCCATCGGCAAGGATGGCGGCAATGCCTGCATTCAGGCTTTCGCGCAGCGCATCGTCACCTTTTCGGACACCGGCACCAACACCGCGGCCCAGAATGGATTCGTCATTGGCAACCGGCCCCTTGATCTCGCAGCAGGCACCGATGTCGGATCCGACAAAATCCGCCATTGCGATGCTGTCGGCCTGGGTTGCATCAATACGACCTGCAACCAGATCCTGATTGGCTTCATCTTGGGTCTGGTAGACACGAATTTCAGCAGCATCACCGAAATGCGCATTCGCATAAGCTTGATGAATCGTCGAGGCCTGAATGCCGATGATTTTGCCCGCCAACGATTCAGGAGTGGCTTCGATATCCATGGATTTATCCGCCACGATCACAGCGGGCGTGTTGTAGTAGGGATCACTGAAATCAATGGTTTTCTGGCGCTCTTCGGTGATCGACATCGAGGCCATGATTGCGTCAATCTGCTGACCGGTCAGCGACGGAATGATACCGTCCCACGCCACTGGTGTTATCACACAGTCAAGCTTGGCCGCGGCGCAAACCGCTTCGATCACTTCGACTTCCCAGCCAATCCAATTGCCGGAGGCGTCAAGCGACGCAAAAGGCGGATAGGGTTCTGCAGCGATGCCGATCTTGATTTCTTCAGCCGAGGCGGCGCCCGCGCCGAGCATGGCGGTTGCAACGCCTGCGATCAGTAGTTTCTTGATTGTCATAGGTTCTCTTCCTTTTTTGGTTGGGTGCACTGAACTAACCGACGGTTTTTAGGAACTGTTTCAGTCGGGCCGATTTGGGGTTTCCAAAGAGCTCGTCCGGGGGACCTTGCTCTTCGATCCGACCCTCGAAGAGATAGACAACATGAGTTGCGACCTCTCTGGCGAATTTCATCTCGTGGGTGACCAGCAGCATCGTGCGCCCCTCGGCTGCCAGATCACGGATCACGGTTAACACCTCACCAACCAATTCCGGGTCGAGCGCGCTGGTGGGTTCGTCAAACAACATCACGCTGGGTTCTACCGCCAAGGCCCGAGCAATGGCAGCACGCTGTTGCTGGCCTCCCGACAGGAAAGCTGGAAACGTCTCGGCCTTGTCGCCCAGCCCAACCCGATCAAGCAGGACCTTGGCGCGTTCAATCGCTTCGGCGCGCGGCACTTTCAGCACATGGATCGGAACCTCAATCACGTTTTCCAACAGGGTGCGATGGGTCCAAAGGTTGAAGGCTTGAAACACCATGCCCAGGCGGGTGCGGATGCGCTCGATCTGCCGGCGATTGACCGGAGAGCCGTCAGGCCGCATCGCAATCTCTTCACCGTTCACGACGATCTGGCCCGAACTCGGGGTTTCCAGAAAATTGATGCAGCGTAGGAACGTCGATTTGCCCGAACCGCTGCCGCCGATGATCGCGACAACATCGCCTTTATGGGCGGTCAGGGATATGCCTTTGAGCACCTCAAGTGTGCCAAAAGACTTGTGCAGATCAGCGACCCGAATGGCCTCGTCCTGCATGTCTTGTGCAGCACCTGTGTCAACGGCCGGTTCTGTGGCCTCCATCAGGCTCCCCCCATTTTCCAGCTTGTAGTAATGCCGGATTTCCGTAATTATGCAAGCGTATAATTACGGAATCTTGGAAACGCCCGTGTCAGAAAACACCCGCAAATTCAGACGTGAGCCAGCCGAGCAGCGCAAAGAGGCGTTGATTCTCGCGACTCTGTCCCTGATCGCGGAGCAGGGTGTGGGGGGGGCAACGGTGCGCGCAATCGCCACGCGTGCGGACGTCACACAAGGCATGATCAGGCATCATTTCTCGTCCAAGGAAGAATTGGTTACTGCCGCTTACGAACATCATATGAACCGTATGACCAATCTGACATCGGCCCCGGCCGCGCTTGCTGATGGATCAGCCAGGGAGCGCCTGATCGCCTTTGTCTCGGCCAGCCTGACGCCGCCTGTGGTCGATGCCAGCTCAGTGACACTATGGGTTAGCTTTTTCAGTAAGGTCCGTGAAGACACGCAGATGCAGGTCATTCACGAACGGACTTATCACGATTCCCGCAACCGGCTCGAAGCACTGATAGCCGCTGTCTTGAATGAGGCGGATATAGCCACCAAGCCGCAGGATTTGCGTTTGCTGGCAATTGCATGCAACGCCGTGATCGACGGGTTATGGATGGAAGGCGGTGCCTTGTCCGGTGGGTTCGAGCCGGGCGAACTACCAGAGATCGGGCTCAGATCAGTTGGCGCGATCATCGGGGTAGACTTGCAAGCGACAGGGCATCAGGCATGAGACACACAGAAAACACGAAACGCTTGGCGGGCCTTGGCGGTGCCAAGTGGGAGGTCTACCTCAAGACCAAAGAGCTTGTGGCGCAAGGCCGTGACATCATCGAACTGACGATCGACGAGCCGGATGTGCCTACACCCGCCACACTGATTGATGCCGCGACCGATGCGACGCGCCGCGGCCGAACCTCCTACTCCAGCGGACGCGGTGAGGCTGGGCTGCGCGCCGGGCGGCGTTTCAGGAAATCGGCCCGGAAGCGCGCACTCTGCGATGTTTTGGTCGCTGCGCGCGCAGCTGTCCCGAATGCCATCATGGTAGAGGATTCGGACCAGCCAATATACACGGGCAACCTTTACTACGATCACGACCGCCCCGGCGGCTGGTTCGAAGCCGCCACCGGATTGGGTGCACTTGGCTATGACATTCCCGCCGCAGTTGGCGCGGCACTGGCCGCTCCGGGGGCACCTATGATCTGTATCACAGGCGATGGCGGCGCAAAGTTCAGCCTGCCCGAGATGATATGCGCCATGGACGAGAACTCGCCGATTGGCTTCATGATCTGGAACAACTACGGCTACCAGGAAATCGCCACCTTAGTGCAGGCCGTGGGGGTGACCGTCGTGGGCTGCGACCTAACCCCACCTGATTTCGAGGGCGTCGCTCAAGCCTGCGGCATGCCCTTTTGGCGATGCGAGCCAGAGCCAGCTCTGGTTGCTGACGCCCTCCGACACCAGCGGCCCGACGTTAATTGAAATCCGGGCGCACAACCAATCCCGCGCCCGCTGAACAAACGAGTGTCACATGACAGACCCAACTTATGAATTCTCACGTGCGATCACCCGCCGTCCAGCCGCAAGTGTCATCAACGGCCTTCGCGCCGAAGATATCGGCGTGCCCGACCTGACCCGGATGCTGGCGGATCACGCGCATTACGTCGCCACCCTGAAAGAAACCGGGGCCGATGTGATCGAACTGCCTCCGCTTGAAAACTTCCCAGATTCTGTCTTTGTCGAGGATACCGCCCTGTGCCTGCCGCACGGCGCTGTGATGATGCGCCCGGGTGCTACTAGCCGCATGGGAGAAGTCGATGAAATGGAACCTGCGCTGCGCAAGGTGTATAACGATGTCCGCCGGATAGAAGGCCCCGGCCATATCGAAGGCGGCGATATTCTGGTGACGGGGCGAGAGATTCTGGTGGGCCGGTCGGACCGGACAGATGCCGCCGGGGTGGCGGAACTTGCTGATATCGTTTCGGATTGGGGTTATCAGTTGCGCCAGGTTTTTACACCTCCTGGCGTATTGCACTTCAAGACCGATTGCTCACTGCTCGATGGCGAAACCATTCTTGCGACCAAACGGCTGGACGCATCAGGATGCTTTGACGGCTACCGCGTGCTACATACCGCCGAGGGCGAAGACGCCGCTGCCAACAGCATTCGGTTCAACCGGTTTGTGCTCTACCCGGCCGGCTTCATTCGCACCGCAGAGATACTGAACGATGCCGGATATGAGGTGGTCGAGATCAATAATTCGGAATGTGCCAAGCTTGACGGCGGCATGTCGTGTTTGTCGTTGAGATTCTAAAGATCAGAAATTCCCTTCCTGTTGCCTTCACATCCGGCAGCACCAATTGAATGGAATGGTTTGACGGGCTCAACGTGACTTACTGTCCCTTTTGCCAATTGTTTTCCGTGTCCAATGACTGGTTTCCGTGCTTTGTTCCCCAATAACTGCAGCGCAGCATCGGTCATATGGGTCGATCCGTCATGCAGCAGTGCAGCAAGTTTGATGCGGTGACCTACGCCCATTCGAACGGCGGCCATGCGGTCACCATCGCCTTGTCGGACGCCGCGGTGCGGCTTTCGCAAAGCTGCCGTTCGTTCGCCGCGCAGCATTTCAGGTGAGCTCGCGTTAATCTTGTATTCTGGTTTAAGAATTCAGCCCGGCAGCAATGCCATCTGAACTGCCTCGTCCCATCCTAGATAAAACGTATCCCGATCGTGTATTACCGGGCGGGCCATCAACTTGGGTTGGGCCGATATCTGCGCCTCTGCCTCCGAATTTTTCAGCCAATCATTGAGCGCTCGATAGTCGTTCGACTTTCTATCGATCAGCCGATCCCCGAACTCCGCAATCAACTCAGCCAATTCCGCATCGCTCAGGGGTTCGGCGCGGACATCGCGGAAACTGACGTCAATGCCCCCTGCCTCCAGCGCCTTGCGGGCCTTCTGACAAATTGCGCAGGTGCTCAATCCATAGATCATCATGTCGCAATCTCCTTTGGCGATGTTCCTCCAAGCTCATGCATCAAACCTTCCAACGCAACCAGTTCTATCCTGCCTGGCTTCCCAGATTCTTCCTGACTACCGACATTGCTGGTTGATCGTTGTAGACATAAGCCGCAACCTTCGGCGCCGCAGTGCGGCTTCCGCAAATCCGCCGTCCGTGTAAGGTGCTGCATTCTGGCATGGAAAGGCTGCCCACCCGATCTAGAAGACTTTAGCAGCAGCCCCACTAGTTGATCGAGAGCAAGAAGTTTGGCATTTTCGCATAGGCTGATTAATTGGTAATTCTTGAGGAACGAGATGATTGTTCCCCTCAGCAACATCAGCTGCCGATCATTTGTTTCGGGTGGCATAACCCTCTTCGGAAGCCTTGCCGCGCGGGTCGCTCTGGGCAGCGGTTTCTGGCACCGAGCAGATGGCGGATTTCCTTGGCGAGGAGGGTTTCGAGGTCCCCTGTTCACCGATCGTCCGGATCCCGGCAGTTAGGAAGCGAAGCTCGTGCGCGCCTACGAAATCGCAGACACGATCGAATCTCTGGTGAACCGAGGAACGCTGGAGCTGCTCGTGATCTGTTTCTCGAGTTCATGGCACTGGAGTTCACCCCGTTTCTGGTCCGGGCGTGCGGGTGGTCAGTCGGCCGCATGGATCGGGAGACCGAGCGAATGCGGCGTTCAGGCGACCTTCCTGGGCGCAGGCGGCTGTTGAACGCTTCTATATAGGCATTGTCTGTGGGCTTTCCGGACCGCGAGAAGTCCAGTTCGACTTTGTTCAGATAGGCCCATTGATCGAGTAGACGACCCGCAAACTCGGGGCCGTTGTCAACTGCGAATGCTGCGCGGCTTGCCCCTAACCCGTGCCAGCCGGTCCAGCTCGTCGATGACCTGGTAGGCCCGGAAGTTCGTCCTCGCAGCGGTCGCGAGAACTTCTCTCGTGTGGCAGTCCACAATGGTCAGGATCCGGAACGGTTTTCCATCGAACAGTCGGTCCGACAAGAAGTCCCTAACGGTGAATGCGAGCATTCACCTACCGGGCAAGGCATCGCCCAAACGTCGTTCATGGCGCTGGCCTCAGATCGGCCCGAGCGATTTCTGCAGGCTCTGCGTCGTTTCGGACTGCGTGTGCGGATCGACAGCCCTTCTTCGCAGTACAGGCGAAGAAGGCGCTTGTGGTTCACATGCCAGCCCTCCCGCTGCAGCAGGATGTGCAGACGGCGATACCCGTAGCGCACCCGGCTTTCGGCCAATTCCTTCAGGCGCATCCGCAGTTCCACCTCCGGATCACGCCTCGATTGATACCTGTGAGAAGCCCGCCCGAAGCCCATGGCGCTGCAGGCTCGACGTTCCGACACTTCAAATACATCCTGATAGTGCTGAACGACTTCGCGGCGGCGGACAGGTTTCACCACTTTTTTCTGAGCGCGTCCTGCAGCACCGCCTGGTCCAGCGTCAGATCGGCGAACAGCCGCTTCAGCTTGCCGTTTTCGTCCTCGAGCTGCTTCAGCCGCCGGATCTCGGACAAGCCCATCCCGGCATAGACCTTCTTCCAGCGATAGAACGTGGCCTCGGCAACACCCATCTTGCGGCAGATCTCGCCGGCCATCGTGCCAGCTTCCGCCTGCCTCAGCGCAAAGGCAATCTGCTCGTCCGAAAATCGTTTCTTCGGCATCGGTACATTCCTCCTTCATCGGAAATGTACCCAAAATCTAGCATTCAGTTCGGACCAGTTTCAGGGGTCAAGACCACCGTCAAGCTAAGCTCGCTGCGGCTTGCTGGATATTTGTCATCATTTCCAGACCCAGGCCCTTTTCTCGTCTGTGGTTTCTCGACAGCGATCGAAAACGCGGTTGCAGCGCCGGGAAGGCCTCGGCGCCGCTGCGTTGGTCTTAGTTGGCAAGCCAGGCGTTGAAACGCTCGTTCAACTCGCTGTCATGGTCGACCCAGAACTGGGTCGACGAGGCCAGAGCGTTCATCATGTTCTCTGGCGAGGTCGGCAGGTGCGGTGCCATATCGGTCTTGCCGTCGTGCGACTTCCCGATCAGCGGTGCCGAAGATTTCCGCGGCGGCCCGTAGCTGATCCAAGAGGCTGCGACTGCGAGAGGCTCGGTCGAGGTGGAGAACTTGACGAACTCCAACGCGGCTTCTAGGTTCGGCGCGCCCATAGGGATCACCCAACCCTCCCATTCGAAGACCTGACCATCCCATAGGATGGCGAAGGGTTTGCCCTCTTCCATGGCGGCGTTGAAAATCCGCCCATTCCAGGCCATGGTCATAGCCACTTCGCCGTCGGCCAGTAATTGCGGCGGTTGCGAGCCTGCCTCCCACCAGACAGCGTCGGCTTTGATCTCGTCGAGCTTGGCGAAGGCGCGGTCGACGCCCGCGTCGGTCACGAGCAGGTCATAGACTTCGGCTGCGGGTACTCCGTCGGCCATCAGCGCCATTTCAAGTGTCGCCTTCGCGCCCTTTTTCAAGCCGCGCTTGCCGGGAAAACTGGTGGTGTCAAAGAAGTCAGCGATGGTCTGCGGAGCGCCGCCCTCAAATTTGGTGGTGTCATAGGCGATCGCCGTCGCGAAGACATCGGTCGGAATTCATGCAGTCGCTAAGGGTTCCTGCGATGAAGTCATCGACCGCTGCGGTGCCGTCGGGCGCGGCTGGCAAGGTTGCAGGATCGATCTTAAGGACAAGACCCTCGTCACACAGCCGGATGGCGTCGGCGATTTCGACGCTGGCAACGTCGATCGACACATTCCCAGCCTCGACCTGTGCCTTGATCGGTGCAGCCGGGTTGTCGGCGTCGGCCGAGTTGACCTTGATCCCGGTCTGGGCAGCGAAGGGTTTATGGTAGGCTTCGATCTGGCTCTGGGTGTAGGCGCCGCCCCAACCCATGACGGTGATCTCCTGCGCCGAGGCCGCAAAGGCAAACCCGGTCAGAGCGGTTGTCAGAATAAGTGTCTTCTTCATCAGCTTTCATCTCCCAATTCAAAGCCGTCGGTTGAACTCAGGCATCCTGCCCCAAAAGTCTTGGTCACTTTAACCGGTCGAGCGCCCGAGGATCTTCGACATCCCAGCTTGCGCGAGCGGTCTAGTCAACTTCGAATGACCCCCTTCTCGGGCGGCGTAGCGCACCTCTACCACGAATCCGTCATCGCCATGCACGATTATTCTGCGCCGAATAAAGCACTCGCTATCGTGAAGTAAGGAGAGAGGGCGAACGCCATCATTATAGAAAGGGAGACAATCCAGAAACGCCGCTTGCAGCACCAGAAAGCTGCCGCCTATTATGAACCCAATGGAGAACCAGAGTCTCGTTCAGCAAAACGCTCAGTTCTCCAGAAAACCCTGACGACCGACAAGATTAATGCAACAGATCTATCTAATGAGATGGTGGAACACCCGATGAGGTTTCCAATGTGCCGCAGCAATGTGTTCAAGCGGGTACAAGTTCCAGCACTATGCAAGTGTTCTCTATCTGCGGTCATTGTTTCAAGGGCGGATTTTGTCGCATCGGGCTCATGGTTCTTCTATGGTTGCCGCCCGTAGTGCAAGAACTCTTTCCCTTTTTTGGCGAGTGATCGAGTGCGGTCTTCATGGTTGCCGCCCGTAGTGCAAGAACTCTTTCCCTTTTTTGGCGAGTGATCGAGTGCGGTCTTCTATAAGGCCTTTGTGTGCGGCCCTATGGAAGCCGCTGGCCGGTATGGTGATCAGCAGGTCGGGTCCAAATCTCTCCGCAGAGCTGAAGCGCTCACAGAACCACTCTGGTTTTCCCGATCCAGATCTGTTCGATCATTTTGCCCATTCGAGGGGTCGACTTCTTGGACTATTCCTTTCTTCCTTTTGGGTTTCGTTATGGCGTGCCGTCAGGCAGCCGCGACGTCTGCGAGATCCCGATAATCTTCCTCCTTGGTGAGCATCGCCCAGATCGCGCGTGCCATCTTGTTGGCCAGGGCGATCGCGACAAGGAGCCTCGGTTTTCTGTCCAGCATCCTTGCCAACCATGAACCGGGCTGAGATTCTTTTCGGCCCAGCCAGTTCAATCGCGTCATCGCGCCGGTGATCAACAGTCTTCGGATATCTGATTGTCCTGCCTTGGAGATGCGTCCCAACCGGGCTTTGCCGCCAGAGGAATGTTGCCGGGGGACGATACCAAGCCAGGCCGCAAAGCTGCGGCCGCATTTGAAAGTCTCCATCGGAGGCGCGAAGGTTTCGATCGCCAAGGCCGTGATTGGACCAATGCCTGGCATCGTTTGTAGCCTTCGCGCGGTATCGGCACTCTTCGCGAGATCGGTCGCTGTTTCGGTCTTGGTTTTGATCCGGGCTGTCTTTTCAGCGATCTGGTCGATCAAATCGAGGCACTCAGACCTGACGACGTCCGATACATACGTGCTCGGATCGCGAAGCACTGCCTCAATCCGCGCGACGTGATCGAAGCCGCTTGGGAAGGTCAGTCCCTGCTCATACAGGATTGAGCGCAAGACATTCACCAACTCAGTTCGCTGGTGCATGAGACGCTCCCTTGTGCGGAAGACGACCGCTCTCGCCTGCTGTTCTTCGGTCTTCGGCTCGACGAAGCGCATTTCCGGGCGTTGCGCGGCAATGACAATCGCTTCCGCGTCCGCCGCGTCGTTTTTCTGCCGCTTAACAAATGGGCGAACATACTGAGGTGCAACGAGTTTGACTTCATGGCCCAGTCCGACCAGTTCCCTTGCCCAGAAGTTGGCACCGCCGCAGGCTTCCATAACGACCACGGCTGGATCGTGTTTTTCCATGAACCGTACAAATCCCTGCCACGACAGTTTCTTCGGAACTTCAGTTCACCCGTCAGTGAAGCTGCATGGAGTTGGAAAACCGATTTTGCTAAATCCACGCCAATCATTGTATCCTTCATTTCGCCGTCCTCTCTTGTTGATCATCAACGCAATCAACTTGGCACATTGCGATGCCGTTTCGGGAGGGCGGCAACCATCCCATCTCTCTGGGGTCGGCTTTGCCGCCCCATAATGGCGTCGGTGACTGAATGCCTCCTTTGGTCGGCTGCGAGGTCGCCGGTTGGGCGCATCGACATTCGACAGCGGGGTCATTCTGCCTCCGACCCAATGGGACATTGTTCCGCGGCTTCGCGGATCTCTTCTGTTCAGGTCATGCGGGCAGATCCTCCTTCGTCCATGCAAAGGTTGTGCCGTCCCGCCGAATTCGTGTCAGGATCACAGCCAGCTTTCGGGCGGTTGCCACGGTCGCTTTCTTCAAGCCCTTTCGTTGCACCAAACGCATTGCCCAGGCTTTCAGCGGGGAGAAGCCTGGGACACGCTGGATCAGGCTGTTGGCTGCCTCATAGAGCAGCTTGCGCATAGAACTGTCGCCCCGCCTTGAGATCCGCCCGGACCAGCCGGTCTCGCCGGACTGGTATCGGCGTGGCGTCAACCCAAGATAGGCACCTACATCCACGGCGCGCCGGAAGCGTTCTACATCATCGATGGTAGCGATGAAGTTAAGCGCGACAATCGGGCCTACCCCTGGGACACTTGTCAGCCGACGTGCCAACAGGCTGTCTTTGGCGATCTGCTGGATTTCCGCATCAGGGCCGTCGCCTCAATGCAGACGGTCTCGTGCACAACGATCAGGGATGCCAAGACAGCCTCCAGG
>CAVYHT010000019.1:0-35516 GCA_963768355.1 uncultured Alphaproteobacteria bacterium
TGATCGCCCTTGCGTGACGGTGGCCGTGCCGGATCAGCCCGGCCACCAGATCGTCACGGCTCGCCCCGGCGATCGGCTCTTCGCCCGCCGCATAAACCTCGGCGATGGCAACCACGTCGGCGTCGTTGAAACAGGCGCAGAAATCCTCGAACAGGCTCGACAGGCGCGAATAGCGGTGCGGCTGATGCACTGCGATCACGCGGCCCTCGCTGGCCTGCCGCGCGGCCTTCAGCACGGCGGCGATCTCGACCGGGTGGTGGCCGTAATCGTCGATGATCGTCACGCCGTTCACTTCGCCGACTTTGGTAAACCGCCGGTTAACGCCGCCGAATTTGGCCAGTGCCTCGCGGATCTCTGCCGCCTTCATGCCCAGATGCCGCGCCACGGCGACGGCCGCCAGAGCGTTCGAGACGTTGTGATCCCCCGGCATCGGCAGCGAACAGCCCTCGATCACCATCTCGTCGGCCTGCAACGCGATATCGAAATGCGCCACGCCGCCTTTGTAGTGCAGGTTCACCGCCCGCACATCGGCCTGCGCGTTGAAGCCGTAGGTCACGACGCGGCGGTCGGTGATCTTGCCGACCAGCGCCTGCACCTCGGGGTGATCGGTGCAGCAGACGGCCAGACCGTAGAACGGAATGTTGGACACAAAATCAAGAAAACCCTGACGCAGGTTCTCGATCGTGCCCCAATGCTCCATATGCTCGGGGTCGATGTTGGTGACGATCGCGATGGTCGCGGGCAACCGGTTGAAGGTGCCGTCGCTTTCGTCGGCCTCGACCACCATCCATTCGCCCTGCCCCATCCGTGCGTTGGAGCCATAGGCATGGATGATGCCACCATTGATCACGGTCGGGTCGAGCCCGCCGGCGTCGAGCAACGTCGCAACCATCGTGGTCGTCGTCGTCTTGCCATGCGTGCCTGCCACCGCGACGTTCGATTTCAGCCGCATCAACTCGGCCAGCATCTCGGCCCGGCGCACGACCGGCAGGCCCGCGCTGCGCGCCGCATCCAGTTCCGGATTGCCGCGGCTTGATCGCGGTGGAGATCACGACGACCTCGGCCTTCTCAAGGTTTTCGGCCCGCTGGCCTTCAAAGATCGTCGCCCCCAGCTCTTTCAGCCGGTCGGTGATCTTGCTGGCTTTCAGGTCCGATCCCTGCACGGTGTAGCCGTGGTTCAGCAGCACCTCGGCAATGCCGGACATGCCGATGCCGCCGATGCCCACAAAGTGGATCGGCCCCATTTCGGTCGGCAATTTCGTCGCTGCCGCGTTCATGCGTTCGGCCCCCTGCCTGCCAGCCCCTCGACCATTTCGACCAGACGGTCGGTCGCATCCGGGCGGGCGGTGTCCAGTGCGGCATGCGCCATCTTCACCGCTGCATCGGGGTTCAGAAAGACGGTCTCTATCTGCTCTGCAAGCGCTGCAGGTTCAAGCCTCGATTCGGGGATCAGTATGGCTGCCCCGGCGTCAACTAATCCGCGGGCATTCGCCGTCTGATGGTCCGCCGCCGCCGCGGCGTAGGGCACCAGGATCGACGGCCGACCGATCACGCTGATATCCGCCACCGAGGACGCGCCCGAACGGCTGATCACCAGCTGCGCCTCGGACATCCGTCTGGGAATATCGCTGAAGAAGGGCTGCACATCGGCCTTGACGCCGATGCTGTCATAGGCCTCGGTCACGCGCTCCTGATCCTCTTCGCGCGCCTGATGCGAAACACGTAACCGCGCGCGAAGCTCGTCAGGCAGGGCCGCAACGGCAGCGGGGACCGTATCGGACAGGATCCGCGCGCCTTGCGAGCCGCCTATGACCAGCAGCGACATCGGATAGTCGCCCGGCGGGATATAGGGCGCGCCGGATTTTTCCAGCACCGCCGCGCGCACCGGATTGCCAGTATGCACTCCGGCCACGCCACCGGGCAGTCGCGTTGGCCAGGTGCCGCAGGCCACGGCGTTCACCCGTTCTTTGCGGGCGAAGAACTGATTGACCCGGCCCAGCACACCGTTCTGTTCATGGATCATCCGGGGCAGCCGCAAGATCTTGGCCGCCGAAATGGCGGGAATCGAGGGGTAGCCGCCGAACCCCACCACGACCGCGGGCTTGTCGCGCATCATCCCAAAGACGCGCCGAGACCACGCCGCCCACGATCCGGAACGGTGCGGCCGCCTTGCCCGGCAGTCCGCCGCGCGCAAATGTGGCGCTGGAGACCTGTTCGATCTTCACCACATGCGGGAAACCGCCAGTATAGCGCGCGCCGCGCGCATCGGTGGAAAGTTTCACGCGCCAGCCCCGGCGCAGCATCGCTTCGGCCAGCGCCTGCGCCGGAAACATATGCCCGCCGGTGCCGCCCGCCGCGATAATAAGAAGGGGTTCGGACATGGCTATTTGCCCCGCTGCGATCAGAATATCGCCGATCTCGCCCTGCGGTCGCGTCCGGGTAAAGGCCAGTAGCACGCCCACCGCAATCCCTGCGGCGATCAGCGACGAACCGCCATAGCTGACAAACGGCAGCGTCATTCCCTTGGCCGGCAAAAGCCGTACCGCGACGCCCATATTGATCATCGCCTGAACACCGAAGATGCAGGCAAGACCGGTCCCGGCCAGCCGGATGAACGGATCACGTTCGCGCATCAGACGCAGCAGGGACCGCACCGCGATTGTGGTGTAGAGCGCGATGATCACCAGAACCAGGATCAGCCCGTATTCCTCGGCCGCGACCGCGATGATGAAATCGGTATGGGCATCGGGCAGTGACCATTTCACCTGGCCCTCGCCGACACCGACGCCAAAGAACCCGCCTTCGCGGATCGCGTTGGTGGCATAGCCCAACTGGGTGCGTCGGATCGACATCGGGCGACAGGAAACCGTCGATGCGGCGGGCGAAATGCTCGGAATTGGAATAGGCGAGCGTACCGGCGAAAACCACGCCGCCCGCAAGCAGCACCAGCAGAAGCATCGGCGCGCCGGCGACGAAATACATCACGCCCCAGGCAAACAGCACCAGGCAGGCCTGCCCGAAATCGGGCTGCAGCGCCAGAATCAGCACGATCGCGGCTGTCAGCACACAGGAATACGTCCTGCCCGGCGGGCCGTTGATTTCCTGACTGGCCGCCATCAGCCAGGCCGCGACGACGACGAATCCGGGCTTAAGGAATTCCGACGGCTGCAACGTGCGCAAAGCCCAGCGAGTACCAGCGCACCGCGCCCTTGCCGAAATCGGTGCCGAAGATCGGCAGGAACGCCAACGCCACGAAGGCCGCGAAGAACCCAAGCACGCGCCAGTCGCCGCACCAGTTGCGGCGACATCATCGTGGTCAGCAACATCGCGATCAGCGCCATCCCGCCAAAGACCGCCTGGCGTTCGACATAGTGAAAAGGCGTTCAGGCCATTGCGTTCGGCCAAGCGGCGGAGACGCCGCCAGACCCAGCAAAAGGCCGATCCCGAACAGGATGAGGACACAAGACATTGAACACTTGTCGATGGTCCGCCACCATCGGGGAAGAATCGGCTCACCATCCCGTGCAGGGACCGTGCCATACACCATTTCCGTCATGAACTACTGCCTAACACTGCCACATACCGCCCGTTTTCCGGGTCTGACCTTAATCTTACCCAATAAATCCCCGCTTCGCCAGTAATTTGCGGCCGGGAACCGAATGGAAACTACCGAGTTGACTTCCACCATCTAAGATAAAACTCTGGTTATCATTAGTTTGAGTGCAAAAATGCCGAAAAATCGTTTGGACAAGACCTTTTCGGCCCTCGCCGATCCGACCCGACGCGCCATACTGGAGCGGCTGAAGAGAGGCGAGGCAACGGTCAAGGAACTGACCGAACCATTCAACATGAGCCAGCCGGCCATTTCGCGTCACCTCAAAGTGCTGGAAAGGGCCGGGCTGATCGAAAGCGACAAGAAGGCCCAGTCCCGTCCACGCAAGCTGCGCGCGTTGCCGATGCGTTTCGCCTATGAATGGCTTGACGACTACCGGCAGGCCTGGGAGTTCAAATCCAGCCAGCTTGACAAGGTGCTAAGGAAGATCCGCAGCGATACCGACGGTCAGGCAGATTGACACCCGACGCCGGCAAGACTGCACAATGCCGCCAGAATTTGGTATTGTTGTACTTTAGGCGGGTGCCCTAGCCCCCTATCCACACCATTACCGGAGAAGCCCTTTGAAACGCATTGCCATTTTCTGCGATGGAACCTGGAACCATGCTGATGCCGAATTCGCCACCAATGTCGTGGCCCTGTCGCAAGCCCTCAGCCTGACTGCCGACGACAACACCTTCCAGCAACTGATTTATATCCCCGGTCTCGGAACCGACAGCGGCGCCAGCACCATTTCCCGCACCATCGACAAGTTCGGGGGTGGCGCGTTCGGATGGGGGCTGGATGCTAAAATCCAGACCGCCTATCGTGCGCTGGCCTTCGCCTATGAACCGGGGGACGACATCTTTATCTTCGGCTTTTCGCGTGGCGCCTACACCGCGCGGTCGCTGGCCGGGCTTATCCGCTCCTCTGGCATCCCGGCGCGCAACCGGATCAACATGGTCGGCGACGCGATGGAGCATTATCGCAGCCGTCCCGACGGCGATGCGGGCCACCCCAACCAGCCCGAGAATTGCGCCTTCCGTTTGACGATCAACCCCGCCATCGCCACCAGCACTGAAGAACAGGATTGGCGGCGCGAGAACCGGCATGATCCGGGCCTGCTGTTGCGTATCGCCTATCTCGGTGTCTGGGATACGGTTGGCGCGCTCGGTGTGCCGGGGCATCTGCGCGGGCTGGCGCGGATCTTTAACAAAAAGTACCGGTTTCACGACGCGGACCTGTCGCGCAGCGTCCGCTCGGCGCGCCATGCGGTGGCCATCGACGAACGCCGCCGCAGCTTTCCGCCGACGCTTTGGACCAACCTAGACAAGCTGAACGACGACGATACCGGACCGGACCGCCCGTATCAGCAGCTTTGGTTCCCGGGCGATCACGGATCGGTCGGCGGCGGCGGGGATATTACCGGCCTTTCTGACAACACCCTGGTCTGGATCGCCGAAGGCGCGCAGAAGATCGGGCTGAAATTCATGCCCGGAACGCTGGAAAGTTTCGAGCAGCGGGTCGACGATTTTGCGCCGCTGCACAACAGGTCCGACCCCAAAAAGAGCATGTTCAGCAAGCTGGCAAGCCTTGGCGACCGCGATGGTGTGACTGCACCTCTCGACGTATCGAGCAATGCCCGCCGAAGGTGGAAAGAGGGCGATCCGGCCTACCGCCCCGGCACTCTTGCCCGGATCAAGGCTGCACTCGATGCCGATTAGGGCGCGGCCACGACCTTGGCCACTTCGGCCATGAAATCCTCGCCGCGTTTCTCGAAGTTCGGGTATTGATCGAAACTGGCCGCCGCCGGAGCCAGCAAGACGACCTCGCCCGCTTCCGCCTCTGCCGCAGCACGGTCGACGGCGCAGGCCATCGTTTCGCAAATCTCATATGGTGTGTCGCCCAGCTGCAGCGCGAAATCGCGCGCCGAATGGCCGATCAGATAGGCTTTCACGACCGATGCCAAAGCCGGGCGCAACGCCTCGATCCCGCCTTCTTTGCCCAGCCCCCCGGCGATCCAGCGGATACGCGGAAAAGCCTGCAAGGCCTTCTCGGCGCTGTCCACATTGGTGGCCTTGAAATCGTTGACGAAGCGCACGCCACCCCGTTCCGCGACCAACTGGCTGCGATGAGGCAAGCCTTCGAAGGATCGAAACGCCTGCTCGACCGCTTTCGGCGACAGCCCCAACGCCCGGCAAGCCGCATATGCCGCGCAGGCATTCTGGTGGTTATGCGTCCCCGGCAAACCGCTGATCTCTCGCAGGTCAATCGACCCGACCTGCCGCCCCTTGCGGTATTCAGACAAGAACCCCTTGCGCGCGAAGACCGTCCAGCCAAGACCGGCCAGCTTGCGCTCAACCGAGACCCGGATCACGCGGTCATCCTCCGGCCCTTCGGCAAGCTGGTTCGACAGATAGACGCCCTCGGCCTCATCGACACCGATTACTGCCCGGTCCGGCCCGCCCTCGGCAAAAAGCCGACGTTTCGCGGCGAAGTACCCGCCCATGCCGGCATGCCGATCCAGATGGTCCGGTGTCAGATTGGTGAAGACCGCCACATCCGGCGTCAGGGCGCGCGCCAGATCGGTCTGGTAGCTGGACAATTCCAGCACCACGACGCCCGCATCGCCCGCAGGCTCGATATCCAGCACGCCGCGGCCGATATTGCCCGCTAGTTGCGACACCCGGCCGTTCTGGGTGAGGATGTGATGGATCAGCGCAGAGGTCGTGGATTTGCCGTTCGATCCGGTGACCGCAATGACCCGTGGCGGAGTATCGAACCCGTCCCAGTCTGGTGTCGCAAAAGACCGGAAAAACAACCCGATATCATTGTCGACCGGCACCCCGGCCTCCATCGCCACAGCGATCGCCTTGTGCGGCTCGGGGTAAAGATGCGGGATGCCCGGTGAGACGATCAGAGCCGCAACCTCTGCCCAAAGATCGGCCCGCGTCAGATCCTGAATGACCAGCCCAAGCCCTTCTGCCGCTTCACGCGCCTCGGCACTGTCATCCCAGCACAAGGGCTCTGCCCCGCCAGCCATCAACGCCCGCGCCGCCGCTTGTCCGGACCGCCCCAATCCCAGCACCGCTATCTTTCGGCCCTGATATCCGAGAACCGGGATCATTTCTGAGGCCGGCAGCTTGTTTGGGCAGCCCGCGCCGCCAGTATGGCCAGCGCCTCTTCCGCACGGTCGGCTGGTACAAAGGCATGATCGTGATGATAGGCGGCGACCATGTTGCACGGGCATCCCGCCCCGGCCAAAGCCGTCGAGACCGCCGCCGTGAGGCCGACGCCATCGAGAGCGGAATGCACCGTCAGCGTAATGCACCGCATCGGCTGGTCCAGATCGAAACCGTGATCTTTCGCCACGACCTCGAGCAGGATCAGCGACATTCCCTCGGCCTCGCGGAACATCCCCTGCGCCTCGCCAGACAATGCGGCGGCAATATCGCGATCCGCGGTCGTACAGAAATGAAAGCGCCCCGGTTGCAGGACCGGGTTCATGCCTTCGATCATGGCCTTTCGGTCGCGAACCGGTTCGTGAACGGGTGCCTGCGTCATCTCAATTTCAGCGTCGCGAGGCCGATCAGCGCCAGAATCAGCGATATTATCCAGAACCGGATCACGATCTGCGGCTCCTTCCAGCCAAGTTGCTCAAAATGGTGGTGGATCGGAGCCATCAGGAACACCCGCTTGCCTGTGCGCTTGAAGTAAAGCACCTGAATTATCACGCTCAACGCCTCGACCACGAAGAGACCACCAACGATGGCCAGCACGATCTCGTGCTTTGTCACAACCGCGATGGCACCCAGGGCGCCGCCGAGGGCGAGTGACCCCGTATCACCCATGAAAACAGCGGCCGGAGGCGCGTTGTACCAAAGGAATCCCAGTCCGCCGCCGATCAGCCCGGCTGTAAAGATCAGGATCTCGCCGGTTCCCGGCACGTAGTGAACGTCAAGGTATTCGGTGAAGTCGACCCGACCAACGGCATAGGCAATGACCCCCAGCGTCCCCGCCGCGATCATCACCGGCATGATCGCCAGCCCGTCCAACCCGTCGGTCAGGTTCACCGCATTTGCGGCCCCGACGATCACGATCATCGCGAATGGCACGAAGAAGATGCCGAGGTTCAGCAGCACATCCTTGAAGACCGGCAATGCCAACTGGTTGGTCAGTTCCGCCGGATGCGCCAATGACGCGACGTAGGCAGCAACCGCCGCGATGATCAGCCCGATCGAGAACCGTACCCGCCCCGGCACACCCTTGGCGTTGCGTTTCGCGACCTTCTGGTAATCGTCGATAAAGCCGACCAGACCGAACCCGACCGTCACCAGCAGAACAATCCAAATGTAAATATTGTCCAGCCGCGCCCAAAGCACGGTCGAGACCAGAAGGGCGCTGAGGATCAAGAGGCCCCCCATCGTCGGTGTGCCCGCCTTTTCAAGGATATGGCTTTGTGGTCCATCCTCGCGGATCGGCTGACCCTTGCCCTGTTTGCGGCGCAGGAAGTTGATCAGCGGCTTGCCAAAGATGAACCCGAAGATCAGCGCGGTAAAAAAAGCCCCACCGGCGCGGAAGGTGATGTAGCGGAACAAGTTGAAAAAGTCGCCACCATCCGAAAGCTCGGTCAGCCAGAATAACATCTACTCGTTCCCTCGTGGTTCCCGGGTCAGCGGATGGCCCAGTTTTCGGATGGCGTCAACGACAAGCGACACCTTGCTGCCCTTCGATCCCTTGACAAGGATCACGTCGCCCGCATCGATCAGCGCATGCGCACGTGCGGCCAGCGCACCTGCGGTTTCGTGCCATTCGCCGCGCTGGGGCGGCGGCAGGATATCGTAAAGATGCCGCATCAGCGGCCCGACGCAATGCACCTGCGCCACCGATTTCAGCGTCGGCGAGGTGGCGATGTCGCGGTGCATCCGCACCTCATCCGGTCCCAGTTCCAGCATGTCGCCCAGAACCGCGATCCGACGCCCCGCTGCGACCCGACCGATCCCATCGGTGGGGTTGCTGGCCGCCAGAACCTCCAGCGCCGCTGTCAGAGAGGCCGGATTGGCGTTAAAGGCATCGTCCAGCAGATCGACCGTCAGATGGTCATCGACGATATCGAGCACGACGGTTTCACGCGCGCCGCGTCCTAAGGGCGGTTCCCATGCCGCCAGATCGCAGGCGGCAACGGCGATATCGGCCCCGAACGCCTCGGCCACCGCCAGCACACCCAACGCGTTCTGCGCGAAATGACGCCCCGCAGACATGATCTTGAAAAGCATGGGCGCGCCGCGATGGCTGGCCTGCACGATGGTCGTGTCCTGCGCCAGTTGCACTTTATCCAAACGGAAATCCGCTGCCTCATCTTCACCAAATTGCAGAATCGAGGCTCCCGCCGCACGCGCCGCATCCAGCAGGATCGGCGTCACGCCCAGATCGGCATTCACCACAGCCACGCCGCCCGGTTCCAGCCCGGCAAAGATCGCTGCCTTTTCATGCGCGATGCCTTCGATATTGTCGAACGCCTCCAGATGCGCCTCTGCCACTGTGGTGATCATCGCCACATGCGGCCGCGCCATCCGGGCCAGCGGCTCGATCTCTCCGGGGTGGTTCATGCCGATCTCGATCACCGCGAATTCGGTGTCCACAGGCATCCGCGCCAGCGTCAGCGGCACGCCCCAATGGTTGTTATAGCTACCCTCGGCCACATGGGTCCGTCCCTGTCCGCTCAGGACCGCGCGCAGCATTTCCTTGGTCGAGGTTTTGCCGACCGAACCGGTCACGCCAACAACCTTGGCCGCGCACCGCGCCCGCGCCTGCCCGACCCAGATCGCCCAAAGCGGCAAGAACATCCGGCACGATCAGTAGCGGCGCATCCGGCGCCGACACCATCCGGCACGCGGCTGACCAAAGCCGCCGCTGCACCCTTCTGGCAAGGCCTGCGCCACAAAGTCATGCCCGTCGCGCTGATCGGTGAGCGCGACGAACAGATCGCCGGGCTGCAAGCTTCGCGTGTCAATCGAAACGCCAGTCGCCGCCCAGCCGCCGCGCGCCTTGCCGCCAGTCGCGGCAGCGGCCTGAGCAGAGGTCCAGAGCGCGCGTCAAGACACCCGTCCGTCCAGCGCCGCCACGGCAACGCTGGCCTGTTCGGCATCGTCAAAGGGGAACACATCGTCGCCGATCACCTGGCCGGTTTCATGCCCCTTGCCGGCGATCAGCAACGCATCGCCGGGCTGCAATGCATCGACACCGCGCAGGATCGCCTCGGCCCGGTCGCCCACTTCGGTCGCCTCGGGGCAGCCCTTCATCACCATCGCGCGGATCGCCGCGGGCTCCTCGGATCGGGGATTGTCATCGGTCACGATAACAACGTCGGCATGCTCCGCCGCCGCCCGCCCCATCAGCACACGCTTGCCGGTATCGCGGTCGCCGCCGGCACCAAAGACCACGATCAGCCGCCCCATCACATGCGGGCGCAAGGCCTGCAACGCGGTCGCCAAAGCGTCGGGCGTGTGCGAGTAATCGACGAACACCGCCGAGCCATTGTCGCGTGTCGCCGCCAATTGCATCCTGCCGCGCACGGTTGTCAGTTCCGGGAAGGTCCGGAACACCTGTTCGGGCGGCGATCCTGCGCCGATCGCCAAGGCCGCCGCCGCCAGCACGTTTTCCGCCTGAAACCCGCCGATCAGTGCCAGCCGCGCCTGATGCACCTCGCCGTTCCACTCGAACCGCAGGTTCTGCCCGGTCGCATCGAACCGCTGCCCGGTGATCCGCAGATGGGTGCCCATGCCGCGCCCCACGGTCAGCAAGTCCTGCCCGCGGTCCAGCGCGATCTCGGCCATATCAGCGCCGCGGTCATCGTCCAGATTGACGACCGCCACCGCATCCTCGGGCAGCACTCGGTCGAACAACCCTGCCTTGGCGGCAAAATAGTCGTCAAACGAGGCATGGTAATCCAGATGATCCTGACTGAAATTGGTGAACGCTGCCGCCGCCAGCCGGACCCCGTCCAGCCGTCGCTGTTCCAGCCCGTGGCTGGAGGCTTCCATCGCGGCATGGGTCACGCCCGCCTCTGCCGCCGCGGCCAGCAACCGGTGCAGCGTGATCGGTTCCGGCGTGGTATGGGCCAGCGGCGCGGTATAGGCGCCCTCGACGCCCGTGGTTCCCAGATTGATCGCGGCCAAGCCCAGTTGCGCCCAGATTTGCCGCGTGAAGGTCGCAACAGAGGTCTTGCCGTTCGTGCCCGTCACCGCAACGACGGTCTCTGGCTGATGCCCGAACCACAAAGCTGCGGCATAGGCCAAAGCCTGACGCGGATCCTCGGCCAGCACCAGTGCGACGTCTGCCTCGGCCAGTTCCGCCTTGGCGATCCGCGCGCCCTCGCGGTCGGTCAGAACCGCGCTGGCCCCCATCCGCAATGCATATTGAATAAACTCGCCGCCATGCACCCTTGTGCCGGGCAACGCCACGAAGAGATGCCCATCCTTGACCGCGCGACTGTCGACCGACAGCCCCGTCACCCGCGCCTCGCGGCCTCCTTGGGCCGTCAGACCAAGCTCTGCCAGTGATTTCGTCTCTGCCCGGTCCGTCATGTCCCCGCCCTTCGCGCCTAGTTCGAGGTGAGTGTTACCTTATCATCCGCACCGGGTTCAATCTCGGGTCTGAGGCCCAGCAGGGGGGCAATCCGGCGGATAATCTCTGCGGCCACCGGCACCGCCGTCCAGCCCGCCGTGCGGCGCGGTTCGGTGCCAGAGGTTTCAACGGGCTCGTCCAGTGACACCACCAGCACATATTTCGGGTCATGCGCCGGAAAGACGCTGGCGAACGTCGCGATCACCTTGTCCTTGTGATAGCCACCGCCACGTTCCTTGGGCTTATCCGCCGTGCCGGTCTTGCCGCCCACCGCATAACCCGGAACCTCGCCGAAGCTCGCTGTGCCACGCACTACGACCTGGCGCAACATACTGCGCGCTGCTTGGGACGTGGCAAGCGAAACCACCTGCGGCCCGGGATTTACCCCTACCTGTTTCAACAGCGTCGGGGTTACCTTGGTGCCGCCATTCAGAAGCGAGGCATAGGCCGTCGCCAGATGCAGCGGGCTGGCCGACAGCCCGTGACCATAAGAGATTGTCATCGTCGAGATTTCCGACCATTTCTTCGGCGTCAACGGCTTTGCACCCGGCGCTTCGACCAGTTCGACCGCCGTCGGTTCCAGAAAGCCGAGTGAGCCCAGAAACCTTTGCTGCCGCTCGGCGCCGATCATCATCGCGATCCGCGCCGTGCCGATGTTCGAGGACTTCACGATCACATCCGTGACACTCAATTGCTTTCCGTAATCGTGAAAATCCCGGATCCGGTACTTACCCCAGGTCAGCGGCCCCTGAGTGTCAATCATCGTAGAGGGGTTCACCAGCTTTTCTTCGAGCGCCTGCGAAATGGCGAAAATCTTGAAGGTCGAGCCGAGTTCGTAGACCCCCTGCACCGCACGGTTGAACAGCGGGCTGTCGGACGGCACCCCGGCCAGCAACGGGTTGGGGCGGGTGTTCGGATCGAAATTCGGCAACGAGACCATGCTGATCACCTCACCGGTATGCACATCCAGCAGGATCGCCGCCGCGCCGCGGGCGTTCATCAGCTTCATGCCGCCGTAAAGCACCCGCTCGGTCGCGGCCTGTATCGTCATATCCAGCGACAATTCCAGCGGCTGCCCGCCCATCGCGGGATCGCGCAGAAAGCTGTCAAATGTCTTTTCGACCCCTGCCACGCCGATTACTTCCGCCGAATGCACGCCCTCGCGGCCAAAGGACGACCCGCCCAGCACATGTGCCGCCAGCTTGCCATTGGGATAAAGCCGCATCTCGCGGGGGCCGAACAGCAGCCCCGGATCGCCGATATCATGCACCAGTTGCTTCTGCTCGGGCGCGATCCGCTTCTTGATCCACAGGAACTTGCGCTTGCTCTCGAATTGTTTCAGCAGCGCGGCCTCGTCGAGATCGGGGAAGACCTTGACCAGCTCGGCGGCCGCACGGGCCTTGTCGACCATCAATGGTGGCTGAGCATATAGCGCATCGGTGATAAGGTTCGTCGCCAGAATCCTCCCGTTTCTGTCCACTATATCAGCCCGTTGCGCGACGATGCCTGCGCCCGCCCCTGCGGTGCGCGGCTCGGTCGGTTGGCTGGACGCGAGCGCGCCCATGCGAAGACCGACAGCGACGAACGCGAACAAAAAGAACGCGCCGATGACCAGCAACCGACCCTCGGCCTGGCGTCGCGCCTTGTCGCGCATTTCCTCGTGACGCACGCGGATGTTCTCTCGTTCGATTGCATCGGGGTTCTCGCCCTTCTGGCGCGCGGACAGGATCCGTGCCAGCGGGCGCAGAGGTGTGCGGATCATTGTGCGCCCTCCAGAATACCGACCACATCAATCGGGTTGACCACCGGGCCCACGACCTCGGCTTGCGTCGGATAGGCGATCTGATCGACCCGCCCGAATTGTTCCGGCATCAGCGGCAACAACCCCAGCCGGTCGAAATTCAGATCCGCCAGCTCGCGCAAGCGGTCAGGCCGGTTCAGATAGGCCCATTCGGCACGCAGAACCGCCAGTTCTTCGCGCAAGACACCTATTTCCTGCTGCACATCCTCGACATTGCGCAACGCCAGCTGGGTCTTGTAATTCTCTCGATAGGCCCAGAAACCAAGGCCCATCACGGCTAGCGCCGACAAAACGAACAACATCGACCGCATTACCGCTTCCCTTCTTTCTTATATCCCGGCATTCCCAATGCCGCCCGGTCCACCGGCTCTGCCGGGGTGTCAGTCCGTACTGCCACCCGCAGTTTCGCCGACCGCGCACGGGGATTTTCCGCTAGTTCGTCCTTGTCCGGCCCAATGGCTTTCGAGAGATCCCGGAACCCCGGTTTCGCCGCCGCGACTTCCGGCGCATAACGGCTGCCGCCACCACCCGAAAACGCCCGCGCCTGCAAGAACCGCTTCACGACGCGATCCTCCAGCGAATGGAAGCTGACCACCGCCAGCTTGCCGCCGGGCTTCAACGCCCGCTCGGCCGCTTCCAGCCCCGCGACCAGTTCGCCGAACTCATCGTTCACCGCGATACGGATCGCCTGAAAGCTCCGGGTCGCAGGATGGCTCTGCCCCGGTTTCGGACGCGGCAGGCATTTTTCCACGATCCGCACCAACTCTCCGGTCGTCGAAATCCGGGAGACCTCGCGCGCCGCTGCAATCGCCCGCGCGATCCGTCGCGAGGCGCGTTCCTCGCCATACTGATAGAGAATATCCGCCAGTTCGCCCTCATCGGCGTCATTGACCAGATCGGCGGCAGAGCGCCCTTCCTGGCTCATCCGCATATCCAAGCGGCCCGTCTTTCATGAACGAAAACCCGCGTTCGGCCTGATCTAGTTGCATCGAGGAGACGCCGAGATCCAGAACCACGCCGTCCAATCCGGTTGCATAGTCATCCAGCCGCCCGAAGGTACCCTGAACCAGTTCCAGCCGGTCGCCAAACTCACCAACCCAGCCTTTCGCCATCGCAAAGACCGCCGGATCGCGGTCGACCCCGATCACCTTGTCGGCCCCGGCGTCCAACAACCCACGCGCATAGCCGCCCGCGCCAAACGTGCCGTCCAGCCAGACGCCTTCGACAGGGGCCACAGCCCTCAGCAAGGGGCGCAGCAGAACAGGGATATGGGGTTTGTCGGACGGGATCGCGCGTGTCTTCACGGCCATGCCCTATTCCCCTTCGGCTTTGTCCAGCAGGGTCAGGGGATCGAAATCGTCGGGCAATTCGTCCAGCCATTTCTCGGTCTTCGAGGCCTCTTCGGTCTCGTAGGTCTCGGGCTTCCAGATCTGGAACGTGTCGCCCGAAGCGATGAAGAATGCCTCATCCTCCAGCCCAATCTTCTCGCGCAGCTTCTGCGGCAGAACCAGGCGTCCGTCGCCATCGACCTCTGTTGGATGCGACTGGCCGTGGATCATCCGTTCCAGCATCCGCCGCTCCATCGAGCCGCGCGGCATCTTGCTGATCTTGGCATCGACCTCGTCGATAGCCTCTATAGTATAGCATTCCAGATATTTGCGGCGGTGATCGCCATAAACGATGACCAGTTGCGGTCGCAGCCCATCGGTCCAGTCCGGGTCACCAGCTTCAAGCACACGACGGAAGAGGGCCGGGATAGACACCCTGCCCTTCGCATCAACCTTGTGCTGGCTTTCGCCTCTGAACCTTCGCGCCACTGTCCCGCGGCTCCTTTAATCCTTACCCTTCATGTGCCCCGGACATGGAAACGGCGGGTTGATCTGCTGCCACTGATCAACCCGCCGCCCTCGTCCCATCTCTGGGGTTTGTCCGACTGCGCGCGCCACCTGGGGGGATGTCTGCTCGCTCGCGCGCCGGATCTCTTGGTTCGATGAAAGCGGGTGCCTGTATGAACCTGACTTGGGAGTTTGAGGTCTTGTCGCCTCGTTTTGCCCGTCCTCATCGTGTGAATAGGGATGCCATGGGAATTCATGGAAATCAATAGAAAAATATGGAACCAGACGGTAATTCTATGTTCCAGGGCGATTTATGTCACCTGTCATTGGCTGGGTCGCGCCCGATCAAATACCTTATATCGTGAAAATTAAATCCGCGAGCACCATATGTAGTGTAAACTATGAGAAACCAAGTATTCCCGCGAATTCCCGAACAAGTTCTGATATTTGGATGAATTATCGACGATACCCTGCCAAAACCGGACTGCCGCACCCCTTCCTTGCCCAAAAGGTCGCGCCGATTCGTCGGTTCGCCACCGGAAATCCGGCACGTGGCACGTACAGATGAACCGCCCGCAACCCCCGTTGAATCGCAATCCATCCATGAACGGTCGTTCCGGCAAAGTCCCATGCAGCCGCATCTCGACGCGTTGTCCATTTGCCGAAACACTCGTCTAAGCACCTGACTTTACGTCAGCTTTACTTATGCAAATGCTGCATAGCGGCATTGATGCCGCGCCCTATTGTGCACCTGCAGCAATTGCCTATCTTAGCGCTAACGGAGAACGAAGCTCCGGAAACAGACCAAGATCTAAGAGGCACTGAAATGACATTCGCAACTGAAACCCAAACCCGCGGCTTTTTCGCTGGGATCGCCGATCGCGTATCGACCTTCTTCCGCGAGATGTCCGTTTTCAACGCGCAGTATCGCGTCTATCGCACGACGATCCGCGAATTGAGCGCCCTGTCGGACCGCGACCTGGCCGACCTTGGCCTCAGCCGCTCGATGATCGCCGATATCGCCCGCGAGGCCGCTTTCGGCAAATAGGAATTCAGATCAGGCGTCCCTCTCCTCCCTGAGGTCGTCTGTAAAGAGCGGCGGCATCAACCTCCTCCCTGATGCCGCCGCATTAACCCAGATACGGATGCGGCGGTCCTCCCCCAATGCATCCGTGTACCGGAACGGCGGCGCTCACCCTCCCTGAGCGCCGCCGTTTCTTTTCCTTGCGGCGCGTCGGCACCGACAACCCAGAAATCACCATTGCGACCAGCTGGCAAAACCGGTCAACTTGCGAAAGTGCCTGAAAACCGCACGGAATGCGCGAGAGGAGACAGTTATGGCTCACGGTTATGAAGGCGGGCGTCTGGATCTGCCTTTCGTCGGCATCGCGACTTTCGGGAAATACCCCTATCAGCCCGATTGGTCGGCAATCGACGCCGATGTCGCCGTCGTGGGAGCTCCGTTCGATTTCGGGACGCAATGGCGGCCGGGCGCCCGGTTCGGCCCGCGCGCGATCCGCGAGGCGTCGACCCTCTTCGCCTTTGGCCATGCCGGGGCATATGACCATGAGGATGACGTCACCTACCTCGGTGCCGGAACCCGGATCGTCGATATCGGCGATGCCGATATCATCCATACCGACACGATCAAGAGCCATGCCAATATCGAAACCGCGGTGCGCGCTATCCTTGCGGCCGGGGCCCTGCCCGTGGTGCTGGGCGGCGACCATTCGGTGAACATTCCCTGCATCCGCGCCTTTGCGGATCGCGGCCCGATCCACATCCTGCAATTCGACGCGCATCTGGATTTCGTCGACGAACGCCACGGCGTGCGCTTTGGTCACGGCAACCCGATGCGCCGCGCCGCCGAACAGGACCACGTCACCGGCCTGTCGCAGTTCGGTATCCGCAACGTGTCATCGACCGCCAAGGAAGGCTATGACGACGCCCGCAAAATGGGCTCGGACATCCTTTCGGTACGCCAGATCCGTGCGCTCGGGACCGAGGCTGTCCTGTCGCGCATTCCGGAACAGGCCGATATCTACCTGACCATCGACATCGACGGCTTCGACCCGTCCATCGCACCCGGCACCGGCACGCCCAGCCACGGCGGTTTCACCTATTACGAAGTGCTGGAACTGATCGCCGGGGTCGCCAAACGCCAGCGCATCGTCGGCATCGATCTGGTTGAGGTCGCCCCCGACTATGACCATACCGGGACTACCGCGATTCTGGCCGCGCAGCTGCTGCTGAACACAATCGGGCGCATCCTGCACAAATGACTCGGTTCAGGCGCGGTCATCCTTCGGCGATCCCATCACCACGTAAGAAGTGATGCTTTTTACCTGCGGCAGCGCGCCCAGCACTTCGGTGTGGAAATGCTTGTAGTCCGCCAGATCTCGCGCCTCGACCCGCAGCAGATATTCCACATTGCCGGTGATGTTGTGGCATTCACGCACTTCCGGCGAGAGCGAGATCGACCGCTCGAACCCCTCCTGCGCCTCTTTCGAGTGCTCTGACAGCCCGACAGCGATATAGGCCACGAACCCCACGCCAAATGCCGCCGGATTCAGCACCGCCCGGTAGCCTGCGATCACGCCGGACCGTTCCAGTTCCTGCACCCGGCGCAAATAGGCCGAGGGCGATAATCCTACCCGTTCCGCCAGCTCGATATTGCTGATCCGGCCATCGCGACCAAGCTCCTGCAATATTCGAGCGTTTATCTGATCTATTTCGCCCATTCGTTGTGCAATCTTCCTCGGTCTCTCAACAAAGTCAATTTCATTGCGCCCCAAACAACCTATATATTGCGCCCATGACCACAGAGCTTCTCTCCGCCCTTATCGCCTTCGCCTTCGTGACCTCGATCACGCCGGGGCCGAACAACCTGATGCTGATGGCCTCGGGCGCGAATTTCGGCTGGGTCCGTACGATCCCGCACATGCTGGGCGTCGGCATCGGCTTTGTTATCATGGCGGTGCTGGTGGGCGCCGGGCTGATCCGGATCTTCGAGATCTGGCCGCTCACCTATACCGCCCTGAAGATCGGCAGCGTCCTTTTCCTTGCCTGGCTCGCCTGGAAAATCGCCACTGCCGCACCGCCGTCAAACGCGCCGGATGCGGCTGGTACCCCGCTGACCTTCTTGCAGGCAGCCTTGTTTCAATGGGTAAACCCCAAAGCCTGGGCGATGGCATTGTCCGCGATCAGCGCCTACCGCCCCGAGGGTAGCGGGCTGACCGGCGTGCTGATCGTGGCCGTTGTCTTCGGCCTTGTGAACCTGCCCTCGGTCAGTTGCTGGGTCGTGCTCGGCACACAACTCCGCCGGCTCCTGAACGTGCCATGGAAACTGCGCGCCTTCAACTTCACAGCAGCCTTGCTGCTTCTGGCCTCACTTTACCCGATCCTGATGCCGCACTAATCGCGGTAGCTTGGATCGGCCCGGTCCAGCATCGCCTTCAGCGCCTCGAAATGCGCGAATGCACTGTCGTTATAGGCCACCCAATCCTCGGCCGTCCGCTCTGCAATCTCATCCGACATCACATTCAGCGGCTGGCCGCTGGCATAGGCCAGCATCTGTGTCTCTGCCGCGCGCTCGAAGAAATAGAGGCTCTCGAATGCTTCGGCCACGGTCCCGGCGGTCGTCGTCACGCCGTGATTGCCCATCAGCATCACCGAGTGGTTGCCCAGCGCGCGCGCGATCCGTTCGCCTTCCTCGGCGTTGTCCGCAAGCCCGCCAAAACCCAGATCGACCGCCACTTTGCCATAGAACCGCGCCGTGTTCTGGTCGATCGGCAGCATTGTGGGGTCCTTCAGCGTCGCCAAGCGCGGTTGAATGGCGTGGATGACAATGCAACAGCACCCGCGCATTCGGCTGCCGCCGATGGATCGTGCCGTGAATGCACCACGCGCTGGCATCCGGTGCGTCGGGGCCGGACATGACGCTGTCGTCATTGGCGTCCAGTAACTGCAAATCGCTCGCCTTGATCGTTGAGAAATGCCGCCATTTCGGGTTCATCAGAAACTTCGAGCCATCGGCACTGACCGCCGCACTGAAATGGTTACCAACCGATTCGTGCCAGTTGAAATGCACCGCCAACCGGAACGCCGCCGCCAGATCGACCCGTAGGGCCGCCTCGTCTACCGCAATCTCTGATCTCTTGTTCATGCCATCCTCCTTTTTTTGCCAACTATAAGACCATTCCGGGAAAAGTCGTGCTCAGTTCTCTAGGCAGGTTTGGCGGGCTGCCATTGACTTGCGTCAATGTGAGGCCGAACGCCACCACTTATAGATACGTTGCGATTGCAAATGGGGGAAACCATGAAAAAAGCAAAATCTGCGAACCTGTCAGAGGTGCCGGAAGCCGGGGATCAGTCGAAGGACAAGCCGACTTGGATCGAAGAGATCGAGGTGACCGGCGAGAACCTGATCAAGAAGGTCAAGGAATTGGCCGCTGAAAGCCATGTCAAACGCATCCGCGTCATTGAACCGGACGGCGATATCGCGTTGGAGATTCCGCTGTCCTATGGCGCCATTGCCGGCGGCGTCTTCGTTATCGCGGCACCGGTTCTTGCCGTGATCGGCGCGCTTGCGGCCTTCGTCAGCAAGGTGAAGATCGAGATCGTGCGCGACGACGCCAAGAAAAGCTGATCGGCACCGGGGGGGGATATCGGGCAGATCACCTGCCCCGGACCTCAGAACGGCACGTCATCCTCCTCGCGGCCGGACGCCACGACGAACTTGGCTACAACTTTCTTGGCGCCCGCCTTCTCGAACTCGATATCCAGCTTGTCGCCCTCGATCCCCATCACATAGCCATAGCCGAATTTCTGGTGGAACACGCGGTCGCCTTGGGTGAATGCGCTGACGGCGTTCATGTCGATCACCATGTTGCGCGCTTCCGAGGGCTGGCTCACGCCGCGCTGCTGGCTGCGGGCCTGCAAGCGCTTCCAGCCCGGAGAGTTATACACATTCGCCGAAGCCGCCCGTTCCTCGATATCGCCGGTGCCGAAACTCGGGGCCGCAGCGCCATAGCCGCCGCCGTAAAGACCCGGTGGAGTCAGCACCTCGACATGCTCGGCGGGCAATTCATCAATGAATCGGCTGGGTAAGGCCGACTGCCATTGCCCGTAAACCCGTCGGTTGGCGGCAAAGGAAATCGTGCACAGTTCCTCGGCCCGAGTGATCCCCACATAAGCAAGCCGTCGCTCTTCCTCCAACCCTTTCAGCCCGCTTTCATCCATGCTGCGCTGGCTTGGAAACAGGCCATCTTCCCAACCAGGCAAGAACACGGCGGGAAATTCGAGGCCTTTCGCGCCGTGCAGTGTCATGATCGAAACCTTCTCTCCGGCCTCGTCGGTTTCGTTGTCCATGATCAGCGCGACATGTTCCAGAAAGCCCTGAAGATTGTCGAACTGCTCCAGTGCCTTGACCAGTTCCTTGAGGTTCTCCAGCCGCCCTGGCGCTTCCGGCGTTTTGTCGTTTTGCCACATCTCGGTATAGCCCGACTCCTCCAGAATCTGCTCGGCGAGTTCTATATGGGATTGTTGAGGGGCTAGCGCCAATCGGTGCCACCGATCAAAACTGTCCACAAGTTTACCCACTTCGGCCTTCGCCTTGCCGGACGAGTTCCCCGGCGGCAACCGCAAGCCGCGCGCCCTCCAGCAAAGAGACGCCATTGGCCCGCGCAATCCGCTGAATCGTCTGCAACGCCTTGTCGCCCACACCGCGCTTCGGTGTGTTGATGATCCGCTCGAAACCAAGGTCATCATCTGGGCTTACGGCGACGCGGAAATAGGCCATCGCGTCGCGCACTTCCATCCGCTCGTAGAACCGCGGCCCGCCGATCACGCGGTAGGGCAATCCAATCGTCAGGAACCGATCCTCGAACGCCCGCATCTGATGCGACGCCCGCACCAGTATCGCCATCGAATCCAGCCCCATCGGATCGAGCCCCCGCGTGCCGCCCTGCATCGCCTCGATCTCTTCGCCGATCCAGCGCGCCTCTTCCTCGCCGTCCCAATGACCGATCAGACGGACCTTTTCGCCCTCGGTTAGATCGGTGAACAGCGTCTTGCCCAGCCGGTCGGCATTTGCCGCAATCACCCCCGAGGCCGCGGCCAGAATATGCGGGGTCGAGCGATAATTCTGCTCCAGCCGCACCACCTTGGCGCCGGGGAAATCCTTCTCGAACCGCAGGATGTTGCCCACTTCCGCACCGCGCCAGCCATAGATCGACTGATCGTCATCGCCGACGCAGCAGATATTCTTGTGCCCGCCCGCCAGAAGCCGCAGCCACATATATTGCGCGACGTTGGTGTCCTGATACTCGTCCACAAGGATGTAGCGGAACCAGCGCTGATACTGCGCCAGAATATCCTCATGGGTTTGCAGGATCGTCACGACATGCAACAGCAGATCACCGAAATCGACCGCGTTTAGCGCCTTCAACCGGTCCTGATACTGCGCGTAAAGCTCCACCCCGCGATGGTTGAACGCCGCCCGCCTCGTGTCGCCGGAACCTTGTCCGGCGTCCAGGCGCGGTTCTTCCAGTTGTCGATCAGACCCGCCAGCATCCGCGCCGGCCAGCGTTTCTCATCAATATTCGCCGCCACGATCAGCTGCTTGAGCAGCCGCACCTGATCGTCGGTATCGAGAATGGTGAAATTCGTTTTCAGCCCCACCAGTTCCGCGTGGCGGCGCAGAAGCTTCACGCAGATCGCGTGGAACGTGCCTAGCCAGGGCATCCCCTCGACCGTCTGGCCCAACAGCCGCGCGACACGGTTCTTCATCTCGCGCGCCGCCTTGTTGGTGAACGTCACCGCCAAAATCTCATTCGGCCGCGCCTTGCCTGTGTTCAGCAAATGCGCGATCCGCGTCGTCAGCGCCTTGGTCTTGCCGGTCCCGGCGCCCGCCAGCATCAGAACCGGCCCGTCCAGCGCCTCGACCGCCTCGCGCTGCGCGGGGTTCAGATCGTCGAGATAAGGCGCGCCGCGCGCGGCCATCGCCAGCGACGACAGCGACGGTTTGGCCGCCGCCTCAAACGCATCGTTTTCATCGAAACTGCTCATGGCCGGAACATACGCACCCGGTGGAAAAAGTAAAAGCCTTGTTCACATTCTGTTCCCATTACGCCAATTGCCTTTTCCGGCCAATGGCCTAGAAGCGAATTCATGGATCTCGACAACAAATACCCCGCGATCTCGGACCTGCGCCGCAAAGCGCGGCGCCGGATTCCACATTTCATGTGGGAATATCTCGACAGCGCCACGGGCACCGAACAGGGGATGCACCGCAATCGCGCGGCGCTGGACAACGTGTTGCTGACGCCTCGCGTGTTGCATGGCGAGGTCACGCATGACCTGACGACCACCCTTCTGGGCCGACAATATGCCAAGCCCTTCGGCATTGCCCCGGTCGGTATGTCGGGCGCGATGTGGCCGGGGGCGGAAGGTATGCTCGCCCGCCTCGCGGTCCGCCATCAGATCCCGTTCTGCCTGTCGACCATGGCGACGCGCGCGCCGGAAGACCTGAAGGAGGACGTCGGGACGCAAGGCTGGTTCCAGCTTTACCCGCCCGGCGAGCCTGAGATCCTGAGCGACATGCTGGCCCGCATCCGCGGCGCGGGCTTTCACACACTGGTGCTGACCGTCGATGTCCCCAGTCAATCCCGCCGCGAACGCCAGACCCGCGGCGGGCTGACCCATCCGCCAACGATCACGCCGCGCACGCTGGCTCATATCGCCGCCTGCCCGGCCTGGGCGATAGGCACGCTGCAACACGGCATGCCCAAAATGCCGTTCATCGGCAAATATTCGACCCACAAAGGCCCTCTGCCCTCGACCGCGCATATTGGCTACTTGCTACGCGTCCCGCCAGACTGGGACTATGTCAAACGCCTGCGCGACCTCTGGGACGGCCCCTTCATCGTCAAGGGCATACTGAATCCCGACGACGCCAAGGCTTGCCAGCAAGCCGGCGTCGATGCGGTCTGGATCTCGAACCATGCCGCCCGCCAGTTCGAGGCCGCCCCCGCCGCAATCGACTGCGTTGCCCCGATCCGAAAGGCCGTAGGCGCGGACTATCCGCTGATCTATTGCAGCGGCATCGAGGGCGGGCTCGACATTCTGCGCGCCCTCGCATGCGGTGCGGATTTCGTAATGCTAGGCAAGACGTTCCATTACGGGCTGGCCGCCCTCGGTGAGATGGGCGGCGATCACGTGGTCCATATCCTGACCGAGGATATGCTTTGCAACATGGGCCAGATGTGCATTCAGCGCGGGACCGACGCGCGGCAATTGCTCGTCTGACGCGTATTCTCGCACAAACCAGCGCGAAAACTGAAACAAGCAAAAACCCGCCACGGGATTGTTTCGCCTTTCATAACAATAGGGGGATGCATGTTTCTATGGTAAATTGTGGGTTGTGTCGTCGCATTTCTCGGCACCTGATTAATGATTTTTGACGACGACATTTCGACCATTTTTTAGGGTTAAACGGAGTATTATCCAATGGTTACCGAAGAACGCATCAAGGAATACAAGCGCGTTGGCCGCTATGTCGAGGTTGCCCAGACCGGCGACGAAGATCTCGGCCCACTGCAGCTTCTGCCCGGCACCTGGCACAACTCGGGCAATTTCGTAGGACGCGGCTGGAACATGATCGCGCTGCCCTTCGAAGGCTCCGGCCCTCCGCTGGATTACCGCCTGCTGGTCAATCAATACAACGAAGAGCTGAAGTTTTCGCTTGTCGACAAGGCCGTTCCGAACCGCGGTATCGATCGCCCCAGCAACACCAATACCGATCAGTTCGTCGTGACGCTCGATTTCGAGCAGATGATCAAACAGTTAAAGGCCGAAGACCGTCCCGATAGCGGCTTGGCCGGCGATCCTGATCTGGCGATCCACCACGAACCCGGCCTCTGGCTGCATATGACCAACCTCCAGACCGACGGACTGAATATCGCCCGTCTCAGCACGATCCCGCATGGTGATGCTCTGCTGGCGCTGGGGAAAAGCGACCAGATCGACGGCCCGCCCGCGATTCCGCTGACCAATGGCCTGCCGATCGGTGTCAGCCAGGATTTGGCCAACAACCCTTATCTGGGGCCCTACAAGCACTATAGCGACAACCCGTTCCTTGGGGTGCTTTCGGCGCCGTTTCCCGGCTTCAACCCGGTCTCGCCGCATCAACTTCTGACGCTCGGGATGCCTAACAATGTCAAGAAGACCACCGTGCTGCATGTCGACACGACGATCCAGCAGGGCGGCATTCGTAACATCCCCTTCGTTGTGAAGCAGGCCAATGCGGCCGAGATGCAATCAACCTTCTGGATCATGGAACTTGACGAGAACGGCGCCGACGGCAAGCCCAAGCTGGTGCTGGCCTATCTTCAGAACGTGCTGCTGGATTTCTTCCCGCGCCGCGACGGCCAGCCCGGTCTGATCCGCTGGCCGCATGTCAGCATCAACATGATGGAAAAGGTGCAGGAGGCCGACGCTCAGAAAGCCGAAATGCCCGCCGTCTGAGATACTCCCTACGGCTCTTAATCCAAAGCGGCTCCCGCCCTCGGGGGCCGCTTTTCTGGCCTCTTCGGCTCTCCCATCGCGGCTATCGCTCGCCGCATCGCATCCTTCGTTTACTGCGGTGCAGCAATTGCCTATGGTCGCCCGTAACCAAGGGGGACCAGCCATGCCCGAGTTCAAGAAGATCCTGATCGCCAACCGCGGAGAAATCGCGATCCGCGTCATGCGCGCGGCCAATGAACTGGGCAAACGCACCGTCGCGGTCTACGCCGAAGAAGACAAACTCTGCCTGCACCGATTCAAGGCGGATGAGGCCTACAAGATCGGCGAGGGTTTGGGCCCCGTCGGTGCCTATCTCTCGATCGACGAGATCATCCGCGTGGCGTTGGAATGCGGCGCCGATGCGATCCATCCCGGCTATGGCTTGTTGTCGGAAAACCCGGATTTCGTCGACGCCTGCACCGCCAACGGCATCACTTTCATCGGCCCTAAAGCCGCCACCATGCGCGCGCTTGGCGACAAGGCCAGCGCCCGCAAGGTGGCGATCAAGGCGGGCGTCCCGGTGATCCCGGCGACAGAGGTCTTGGGCGACGACATGGAGAAGATCAAGAAACAGGCGGCAGACGTCGGCTATCCGCTGATGCTCAAGGCGTCATGGGGCGGAGGCGGGCGCGGCATGCGCCCGATCGAGAAGCCCGCCGAATTGATCGAGAAGGTCAAGGAAGGCCGCCGCGAGGCTGAATCCGCCTTCGGCAACGGCGAAGGCTATCTGGAAAAGATGATCCTGAAGGCCCGCCATGTCGAGGTGCAGATCCTCGGCGACAATCAGGGCAACATCTACCACCTGTGGGAACGCGACTGCTCGGTCCAACGCCGCAACCAGAAGGTCGTCGAACGCGCGCCTGCGCCGTACCTGTCGCCTGCCCAGCGCGAGGAAATATGCAACCTCGGCAAACGTCTGGCCGAACAGGTCGGCTACGAAAACGCCGGAACCATCGAATTCCTGATGGATATGGAAACCGGCAAGTTCTACTTCATCGAGGTCAATCCCCGCGTTCAGGTCGAACATACGGTGACCGAAGAAGTTACCGGCATCGACATCGTGCAGGCGCAGATCAAGATCGCCGAGGGCAAATCGCTGATGGAGGCAACGGGCACCGCCAGCCAATACGATGTGCTCCTTAACGGTCACGCGATCCAGTGCCGGATCACCACCGAAGACCCGATGAACAACTTCATCCCCGATTACGGCCGCATCACCGCCTATCGCGGCGCGACGGGCATGGGCATCCGGCTCGATGGCGGCACGGCCTATTCCGGTGCTGTCATCACGCGATATTACGACTCGCTGCTGGAAAAGGTCACCGCTTGGGCGCAAACGCCAGAGGCCGCCATCGCCCGTATGGACCGCGCGCTCCGCGAATTCCGCATCCGGGGTGTCTCGACCAACATCGCCTTTGTCGAGAACCTGTTGAAGCACCCGACCTTCCTCAACAACGAATACCACACCAAGTTCATCGACCAGACGCCAGAGCTGTTCCAGTTCCGCAAACGCCGCGACCGGGCGACCAAGATCCTGACCTACATCGCCGACATCACCATCAACGGCCATCCCGAAACCGAAGGCCGCGTTCTGCCTGCGGCGGATGCGAAACTGCCCAGACCCCCGGCGCTGCAGGCCCATCCGCCTGCCGATGGCAGCCGCCAAATTCTGGAAGCCAAAGGCCCCAAGGGCATTGCCGACTGGATGAAGGCGCAGAAACGGCTGTTGATCACCGACACCACGATGCGCGACGGCCACCAGTCGCTGCTGGCCACACGGATGCGCTCGATCGACATGATCCGCGTCGCCCCGGCCTATGCCGCCAACCTGCCGCAGCTTTTCAGCGTCGAATGCTGGGGCGGTGCGACCTTCGATGTCGCCTATCGCTTCTTGCAGGAATGCCCATGGCAGCGCCTCCGCGATCTGCGCGCAGCGATGCCGAACCTGATGACGCAGATGCTGTTGCGCGCCTCGAACGGCGTCGGCTACACCAATTACCCCGACAACGTGGTGCAAAGCTTCGTCGCCCGCGCCGCCCTGTCCGGCGTCGACATCTTCCGCGTCTTTGACCCGCTGAACTGGGTGGAAAACATGCGTGTCGCGATGGATGCGGTGATTGAAGCCGACAGGGTGCTGGAATCGTCGATTTGCTATACCGGTGACATGCTGGACCCGGACAGGGCCAAATATGACCTGAAATACTATGTCGGCATGGCCAAGGACCTGGAAGCCGCGGGCGCGCATGTGCTGGGACTGAAAGACATGGCGGGGGTTCTGAAACCGGCCGCCGCTCGCGTACTTTTCAAGGCGCTGAAAGAAGAGGTCGATCTGCCGATCCACTTCCACACCCACGACACGGCAGGCATCGCCTGCGCCACAATCCTTGCCGCCGCCGAGGCGGGCGTCGATGCGGTCGATGCGGCGATGGATTCGCTGTCCGGCAACACCAGCCAGGCGACGCTTGGCACATTGGTCGCGGCCTTGAAACAGACCGACCGCGATACCGGGCTTGATCTCGGGGCGATCCGCGAGGTCTCGAACTACTGGGAACAGGTCCGCGCCCATTACGCCGCCTTCGAATCCGGTCTGCAAGCCCCCGCGTCAGAGGTTTATCTGCACGAAATGCCCGGCGGTCAGTTCACCAACCTCAAGGCGCAGGCCCGCAGTTTGGGGCTGGAAGATCAGTGGCACAAGGTCGCGCAGACCTATCAGGACGTGAACCAGATGTTCGGCGATATCGTCAAGGTCACGCCCACATCCAAGGTCGTCGGCGACATGGCCCTGATGATGGTTGCACAAGGCCTGACGCGGGCCGAGGTCGAAGACCCCAAGACCGAGGTTTCGTTCCCGGACTCAGTGATCGACATGATGAAGGGTAATCTCGGCCAGCCCCCCGGTGGCTGGCCGAAAGCCATTCAAAAGAAAATCCTCAAAGGCGAGAAACCCCTGACCGAACGCCCCGGCAAGGCCCTGCCGCCCGTCGATCTGGAAAAGACCCGCGCGGAGTTGTCGGAAACGCTGGAGGGCTTCACCGTCGATGACGAGGATCTGAACGGTTACCTGATGTATCCGAAGGTGTTCCTCGATTATATGGGGCGCCACCGCATCTACGGCCCAGTCCGCACCCTTCCGACGCGCACCTTCTTCTACGGCATGGAGCCCGGCGAAGAGATCACCGCCGAGATCGACCCCGGCAAGACGCTGGAAATCCGCTGTCAGGCGATCGGCGAAACCAATGCCGAGGGTGAGGCCAAGGTCTTCTTCGAACTTAACGGCCAACCCCGTTTGATCCGGGTACCCGACCGCCGCGTGAAATCGGTGACAGAGGCGATGCCCAAGGCCGAACCCGGCAATCCCGATCACATCGGCGCACCGATGCCGGGCGTCGTCGCCACCGTCGCGGCCAAGGCAGGTCAGAAGGTCAAACACGGCGACCTTCTGTTGACAATCGAGGCGATGAAGATGGAAACCGGCATCCATGCCGAACGCGACGCGACGCTGAAATCGGTCCGCGTCAGCCCAGGTTCGCAAATCGACGCAAAGGATCTGCTGATCGAGCTGGAGTGACCCTGCGCGAAACGTCAGACAGCAAAAGGGGCGCCCGAGCGCCCCTTGTTTCATCGCTTTGCGATGGGTTTAACTCTTGCGCCGTCGGGCCATTAAGCCCAGTCCGGCCAGTCCCGCCAGCATCAACGGCAGAGCAGCCGGTAGCGGCACCGGTGTCAACTGGGCAACCTCGATCGGCAACTCCAGGCTCGCCGCTGCAACGTTGCGATACTTACCGCCATTGGCCAGACGCGTAGTCACTCCGTTTCCCTTCTCGGTCAGGAACGAGCTCAGCACGCTGCCATCAGAAAAAGTGACCGTGACCATGGCGTTCTTCGCCTTGCCGTTACGGAACAGCACTCTGCGGTAGTCGGCGCGCTCGCGGTTCTTGCCACGGTCGCGGTCAATATCGACACGGAAATTCGTCGATTCACCGGCCTCGAACGCACTGAACGCCAAAGCGATCTCGTTGAACCGCTTGCCGCCGTTCCTGGTATCGCCCTTGATGATGTCCGCATTCGTGCGAACCCGATCGAAGTTGAAACTCTTCTTGCCGATCGTCAACGACATTCCGACGATTTCGGCATCAGTGCTGGTATTGGTCAATGCGAACTTGGCAAAATTGCGCTGTTTCACATGTCCATTCAGCTCAAAACCGACACTAGCCGCACTCGCAGATCCTGCGACGAGCGCGCCGATCACGACCATTGTTGCGATAACTCTTACTCTATTCATTTTCATTCATCCTGCTTCGATTATTGAAACAACCATACATCCCAGCCCACGAACGGACCAGCGGATTTTTGCCTGATTTTCGCCCGCAGACGGCCTAAAACAGCCGATCAGCTCGCAGATCATGGTCGGAAGATCGTTGGGGGCGCCGACAGTAATTCCGTTAATTCCTTGTTATTAATCATTAAAAGAGACGCGAACGGTGATCCAGCACCCCGGAAATCCGAGGTCCAGACCTGCGGCAAATGGCTCGAAATGACCGCACGACTTCAGAGCAGATCCCACAACCTGTTTCAAATATGGAACATTGGTTGGCTCTGGCGACGATTGGCGTGAAGTCCGGCACAATCACACCGCTACGCTCTGCGAGTCGCCTCCTACCAAGGACCCGCTTCCCTCTACCCCCGACCGCAGCTAGAACGGCCGCAGTCTCAGGAGTTGCGCCATGATCGACCTGCTATCCGACCCCGCCGTCTGGGCGAGTTTTCTGACCCTGACGATCCTCGGAGATCGTGCTGGGCATCGATAATGTCATCTTCATCTCGATCGCCGCCAACCGGCTGCCGGAAAACCAACGCAGGACCGGTCGCATGGTCGGCCTGACCGGCGCGCTTGTGCTGCGCGTGGCGCTGCTGTTTTCAATCGCCTGGATCGTTTCGCTGAAAGAGCCGTTTTCGAGATCTTCGGCCACCCCTTCTCGTGGCGCGACCTGATCCTTCTGGCCGGCGGTCTGTTTCTTCTTTGGAAAGCCTCAACCGAGATCTTCGATGAGGTCGAAGGGGCCGAGGAAGAACAGCACCTGGCCGCGGCATCTTTCTTTTCGGTCATCGTGCAGATCATGATTCTGGATCTGGTGTTCTCGCTCGACAGCGTCATCACCGCCGTCGGCATTGCCGATCATCTCGAAGTGATGGTCGCCGCCGTCGTCATCGCGATCCTGATCATGATGATCGCCGCCGAACCGATTGCCGATTTCGTCGAGACGCATCCCTCGACCAAGATACTCGCCCTCGCCTTCCTCGTCATGGTCGGCGCAGCACTGGTCGCCGACGGCTTCGGCGTGCATTTCGAGCGCGGCTTCATCTACGCCGCGATGGTCTTTGCTGGCGGCAGTCGAGGCGCTGAACCTGCTGCGTGCTAAACGCCGGCGCAAACAGAGCGCCTGACCGGTAACATTTTCCGGCTCGCAGGCATTTTTCCCCTTGCAGGTGCGGGCCGGACTTTATATCTCACGCCTCACCCAAGGATGCGGGCGTAGCTCAGGGGTAGAGCATAACCTTGCCAAGGTTAGGGTCGGGCGTTCGAATCGCCTCGCCCGCTCCAATTTGGGACAGCAAGATCAAAGACTTAAGAGGCGCCCTTCGGGGCGTTTTTTGCTTCCCCAAGCTCCGCCTCGCAAGGGGGGGGAAGCATCTGGCGGCGGAAATTGCGTCTCTGCGGCGCAGAATATTCCAGCCACCCTCACGCGAATCAACCGCAATGCATTCCGATTGATCTGAATCGAACAAATGAACCTTTCCGTTTGCTGCCATTCCTCGCTGAGGATGAGCTTGGTACTCAATTCAATCGTGACAGATGATGGTTGCGATGCCAAGAAGTTAACTCTCTCGTTCGCGCCGGAGTTGGCGTTGGGGCAGGAGAACCTGGCGTCGTCTTGAGGTGCCCCTAGATTTGTAGATGCCTTGACCCCTAACTTTGAGGCTAGGAAGCCGACATGGGGACAAGCAATTACAGCGGCGAGTTCAAGCGGGACGCGGTGCAGCAGATCATGGTGCGAACTAAATGGTTAGCTCACCCAGAGCGGAAATTTACTGCCGTTAAGTATCCGTTTGAAGTGCGCAGTCCTGGCGGTTCGACAGTAGTCGTTCCTGCAGGCACATACGGTCATTGCTGCAGAGGCGATACCTACAGCTTAGATCAATCTGCGAAAACACAAGCATCCCAATACTGGGCTAATGTTTCAAGAAACTTGGTCATTTCATCTGCTGTGTCGGGTTGTCCGTCGTCATATAAAATGGAACATCAGAGCGGGTTGAGCTTTGGAGGCTCTGGTTCGTTTGCGTGATTGATTATGCCGCCTGTTTTTGATGTTGCAAGCGTCGTTGTTGGATTGTCAGTTTCTTGATCTTCTCCCTTTCTCTGATGATGGCTTTGTCACGCCCAAAATAGACGTCTGCCGGTGTGACGTTGTTCAGGCTCTCGTGGTAGCGTTCGTTGTTGTAGTAATCGACGAAGGCCTCGATCTGGCGTTCGAGATCACCGGGCAGATAGTAGTTTTCCAGCAAAACCCGGTTCTTCATGGTTTGATGCCAGCGCTCGATCTTGCCCTGGGTTTGCGGGTGGAAAGGAGCTCCGCGAACGTGATCCATTTTATGATCCTCCAGCCATTCGGCCAAATCACCGGAGATGTAACAGGACCCATTGTCGCTCAGCAGGCGTGGCATGTGGCGAACGACGGCATGGTCGCACCCTGACGCCGCCAGAGCCAACTCAATCGTGGCAGTCACGTCCTCGGCCCGCATGTTCGTGCAAAGTTTCCAGCCAATGATGTAGCGGCTGTAATCATCCAGGATCGTGCTGAGATAAAACCAGCCCCAGCCAATGATCTTGAAGTAGGTGAAGTCGGTTTGCCACATCTCGTTGATGGCAGTCGTTTTGTCCGTGAACTCGTCGGCTGCTTTGATCACGACGTAGTCTGGTGCCGTGATCAGATCAGCTTCCTTCAAAAATCGGTAAGCCGATGATTCAGAGATAAAGTATCGCTTCTCATCAGTGTATTTGACCGCCAGTTCCCGGGTCGTCAGCGCCTCATGTTCCAGCGCGAACTCGATCAGATCATCCCTCCGATCCTGTGGAATACGGTTCCAGACAGACTTTGGGCAAGGTGAGCAATCCGCCAGGGCATCAAGCCCACCTTCGACGTAACGGTCGTACCAGCGATAGAATGTGGTGCGAGGAATGCCCAGCATGTCGAGGGTCTGCTTCGCAGGCAGATGGGACCCCTCAACGGTGCGGATGATCTCCAGTTTCTCAGACGCGGGGTATCTCATTCCTCGAACTCCCCAGCCCCTGTCATGCTTTTTTTGAGCAGACGGTTTTCAAGTGTCAGATCGGCGACGCATTCCTTCAGTGCCGTCGCCTCGGATCGCAGCTCCTTCACCTCAGGCGACGTCGCTTGCCGGGCCGTATCGCCCGACAGACGGCGTTTCCCGGCTTCGAGGAATTCCTTTGACCAGCTGTAATACAGGCTTTCGGAGATACCCTCTCGGCGGCATAGCACCGAAATAGTTTCCTCGCCGCGAAGGCCCGCCAGAACAATGCGGATCTTCTCTTCAGACGAATAGGTTTGCCGCGTTTTGCGGCGGATGGTTTTGACCAGCTTGTCAGCCGCAGCTTTACTGGTTCCGGATTTCTTGTTCATCTTCACTCCTTGACGGTTACGATGAACCAGAAATCCTCCGTTAGCTAAACCTCAAATCTGTCCCACGAGTGCTGACGTCAGACAGATCAAACAGTCTCGCAAGCTGCCAAAAGAGCTCTACCGCTCGCTGACCTGGGACCGCGGAACGGAGATGGCTGGGCACCGAAAGTTCACCCTGGCCACGGATATCGACGTCTTCCTGTGCGAACCACATTCGCCGTGGCAACGCGGTACAAATGAAAATACCAACCGCCTGCTGCGACAGTGCTTCCCAAAGGGCACGGATTTGTCGATACATAGCCAGGCAAAGCTGAGCGCCGTCGCAAGACAGCTCAACGAACGACCTCGAAAGACGCTCAACTACGAAACACCAGCCGAGCGTTTCAATGCATGTGTTGCGTTGACCCATTGAGGCCGCCCCGCACAGCTGTCGTTGAGCGCGTCTGAATGCTGCGCGCTGCGAGAACGGCAATCCCAACGGCGCTGCAGCCCTCAGGCGGGCAGGAAAGGGCGGTTAGGCGCGCGCGGGACGGCCTGCGCCGCTTCTGACTGATTGCTAATGAGCAGGGGGCGTTTGGATGGCTCGGAAACGGCAATCAGACTAAGACATACTTAAGCTTCTGAGTGAGATTGAGCTGAAGTTGGCGGACGGCAAGGGCGTGCGGTCGGCCTGTCGTAGCGTGGGGATCAGTGACGCCAAGTATTGCAACTGGCGGAAGCGGTTTGGCGGGATGGGACGGTCGCAGTCGACGGAGTACCTAACACGATATGTTTCGAAGAATGGGATGGACGCTGGATCGTCAGTATCCAGCCCTATCTTTGGTCAGGAAATGTGGGAAACCTACCGATCGGCGTTGAACGTACCGAAATTCTTAATCCGCTGACGGACTAGGTCGATCTGTGCGGGTTCCAAAATGGCGCTGCCCAGCATTGAGTGCATCAAGTTGAGGCTATCGTTCTTGTGGGGCAGAGAGGCTAGGAAGTGGCCGAATTCATGAGCGACGAGGTTCGCCCGGCCCGCCTTGTTGCCAAGAGGCGAGGAAAACCCCGGTTCTTGCGTCGCCGGATCGTTCAGGGCGCGGATCAGCACGTAGCCCTCGGCCCGGCAATTGCCGATCCCGTCGGCGTCGCGCCCGCCACCGCTGAGGGTGTAAATTCCGTAGATGTCGACCGCTGACTTGCTGTTGTAATCCGCTGTCCAACCCTTGCTGCACCCTACGACACGGGACTTTTGTGGCGCCGGCACTATATGGGTTGGGATATTAGGACGAATCGGAACAGGATTCCGTTGTTCGTCAGCCGGAACTGGACATTGGCTTGAGCTTCCAGATAGAGTTCACGTCGTCTGCAGCCCCATAAACCGGGTCTCTGGGGATGGTCCAGAACAGTTCCATCACCTGCTTGGGATCGACATAGGCTTTGCCCACCGCAGCCTCGGCGATGTCGTGCCAGTAGACAGGGACGACAAACACGCCTTTTTCCATTCGGAAGAACGTGATGATGGGCTGGGTCAGCTTGGGGTGATGGACCTCCACACGGGTCAGCGTCGCGCGCGGCTCATTGCCCGGACGTTGGAACGGCGTTTCGTCGTAGGCCTGGAACACAGGCACCATCAAATTGGATACCGGCGGGCAGGGCGCGGCCGTTACTGCAGTGAAGGCGATCTTTTCCTTCGGCTCGGCCGCAGGCCCTTCGGTGTCATCGAAGACACGGATCTCGGGCGGAATGGCAGGATCGAAATCCGTGATTTCAAGTCCGAGGATAGCGAATTTCGAGCTCGGCGCACTCTGGGCGGAGGTCGACGGAGGTGCGCCGCCAAACATGGTGATCTTCGGCGGGACCATCTGCGCAGTGGTGCGGATGCATCAGGTGGCTGAGGTCGATCACTAGCGGGTCGACCGGCGTTATCGTGACGTCGGCCTGAGCAACGGCAACACCCAAAGTCGCGACTAGGGCGAGCGCCGCCCCGGCCGCGTGGATCGTAACTTGTGCAGGATTCATGGTCGCCTCCTTCGGTGGTGCGCGTTCTGCAATTCATGGCACGCTTCCGCGTGGAGAAGCAGTTGATCAGGATCAGCCTCTGAGGATCGCTCGCTGCCCCCTGACCGCCCGCTCCGTGCGTTTTTCGTCCGCCAAAGAACGGTGCGCACCCGCTGCGGTCAGGTGGTGACCAGCAGCCCAATGGGACGTGCGACTGCGTTCGTGGTGCCGACGAAGTCCAGAAAGTCACGATTGTCGAGTGCCGCCTCCGCCACCCATTTGATCTTGGGGTTCACCTTGCTCATCGCCGTCCAATGCAGCCAGATGTCGTCCCACGCTTTGCGCCCGACCGCCCTTGCATTCTCGAAGGTCGCGCCGTCGATCAGCGCTAAATTGACCGCGTTTGTACCGTCAATCCACTCCTGGGTCAGCGGCGCGCTCGGGATAATCGCCTTGGTCGCGCTGTTGGCCGAGAACACGGCGGTGTAGAGGCCGCTATAGCCCATGTAGGCGACGCAGGTCGCCTTCACCGCTGCCGTCCCCACCGTGTTGAGCGTCGAGCAGGCCGTAATGCTGGCCGTCAAACCTGAAAGCACGTTGGCGTTCGACGCGCTGATTGCGATGTCTGGACCGCTGCTGCTATACGCACCGATGTTCGACGAGACCGAATGCCCGTAATAGACGACAAAGTCGGGATCTTCTAGGGTCAGCGCGTTCAGAATCGCCGAGGCCGTAGCCGCTGTTCCGCGCAGCTCGGTGACGGTCCAGACCTTGGCAGTCGCCTCCGTCTTCAACTTGTCGGCGGCCGCGTTCATCTGTACCCCAAGGTTGTCACCGTTGATCTGCGGCACGATGAGGAGCATCTTGCGGGTGACCACCGGATACTTGCTAATAATGTGCAACAGATCGAGTGCCGAGATGTTCGCCAGCGCGGACGGGTCAATCTTCAAGTTTGCGGACTTCTGCATCGATCTCCTCCGATCTCTTGGCTTCCTCCAGCCGCTGCCTGCTGGCCTGGCTAACAAAGATCCGCCCGTACTCAGTGCGCTCCTCAATCTCGCTGAGAACCTCGCGCGGCGTGAACTCCCGACCGCCAACGTTCATGAACGGGATCTCCAGGTCGGTGTCGTTGAGCGCTTCAAGCCACGCGCGCGTGCTCTCCAACGCCCGGCGCCGGTCTTCCTCGAATATTCGCTGAACTTCGCTTTCTTCGGCCATGCGCTGCCTCTTCACCCCAGGGTGGTCGTCAAGAACGACCGCTGCAAAGGAAACCTACCAAAAGGGCGGATGCCCGGCTTTAACCTTGGTCAAGGTTTCCCTCGGAAGCTACAAAACAGTCTAGAGGGGAAAGCCAATGTTTGGGCATGCGAATGTTCCCGGTAGCGGCCATCGGCGCACCAGCTGTAAATGAACGCCTT
>CAVYHT010000020.1:0-65952 GCA_963768355.1 uncultured Alphaproteobacteria bacterium
ATTGCACGCGCACCAATGACCGCTTCAAGAAGTCAGCGAAACAGGCTATTGCGGCGTGGGGTTACATTAGAAAAAGTTTGTTGCCATGGACTACGCTGAGAAAATCTCAACGCACTATCGCCATGGGAGCCTGCTAGCTGCCATTCAGGCTGGTCTTGAGAACCAGGGTATCAAACCTGAGAATGCCAGTGTTGAGGACCTTGGCCCAGTTGATGAGTTTCACATCGGCGGGCGGACAGCGAGCACTCATTTCCTAGACCAACTTGAAATGTCAGCGTCCCAAATCATGCTTGATGTTGGGTGCGGTTTAGGAGGATCAGCGCGTTTTGCTGCAAAAACTTATGGTGCAAAAATAGCCGGTATCGATCTGACACCGGAATACATTGAGACTGGACAGGTACTTTGCGATTGGGTTGGCCTGTCGGATCGCGTCAACCTTCAGCAAGGTAGTGCTCTCTCTCTTCCTTATCAGGATGCGAGTTTTGACGGTGCTTATATGATGCACGTCGGCATGAATATCGAAGACAAGCATGCGCTGTTCAATGAGGTATCCAGAGTTTTGAAACCTGGCACCAAATTCGGCATCTACGACATCATGAAAACCAACGAGGAAGAGCTCATCTACCCAGTACCTTGGGCAACGACTTCAGAAACAAGCTGGCTTGCTGAACCCGAAAATTATCGACTGGCGCTTGAAGACAATAATTTTGTCGTCGTTGGGGAAAACAATCGCCGCGATTTTGCCATGGAGTTCTTCAAAAAGATGAAGGAGGCAGGCATTGCCGCTGGCGGACCGCCCCCCTTGGGTCTGCACGTTCTCATGCAGCAGACGACGGCGGAAAAGATTCCGAATATGGTTGCAAATTTGGCTGCAAATCGCATCTCGCCAATTGAGATGATTGCGGTGAAGGGCACGTAGAACTTAACGCCTTAGGCGTTCTTCTGCTGACTGTTGCTTTGCGGTAGAGGTGTTCGCTTTAATACGTGATGTAATTTCTGACATTAGCTGCATCGCAAGAAATTGGCTGCTGTGAACTCGGAGCTGTCATTCGCCAGCACAACATCCGTTGAACATTCCGTTTGTTCTTCAACGATGGGGTCAAACCCCGCGGCCAAGGTTTGACGAGCGCGATAGACATCTGCCTGTGCTATATCGCCGCCACCGACCTGAGATCGGCGATGATCGCCGGCGGATGAACTGCACCCGCGCGCATTCTGACAACCGACCAGTCTGCGGCAGGTCGCGCCTTCGCGCTGGATCCGCTTCGACCGTTTCTTACGCCTGAGAAAACACGACCTTCGTGACGGCCGCATTTGGCAAGAACACCCAGTTGAGCCCGGGCGCGCTGCTGACGCGATCAGGCCATCACGCCGGCCAGAAACTCGCGCACCTTGCCGCGCTGCGGGGTCAGTTGCTGTCTGCGGACAGTTCTTCGAAGGGGATGCCGACTTTGATCGTCTGTTCTGCCGCGTCAACGCTGAGATCGGACGCGATCATCACCGGCACCGGGGCGTCGGGAAGCCATGACAGCGATCCGTCGTCGTTTATCTCAACCCGGTTCTGATGGTACAGGCCGACTGTCGGAACCAGCTTGATACCGTCAAGTCCTTCCGGCACCTCGAACTCCAGCGTCACAGTGCCGTTCTTTCCGTCCGGAACGTATTCGGGCAGGCTTGCATAGATGCCCCGTGTCTGACCACTGGGGGTAAGCAATTGGCCCCAAATGGTGTAGTGGTAGCCTTCGACAAGGTTCACGTATTCGACCGTCGCCTTGATTGTCCCACCTTCAGGGGGCAGCGACTGGTCGCCATCAGCGGCATCGGCGGCGATGACGGAAATGCTCTGGATGGCGTGGGACTGTATCGTCTGGTCAGGGTTGGCAGTATCGTCGAGTTTGGCCAGCGCGGTGGTGTCGTCCGCGGCTGCCGCGTCAACCTCGCCTTCGTAGAGGGTCAGGACAACGGCATAGTCGATATTGAACTCGGTGCGGTTCTGCGGCACCGGTAGTTCGACGCTAACGGTTCCGGCTGCGGCCTCGGGCGTGAAGGTGACCGATCCGACGTCACCGATCAGCTTCTCGGTCGTCATGCTGTAAAGCTGCGCGGCCAGAGTATAGGGCTGTCCGGGCGCCAGACCATCATAGGTCACATCATCGCGAACCGTACCGCCGACCCGCGTGAAGAACCGGTTGTCGTCGGCCGTGTCGAGGGCGACGCCGGACAGCGTCACTGTGCTCTGGGCCAGGGCGTGATCGACCGGACCGAAATACACCAGCCCACAGATCAGTGCGATGGCGGTGTGGCGACTCGGGGTGTGTGCAAATGGTGTTTTCATGGCGTGAAGAATTACTCCACTCGCGTTTGGCGGTCAAATTCCCGCTCGGCAAACAACTGCCGGGGTATCGGCATTTTCCAGCCGAACCCGAATGAAATCGTTTGGGCCTTGACCATCGGAATTCTGATTCTGGTTTTTTTGGCCGACGCGCCAGAGTGCGCAAAACAAGGCAGTTGCCGGATGTGCAGCAGGCTCGGCGCCAAAAGATCCACGAAAGGTTTTAGGTGCTGCGGAAGTCTGCCCGACGCTCGGAACGACGGTTGCTTTCGCGACTTGAAATCACCTTCAGGACCGAAGCGACCACAGGCCGACATAAAACCTCTAAAATTAAAATAGATCAATGCGAATATGATTATCTGAAGCCTAAGGTGCCTCCAACGAAAATTTCGAAATGGAGGACGACATGGAACTATTTTCAAATCTCAAAGCCCCGACGCTGAAGCAGGCGACATCTGCACTTGCCGTTTGTGCAATCCTTGCCGGTGGAGTTGGCCTGGCCGGTTCGACCGGTTTTGTTGGTGCCGCTTGGGCCGACGATGATGGCGAGGGTTCCAAAAAAGACGATGCCCCCGGCAATCAGGGCGGTCAGGGCCAGGGCAGCCAGGGCTCGCAGTCCGGACAGGGCAATCAGGGTGGCCAGGGCTCTGGTCAGGGCGGCCCCGGAGAAGATTCCGACGGTAAGGGTCCGCAAGCGGGCGGGCCGTCCGATGACGGTAGCGGCGGCGGCAAGCCGGCTTGGGCGCAGGAAGGCATTCCGGAAGTCGAACTTGGCCGCCTGAGCGTGGCACGGTCCCCCGACCACGTGCTGGCGCGCGCGTTGGAGGAGGCCATTGTGAACCTGACGCCAGAGATGGTCGCCTTCTACAACCTCCCGCTCGACGGGACAGGTGGCATCATCGACGAGTTGTCCAACAATTGGGACAACATCACGATCTTCAACTCGCCCCTACAGAATTTGGCCCTGTTGAAAGAGCTGCTTGACGGCAGCGGCACATCTCTGACGGGCGTGACCAACGATAGCGACACGCTGATGGCGGTGTTCCTTGGGGTCGCCTCTGACAAGACAGTTCCAATCTCAACCGACACGGTCATCGCCCTGACCACGATTTCTGGACCAGCCGATGTCAGAGGCCGAAGCGGCGGCCTTGGCTGTCAGCGCGGAAAACGTCCGGATTGCGGTTCTGGCCGGCCACGGCTGATCGCGACACGATGCCCGGCGGTTACGGGCTTCTGAATTCGCCCGAGGCCGCGCCCCTGCACCGCGCAGGGGCACATGAGGAAGCACAAGTAGCTGTTTGAAAAGTATCGCCTCATGACGGCAAGGCCTGCCGCCGACCAGCCTCCCAGGGTCATTCGGCGGCGGGCCGCATACGAAAAAAATATCAAGCCTCTTCCCAGACAAGAAAGGAAACGGTCATGAAACTTGGAGTTTCAAAGAAGCCGTACGTTGGAATCCTCGGCGTCTCGGCGATTGCCCTGATGGCCATGAGCACCGTCGCGCCCTTTGGCGCCGGCGGCGGGATGATCGCTGGCGCCGCCTACGCAGGCAGCCATGACAGTGGCGACGACCACGGTGACGACCATGGCGGCAGCGGCGGCAAAGGTGGCAAAGGCGGCAAGGGTGGCGGCGATGACCACAGACACGATGACAGCACGTCGGACGACCACGACCACGACGACGGCGACGCGGACGATCACGACCATACCGACGGCGGTTCCGGCAAGGGCCCCAAGGCCGGAGGTGACCATGTGGACGGCGGGTCAGGTGCTGGTCAGGGCGGCAAGGGTGGCAGCGGCGAAAAGGGCGGCTCTGGCAACCGGCCGGTCTGGGCGGGCGAGGGCCTGCCGGATGTAGAGCTTGGCCGGCTGAATGTCGTCCGCTCACCCACGCATGTGCTGGACCGCGCCTATGCCGAAAGCCTGTCGGAATTCACCACCGGGATGGCCGAGTTCTACAGCCTGCCGCTACGCGATGCGCTGGACAGGCTGCGTACAGAGTTCCGGGATATCGAAATGATCAACTCGCCGTTGCAGAATCTGGCCCTGTTTCGCGAAGCGCTGGGTGGCACGTCGGTTCTGATCACCAGTGGCGGTGTCAGCAATACCAATGACAGCCTGATGGCGATGTTTCTGGGCACGGCATCAGACAAGACCATCCCGGTCACGCCGGAAACCGCATATTCGGTTGCCCTGATCCTGGGCTACGAGCTGTCGCAGGCCTCTGCAACGGCGTTGGCCGAGAACGCTGAAGCGGTTCGCCAGGCGGTGCTGGAAGGTCACGGCTGACGAAAAACCCAAAGCCCGTTGCGCAGGGACTCTTGTTCGATTTCCGTGCAACGGGCACACCCTATTGAAAACGCAGAACAATTGAGGGAAGAGCAATGTCAAACTTGATCAGGAAACATCTGGCAGCGGCGGTTCTTGCGTCCGCCGCAGGTCTTGTAACCGGATCGGCGGGACTGGCGCAGGACAACCAAAGTGTCTTCGGCAAACGCTCTGCAAGTGTCACCTACGGACCTTACGCCAAGTTCGAACTGGGTGCCGCGCGGCAGGCAAATGACGAAGGTTTCTGGCATCCGCCCGGTACCGCCGATCCGGATGTCTTTTTCGACCTGTCCAACGAGAATACGGGCTATGGCAGTGCCGCAATCGGCTTTGACTGGATGAACGGCTTTAGGGGCGACGTATCGCTTTCGGTCTTCGGATCCTCGGACGTCTCTGCGGACTGGTCCCGCACCGCTCCCGCGACGCCCGGTCCGCACGCCAGCGTCGAGACCAGCACCAAAGCCACCGCGTTGATGGTGACAGGCCATTATTCGCCGCTGGAACATCAGGGCAAGAATGTTCTGGTTCAGCCGTTCCTGTCAGCCGGGATCGGCGTTGCCCGCAACACGATGAGCGACTGGGTCAGAACCAACCCCGCGGCCTCGCGCCCGGTGCGAGAGTTCGAGGGCGATACCTCAACCGAATTCGCCTGGTCATTGGGTTTCGGCGTTGCCTACGAGTTGAAACGCCCGCGCGGCAAAAGACCAATCCTGGTGGAGGCCGGCTACAAGTACTTCGATCTGGGAACCGTCACCGGCGGTGCCACAGCACTTCCCGGCAATGGCAGCTCTTCGCCGATCGAACCGTTTCAATTCAATAACCGGCAACATGTGCTGTCCATCGGCATTCGCATTCCGCTTCAGAAATACTGACGCGCAGTTAGCGTCGGCCCTGTTCCCGGTCTTTCTGGATGCCGGGGCAGGGCGGGCCCCTTACTCGACTGCCGGGACCGCCCTCAGATAGGCGATGATCGCCTGCAGGTCCGTCTCGGGCATCTGTTTAAGGTTTTCGATCACGTCGGCCATATGCCCGCCCACCGTGTCGAAATCCGGCTTGAAACCACTGGTGAAATAGGTTTTCAGATCGCCGTCGCTCCAGTCCAGCTTCGCCGGCGTGATGTTGGGGATCGTACCGCGGCCAGACGGGTTCGGCGCGCCCGCCAGCCAGCGCGATTTGATCAGCCCGCCCAAGGCGTTGCGCGGGGTGTGGCATTCGCCGCAATGGCCCAGAGCCTCGACCAGATAGCGCCCTCGTTCCAACTCGGGGGTCGGGGCTTCGGCCAGCGCCCAATCATCCTTCAGAAACAGGAACTTCCAGCCGCCCAGGCTAAGCCGGATGTCGAACGGAAACGGCACGTCATGCACTCGGTTGGCCCATTTTACGGCTGGCAGGGTCATCAGATAGCCATGCAGCGACACGATGTCTTGCAGCGTGGCGCGAGTGTAGGTGGCGTAGGGAAAGGCCGGGTAGTAGTGCTGCCCCTCGGGCGAGGTGCCATGTTTCATCGCATTCGCCAGATCCAGCGCCGTCCAGCCGCCGATGCCAGTCTCGGGATCAGGAGAGATGTTGGGGGCGTAGAAGGTGCCGAAATCGCTGGGAAACGCCCGCCCGCCGATCAGTTCCAGCCGGGCATCGCCGCTTGCCCCCTGGCCCGAGTGGCAAGAGGCACAGCCGCCGGCGATGAAAACCGCCTCGCCCTGAGCCAGATCCGGCGCGAGCCCGGAAATTGCTGCTGGGTCAATCGTTTGCGGCTTCGTGACCAGCCAGAACGCACCAAAACCGGCGACCAGGGCCGCCACCAGAATCAACAGAAAACGCACCAGATCACCTCTGCCAGACAAGGATCGGGCGCGATCCGGGGACCGCGCCCTACATTGGTGCTATTGTGGCTGGCGATACGCCTTGTGGCAAGCCGTGCATGCTTCTCCGACAGCGCCGATCGCGCCCTTGAGCGAGTCCAGATCGGTTCCGGCAGCCGCGTTCATCGCAACGGCGGCTTCTTTCAACGCATCCGCCTTCGAAACGATATCAGGGTAATCCGACCATATCGCGGGCAGGGCCCGGGTCTCCTCGATGGAATCCGAATCCGATCCTTGTGGCCATAGGGCAGATTGGTCGATTGTCGTAAGCGTATGCAAATTTGAGGCGGCAATCGACGCTGTCTCGGCATTGTACTCCATTTTGTCCTGCGCCATCTGGAACAGAATACCGGCATTGAGTTGTTGCAACTCCATCAGACCCTGGCGGGCCTTGATGGCACCGGCAATTGCCGGATCGACATGGCTTGCGGCAAAGACGGTACTGGCGACGACCGCCAGACCGGCGGCACCAAAGGCGATTTTCTTCAACATTCTGATATCTCCCTGCAACTCGGAACAATTTTCGTGACACTAAGGTAGCTGTGAAAATAACTATGTGTAGTCAAAATTTTCGCAATGGGCCTGTCTATTCATGCACAGCAAGGAAAACTGGGACGATCTGCGCTATGTTCTGGCGGTGGCCGAACAGGGATCGGTTTCGGCCGCCTCGCGTGTTCTGGGGGTCAACCACGCCACCGTCCTGCGCCGCATCGCCGCCTTTGAGCAGCGTCACGGGGTCGAACTGTTCGACAAATCGGCGCGTGGTTACGCGATCTCGGATGATCGGGTGCGCGTGATTGATGCTGCACGAGAGGTCGAGACCGCTGTGCTGGCGGTCGACCGGATCATCCAGGGCGCGCAGGCGCCGTTGCGCGGCGTGGTGCGGGTCACTTCGACCGACACGCTTTGCACGATGGTCCTGCCGGGCATGCTGGCGCGCTGGCAGGGGCAAGAGGGCGAGTTGAAGATCGAGCTTCTCTCGACCAACGCGCATCTCGACCTGTCGCGTCTGCATGCCGATATCGCCGTGCGTCCGACGCAGCAGCCGGCGGATGATCTGGCGGGCGAGGTCGCGGCGAAGCTTGCCTTCGACGTCTATGCGCTACCCGGCACGGACCGCGACAAGTGGATCGGGCTCAGTGGAGCTTTGGCCCGCTCGATGGTGGCACGCTGGCTGGCCGACACTGCCAGCGCCGACGCCATCACCGGCGCCGGCGACAGCTTTGTGACCTTGCGCGAAATGGCCGCCGCGGGGATGGGGCAGGCGATCTTGCCCTGTATTCTGGGCGATACCGATCCGCGGCTGGAACGCCGCCCGAACATCATGCCCGATATGGCGGTCGATATCTGGGTCGTCAGCCATTTCGACCTGGCCGATGTGCCGCGCATCCGCGCCGTTCGGCGGCTGCTGGTCGAAGGTTTGGCCAGCATCGCCGACCGGCTGGAGGGGCGCGTCATCTGATCCGGCCGCGCGATGTGTCGGGCAGGGTCAGCCAGTCGGACCAGCCAAAGACCCGCTCTACCGCGAAAAGCAGCAGGCAAAGGCCCAGAATAGCGAAAACCAGCTTAACCCGCGCCTCTGACGGCGGGTTTTTCGCCCATCTCGCCATCCGCAGGAAATGGCGCGGACTGAACATCAGGCATCAGCCGGTTCGGTAAAGCGCACCTTGCCGATATAGGGCAGGTTGCGGTTGCGCTGCGCAAAGTCGATGCCGTAGCCAACGACGAATTCGTCCGGGATCTCGAAGCCGGTCCATGTGGCCTTGATGTCCACCTCGCGGCGCGACGGCTTGTCCAGAAGGGCGATGGTTTCCAGTCGCCGGGGATTGCGGGACTGCAACAGCCCGACCACGTGTTTCAGCGTGAACCCGGTATCGACGATATCCTCGACCACCAGCACATCCTTGCCGCCGATCTCGCCGCGCAGATCCTTCAGAATGCGCACTTCGCGGCTCGATTCCATCGCCTCGCCATAGGAAGACGCCTCAAGGAAATCGACTTCGACATTCATGTCCAGCTCGCGCACGAGATCGGCGATGAAGACGAAAGAGCCGCGCAAAAGCCCGACGACGATCAGCTTTTCGGTGCCCGCGAAGGCGGCCGTGATCTCGCCGGCCAGCGCCTCGATCCGCGCGGCGATGGACTTGGCCGAGATCATCTCGTCGATAACGTAAGCGCGGTGCGGCATGTCTGACCCTTGCATTCCCCGCCCCAGTCTATGAAACCTGACGCCCCAGATAGCCAGAGCAAAGCGCCATATGCCGACACATTCCGAAACCAGGCTGCTGCCTTATACGGCAGATCAGATGTACGCGCTGGTGGCCGATGTCGCGAAATACCCCGAATTCCTGCCGTGGTGTGCTGCGGCGCGGATCCGGTCGCGACGAGGAGCGCGGCGATCATCAGGTGATGGAGGCCGATCTGGTGATCTCGTTCAAGGTGTTCCGGGAACGCTTCGGCAGCCGGGTGACATTGTGGCCCGAGCTGCGGCGGATCGACACCGAATATCTGGATGGACCGTTCAAGTTCCTGAAATCCTACTGGATCTTCCGCGAGGCCGAGGGTGGCTGCGAGGTGGAGTTCTTCGTCGATTTCGAGTTTCGCAACGCGATTCTGCAGAAGATCATCGGCGTGGTGTTCAACGAGGCGATGCAGCGGATCGTGCGGGCGTTCGAGTCGCGGGCGAACGCGCTTTACGGATGAGGCCGGGCAAGACTTTCTGGCCTTCGGCGAAGATATTTTTGAGACAATGAAGGGTGCCAATGAAGACCGTGACCGAGACTTTGGCGGATTTTGCAATCAAGGCCAGGCCGGGCTCGGAGGCGCTTGCAATGATGCGTCTGTCGCTGTTCGACTGGGCCGCCTGCGGGAGTGCCGGGGCGGGAGAGCCGGTTGCCAAGATCCTGCGCGGCAAGGCCGTGGCAGAGGCGGCGGCGGGGCAGGCGACGCTGATCGGCGGCGGCCGGGCATCCTGTTCGCAAGGCGGCACTTGTCAACGGTGCCACCAGCCACGCGCTGGATTATGACGACACCCATTTCGGCCATATCGGGCATCCGAGCGTCGCGGTGATCCCGGCGGCGCTGGCGCTGGCCGAGCGTGACGGGACCGGGATGCAGGCGCTGCTGGAGGCCGCGCTGATCGGCGCCGAGGGCTCGATCCGGTTCGGCCTCTGGCTGGGGCGGCCGCATTACCAGATCGGCTTTCACCAGACCGCGACGGCCGGGGCGATTGGCGCGACACTTGCGGCGATCCGTCTGTTGGGGATGCGCCAGGATACCGCCAGCCATGCGCTGGGGCTGGCGGCCACCCGCGCTTCCGGCCTCAAGTCGCAATTCGGCACGATGGGCAAGCCCTACAATGCCGGGCTGGCCGCCGAAACCGGGGTCGAGGCGACGCTTCTGGCCGGGCTCGGGATGACCTCGGCGGCGGATGGTCTGGGTGGCGCGCAGGGCTTTGGTCCGACGCATCATGGCATCGCCGATGCCTCTGCTTTCGAGGGGATGGGCGACAACTGGTGTTTCGAGACCATCAGCCACAAGTTCCACGCCTGCTGTCACGGCCTGCATGCCATGCTGGAGGCGCTCTCGGGCAGCGGGATCGCGCCTGATGAGATCGAGACCGTCGCCATTCACACCCACCCGCGTTGGCTGAGCGTTTGCAATATCGCATCTCCATCGACGGGGCTTGAGGCCAAGTTCAGCTACCGGTTGACGGCCGCGATGGCGCTGTCGGGGATCGATACCGGGGCTGTCGCCAGTTTCTCGGATGCCGCCGCTGCCGATCCCGCGCTGATCGCGCTGCGCGACCGGGTCAGTGTGACGGGGGATGAGGGCGTATCAGAAACCCAGGCCCGCGTGGTGCTGACCCTGCATGGCGGCAGGAGACTTAAATTGCAGCATGATCTGGATGCGCCGATCACGATGGAGCAGCGGGCGGCCAAGCTGCGCCACAAGACCGCCAGCCTTGTAGGAGAGGACTTCGCGCAGGCATTGTGGCAAGCGGCCCACGCTGAAACGCTTGGCCCCCTGTTGCGGGAGCTTGCGCGTCAGGACACGTGGTCATAGGCGCGCTCGCCGTGCAGTGACAGGTCGAGACCGTCGGTTTCGGTCTCGACGTCAACCCGGAACCCGACGATCGCGCCGCAGAGCTTGACCAGCAGCACCGTCACGACCACGGTGAACACGCCCGACAATCAGCCAGCGCGCCCAGCTGCGCGGCCCAGGTGCCCTGCACCGAAGACCGCGATCATGATCGTGCCGAAGATGCCGCCGACGCCGTGCACCGCGAAGACATCCAGCGTATCGTCGATCTTCAGCTTGTTGCGGATCAGTCCGACCGCTTCCTGACACAGGATGCCCGCGACACCGCCGATGATCAGCGCCGCGACCGGGCCGACGAAGCCGCTGGCCGGGGTGATCGAGGCCAGACCGGCAATCGTGCCCGTCACCAGGCCGACGAGGGAGGCCTTGCCGTATTTGATCCGCTCCCACAGCGCCCATGTCAGCGAAGCGGTGGCGGCCGAGATATGGGTGACGGTCAGCGCCATCGCGGCGCCGCCGTCGGCGGCCAGTTGCGAGCCGCCGTTGAAGCCGAACCAGCCGACCCAGAGCATGCGCCGCGCCGATCATCACGTAGCCGGGATTGTGCGGCGGCTTGGTGCGGTTCGCGCCGCGCGCCCAGCATCACCGCGATGACCAGCGCCGCGAGGCCCGCGGTTTCATGCACCACGATGCCGCCGGCGAAGTCGCGCGCTCCGGTCTCGCCGAAGATCCCGCCATCGGCCAGCATCCCGCCGCCCCAGATCCAGTGCACCACCGGCGCGTAGCAGAGCAGCATCCAGAGCGTCGAGAACAGCAGCACGAAGCCGAAGCGTGATCGCGTTCGACATAGGCGCCGACGATCAGCGCCGGGGTGATGATCGCGAAGGTCATCTGGAAGGCGAAGAACAGCACTTCGGGCAGGGTGCCGGTCAGGCTGTCGGCGGTGACGCCGAGCAGGAACATCTTGCCGAGCCCGCCCCAGAGCCGCGCCGCCGTCGCCGAAGGCGATGGAGTAGCCGAAGCGCGAGCCAGGCGACGCTCATCACGCAGGCGATGGCGTAACAATGCATGAAGACGCTCAGCACGTTGCGCGCCCGCACCAGCCCGCCGTAGAACAGCGCCAGCCCCGGCAGCGTCATGAACAGCACCAGCGCCGTCGCCACGATGATCCAGGCGGTATCCGCCCCAACCATGTTAAATCTCCCCTTCGCGTTTCCGTTTCGGGGCTTCAGAGCCGTTGCGGCGGTGCAAAGGAAAAGCGGCAAGCGGCGCTACAGTTGTCTGATCTTGCGGCAAGCGCTCGGATCGACGCAAGATATTGCGCGGTATCGGGCAGTAGTGCCTGATTTTTGGGCGCATTCAGGACAGGGCTGTGATCAGAAGGGCCAGCGCGTGGCCGACGGTCGCTCTGCCGCACATCGGCGCGGCCGATGGGCGCCGAAGTCGACGGTTTCGCTCCTGCACCGCGCTTGCCTTGCGCCGCCAGCCCGAAACAGACGCGGCCCTCTGGCTTGTGGTCTGATCCGCCGGGACCGGCGATGCCGGTGACCGACACCGCCAGCGTCGCGCGGGATCGATCGAGCGCACCTGCCGCCATTTCGCGGGCGACCTCTTCGGACACCGCGCCATGCGCCTCGCAGCGTTTCGGCCCGGACGCCCAGCATCTCGATCTTGGCGGCGTTGGAATAGGTGACGAAGCCGCGGTCGAACACGTCCGACGATCCCGCGATATCGGTCATGCGCGCCCGCGATCAGCCCGCCGGTGCAGCTTTCGGCGGTGGCCAGCATCACGCCTTTCGCGCGCGCCAGATCCAGAAGCCGGGCACCGCCGTCAGGTGATCCAAACCACATACTCCCAGATCTCGCGGCTCAGTGGCCCAGGGCCGCCGCGATGATGACCAGAACCGCCGCCATAGCACCGGCGATCACATCGTCCATCATCACGCCGAATGCATTGCGGCTTGCGATCCGCCCAGCCGACCGGCCCCGGTTTCCAGATGTCGAACAGCCGGAACAGCAGGAATGCCGACGACCCAACCGGGCCAGGGAAACACCCAAGGATCGACGCCCATCCACCCGAGACCCAGCGACAGCGGCCAGAGCGCGATCCACTGGCCGACGACCTCGTCGATCACGATCTCGGACGGATCGTGATCCGCCTTGCCGCGCGTCGCCTCGACCGTCGCCCACCATCCCAGCGCGAAAACCGCCAGCGTCGCCACCAGCAGCAGCTGGAAAGCCGCCCGAACCCATGCAGAAGATCAGGCCACCGGGATCGCCGCCAGCGATCCCCAGGTGCCGGGGGCAGGGCGCAGCAACCCGACGTAGAAGAAGGTCGCGAAAAGCCGGCTCATGGCTGCACCAGCGTGACCGTGGCCAGCGCCGCGATGCCTTCCTCGCGCCCGGTAAAGCCCAGCCGCTCGGATGTCGTCGCCTTCACGCTCACCCGGTCCGCGTCGATCCCCATATATGCGGCCAGTTCCTCGGCCATATCCAGCGCATGCGGCGCGATCTTCGGCGCTTCGCAGATCAGCGTGACATCGGCATGGGTGATGCGAAAGCCCGCGATCGGCGGCCCGCCCGACCGCATGTTCCAGAAAGATCGAGCTGGCGGCACCCTTCCACTGCGGGATCGCTTGGCGGGAAATGCCGGCCGATATCGCCATCCGCCAGCGCGCCATAAATCGCGTCGGTCAGCGCGTGCATACCGACATCGGCGTCCGAATGCCCTTCCAGCCCCTTGCTGTGTGGCAGTTTCAGCCCACAAAGAACCACATGATTGCCCGGCGCGAACCGATGCACGTCAAAGCCGTTTCCTGTCCGTATGTCCATCTCGCCCTTCAAGAACTGCTCGGCGCGGTCAAAATCCTCCGCCGTGGTGATCTTCAGATTGCGTTCCTCGCCCTCCACTATGGCCACGTCAATCCCCGCTGCCCGCGCCACTTCGACATCATCCGCAGCTCCGCCGGGGTGCGCGCGATGCGCCGCCAGAATGGCGCCCAGCGCAAACCCTTGCGGCGTCTGCGCCCGATACAGCCCGGCCCTATCCTCGGTCCCGGTGACCCGCCCGTCACTGCCGCGCCAGAGCGCGTCGATCACCGCCAGCGCCGGGGCCGCCCCGTCTGAGTGCCGCAATGCTGTCAGAACCCGCTCGATCACCTGCGCGCTGACCAGCGGCCGGGCGGCATCGTGGATCAGCACATGGCTTATGCCTGTACCCTCGAGCCGCCTGCAGCCCCGCCAGAACCGAGGCATCGCGCGTCGCACCGCCGGCCACGACGGCCACGTCGCCATGCGCCTCATAGCCCGGCGCCATGCCCATATCGTCGGGGTGCAGCACCAGAATGCAGGTCGAAATCCCCGGATGGCTGCGAAACGCCTCCAGCGACCAGGCGACAAGCGACCGACCTTGCAGGCTTCGCCATTGCTTGGGCAAGCCTTCACCGGCCCGCGTACCGCGACCGGCGGCGACAATGATAGCAGCAGCCTTCATAACCCACTCATCTTCCCTGTCCCTGTCTAGGCCCGCGCGGGATTGCTGACAATGGGCGAGGGTTTCCGCCTATCAATTAAGCAAATCAAATTTTCTGCCTCATTTATGATCACAACAAATTGCATTTCCCATCAGCAAGGCTTAGCAGGGGGCCGATTGCAGAAGTATTAAGGAAAAAGCGGGTGCCCATTTGGTTGGCAGGTCTCGGCGTCACGCCGCCGGTGCTTCTGGCACCGATGGCCGGCATCACCGATCTTCCGTTCCGCAAACTCGTCGCAGCGCTTTGGCGCGGGGCTGGTGGTCAGCGAAATGGTGGCCAGTCAGGAAATGGTGCAGGCCCGCCCCGGCACCCGCGAAAAGGCGGAACTGGGGCTGGCGGTGGAGAACACCGCCGTGCAACTGGCCGGACGCGAGGCGCACTGGATGGCCGAAGCCGCGCGGCTGGTCGAGGCCAACGGCGCCAGGATCATCGACATCAACATGGGCTGCCCCGCCAAGAAGGTCACGAGCGGCTATTCCGGCTCGGCGCTGATGCAAGGATCTCGATCACGCGCTGACGCTGATCGAGGCGGTGGTGGCTGCCGTCAAGGTGCCGGTCACGCTGAAGATCCGGCTTGGCTGGGACGATGCTTTGCTGAATGCGCCGACCTGGCGCGCCGCGCCGAAGCGGCGGGCATCCGCATGATCACGATCCACGGCCGCACCCGTTGCCAGTTCTACAAGGGCCGCGCCGATTGGACCGCGATTCGGCCGCGTGAAGCGCCGTCAACATCCCGGTGATTGCCAATGGCGATATCACCGGACCCCAGACCGCGCGCGCGCGCGCTGGCCGCTTCGGGCGCCGATGGCGTCATGGTCGGGCGCGGCATTCAGGGCGCAGCCGTGGCTGCTGGCGGAAATCGCCGCGAACCTGTACGGTGCGCCCGCACCAGCGATCCCACCGGCGAGCGCGCTGGCCGATATGGTCGCCGAGCATTACGCGCGACATGCTGTCATTTTACGGCCGGGTGCTTGGCGCACGTGTCGCGCGCAAGCATCTGGGCTGGTATATGGACCGGCGCGGCACGCCCGCGCGCGCTGCGCCGCGGCCATCCTGACCGAACACCGAGCCGGCAAAGGTCACGCCGCTTTTGCCCGAGGCGCTTGGCACGCGACTGGAGCATGCTGCATGACCGATGACCGATCAGGTCTGGGCCTCGTTGCCGGTGCCGGCCTTCCTGCTGGCCGAGGATGACGGCATCGCCGACATCAATCCGGCCGCCGAGCAGTTCCTGAATACCTCGCGCCAAGCACCTGACGGGCGCGCCGGTCTTTGACAAGCTCTGCCATCGACGCGCCGCTGGAAGGCGCAGTTCGAGCGGGTGCGCAACGACAATCGGTCGCTGTTCATCAACAACGTCGATGTGTCGGCAGCGGCAACACCGCGCCCGTCAAGTGCAACATGCAGATCGCGCCGCTGATGCGGCACACCCGGGCTACGTGCTGTTGCTGATGGAGACCGCGCAAGCTTGCCGACCGGATGGGCCGCTCGCATGTCGGTCAAATCCGCGGCCAAATCGGCGATCGGCATGGCCGAGATGCTGGCCCATGAGATCAAGAACCCGCTGGCCGGCATCACCGGGGCGGCGCAGCTTCTGTCGATGAACCTGTCGATGGAGGATCAGGAACTGACCGATCTGATCGTCGCCGAAAGTCGCGCCGCATCGTGAAGCTGCTGGAGCAGGTCGAGCAGTTCGGCAATATCCGCCCCCCGTCAAGCGCGCGGTCAATATCCACGACCTTCTGGACCGCGCCGCGCAAATCGGCCTGCGTCGGTTTTGCCGCCCATATGACCATCGAGGAAGATTACGACCCCTCGCTGCCCTCCACCTATGTCGATGGCGACCAGATGCTGCAGGTCTTCCTGAACCTGCTTGAAGAACGCGGCCGAAGCCGCCGGCACGAGCGGCGGCACGATCAGGTTGCGCACCTTCTACGACCTGTCGCTGCGCCTGCGCCGCAAGGACGGCTCGGGCAGCCGCTGCCGCTTGCAGGTCGAGATCATCGATGACGGTCCCGGCCTGCCGCCAGAGATTGCCGCGCGAAGTGTTCGAGCCGTTCGTGTCGGGCCGCGAGAACGGCACCGGGCTGGGGCTGGCGCTGGTTTCGAAGATCATTTCGCGACCATGACGGCTGGATCACGGTCGAAGTCGTTCCCGGCCGCACCACATTCCGTATTTCTTTGCCAGTCGCCCCAAAGGGCGCGAAGAATGAACCATGCCCCGAAATTGACGGAGGAACCCTGATGGACGGCACAGTTCTTGTCGCTGACGACGACCGCACGATCCGAACGGTCCTGACCCAGGCCCTGACCCGCGCGGGCTGCAAAGTCCACGCCACCTCGTCGCTGGTCACGCTGATGCGCTGGATCGAAGAGGGCAAGGGTGATCTGGTGATCTCGGACGTGATGATGCCCGATGGCAATGGGCTCGAGGCGCTGCCAAAGATCAGCAAGCAACGCCCCGGCCTGCCGGTCATCATCATCTCGGCGCAGAACAATATCGTGACGGCGATTCAGGCGGCCGAGGCCGAAGCCTTCGACTATCTGCCGAAACCCTTCGACCTGCCGGACCTGATGAAACGATCCGCCCGCGCGTTAGAGGTCAAGCGCCGCGCGCCGGCACACGCGGGAACCGGGGCAGGCGGCAGGGCGACGACCTGCCGCTGGTCGGACGCACTGCGGCGATGCAGGCGCTTTACCGGCTGGTCGCGCGGGTGATGAACACCGACCTACCGGTGCTGATCACCGGCGAAATCGGGCACCGGCAAATCGCTGATCGCCCGCGCGATCCACGATTTCTCCGACCGCCGCACGCTGCCCTTCGTGACCGCCACCAGCGCCGATCTGGGGACGATGGAAGGGCCCGCCACCGATGCTGGCGCGCGCCAAGGGCGGCTCGATCCTGTTCGACGAAATCGGCGATCTGGGCGAAGAGGCGCAGGCCCGGATCGTGCGGATGCTCGACAGTTTCACCGACAACGCGCCCCGTGTCATGGCCAGCAGTCAGGCCGATCTGGCGCGCAAGATGGAAGAGGGCGGGTTCCGGCAGGACCTCTACTACCGCATCGGTGGCGTCACCATCACCGTGCCGTCCTTGCGCGAACGCGTCGATGATATCCCGCTGTCTGGCCGACCATTTCTTCGCCCGCGCCGAACGCGACGGCCTGCCGCTGCGCCGCTTCGGCAAGGAAGCGCTGGACCTGATCCGCGCCTATTCCTGGCCCGGGCAATGTCCGGCAGCTTGAAAACACCATCCGCCGGCTTGCCGTGACCTCGTCGGAAGAGGCCATCACCCGGGCGGAAGTCGAAACCGTCCTGGCCAACCAGCCTGCGATGGAGCCTTTGCAAAGCGGCGATGGCGACAAGCTGGCCGCGTCAATCGGCAAGCATCTGCGCAGGTATTTCGATTTGCACGGCGGAACCCTGCCGCCGCCCGGCCTCTATCAGCGCATTCTGCGAGAGGTCGAGGCGCCGCTGATCGAGATCGCACTCGACGCAACCGGCGGAAATCAGGCAAAATGTGCGGAACTTCTGGGGATCAACCGGAATACGCTGCGCAAAAAGATCACGGATCTGGATATTAGCGTGACACGCCGCCGGAAGTTGATGTAAAAGCGCCACAGAAGAGTGGCAGATCGGCGTCAGCCGACAAAGACCACCACGGCGGTTGCCGCGACAGCGGCGTTTTGATGAGGTGGCAGAGGTGCGGGCTCATGTCCGAACACCAAGCTGGGAACGTCTTAGTAGGCTAAGACGGCAAAAACGGTTTCAGACCATCAGCACCTTCGGGCTGGTGGTACTTGGGCCGGTGCTGGCGTTGCTGACCTTCCTCGTGCTCGGCCCGTTCGAACAGGGGGCAACTGCGCCCGGTCTGCGGCTCGTCCTTCTGGCCGATCTTGTCTACGTGCTTGTCGTCGCGGCTCTTGTCCTGCAACGCGTCATGCAGATGGTCGCCGCGCGCCGCGCCAAATCGGCAGGATCGCGGCTGCACCTGCGCCTGACCGGCGTCTTCGCCCTGATCGCGCTGATTCCAACTGTTCTGGTCGCCGTCTTCGCAGCGCTTACCGTGAATATCGGCATCGAGGGCTGGTTTTCCGACCGGGTCCGCGCCGTCGTCGGCAATTCGCTGGCCGCGGCAGAGGCTTATCAGGAAGAGCACCGCCGTGACCTGACGCAAGATGCCAATGCCCTGGCGGCCTTTCTGAATGCCAACCGCCGCGAAAGGTTTTTTGCTTCTGACGGCGATGTCCGGCAGATGCTGACGCAGGGCCAAACCCAGATCCAGCGCGGCCTGCGAGAGGCTTATGTCATTGACGGAGCAGGAGAAATTCGCGCGCGTGGCGAGCGGTCGTACCTTTTCGATTACGAACGCCCATCAGCGTCCGATCTTGAAAGCGCCCGGGATGGCGACACGGTCGTCATTCAGGACTGGTCGATCAACGAATTCCGCGCGCTCGTGGCGCTTGATGCTTTCGTCGACCGGTATCTTTACGTCAGCCGCGATGTCGATGGCGAGATCCTGAGCCTGCTTGACGAAACCCAGGAAACCGTGCGGCTTTACAACCAGTTGGAAAGCGAGCGTGGCCGGCTGCTGTTTGAATTTGGCCTGCTGTACCTCGGTTTCGCGCTGATCCTGATCCTCGCCGCCATCTGGTTTGGCCTCTGGTTCGCCGAGCGCCTGTCGCGGCCCGTCGGGCGGCTGACAGGGGCGGCGCAGCGGGTCGGCGCGGGCGATCTGGATGTGCAGGTCGTCGAGGAAGAGGGCGACGACGAGATTGCGATGCTGGGCCGGATCTTCAACCAGATGACGCGGCAGCTCAAGGGCCAGCGCGACACGCTTTTGGAAAACAACCGCCAGATCGAGGAACGCCGCCGGCTGTTCGACTCGGTCTTGTCGTCGGTGACGGCCGGCGTGGTCGGTCTGGATGAAAACGGCCGCGTCGATTTCGTGAACCGCTCTGCTGAACGGCTGCTGGAACTGCCCGAAGAGGCGGGGCAATCGACCAATATCTCTTTCTCAGTCCCGGAATTCGGGCCTCTGTTCAACCGCTTGCGCGCCAGTGGCGCCGAAGTGGCACAAGAAGAGATCCAGGTCGGTCGCCGCGGCAATCTGGAAAACCTGCTGGTCCGGATGGCCACGCGGCGCAATGCCGATGGCGCACTGGAAGGCTATGTGGTCGCCTTCGATGACGTGACCGATCTGGTCTCGGCCCAACGCATGGCGGCGTGGGGCGATGTCGCGCGCCGCATTGCGCATGAGATCAAGAACCCGCTGACCCCGATCCAGCTTTCCGCCGAGCGCTTGAAACGCAAATTCCTGCCGGTGGTCGGCGATCTTGGCGATGAGCTGACGCAATATACCGATGTCATCATCCGGCAGACCGGCGATCTGCGCCGCATCGTCGATGAGTTTTCTAAATTCGCCCGAATGCCGGAACCCGAACGGCGCGCGGTCGACCTGGCCAAACTGGTCAAAGACGCCGTGATGCTGCAAGAAAGCGCGATGCCCGAGGTCAAGCTGGTCGCCAGCCTTCCCGACACACCGGTGCCCGCCGAACTGGACGCGACGATGATCGGGCAGGCCCTGACCAACCTGATCAAGAACGCCGGAGAAGCGATTGAAACCTATCAGGAAAGCGGTGCACCGGCAGACCACCGACCAGAGATTCGCATCACGATGCAGGCCGGTCAGGATGATGTCCTGATTACGATATCCGACAACGGCATCGGCCTGCCGGAAGACCGCGCGCGGCTGTTCGAGCCTTACGTGACGACGCGCGAAAAGGGCACCGGACTTGGCCTGCCGATCGTCAAGAAAATCATCGAGGAGCATGGCGGCAGCCTGATCCTCATCGATGCCGAACCGTTTGACGACAAGTCAGATCACCGGGGCGCCAGGGCCGAGATCAGCCTGCCGCTCGGCAAGGCCATGCTGGCCGAACCGACCCGTGAACAAGAAGGAGCAAAATAAGGATGTGCAGTGATGGGTGATATTCTGATCGTGGACGACGAACGCGATATCCGCGAACTTGTCTCGGATATCCTCAAGGACGAAGGCTATACCACGCGCCTTGCCGCCAATTCCGACGCCTGCATGGCGGAAGTGACCAAGGAACCGCCGGCGCTGATGATCCTCGATATCTGGCTGAAGGACAGCCAGATGGACGGGATCGACATCCTGAAAACCGTCAAGCGCGATAATCCGGAAATCCCGATTGTCATCATTTCGGGCCATGGCAATATCGAGATCGCGGTCGCCGCGATCAAGCAGGGCGCCTATGACTTCATCGAAAAGCCGTTCAACATCGACCAGCTGATGGTGGTGATCCGCCGCGCGATGGAAACGTCGCGCCTGCGCCGCGAAAACCTTGACCTGCGCCGCAAGGATGTGACCTCGGCCGAGATGATCGGATCAAGTTCGGCTTTCAAGACATTGAAATCACAGTTGGACAAGGTCACAAAGTCCAATGGTCGGGTGATGCTGACCGGCCCCGCCGGGTCAGGCAAAGAGGTCGCTGCGCGCTATATCCACGCCAATTCCAACCGGTCTGGCGCGCCGTTCGTCAGCGTCAGTTCCGCCTCGATCGAGCCCGACCGGATGGAAGAGGTGCTGTTTGGCCGCGAAAGTGCCGAGCGCGGCGTCGAGCCTGGCCTTCTGGAACAGGCCAATGGCGGCGTCGTCTATTTCGACGAGGTTGCCGACATGCCGCTTGGCACCCAGTCCAAGATCCTGCGCGTGCTGGTCGATCAGCAGTTCCAGCGGGTTGGCGGTTCGGCGAATGTCCGGGTCGATATCCGGGTGATTTCCAGCACCAACCGCGATCTGGAGGCCGAGATCGAGGCGGGAACCTTCCGGCAAGAGCTGTTCCACCGGCTGAATGTCGTGCCGATTTCGGTGCCCTCGCTGGAAGAACGGCGCGAGGATATTCCCGAACTGGCAGACCATTTCATCGCCAGCTTCAACAAGACCCAGGGCTTGCCGCTGCGCCAGCTTTCTGACGATGCGATCGCCCTGCTGCAGACGATGCTCTGGCCCGGCAATGTGCGGCAGTTGAAGAACGTCATCGAACGGGTGCTGATCCTTGGCGATACAGCCGGCCCGATCACCGCCGCCGAACTGCCCTCGGGCGAACAGGAGGCGGACGAAGAACGGCCGCGTCGTGCTGTCGGGCAGCCTTGCCACCCTGCCGCTGCGCGAAGCCCGCGAGTTGTTCGAGCGTGAATACCTGCTGACCCAGATCAACCGGTTCGGCGGCAATATCAGCCGCACCGCGACATTCGTCGGCATGGAACGCACCGCGTTGCACCGCAAACTGAAATCGCTTGGCGTCGTGACGACCACCAAGGCCGGGGGCAGGATGGCCTATGTCGATGAGGCGGAAGATTGACGCCTGATCCGGCTTCTGCCATGCGATAGGTCCGGTTTTCGCAAAGGAACTCCGCGATGAAGGTCATCATCTGCGGCGCAGGTCAGGTCGGCTGGCAGATCGCCCGGCATCTGTCGGGTGAGAAGAACGACGTGACCGTGGTCGACAACAACCCCGATCTTGTGCGCCGCGCAACCGATACGCTGGATGTGCAGGGCATCGCCGGGTTCGCCAGCTATCCGGATGTGCTGGAACGGGCCGGCGCGCGCGATGCGGACATGATTATCGCCGCGACCTATTCGGACGAGGTGAACATGGTCACCTGTCAGGTCGCGCATTCGGTCTTCTCAGTCCCGCGCAAGATCGCGCGGCTGCGGGCGCAAAGCTATCACGACCGCGATCTATTCCGATCTTTACCGCCGCGATCATGTGCCGATCGATGTCGTTATCAGCCCCGAACGCGAAGTGGCCGAGGCCGCGTTGCGCCGCCTTGCCGCCCCATCGGCCTTTGACACCGAAGGCTTCATGGGCGGCCAGGCGCAGCTGCTCGGCATCGCGCTGGACGAAGACTGCCCGGTGCTCAACACGCCGCTTCGCCAGTTGACCGATCTGTTCTCGACCTTGCGGGCGATCGTCGTCGGTGTCCGCCGAGAGGGGCGGCTTTTCGTGCCCGATGCCGGTGACCAGCTGTTCCCGGACGATCAGGTCTATGTTTTCTGCGATTCCGAGGACCTGAACCGGACGCTGGAGATTTTCGGCAAATCCACCAAGAAGAAAGAGCGCGTGGTCATTGTCGGTGGCGGCAATGTCGGCCTTGCCGTGGCCCGGGCGCTGGAAAAACGCACCGACCGGGTCCGCGCCAAGGTGATCGAGCGCGACCGGATCGTCGCTGAAAAGGCAGCCGATGCGCTGGAACGCACCATCGTTCTGAACGGCGACGGTTTGTCGATGGAGTTGTTGACCGAGGCGGGGGTCGACCGCGCCGATGCGATTCTTGCGGTGACCGACGACGACAAGACCAACCTTCTGGCCGCCGTCCGCGCCAAGTCGATGGGCTGCGAAATGGCGATCTGTCTGGTCAATGATCCGACGCTGGTGCCGATCTGATGGAGATCTCGACATCGACGCGTATATCAACCCGCGCGCGACCACCGTGTCCTCGATCCTGCGCCATATCCGCCATGGCCGGGTGCGCGGCGTCTATTCGATCGGCGACGCCGAGGCCGAGGTGATCGAGGCGCAGGTTCTGTCGACCTCGCCGATCACCGGCCAGCAGATCCGCGATATCGACTTTCCCGAAGGCGTGCTGGTCGGTGCGGTGATGAAGGGCGACAAGGTGGTGAAACCCACCGGCAGCACCCGGATCGAGGAAGGCGACATCATTGCGATCTTCTCGATGGCCGCTGACGTGCCGGAGGTCGAGCGGCTGTTGCAGGTCTCGATCGACTTCTTCTGATGCTCGACCGCATCCTCCATCTGCCATTCATGGTGATCCTGATGGGGATCGGGGCGGCAGCCATGGCTCTACCCGCCGCCCATGCCGCGGCAATCGGCGACTGGCCGGTGATGCGGGCCTTTGCGCTGTCGGGCACGCTTTTTCTGATGCTCACGGCGATGATCGGCCTTGCCACGGCCAACACGGTGATCCGCAATCAGGCCCGCAGCCACCTTCTGGCGCTGGTCGGCACCTTCACCCTTCTGCCGCTGATGCTGGCGGTTCCGGTGGTCGAGGCGGTGCGCGATACGACTTACCTCAATGCCTGGTTCGAAATGGTCTCGAGCCTGACCACCACCGGTGCGACGCTGTTCGATGCCGACCGCCTGCCAAGCTCGGTGCATCTGTGGCGGGCGCAGGTCGGCTGGATGGGCGGCCTGTTCGTCTGGATTACCGCCGTCGCAATTCTCGCGCCGATGAATCTCGGCGGATACGAGGTGCTGTCGCCGCACGAGGCGGGCCGCGGAGCGGTGCATGCGGCCGATGAAACCTGGTCGCTCGACAGCGCGTTGCGGCTGCAACGATACGCGGCGCGTCTGTTTCCGATCTATGCCGGTCTGACCGTGGTGCTGTGGATCGCGCTGCTGATCGCGGGATCGACCCCGCTGGCAGCACTCTGCCACGCCATGTCGACGCTTTCGACCAGCGGCATCACGCCGCTTGCCGGGTTCGACAGCGCCGGCGCCGGCATCGCCGGTGAGGCGTTGATCTGCCTCTTTCTTGTCTTCGCGCTGTCGCGGGCCAGTTTTTCGGTCGATCTGCCCGGCACCGGGCTGAAGCGATTGTCGCGCGATCCAGAGTTCCGCATGGGGCTGGCACTGGTCGCCGCGGTTCCGGCGCTGTTGTTCCTGCGGCACTGGTTCGGGGCCTTCGAGATCGACGAGATGGGCGATATTCCGGCAGCCAGCCAGGCGCTTTGGGGTGCGATCTTCACGGTGATGTCGTTCCTGACGACAACCGGTTTCGTGTCGACCGCCTGGGCCGACGCGCAAAGCTGGTCAGGTCTTGGCACACCCGGCCTGATCCTGATGGGGCTGTCGCTGGTGGGCGGCGGCGTGGCGACAACGGCGGGCGGTGTGAAATTGCTGCGGGTCTATGCGCTTTACAGGCACGGCGCGCGGGAAATGGACAAGCTGGTGCATCCGAACTCTGTCGGCGGCTCGGGTGGCACCGCGCGGCGGTTGCGGCGGCAGGGCGCCTATGTCGCCTGGATTTTCTTCATGCTCTTTGGCATCTCGATTGCCGCGATCACACTTGCGCTCTCGGCCTTCGGGCTGACGTTCGAGATGGCGACAACGGTGGCGGTGGCAACCCTCTCGACCACCGGCCCGATCCTGGCGGTGGTAAGCGAGAGTGACCTGACCTATGCCAGCCTGCACGACGGGGCCAAGCTGATCGCGGCCTTCGCGATGGTGGTCGGCCGGCTTGAGACACTTGCGCTCATCGCACTTCTCAACCCCGAATTCTGGCGCCGCTAGGCGGGGCTCTGCCAATCCGGCGTTAAAGTCCTGTTTTTTGGGCTGGAATCTCGTGAACAGGCACGACATACTTGAAGGATATATTTCAACGGCCTGCCGCCGAGGGGCAGAACGCAACAAAACCGCGCAAGAACAAGGGCGAAAAGCTATGGCTGGCGATAAACAGAATTTGCAGGACGCATTTCTCAACCATGTCCGCAAGACCAAGGTTCCGGTCACGATTTTCCTGATCAATGGCGTCAAGCTGCAGGGCGTCATCACCTGGTTCGACAATTTCTGCGTGCTTTTGCGCCGCGACGGCCAGTCGCAGCTGGTCTACAAGCACGCGATTTCAACGATCATGCCGTCGCAGCCGATCAGCCTTTACGACGGTGAAGATAGCCTCGTGATGGAGCATGACGCGCGCATCATGCGCGCGCTGGGTCCTGCATCCCGATATCCAGACCGACCGCGACCGCCGCGACCCCGGCCCGGCGCTGGAAGAGGCGTGTCGCTGGCCGCTGCCCTGCCGGACCTGGAGGTCGTCGGCTCTGATGTCGTGCGCCTGCCGAAACCGCAGCCGGGCATGCTGTTCGGCATCGGGCAAGCTGGCAGAACTGGGACGAGTGTTCGAGGATGCAGGAGATCGGCCTGGTGCTGGTCGACGGCCCCGTCACGCCCGTGCAGCAGCGCAATCTGGAAAAGAAATGGGGCGTCAAGCTGCTGGATCGCACCGGCCTGATCCTCGAGATCTTCGCCGACCGCGCCGCGCACCCGCGAAGGCGTGTTGCAGGTCGAACTGGCAGCGCTCAGCTATCAGCGCACCCGGCTGGTGCGGGCCTGGACCCACCTCGAACGCCAGCGCGGCGGACTGGGCTTTGTCGGCGGCCCCGGCGAGACCCAGATCGAGGCCGACCGCCGCGCCATCGACGACGCGATCACCCGGATCAAGCGGCAACTGGCCAAGGTCGTGAAAACCCGCGAACTGCACCGCGCGCGCGCGCCAAGGTGCCGTTTCCGATCGTGGCGCTGGTGGGCTATACCAACGCCGGCAAATCGACGCTGTTCAACCGGCTGACCGGGGCCGAGCGTGCTGGCCAAGGACATGCTGTTCGCGACGCTCGACCCGACGATGCGCGCGATCGCGCTGCCCGTCGGGCGCAGAAGGTGATCCTGTCGGACACGGTGGGCTTCATCTCGGACCTGCCGCCGCAACTGGTCGCGGCCTTCCGCGCGACGCTGGAAGAGGTGCTGGCCGCCGATCTGATCCTGCATGTCCGCGACATCAGCCACCCGCAAAGCGCCGAACAGGCCGAGGATGTCACGACGATCCTGAAGGATCTTGGCGTCGCCGAGGAAGCGCCGCTGCTGGAGGTCTGGAACAAGATCGACAATCTTCCACCTGAAGAGCGCGCCGCGCTGCGGGTTCAGGCCGAACGGACCGAGGGCATCTTTGCCGTCTCTGCGCTGACCGGTGAAGGGCTGGAGGCGCTGCTGGACGCGGTTTCCGAGGGACTATCGGAAAATCGCCATCAGACCGCACTGACCCTGCCGTTCTCGGAAGGTCGCAAGCGCGCCTGGCTGTTTCAGGCCGGTGTCGTCGAGAGCGAAAAAGACACCAAGGCCGGCCACCGGCTGCACGTGCGCTGGACCGAGAGGCAGGAAAAAGCGTTTCGCGATCTTAAAGGGCAAGACTAGGGCGCTGTTGACGCTTCACCTTATGTGAATGAGCGGATTGCGGCGATTGAGCATGATCGAGGCTTTGAAACTCTGGATCGCAGTTTTGCCAGGAAGCGCATGGCTATCGCGAACTCTGCTCATCCGTTGCAGCATTACCAAAGTAGTTTTCGATCAGGTGGCGCCATGTTGTAGGTCTGGCGTTGTCGAACTCTGCAGGGCAACGTCCTGTTGGATTTCGGCGGTATGACCGGACATGATGCCGTCGTGCCGAGCAGGTCGATGGCGCAACCGAATCCTGGCGATCGAAAGCCCTGTCCGCCAGCAGATGCCCGGCGGACAAGCCACGGATCAACGGATCGATTTCGCACCGATCGCTGGGCCTCGCCGGGCATCAGGCAGAAATCGACGAGGTTGCCGAGCGCATCCGTCAGGGCCAGTATCTTCGTCGTTATGCCGCCGCGGCGACGCGGTCAATGGCCTGGCAGAAGTCCCCCGTTCTGCGCCCTGATCACGAGCGGTGAGCCGTCTTGACGATGCGATCCGTCACATCATCGCGTATTCGAGGTCGGCGTCTGAACGCTAACGCCTTGAACATATTATAGAAAGCATCCGCATTGACCGGCATCTGCGGAACACGCTTGAATACAGAATTCCATTTCTCGAACGTGCACCACGGCAATTCGCGCCACTGCGCGCCGTGCGGACGATCCAGACGGACCGCCTGCCAAGAACAGGCGCGGCGTCACGCGCCGGTTTGACCTGGATCGCGTTGTCTATCGCCGACGAGCAGCTGACGCGCTCTGACAATTGCCCGAAGTTGCGCGACTCTGGTTAGGACGACTTCAGGGTCAAGGCTGCTCTCCGTCTGTGTGCAACCTTGAATCAGAAGTTAGGTGATTTGGGATCCCGAAACGTCGACAGCCCGTAGTCCTGTCCTCCGGGCTCCAGCCGGGTGATGCCGACCGCGCCGGCGCGGGCGAGGTCCGGGTCGAGCGACATCGGGATATATTCGCCGCGCCGCCACAGCTCGCCCAGATCATCGTAGTGCCGCGACAGGAAATGCCCCGACTGCCCGGTCGAGGTGACAAAGACCGAACTGTCGGGATCGGCAAAATCATAGACCCCGCGATAGCCCGGCACCATGGACGTTCTGAAACGGGATCGGATCGCGACCCGAGGTCAGGCCCCGCAGCAGCGTGTGGTCGCCGCCCGAGGTCGATTGCCGGATGTTGACGAACCATTTCAGCACCGGGGTCTCGCCCAGGACCTGATGGTCATGCGTCGCTTCATGCGCATCGCCCCAGCGCAGCGATTCCAGCGCTGGTGCCGTAGGGCTCGCCGATCCAGAGCAGCGCGTCGTCCAGCGCCAGCCGCGAGATGTCGGTGCAGGTCTCGACCGGGGCCGACTGGAACACGTCGCACCAGACCGAGGCACCATCGACGTCGCGGAACACGCGCTCGATGAACAGCGGTTCGACATGGGTGTATTTGCGCGACAGCGGCCCAAGTTCGTCGCGGATCAGCCGGTCCTGCAATGCGCGCGTCCAGGCGGCATAGATCAGCGGTTCCGGCAGATGCTCGTTCATCTCGCCGTTCCAGTCGGCCAAGCAGCGCAAGCGCGCGCTGGCGCTGACGTTCGGGCGTGCCTTCGGGCGCGGCCTCGCCGGTGAACCACAGATCTGCCGCGATCAGCGGCAACAGCGCGCGCGCGGTGAAGCTGACGGTGTCCAGCTGCGCCTCGATGAAGCTTTCGCGGGTATGCACCTCGCGGTTCTGCATCAGCCGCCGCCAGCGCTGGATCCGCTGCGTGTCGCCCCAGCGGAAGCTGACATGGAACGGGAACGGCCGGTCGATCATCTTGTTGTTGGTATTGCCCAGAATGCCGCCCTCGGGATCGACGAATTCGGGGTTCGCCGCATAGGTCATCCGGCCCTGCCAGCGGTTTTCCGGCAGCCAGCCGGGCGAGGGCATGCGGCCCTGGCTTTGGTGCCGCGCCGATCGCCGGGGCATCGCGCCGATCGTCTTCATCGCAACGGTTTTCAAGTCGACCAGCGTCAGGTTCTGGGTCGGCGCGACAAAGCCTTCGCCCGCCGCAATGCCTTCGGCAACGCTTCGTGCCCGCATCAGGCCCATTGCCGCCGAAAGCGTCGTGTCGCGGCCGGTCAGCACCGTCCAGCCAAGGCTGGTGACATGACCGGGCGGGGTGATCGTGCCAAGATCGAAATCGCGACCCGGGCAGGATCGGTCCGTTTTCGGTCCAGTGCAGGGTGATCGTGACCGGCTGCGCATCCTTGATCTCGATGATCGAGGGCCGGGTCTGCATCGGCTTGAAGCCGTCCGGCGTCAGCACTTCGTCGGATTGTCCGGGTTCAGCTTTTCGATGAAGACATCCTGATCGTCCATATAGCTGGACGTCAGCGCCCAGCCGAGCTCCTCGCTGCGCCCCAGCATGATCACCGGCACCCCCGGGATCGTGCCGCCGATCACGCCGCCGGTCGACAGCTCCAGCCGCGCCAGATACCAGATCGCCGGCGCGGAGAAGCCCAGATGCGGATCATTGGCCAGAAGCGTCGACCGGCGGCAGAGCGCGACGGCGCAGCGGCCCAGGCATTCGAGGCGCCCGGCCAGACCGCGCGGCCTGAACCGGCGACAGCGGATCCTCGGGCGGGGCGCTGCCCTCGGCATAGCGCGGCAGCGTCCGGGAAAAGTGCCGCATATTCCGGCAGGGCGGCAATGCCTTCGCCCGGCACGTCGGGCAGGATATCGCGCACCCGCTCCTCGGGCAGCATCAGCGAGGTTCGGGCACAGAGCACCTCGTCGGCCAGATGGCCTGACAGTTGCAGCGCCATCAGTTTGACGATCGCGATGGAATCGGCCGGCTGCCATGGCGCGATCGCGGTTCGAAAACAGGAAGAATTCCGGCGCGCCACGCCCCAGCGCGCCCTTGTTGACCTCGGTCAGCCAGGCGTTCACGCCTGCCGCATAGGCGTCAAGCGCGGCCTGGTGTCGGCATCCTGCACCTCGACCGATCTTGACCGGCAAGGGTGTAGAGATCAAGCCGCCGCAGCAGCTCGTCGACTGGCAGCGTGCGCTGCGCCGAACATCTCGGACAGCCGGCCCTGCGCGGTGCGGCGCAGCATCATCATCTGCCACAGACGGTCCTGCGCATGGGCAAAGCCAAGGCCGAAAAACACGTCGTCATCGCTGGCGCCGAAGATATGCGGCACGTTGGCATTGTCGCGCACGATCTCGACCGGCGCGCCAGATCCCCGCCACCTCATGCGTCGCGCTGTAATCGGGCAGCGAGCGCGAGGCGAGCCAATAGACCAGGAACCACGGTCAGAAGCACCAGAACGACAAGTCCGTGACAGCCCCGCAAAAGCCAGCGAAAGATCGTTGCCATACCTGCTCGCGGTTGACCGGCGCTTTGACCGTGTTAAGCTAGGTTGCGCCAGTAAGACAAACCACCAAAGGGAGGAAAGCCATGGCAAACGTCGCGTTTCTTGGGTCTGGGGGTCATGGGCTATCCGATGGCGGGTCATCTGGCAAAAGCCGGGCCACGATGTGACCGTCTATCAACCGCACCGCCGCCAAGGCCGAAGACTGGGTCAAGCGAACATGGCGGATCGCCGGCGAAAACCCCGGCCGAGGCCGCCAAGGGCGCTGATTTCGTGATGGCCTGCGTCGGCAACGACGACGACCTGCGCTCCGTCTGCCTGGGCGACGGACGGCGCCTTTGCGGGCATGAAGCCGGGCGCGATCTTCGTCGATCACACCACGGTTTCGGCCGCCGTCACGCGCGAGCTTTACGCCGCGGCGGACGAGCGCAGATCTCCTTTGTCGATGCGCCGATCTCCGGCGGGCAGGCGGGGGCCGAGAACGGCCAGCTGTCGATCATGTGCGGCGGCGATCAGGGCGCCTATCGACCGCGCGCCGAACCGATCATGGACGCCTATGCCAAGATCTGCCGCCGGATCGGCGACAGCGGCGCGGGGCAGACTGACCAAGATGTGCAACCAGATCGCCATTGCCGGGCTGGTGCAGGGCCTGTCCGAGGCGCTGCATTTCGCCGAGAAGGCCGGGCTTGACGGGCGCGCCGTGGTCGAGGTGATCAGCCAGGGCGCCGCCGGCTCCTGGCAGATGTCGAACCGTTACGAGACGATGCTGGACGACAAGTTCGACCACGGCTTTGCCGTCGACTGGATGCGCAAGGATCTGGGTATCTGCCTGGATACCGCCAATGAGAACGGCGCCAGCCTGCCGGTCACGGCGCTGGTCGATCAGTTCTACAAGGACGTGCAGAAGATGGGCGGCGGGCGTTGGGACACGTCGAGCCTGATCAAGCGGCTGCGCGCGATGGGGTAGCTGCGTTGCCCTATAGTCCGGCTTCCTGTCGGCGATGCCGAACAACGCCGACAATCAATTGACCCCGTCAGACGGTCGGACTTCGGTGTTCTATAGCGCCTCGGCCAAGACCGGAATATGTGGCCTCTCGCTTATGCTTGACCGCGCATTCCGCTGCGTGCTGCGTTGGGTTTAGGCCGAAAAGTTTCAGAAAAATCCTCGAAGGACGTCCCAGGCGACAAGCGCCCCCAAGCCGCTGAACAGAACGCCGAACAGGATCGACATCCAGATGCTCGCGGCTTGAAACGCTCGCATGACGGCCGGGGAAGAAAAGAAGAGTGCTGCAAAGACATTCAGTACCGCAGCGAGCAGTCCGATTTGCAGTGCAATGATGATCATCAACCAACGAGTGCCATCCGGTGGAATGAAGGCCGTCAGGATCGATCCGAAAAACAGAACTGCCTTCGGATTTGTCATCATGACAAAATAGGCTGTCCGGAATGGCGCATGAGTGGCGGGTGAATTGCTGGATGCTTTAAGACTGAAAACTCCGCCTTTGCGCGCCGCGCCAAAAGCACTGATCCCCAGATAGACAAGATAACCGGCTCCGATCAATCGCAGTGCGACATAAAGCGAAGGGACCAGCTCGAATATGACAGCAATTCCAGAGACCGCGATCAAAGACCAGGTCAAAGCACCGGCGGCGATCCCCATGGCAGCCCTGACGCCCGCCGTGCGACCGGACGTCACAGAAGCGGAAATGATTGTCAGGTGATTTGGACCCGGCGTCGCCCACCCCACAAACTGTATAACAGCGATCGGGAATAGTACGGCCAGGAGGTCAGCGAGATCCATTCCAGAACCATATCAAGCAGAACTTCCGGCACCAGCAAAAAGGCTGAACTCGCCATTTTCGGGATGCGGCGCCGGATCAAGGTGGGTAATGATGTCGTCAGGAGACATGGGCGTCTCCTTTTATGGAAAGCCTAGAGCAATATGATGCCAGGGACTCATTGATCTGAGTGCGGGTAGGCTCCTGTTGTTCATCAAACGGAGCTTTTCGGCAGAAAATCCGCCGCACGGGCATTCATTTCTCAAGTAAACTAGGGGCTGTTGACGTTCACCTTATGTGAATGAGCGTTGCGGCGATTGAGATGAAGGCTTTGAAACTCTGGTCGGTTTTGCAGGAACGCATGGCTATCCCTCTGTTTTCCTTCAGTTTACCAAAGTAGTTTTCGATCAGGTGGCGCCATTTGTAGGTTTCGTTGTCGAACTCTGCAGGGAACTTCCTGTTGGATTTCGGCGGTATGACCGGAATGATGCCGCGTTCCAGCAGGTCATTGCGCAACCAATCCGCATCGAAAGCCCTGTCCGCCAGCAGATGCCCGGCGGACAAGCCACGGATCAACGTATCGGTTTCGCGCAGATCGTGGGCCTGTCCGGGCATCAGGCAGAAATCGACGAGGTTGCCGAGCGCATCCGTCAGGGCCAGTATCTTCGTCGTTATGCCGCCGCGGGAGCGGCCAATGGCCTGGCAGAGAGTCCCCTTTTGCGCCCTGACCCGAGCGGTGAACCTTGACGATGGAGCCGTCAATCATCGCGTATTCGAGGTCGGCGTCTGAGGCTAATGCCTTGAACATATTATAGAAAGCATCCGCATTGACCCATCTGCGGAACCGCTTGAATACAGAATTCCATTTCCCGAACTCACCCGGCAATTCGCGCCACTGCGCGCCCGTGCGGACGATCCAGAGGACCCCACCAAGAACAGGCGCGGGTCACGCCCGGTTTGACCTGGATCGGTTGTCTTGCCGAGGCAGTACGGTTGTTCAATTCAATTGCGCATTGCGCATTGGTTACGACTCTCGGGTCAAGGCTGCTCTCCTCTGTTTGCAACCTTAAATCAGAAGTTAGGTGATTTGGGAATCCCAAACGTCAACAGCCCCTAGAACTCGATATTACACCAAAGCCAAAAAGGTAGGAGAAATGGAAATGTCGAAGGAACATGAAACCAACAGCGTCCGCGAGGTTTTTCTTCACAAGGAGTTGGCTATCAAAGGGTGCTATCTGACCGGTTCTTTTGATGAAAACGGCAGAGAGAAGTACATCATTCAGGTGCCGGGTGAAGTCCCACTGGAAGTCAGCCCTTGCTAGGCCAAAATGCTTGGCGGCAAAAGAAATGGCAGGACCGGCGCGCCAATCTGCGCTCCGGTCCTGAATGTCACCTCAGAATCGATCGCCCCGCATATTCCGCCGTCTCACCCAGCATCTCTTCGATCCGGATCAGCTGGTTGTACTTCGCCAGCCGGTCGGAGCGCGACAGCGAGCCGGTCTTGATCTGCCCGCAATTCGTCGCCACCGCCAGATCGGCAATCGTGGCATCCTCGGTCTCGCCCGACCGGTGCGACATCACGCGGTATAGCCGCGCCCGGTGCGCCATATCGACGGCGTCCAGGGTCTCGGACAGCGTGCCGATCTGGTTGACCTTGACCAGGATCGAATTGGCGCAGCCGCGCTTCGATCCCGTCGGCCAGCCGCTCGGGATTGGTGACGAACAGGTCGTCGCCGACCAGCTGCACCTTGTCGCCCAGCGCCTCGGTCAGCGCCTTCCAGCCGTCCCAGTCATCTTCGGACATGCCGTCCTCGATCGAGATGATCGGATAGTTGTCCACCAGCGCCGCCAGATATTCGACATTCTCGTCCGAGCTCAGGATCTTGTCCTCGCCGGCCAGCACATAGTTGCCGTTCTTGAAGTACTCGGTCGCCGCGCAATCGAGCGCCAGATAGATATCCTCGCCCGGCTTGTAGCCCGCCTTCTCGATCGACTTCAGGATGAAATCCAGCGCTTCGCGGGTGCTCGACAGGTTCGGGCGCAAAGCCGCCCTCGTCGCCGACCCCGGTGTTGATGGCCGGCGTCCGACAGTTCCTTCTTCAGCGTGTGGAACACCTCCGCCCCCATCCGCACCGCTTCGCGAATGTCGTTGGCGCCGACCGGCATGATCATGAATTCCTGAATATCGATCGGGTTATCCGCATGTTCGCCGCCGTTGATGATGTTCATCATCGGCACCGGCAGGACCCGCGCCGACGTCCCGCCGACATAGCGGTAGAGCGGCAGGCCGGCTAATCCGCCGCCGCCTTGGCCACCGCCAGCGACACGCCCAGGATCGCGTTGGCGCCCAGACGGCCCTTGTTCGGCGGTGCCGTCCAGCTCGATCATCGCGCGCGTCGATGGCTTCCTGTTCGGTCGCGTCGAAGCCCACCAGCGCCTCGGCGAGTCTCGCCGTTGACCGCCTCGACGGCCTCCAGAACGCCCTTGCCCATGTAGCGGTCCTTGTCGCCGTCGCGCTTTTCCACGGCCTCGTGCGCGCCGGTCGAGGCGCCCGACGGCACCGCGGCGCGGCCCATGGTGCCGTCTTCGAGGATCGACGTCGACCTCGACGGTCGGATTGCCCCGGCTGTCCAGAATTTCGCGGGCGATGAATGTCGATGATCGTGCTCATGATTTGTCCTTTTTCAGCGGCACACCGAACAGTTCCAGCCGGTGACCTTTCAGCTTGTAGCCCAGTTTGCGGGCGATCTTCTCTTGCAGCTGCTCGATCTCTTCATCTACGAATTCGATGACTTCGCCGGAATTGATGTCGATCAGATGGTCGTGATGCTCGCGGTCGGTCGTCTCATAGCGCGCGCGGCCGTCGCCGAATTCATGCTTTTCCAGCAGGTTCCAGTCCTCGAACAGCTTGACCGTGCGATAGACCGTGGCCAGCGATATGCGCGGATCGCGGGCCGAGGCGCGGTTGTAAAGTTCCTCGACATCCGGGTGGTCGTCGGATTCCTCCAGCACCGCGGCGATGACCCGGCGCTGTTCGGTCAGGCGCAGGCCCTTGGCCTCGCATTGGGCGATGATGGTCGGGGTCATCCCGCAGGTCCTTGATGCTCACAATTGCGGTTTAAGAGTTTTTTCCGCCATGCTCCACTCTTTATGCGGTTTGCCGGAGGTTTTTTGATCTGGCGGCCGCGCCGTTACTGCGCAACCTGGCGGACTGGTCAGAACCACCTCAAGTGGCGGAAATAGACATACAAGGCGATCCCGAACACCAGCATGCCGGCGCTCAGCGCCGCAAATGCCCAGGGCCATTGCGCCCCCGGCATACCGGCGACGTTCACGCCAAAAAGCCCGGTCAGAAACCCCAACGGCAGAAAGATCGCTGCGACGATCGAAAGGACGAATCCATTGCGGCTCATCGCCTCGGCACGCTGCGCCTGAACATGCTCCTGCAACGCCTGCAAACGCTGCGAGACGGCGTCAAGTTCTTCCACGCTGCGCATTGTGCGGTTGGTGATCTCGCGCAGCTTGATGCGCTCGGTTCTGCCAATCATCGGTGCGTCCGTTTTCGGCAAGCCGGTCCAGCGCCTCGCGTTGCGGGCCGACATAGCGGCGCAGACGAATGGCCTGACGGCGCAGCGGCATCAACCATTGGAGGCCTCGGCGGTTCCGGTCATCAATTCGTCATCCAGCGCGCTGGTCTGGTCGTCGAGGTCAAGCGAGGCCTGTTCAATGCGGTCCGTCAGCGACTTGCTGAGCGCGCAGAGCCATTCGGCGGGGTTGACCGGGCCACTGCCCTTGGCCATTTCCTGGCGCAGATCATCGGCGGCAAAGACCCGCCGCATCCGCGCGCTGACGATCAGTCGGTCCGTCACCCACATGCGCAAGGACACCATGTCGTCGGTGTCGGCACCGGTATTCATGTTCACGCCGCGCAGGTTCAGGATCAGCCCGCCGTCATGCGGGTCGCATCTGGGACGGGTTTCGGGCTGCAGCAAGGTGGCGGCAACGACTGCGGGTAGATGCGCCGCGACCCAACCTGCAAGGTCCGGATCGGAGGCATCGAAATGCAGCCAGCGATAGGCGTTACCCGTCGCAGGCTCAGGCGTCAGCCCATCGCCCTCAACAGCGGTTGCCTTGCCATCAGAAGCCACGTTGAAGGCCGCAATCGGTTTCGGGATTTGCCCTGTATCCATCATCGGATCACCAACCTTGCCTGCACCGTCCTGAACGCCCTTCCGGTCATCACATCAACTCCGGTTCGCGGCCAAGTCGCGCGGCCAGCGGCGCAACGGTCAGGCCCTGCACGATGATCGAGAACACCACGACGATATAGGTCGCGGTCAGGATCAGCGGTTTCCATTCGCCGTCCGGCAGCGACAGCGCAAGCGCCACCGAGATACCGCCCTTCAGCCCGCCCCAGGTCATGATCGGGATCACGCCGCGCGAGAACTCGCGGAACGGGTGCAGCATCAGGATCGGCACCGCGACGGCAGCAAGCCGCGCGAGCCAGCGCCAGCACGATGGCGAAAGCGACCGGCGGTCAGGTTGTCCATGCTGAAGGCCACGGCGAAGACCTCGAACCCGATCATCAGGAACAGGACCGCGTTCAGGATCTCGTCGATCATGCTCCAGAACGCCGAGACATAGTCGCGGGTCTCCTCGCTCATCCCGTATTTGGTGCCGACATCGCCGATCAGAAGCCCGGCGCAGACCGCCATGATCGGGGCCGAGACATGCAGAGCCACCGCCAGTTCATAGCCGCCAAAGGCCAGCCCCAGCGTGATCAGCACCTCCAGCGCAGTAGTCGTCGATCCGCCGCATGACGCGGAACACCAGCCAGCCAAGGACGAGGCCCAAGAACCGCGCCGCCCAGGCCTCTTGCACGAACAGGCGCAGCGCGTCGGCCCAGCCGCTGCGCATGCGCATCGCCATGCGGAAAGGCAAGGCCGACCAGCACCAGAAAGACGACATAGCCGACGCCGTCATTGAACAGCAACTCGCCCGCGATCTTGGTTTCCAGCGATTTGGGCAGGTCCGCCTGCGCGAAGCACGCCCAGCACGGCGACCGGGTCAGTCGGAGAGATCAGCGCACCGAAGACCAGCGCCATCAAGCAACGGCATACCGGTCAGCCAGCTGAACCCGACGCCGACGATCAGGGTCGACAGCGCGACACCGATGGTCGCCATCAGGAACACGACCACCCATTCCTGGCGCAGATCCTCGACCTTGACATGCAACGCGCCGGCAAACAGCAACAGGCCCAGCATGCCTTCCAGCAGTGCGTCGGAGAACTCGAACTCATTCACCAGATGCCGGGTCTGATCGACGATACCAAGCGCGGGAAGCAAAAGGTCGACGCCAAGCACGACCAGCGAGGCGGCGAGCGCCACGATCAGGATGCCGATCGCCGAGGGCAGGCGCAGGACCAGATAGTTGATTGCACCGAACGCGCCCGCAAGCACGATCAGCAGGGATGATATTTGCAGGAATGTCATAGAGGCCCGGCCCTTTTTCCCGCATCCCTAGCACGGCGGCGGGCGGGTGCAAACGCGCTTGACAGTCCTGCGCGCAACCGGTCGGGTGCGCGGCATGGAGCGCAAGGATCACATCGACGCTTTCGGGGCGGGCTCGCTGATCGCGTTCGCTCTGCTTCTGGCGTTCAATCAGGTGGTGATAAAGGTCGTCAATGAGGGGCTGCAACCGGCGTTTTTCGCGGGGCTGCGGTCACTGGGCGCCGCTTTCGTCGTCTGGGGTTGGATCAAGCTGCGCGGTCGCCGCCTGAGCTTCCCGCCGGGCACGGTGTGTTGGGGAATCCTGATCGGTTTTGTCTTCGCCATCGAATTCATAGCGCTTTTTCTGGCGCTGGATTTGACGACCGTGACCCGTACTTCGGTGATCTTCTACTCGATGCCGGTCTGGCTGACCTTGGCCGCGCATGTCCTGATCCCGGACGAGCGTATCCACACCGCCAAGGCGCTTGGACTGGCACTGGCCTTTGCCGGGGTCGCCTGGGCGATCATCGACCGCGATGCAGGGGCTGCGGGGAAGGCCAGCCTGACCGGCGATATAGCCGCACTGGTGGCGGCTTTCGGCTGGGCGGCCGTGGCGCTGATCGTGCGGGTATCGCCGCTGAACCGGGTCCGGCCAGAGATGCAGCATTTCTGGCAACTGGCGGTCTCGGCGCCGATCTTGCTGTTTGCGGCCTTCTTCTTCGGGCCATTCATCCGCGAGTTGCAGGTGATCCACCTCTGGGGCCTCGCGTTTCAGATCGTCGTGGTCGCGGGGGCGGGATTTCTGTTCTGGATCTGGCTCTTATCGATCTATCCAGCCTCGAGCGTCGCCTCGTTCAGCTTTCTCTCACCGATCTTCGGTATCCTCTTGGGCTGGCTGCTTTTGCGGGAACAGGCGGGCCTGTCGATCTTCGCGGCAGGGGGCTTGGTGGCCGCAGGGGTATTGCTGATCAACCGGCCAAAACCGAAAGGCATTCAGGTGCCGCAGAAGGTGCGCTGAACCACTTCCTCGGGTTCTGGCGGGCGTTGCAGGTCGTCGGCGTCGGGTTGATCCCGATAAGGCTGCGACAGCACCGTGTTCAGCCGGTGAAACGGCGCGAAATCGCCGCCGACCGCCGCCTGGATCGCCTGTTCGATCCGGTGATTGCGCGGGATGAAGGCGGGGTTTGCCGCGGCCATGATCGCAGCCGCATCGCCCTGATCCCGGTCGCGCCGGTCCTGCCATTTGCGCGCCCAGTCCTCCAGCCCTTCGGGGACTGTGTCCGTCCGACAATATCCTGAACGTATTGGTAAAATCCGCGCCGCTCGCCGCCATCCAGTCCAGCAGACCCTGGATCAGATCGGCATCGCCGTCCTCGGCGGAAGACAGCCCGATCTTGGCGCGAAACACGGTCAGATATTCCTTGGCATAGAGATCCGGGAAGCGATGCACGGCCTTTGTCGCCGCGGCGATGGCGGCGTCTTGCTCGCCCATCAGCGGCAACAGGCAGGATGGCGAATTGCGCCAGGTTCCAGACCGCGATCTCGGGTTGGCGAAAATAGGCGTAGCGCCCGAAACTGTCGATCGAGGAATAGACGGTTTCGGGGTGGTAGGCGTCCATGAAGGCGCAGGGGCCATAGTCGATGGTTTCGCCCGATATCGCCATGTTGTCGGTGTTCATCACGCCGTGGATGAAGCCGACGCCCATCCATTTGCGCGATCAATGCAGCCTGCCGGGTGATCACGGCGTTCAGAAGATCCAGCGGGGTTTCGACCTCGGGGTAATGACGTGCGATGACGTAATCGGTCAGGGCCTGCAAGGCGTCGGTATCCTGCCGCGCCGCGAAATACTGAAAGGTGCCGACCCGGATGTGGCTGGCCGCGACGCGGGTCAGGACTGCGCCGGGCAGGGCGGTTTCGCGCAAGACCTGCTTGGCCTGTCGTGACGGCGGCCAGCGCGCGGGTGGTGGGTATGCCGAAGGCGTGCATCGCCTCTGAAACCAGATATTCACGCAATACCGGCCCCAGCCAAGCCCGTCCGTCGCCGCCGCGGGAATAGGGGGTGCGGCCCGCGCCTTTCAACTGGATGTCGCGGCGTTGTCCTTTCTTATCAATGACTTCGCCCAGCAAGACGGCACGTCCATCGCCGAGGCGCGGCACCCATCCGGCGAATTGATGACCGGCATAGACCTGCGCCAATGGCTCGGCCCCATCGGGGATGCGGTTGCCAGCCAGCACGTCGATGCCTTCCGGGCTGCGCAGTTCGGCGTGGTCGATGCCGAGGTCGCGGGCGAGCGCGTCATTGACCGCGATCAGGCCTGGTTTGGCCACGGGTGACGGGTTCTGCGCGGTGAAAAAGCCATCCGGCAGACGGGCGTAGGAATTGTCGAAGGGGATATGAATGCTCATAGCGTCAACCTAATACCGCTTGGTCATCAGGCAATAGCCATCGCGCAACCGAAACCCGGCGCGGGCGTATAACCCTTTGTGCGTCTGCATTTTTTGGGCTGACCTCAAGATGCAGCGCCTTGACGCCGTGTTCGCCGAGGGCGGGCAGCAGCGAGGTCAGCAACCTCTGTTCCCATGCCGCGCCCGCGGACGTTTTCGCGGATGAAGAACTCGTCGATAAAACCGTCGATGCCGCCAAGTTCGACGGAATAGCCGAAGCTGATGACGATATAGCCAACCGGAGCGCGGCGGATACCGATGAGGTAGACGATACCGTGCGGCGTGCCTTCCAGCAGCGGCGTGCAGTGCGGCGCGGCGGTTTTCTTCTGTAGAGTCAATGCCTTCGAAGGAGTGGTACCCCGCGACCATCGGCTCCAGCTTGTTCAGATCGTCCAGTTTGGCTAGGTGCAGCGCAGCGCTCATAGCCTTGCCAGACGCTCGGTCAAGAGATCGAAGAACCCATCGTCAGCGATCTTGCCCATCCAGGTCGCGTTGGGCTTGCGGCCCGAGACGCCCCACCAGTCGGCGACGGTCATGCCCAAGCGTCAGTTCTGACTGAGTTTCGATCTCTACATTGATGAAGCGGCCTGGTAAAAAGCTCTGGCTGGATCAGGTAGGCGATCACCGTCGGATCATGCAGTGGCGCGCCTTCGGAGCCGTATTTCGCCACGTCGAAGCGTTCGAAGAAATGCGTCCAGCTGGCGACGACCTTACCGACATGGGTGCCGAGTGCCTCGAAGGCCGCGACGCGGGCATGGGTGACCAGTGCCTTGTGTGTGACATCAAGCGACATGACCGTGAGAGGTGCGCCGGATTTAAACACAATATCAGCGGCTTCTGGGTCGACGTAGATGTTGAACTCGGCGGCGGGCGTGATGTTTCCGACCTCGAAATAAGCGCCACCCATCAGCACGATTTCCTGCACCCGGCTGACGATATCGGGGGCTTTCTGAAAGGCGGTGGCGATGTTGGTGAGCGGCCCAAGCGGGCAGAGCGTGACAGTGCCCGACGGCTCGCGGCGCAGGGTTTCGATAATGAAATCAACGCCGTGCTGGTCCTGCAACGGCATTTGCGGGTCCGGCAGCTCGATCCCGTCCAGCCCGGTCTTGCCGTGGACATGCTCGGCGGTGACCAGTTTGCGCTGCAAAGGCGCGTCGCATCCGGCGAAGACCGGCACATCAACTTTGCCCGCTACCTCGCAGACAATACGGGCATTTCTGGCGGTGTGGTGCAGTGGTACATTGCCCGCGACGGCGATGATTCCCAGCACCTCGACATCCTCGGGACTGGCCAGCGCCAGCAGGATCGCGACGGCATCATCCTGTCCGGGATCGGTGTCGATGATGATCTTGCGGGGCATCGGCGGACTCCTGGACTTTGGCCAAGTCAGTCGCAAGTCGGGGGCGGGTTGTCCAGCGATTTTGCGGCGCGGGCGGAAACCCGCGTTTCAGGCATGTTTGCATGTTTTCCTTAAAACAACGCCGCTTTCCCAACGCCGTTCTTTAAAACATTCCGCGGTCGGAAACGGGCGCCGATCAGCCGCCGGTCCGCCGAAAGACACTCATCTGGAATTTCTGGATGTTGCCGTTGGGGGTGACAGTGCTCGAAACGGTCAGAGCGGACCGGCACGAACGCGATCCGGGGCGAGCCGGTCAAGTTCGGCCCGCAGTGCCACGGGGCTGTAGCGCCGGACCGGCAGGCCGGAGCAGGTCTCGGGACCATCCTCGTCAAAGGTGAAGATCACCGCCGTGGACCCGGCAGTTGTCGCGGCGAGGAGGGCGCGGATATAAGCGGCGCGGTCGGCGGCATCAGTCAGGAAATGGAAGACGGCGCGGTCGTGCCAGGCGGCGAAGCATGCGGTCCGGCGACCATTCGGTGACATCGGCCAGAATCCAAGTGACTTCGGCGGCGCGTTTGCCAAGCCGGGTGCGGGCGAGGTCAAGCGCGCGGTCCGAGATGTCCAGGACACTCAACGGCCCAAGACCATGCGCCAGCAGGTGGACGGCGAGCCGCGACGACCCACCGCCGATGTCGATCACAGGATCGCCCGGCGACAGCGCCGGCGTGAGGGCGGCGAGGGATCGGACGGGGCTGTCCTCGAACCAGGTCAGCGCGTGTTCGGCGCGGGCGCTATAGACATCGTCCCAATGGGCGCGGATGTTCATGATCGGTCCTTTTGCATTCGCAATATGGAATATGTAAGCGATGCCGGGCCCGGACACAACTGCGCCGCCCGGATTTCCGGACGGCGCGGCCGTGGTGGTGGCCTTGGCCTATGTCAGCCGTCGAAATCGACCTCTTCCATGATCCGCAGAGCCACCGGACGCTGTTTGGCGACCTCGGTCAGGTCGATGTCGTCCGGTGTGAATTCGCCCCAGCTTGCCACGAGGTCCGAGACCTTGGCGCCTGCAAGCACCGGGTATTCGTTGTTGACCTCGGCATAGATCGCCTGGGCCTCCGGCGAGACCAGGAATTCCATCAGCTTGATCGCGTTGTCGTTGTTCGGCGCGGCCTTGGTCAGCGCGATGCCCGAGACGTTCAGATGGGTGCCGCCATCCTCGAATGTCGGGAAGACGATGCGCACCGCAGTCGGCCCAGGGCTGCTGTTCGGGATCGGCGAGCATCTGGCCCATGTAGTAGGTGTTGCCGAGCGAGATGTCGCATTCGCCGGCCCAGATCGCCTTGACCTGGGCGCGGTCGTTGCCTTGCGGCTTGCGGGCGAGGTTGGCCTTGACGCCTGCGGCCCAGTTCTTGGCGGCGTCCTCGCCGTGATGGGCGATCATGGCGGAGGTCAGGGCGAGGTTGTAGTCATGGGTGCCCGAGCCGGGTGCAGATCCGGCCTTTCCACTTGTCAGAGGCGAGGTCTTCGTAGGTGGTCACCTCGCCCTCGGCCACGCGGTCCTTCGAGGCATAGACGATCCGCGCGCGGGTCGTCAGGCCGAACCACAGGTTGTCATCGTCGCGCAAGGACGCCGGGATCGCGGCTGCCAGCACGTCGCTTGTCACCGGCTGGATCACACCGGCATCGACGATCTGTTGCAGGTTGGCGATATCGACGGTCATCACCAGATCGGCGGGCGAGCGCTCGCCCTCGGCCACCAGCCGCTCGATGATGCCCTCCTCGACAAAGGCGAGATTGACGGTGATGCCGGTCTCGGCGGTGAAAGCGTCCATCACCGGCTGGATCAGTTCGGGCTGGCGGGTGGTGTAGATGTTGACGTCTCGGCCAAGGCAGGCGCGGCACAGGCGAGGGCGGCGGAGGTGAGGAAAATCGCGCGAAGGGTCATGGGATGGCTCCGTTGGTTACTGGCGCCGTTAAACCTGAGTCTTTTTGTCGGGTCAATACCCGATCAGATCAGTCGGATAAATTTCGTTCGTCCGCCTTCACCGCATCCCAGAGCGCGTCCATCTCGGCCAGATCGGACTGGTCGGGGCGTTTGCCCGCTGGCCGCCAGCTTGGCCTCGACCCCGCTGAAATCGGCGGGTGAATTTGGCGTTGGCGCTGCGCAGGGCCTCTTCGGGGTCGATCTCCGAGGTGCCGCGCGAGATTGGCGATCACGAACAGCAGATCGCCGAATTCCTCCGTCATTTCCTCGTGCGCGCAGGCTGTCGCGCGCCTCGGCCAGTTCGTGCGGCCTCCTCGACGATCTTGTCGAGCACCTGATCGGTCGAGGGCCAGTCGAAGCCGACGCGCGCGGCGCGCTTTTGCAGCTTGTACGGCGCGCATGCAGCGCAGGCAGGCCGACGCGCCACGCCGTCCAGCGCACCGGCCTCGGCCTTGGTCGCGCGTTCGGCGGCCTTGATCGCTTCCCAGTCGCGGGTCTGCTGTTCGGCGGATCTTGTCGCGGCTTTCGTCGCCGAAGACATGCGGGTGGCGGGCGACCATCTTGTCGGAAATCGCGTCGGACGACCGACGTCGAAGGTGAAGTGCCCGGCCTCTTCGCCCATCTGGGTGTGATAGACGGTCTGCAGCAGCAGATCGCCCAGTTCGCCCTCCAGTCTCGCCCCAGGCCCGCCGCTCGATCGCGTCGGCGACCTCGTAGGCTTCTTCGATCGTGTAGGGCGCGATCGTGGCGAAGTCCTGCTCGATGTCCCAGGGGCAGCCGGTTTCGGGGTCGCGCAGGCGGCGCATGATTTCGCAGAAGCCGCGGCAGGCCGCCGTCGGGGTCGTGGATCGAGGGTCGTCGGAGGATTTGGTCATTGCGGCGGTCCGGTTTCGGGGTCATGTGGTCGGGATATCGCAGACCCCGGCGAGGGAGTCCACCATGCCCGTCGTCAACCGGATCGCCGATTATCGCCGAGGACATGAAGGACTGGCGGCGCTGGACTGCACCGGCACCCGGAACTGGAGTTCGACTGCCACGCAGACGGCGGCCTTCGTGGCCGAACGGCTGCGCGAATTCGGCGTCGACGAGATCCACGAGGGGATCGCCGAGACCGGGATCGTCGCGATCATCAACGGGCAGGGGCGAGGGGCCCGACCATCGGGCTGCGCGCCGACATGGACGCGCTGCCGATCGAGGAGGCGACCGGGGCGGACTATGCCAGCGAACATGCCCGGCAAGATGCATGCCTGCGGCCATGACGGGCACACCACGATGCTGCTGGGGGCGGCGCGCTACCTGGCCGAGACGCGCAATTTCACGGGCCGGGTCGCGCTGATCTTTCAGCCGGCCGAAGAAGCATGGCGGCGGCGCCGAGGTGATGGTCAAGGAGGGCATGATGGACCGCTTCGGCATCGGCCAGGTCTATGCGCTGCACAATGCGCCGGGCATGCCGCTAGGGCATTTTCTGACCACGCCGGGGCCGATCATGGCCGCGGTGCGATACGTTTCGAGATTCACAGTCACCGGGCAGGGCGGGCATGGCGCGATGCCGCACGAGACCCGCGATCCGGTCATGGCGGCGGTCGGCATCGTGCAGGCGATCCAGACCATCGTCAGCCGCAACCACTATGCCGCCGAGGATCTGGTGGTCTCGGTCACGCAGATCCACACCGGGTCGGCCGACAATATCGTGCCCGACACGGCCTATATCTGCGGCACGGTCCGCACCTTCGACACGGGCGTGCAGGCGATGGTGATGCGGCGGATGCAGGAGATCGTCGACGGGCCAGGCGGCGGCCTACGGGGTCGAGGCCGAGCTCGATCTACAGATGCGGCTATCCGGCCACGGTGAACGATGCCGCCGAGGCCGAGTTCGCCGCGGACGTCGCGCGCGAGGTCGCGGGCGAGGCGGCGGTCGACGCGCAATTCGGGGCGCGAGATGGGGGCCGAGGATTTCTCCTACATGCTGGAGGCGCGGCCCGGCGCCTATCTGTTCCTCGGCCAGGGCGACGGCGGCGGGCCTGCATCACCCGGCCTACGACTTCAACGACGAGGTCGCGCCGGTCGGCGCCTCGTTCTTCGCCCGGCTCGTCGAGCGGGCGCAGCCGCTCTGACCATTATTTGTCGGGAAATATCCCGGGGTCCGGGGCAGCGACCCGGTCCGACATCAGCAAAACGGAGCACGCTATGGCACTTGAAGACGCCAAGAAACAGGTCGACCACGCCTTTACCCGCAAGGACCGCAAGGGGCTGGCCTATGAGAACGCCTTTGGCGGCGCGACGTCGTTCCTGCGCCGCCACTACTCCAAGGATCTGACCGGGCGTCGATCTGGCGATCACCGGCGTGCCGTTCGATCAGGCGGTGACACACCGGACCGGCACCCGGTTCGGGCCGCGCGCGATCCGCGAGGCCAGCGCCTGCAACCCTATGATCCGCCCTATGGCTGGGACGGATTCGATCCGCTGTCGCGATTTCGCCATCGTCGATTATGGCGATCTGGCCTTTGACTATGCCCATACGCCGAGTTTTCCCGGGCTGTTGACAGGCGCATATCGCGGGCATTCTGGCGGCGGGTCCGGGCACGGTGACGCTGGGCGGCGATCACTTCATCACTCTGCCGATCCTGCGCGCCTATGCCGAGAAGTTCGGGCCGATGTCGGTCATGCAGTTCGATGCGCATTCCGATCTCTGGGCCGATGACGACATGGACCGGATCGACCACGGCACGATTGTTCTACAAGGCGGTGAAGTCCGGGCTGGTCGATCCCGAACGCTCGGTCCAGATCGGCATTCGCACCGATTGCGACGACTATCTGGGGGTCGAGTATGATCGACGCGCGCGACGGTGCATGAAAAGGGCACGGCGGCGGCGGTCGAAGCAGCGCCAAAGAGATCGTTGGCGATCAGCCCGACCTACGTGACCTTTGATATCGACGCGCTGGACCCGGCCTTCGCGCCCGGCACCGGCACGCCGGTCTGGGGCGGGCTGACCAGTTGGCAGGCCGCCGCGATCCTGCGCGATCTGGCCGGGATCAACATGGTGGGCGGCGATGTCGTCGAGGTCTCGCCGCCCTTATGACACGACCGGGGCCACGGCGATTGCCGGGGCGCATGTGGCGATGGAGCTGCTGACGCTTTATTGCTGGAACAAGCGGGCGCGCGCATGACCAACCAGCCGCTTGGCGGCAACGAGATGCCACGTTTTTCCGGGCCGCAACACGTTCATGCGGCTGCCCTCTGCCGAGACGGCCGAGGGGCTGGACGTGGCCTTTGTCGGGGTGCCGATGGATATCGGCACGTCGTGGCGATCCGGCACCCGGTTCGGGCCCAAAGCGATCCGAGCCGAAAGCGCGATGCTGCGGCCCTACAATATGGGCACCGGGGCGGCGCCGTTCGACAGCCTGAATTGTGCCGATATCGGCGATGTGGCGATCAACACGTTTGACCTGAAGGATCAGTGTGCGCATGATCACAGAGGCTTACGACGTGATCCTCGAGCATGAGGTGGTGCCGATGACGATGGGCGGCGATCACACGCTGACGCTGCCGATCCTGCGGGCGATTGCCAAGAAGCATGGACCGGTCGGGCTGGTGCATGTCGATGCCCATGCCGATATCAACGATCATATGTTCGGCGAGAACGATCGCGCATGGCACGCCGTTTCGCCGCGCCTATGAGGAGGGTCTGATTGACCCCGCCCGGGTCTGGCAGGTCGGCCTGCGCGGCACCGGCTATACGGCCGAGGATTTCAACGAGGCGCGCGGCTGGGGGTTTCAGATCGTGCAGGCCGAGGAGATCTGGCACAAGTCGCTGACGCCGTTGGCGGCCGGATCCGCGAGGCAGATCGGCGCGGGGCCAGTCTATATCAGCTACGATATCGACAGCCTCGACCCGGCCTATGCGCCGGGCACCGGGACGCCCGAGATTGCCGGGCTGACCACGCCGCAGGCGGTCGAACTGATCCGCGGGTTGGCCGGGCTGGAGATTGTCGGCTGCGATCTGGTCGAGGTGTCGCCGCCCTATGATCCGTCGGGCAATACCGCGCTGACCGGGGCAAATCTGCTTTACGAGATGCTGTGCATCCTGCCCGGCGTTGCGCGGCGCTGAGCGGTTTTCAGAGCGAGCGCCTATCGGCGCAAGAGATTGCCTCGCCACCCCCTTTGGGGGCGGCTCGGGTGGCCTCCGGCGGGGATATTTTCCGACAAATAATGTGTGGGGTCGGAGGGGCGGCGCGTGAGGGGTGAACATATGGCCGGGGGTGGCCCACGATCTGATGGCAGCCACTTGACCGCGCCGGGGACAACGGGCAACAGGCGCATATGGTACCCTTTGACAGATTGCAGCAAATCACCGAGCGGTTCGAATATCTTGAAGCCAGGATGTCGACCGGGGGCGGCGATATCGCGGCTTTGGGGCGGGAATATTCGGAACTGCGCCCCGTTGTGGCCGAGATCGAGGTCTACCGCCAGCTTTTGGCCGATATCACCGAGGCAGAGGCGCTGCTGAAGGACCCCGAGATGAAGGCGCTGGCCGAGGACGAACTGCCGGTGTTGCGCGAGCGGCTGCCGCAGGTCGAGCAGGCTTTGCGGCTGGCGCTGTTGCCCAAGGATGCCGCCGATGCGCGCCCCGCGATCCTCGAGATCCGGCCCGGCACCGGCGGCGAGGAGGCGGCTTTGTTTGCCGGCGATCTGTTGCGGATGTATCAGCGCTATGCCGAGGCGCAGGGCTGGACGTTCGATATCGTCGAGATGCAGCAGACCGAACTTGGCGGGATCAAGGAAGTGATCGCCAATGTCCGCGGCGAGGGCGTGTTTGCGCGGCTGAAATATGAAAGCGGCGTGCACCGTGTGCAGCGGGTGCCGCAGACCGAATCCGGCGGGCGGGTTCATACCTCGGCGGCCACGGTGGCGGTGCTGCCGGAGGCGCAGGAGGTCGATATCGACATTCCGGCGACCGATATCCGGATCGATACGATGCGGGCGAGCGGGGCAGGTGGGCAGCATGTGAACACCACCGATTCGGCGGTGCGGATCACCCATATCCCGACCGGCATCGTGGTGACGAGTGCCGAGAAATCGCAGCACCGCAACCGCGAGATCGCGATGCAGGTTCTGCGCTCGCGGCTGTATGACATGGAGCGGCAGCGGGTGGACAGCGAGCGGTCGGCGACCCGCAAGAGCCAGGTCGGGTCGGGCGACCGGTCCGAGCGGATCCGGACCTATAACTTTCCGCAAGGCCGGATGACGGATCATCGGATCAACCTGACGCTTTATAAGCTCGATCAGGTGATGCAGGGCGATCTGAACGAGGTGATCGACGCGCTGATATCAGACGATCAGGCGCGGATGCTGGCCGAGATGGAATGACGGGGATCCGCGCCGGAATGACCGGTTCGCAAGCCCAGGCAGAGGGCGCGCGGGTGCTGGCGGCGGCGGGGGTGGCGAGCCCAAGGACGGATGCGCGGATCTTGCTGGCCCATGCGGCGGGCGTGTCTCGGGATCGGCTGGTGCTGTTGGGCGATCAGGACCTGACGGTCGAAGTGGCCGAGGCCTATGAGCGGGCGTTGCAGAAACGGGCGGCGCGGGTTCCGGTGTCGCATATCACCGGAACGCGGGAGTTTTACGGGCGGGTGTTTCAGGTCACCCGGGACGTGCTGGACCCGCGACCCGATACCGAAACGCTGATCGAGATCGCGCTGCGCCATCCGTTCCGGCGGGTTCTGGATCTGGGCACCGGGTCGGGCTGCATTCTGCTGAGCCTGCTGGCCGAGCGGCCCGGCAGTTCGGGCACCGGAACCGACATATCAACAACGGCACTGGCGGTCGCGCGTGCAAATGCCGAGGCGCTCGGTTTGGCGGGCCGCGCTTCTTTCATCGCGTCGGATTGGTTCGCAGCGACGGACGGCCGGTTCGATCTGATCGTCTCGAACCCGCCCTATATCGCCGCGAGCGAAATGGCGGCGCTGGACCCAGAGGTGCGCGACTACGAGCCGCGTATCGCGCTGACCCCCGGAGGCGACGGGCTGGACGCCTATCGCGCCATTTCGGCGGGTCTTGCCGCGCATCTGACGCCGGATGGTCGGGTACTGCTGGAGATCGGGCCGACGCAGGCCGGCGCGGTCGGCCAGATTCTGGCAAGTGCCGGTCTGACCGTCGTCGCGGTGCACCCTGACCTTGACGGGCGCGACCGGGTGGTGGAAGCCGTTAACAATGGTTGAGTTACGGCCCGGATTGTTGGTTTTCGGTGGCAAACCCGCCCAAAAAGCCCAAGCTCGCGCAATTTTGGCTTGTTTTCCCCGCATTCCCATGCTTATTCGATGCCAAGCGGTTGGCGGGACCGGTTAGTCCCCCTCGCCGGATATGCCTAAAAATCGCAGGAACCCCAGGTTATGGCAGCCAAGCCAATATTGGCACAGGTTCAGGCAAAAGCCCCAAAACAAGGCTGGTAACAGAGCAACATGAGATCTTCCAAGTCACGTTCGCGGTCGAAAGGCGGCAGCAATAATAATCGCAACCGTTCCGTCGGAAATATCATCAACCGGGTCTTTGACAGCTCCGGCCCCGAAAGCAAGGTGCGCGGCACGCCGCAGCAGATCATCGAGAAGTACAATCAGCTGGCGCGCGACGCCCAGCTGTCGAATGATCGCGTGGCCGCCGAAAACTTCCAGCAGCATGCCGAGCATTACACGCGGATGCTGGCCGAAGCGCAGCGCGATATGGATGCCAAGCGCGAGCAGCAGGAACGCGAACACCAGCAGCGCCAGCAAAACCGCGATGACAATCAGCAGCAGCAACCGCAGCAGCACAATCGCGATGACCAGCCGCAGCAGCACAATCGCGATGACCAGCCGCAGCAGCACAATCGCGACGACCAGCCGCAGCGGCATAATCGAGCCGACCAGCCGCAGAGCCGCGACGACCAGCAGCCGAACCGGCCTCGCCGCGACCGCCGCACCGAGCGCGACCAGAGCCAGCAGGAGCAGCCCGACGTGTTGGACACTGCCAGCGGCGATCAGGATAGCGGTCTGGTGGAAACACCCGAGGAATCGCAGCCCAAGAAGCGCGCGCCTCGTGTGCGCAAACCAAAGCCGCCGGCAGAAGATCGCCCGGATACGTCGGAAGCGGCTGAATAACAGGTCTTAGGACCGACATGATGAACCCCGCGCCATCCGCGCGGGGTTTTTGTTTGGGTGGGTGTGCAAGCTATGTGGTCGGCTGAGCGTGATAATCCTGCCGTTGCTGCTTTCGACTATTTTGCCTTCTTCAGCACGACTTGGATGTATTTCGACGCCGATCGGAAATCACTTGGCCCTGCTGCCTCGGCCCAGCGGCCGGGTGTCCATTGATTGTTTGCCCCCACCATGGGCCCGCCATAAAGCTCTTCTTGCGAACGGCCTTTGATGAAGTCTGTGAGCTTTTTGTAGTTGTTTCTCAGCGTTTCAACGGCCGTGGCCCAGCTCATGTCATGTTGTGCCTTTCGCAGATCGGAATTGTAGCGTTTGAGATCGTTCCATTTGTAGCCTTCGGCGGGAAAACAAACCTGTTTTCCGGCAAGGCCATCGGCATACCATCCCAAGAAGAGATCAATCCAATGCGCCCGGTGAGCGACAACATCCTTGATCGACGTGTCATCGTCATCCTTTTGCAAAGCCGTATCCGGGTCGACGGAATCGACCAACTTCGCTAGCTTGTCGAACTCTTTGTGGGTTATGCCAAGCAACTCGGTTCTGCTTGTTGCGGCCATTATGAGCGCCTCCCTCAACTCTCAATAGCGACTTGGGCACAACTCCATATTGCGACAAATCAAGAATCCATTGATCTGCAACGGCCGGTCGATTTGGCCTGAGGCGGTCAACGAGTTTTGCAGAGCCGCCCTCGTGTTTTCGTATCAGATCGGCAGGTCACGCGGTGATCCCTTGCCTGTTCGAGAAGACCGCCAGCAGGATCATCGGCGAGCCTTACCAGCGCACCCGTAAGCGGGGATCCTAAAGCACCTTCGAATTCTTGAGCGCAGCGATCAACGCTCGCAGATCGTCCCGCAACGCCGCAATCCGGCTGTATTCGACGCGGCGCTGGTTGCGAATGTCGAACGGAATGGTCTGGCCATTGCGCGCGACGAAGATGATGGTCTTGGACAACGCCATCGCATAGCCGATTTCAAGAAAGACATTGGGATTGTGGTCGTTCAGCAGCGCGATCATGCCCGCTGATTCACGGATCCTGCGCTCAATCTCGGCGACGACATCACCGGTATAGCTTTCCAGATCGAGCCGTTCACACAGATAGCCATTGTCATTGGCCGCCTCGACGAATGCGATGTCATATTCGTCCCGGTGCTCATCGGCAAAAGGCATGGCAACAAAAAGCTTGGGCCGGGCGTCACCGCGCCGGTCACCGGGACGGATCAGATCCTTGTCCCGGTTGGTGTCGCGGCCAGCCTGCGGGCCGAAGTCTTTCTGCAACATGTCGCTGAAAGAGGACATGTCGTCTTCGGGTTCGCCCAGCCGATCATCGGGCAGAGGTTCGATTTGCGCGCTCATCTCCGCCAACTGCGTGCTCAAACGCCGTGCCCGTGTGGCGCTTTGTTCCACGATGATCAGCTTGTCGATTGGAATGTCCGACCGGCTTGTGAAATCCAAATAGCCCTCCAGCTGCGAGGCGAAGGACTCACGCTCGTCAAGCCCGTAGCCCGGCCCATGGATCGTGGTTGCCGCGACGCGTGCAGCGGGGTGTTCGGTCAGGAACTGCAAGGTGAAGGCGCCAAAGTTTCGGATTTGTTCATACCGGAACTCGAACAGATCGCCGACACCGACAAAGGCCACTTCCGCCGCCGCCACACCGCGTCCGGGAGAGGATCGGACCCGACCGGACGGTACATGAAATTCACCGCCAATCCGTTCGGCAACCGCGAGTTCAGCGCCGTAAAGACCGTTGGCATATTTCAGGATCAGGATATCCGCCGCGATGTCCCTGACATCGCCATGCACGATCTCGATACGCTCCAGAATGCTCATCGCAATTGTTCCAAGCCACACCTCGTTGGCGGGACTTTTACATCTCGGGCCGGTTTAATCCAGCCGCCGAGGCCGATATGCCTGACCCGCGAAATCCCTGGGCATCGCGTCCTGCTTCCTTTCGACCCGATTACGCCAGAAGACTCGCGTCAACTGCGGCGGGCAGCACACCGGCCCGGTCGGATGCCAACAGCGAGCCGAAACGATCCCCCATCAGCCCGGAAACCGGGCTGGTCGCGTGCCAGCCGGGGGGCGTTCCATTAACCCGCAAGCGACGTGTTCAGGTTCTCGTCGATCTTGTCGAGGAAGCCCTCGGTCGTCAGCCATTTCTGGTCGGGACCGACCAGCAGCGCCAGATCCTTGGTCATGAAGCCGGATTCGACGGTGTCGACGACGACCTTTTCCAGCGTCGTCGGCGAAGGTCATCAGCTTGGCGTTGTCGTCCAGCTTGGCGCGGTGCTTGAGGCCGCCGGTCCAGGCGAAGATCGAGGCGATGGAGTTGGTCGAGGTCTCCTCGCCCTTCTGGTGCTGGCGGTAGTGGCGGGTGACGGTGCCGTGCGCGGCCTCGGCCTCGACGGTCTTGCCGTCGGGCGTCATCAGCACGGAGGTCATCAGGCCGAGCGAGCCGAAGCCCTGCGCCACGGTGTCGGACTGCACGTCGCCATCGTAGTTCTTGCAGGCCCAGACATAACCGCCGGACCATTTCATGCGACGCGGCGACCATGTCGTCGATCAGGCGGTGTTCGTAGGTGATCTTTGCGTCTTTGAACTTGTCGGCGAATTCGGCGTCGAAGATCTCCTGGAAGATGTCCTTGAAGCGGCCGTCATAGGCTTTCAGGATCGTGTTCTTGGTCGACAGATAGACCGGATAGCCGCGGTTCAGGCCGTAGTTCAGCGAGGCGCGGGCGAAATCGCGGATCGAGTCGTCGAGGTTGTACATCGCCATGGCGACGCCGGCAGACGGGCGCGTCGAACACTTCGCGCTCGATCACTTCGCCATCCTCGCCGACGAACTTCATCGTCAGCTTGCCCTTGCCGGGAAAGCGGAAATCGGTGGCGCGGTACTGGTCGCCAAAGGCGTGACGGCCGACGACGATCGGCTGGGTCCAGCCGGGCACAAGGCGCGGCACGTTCTTGCAGATGATCGGTTCGCGGAAGATCACGCCGCCGAGGATGTTGCGGATGGTGCCGTTGGGCGAGCGCCACATCTTCTTCAGGCCGAATTCCTCGACCCGGTCCTCGTCGGGCGTGATGGTGGCGCATTTGACGCCGACGCCGACCTCTTTGATCTTCTCGGCGGCGTCGATGGTGATCTGGTCGTCGGTGCCGTCGCGCTCTTCCATGCCCAGGTCGTAGTAGAGCAGGTCGATATCGAGATAGGGCAGGATCAGCTTGTCCTTGATGAACTGCCAGATGATGCGGGTCATCTCGTCGCCGTCGAGTTCGACGACCGGGTTTTCGACTTTGATCTTGGTCATGTGGTGCTGCCCCTTGCTGCGCTGAATCACGGATTGCGCGCCTCATAGCGCAAAGCGGGGCCGGGGGGAAGATGGTATGCGATTGTATACGGTCAGCCCATGGCACCGACAGCTGCCCCAACGACATAGGCAACCAGGGCGCAAATGCCGCCGACCAGCACGGTTTCTCCGACGCAGCGCAACAGGCTCTCTTCGGTTGCGTTCCAGCGCAAGACCCCAAGCGCAACAAGCGCTGCGGCGGTGGCAAGCGTGGCCACTACGAATGTCGCACCGGTGGCGGGCAGGAACACGAAGGGGCAGATCGGGATGAAGCCGAACACGACGAAGGCCAGAAAAGTCATCAGCGCCCGCGCGCGCAGGTTGCCGTGATCGGGCTGCGGCATGTTCTGGCCATAGGTCAGGACCATCTCGGCAAAAAGCGCGGGGTTCCGCGCAAAGATCGCGGCCAGTGGCCCGGCGTCTTCGGGGTCTATGCCCCGGCGCTGCAAAAGGTCGGTCAGGGCGGTGGCTTCGCCTTTCGGATCGGCTGCGATGCGGCGCAGCACCTCGTTGTGTTGTCCGGTGTAAAGATCGCGCGCAGAGCGGCCGGACAGGAACTCTCCCAGCCCCATCGAGACGGCATCGGCGAAGAGGTTGGCAAAGCCGAATACCAGAACCGCCAGCGCGCCGACCTGGGCCGCACCCTCGGCGTTGGCGCCCTGAAACCCGGCGACGATTGCGAAGGTCGTGACGATCCCGTCGTTGCCGCCAAAGACGATCTGTTTGAGGTATTCCTGGGTTCTGGCAAGGCCTGCAAATGCGACAGCCATGAGCGGTCTCCGAAGCGGTTCAGCCTGTTAGTCGCAGCGCGCGGCGTCAGTCGTCTGCGTTGATCGCCACGGTCAGGTCGGACGTTCCCTTGGCCTTCATTTCCTCAAGATAGGCCCGCGCGCGTTCCTCTGCGCGCAGCACCCGGATCGCGGTCAGATAGGCATCCTGAAGCGTCGCAGGACGAGGCCCCGACGATCTTGCCGATCTCGGTGACGACGGCGCTGTTGCCCGAGCTTTTTTCATAGGCCAGCGCGTCTTCGGCAAGTTTCTGGGCAATATCATCAGGTTTCGACATGGGTGGGGTTTTCCGGTCTTCTAAGATCAGCGAGAGGTTTCGGTCAGGCGGCGGCGGACATACTCATCGACGGTGCCGATCATCGTGTCCATATGCGGATCCTCGAAGAAATGGCCGGCCCCTTCGACCTCGGTATGGGTGATGGTGATGCCCTTTTGTTCGTGCAGCTTGTCGACCAGAACATCGGTGTCGCGCGGTGGCGCCACGCGGTCGGCGGTGCCGTTGATGATCAGACCCGAGGACGGGCAGGGCGCGAGGAACGAAAAGTCGTACATGTTGGCGGGCGGGCGAGACAGAGATGAAGCCGGTGATCTCGGGGCGGCGCATCAAAAGCTGCATGCCGATCCAGGCGCCAAAGGAAAAGCCCGCGACCCAGCAATGCTTGGAATTCTGGTTCATCGATTGCAGGTAATCGAGCGCGCGATGCGGCATCGGACAGCTCGCCGATGCCCTGATCGTATTCGCCCTGACTGCGCCCGACGCCGCGGAAGTTGAACCGCAGCACGGTGAAGCCCATGTTCAGGAACGCGTAATGCAGGTTGTAGACCACGCGGTTGTTCATCGTGCCGCCAAATTGCGGATGCGGATGCAGGATGATCGCGATCGGCGCGTCCTTTTCCTTTTGCGGGTGGTAACGGCCTTCCAGGCGACCTTCTGGACCGGGAAAAATGACTTCGGGCATGGGTCTCTTTCGTTATGGCGAAAAGTGTCGGCCGAATTCTTGACGAATTTGCTCGGACACCTTAGAACGGTTCTAAATCGGTCGCACTGGGGCGGGCCGGGGTTGATCGTCAGGTAATGATTGAATTGTCTGGCGTCAATGAATTTGCGGGTTTTTTGAATGAAACTGAGCACCAAGGGCCGGTATGCAATGGTGGCGCTGGCGGATCTGGCGACGCAGCGGGCCGGTATGCTCAGTTCGCTGGCCGAGATTTCCAAGCGGCAGGACATTTCGCTGCCCTATCTGGAGCAGCTCTTCGTCAAGCTGCGCCGCGCCGGGCTGGTCTCATCGGTGCGCGGGCCCGGGGGCGGGTACAAGCTGGCGCGGCCCGCGTCCGACATCCGGATATCGGACATTCTGTCGGCGGTGGATGAGACGGTGAGTGCCATGCATACCGGGGCCGGGGCCTCGGGCGCGGTGTCGGGCACGCGGGCGCAGTCGCTGACCAACCGATTGTGGGAAGGGCTGTCGGCGCATGTCTATGTGTTTTTGCACCAGACCCGTCTGTCGGATGTGGTCGGCAACGAGCTGACCCCATGCCCTGCCGTGCCGGTGCTGTTTACCGTGGTGGATGACGCATGACCACGCGGGCCTATCTTGACTGCAATGCGACAGCACCCTTGCGGGCCCAGGCGCGGGCGGCGATGGCAGCGGCGATGGATGTCGTGGGCAATCCGTCGAGCGTGCATGCCGAGGGTCGTGCGGCCAAGTCTGTGATCGAAGCAGCGCGGTCCGATCTGGCGGCGGCGTTCGGCGCGGACGGGGCGGATATCGTCTTTACTTCGGGCGCGACCGAGGCGGCGGCTTTGGCTTTGGCCGGGCGCGGCATCGGCTGCGCGGGCGTCGAGCATGATGCGGTGACAAGCTGGTGCGCTGTCGATCTGCCGGTCGATGGCAGCGGCAGAGTGACCTTGCGGTATCCGGAGGCCTCAGCGCTGCAACTGGCCAACCCCGAAACCGGGGTGATGCAGGACCTGCCCGACGGGCTGTTCGCGACCGATGCAACGCAAGCGTTCTGCAAGGTGCCGGTGGCGTTCAACTGGCTGGGGGCGGGGATGGCGATGATCTCGGCCCACAAGATCGGCGGGCCGAAAGGCGTGGGCGCGCTTGTGCTGCGGCAGGGACTGGAGGTCGAAGCTCGGATTCGCGGTGGCGGGCAGGAGATGGGCCGACGTTCCGGCACCGAGAATGTGATCGGCATCGCCGGGTTCGGAGCGGCGGCCAAGGCTGCGGCGCGCGATCTGGCCGATGGCGTCTGGGACGGGGTGGCGGAGTTGCGCGACCTGTTGGAAGCAGCGGTTGCGGATGCCGCGCCCAGCACTATCTTTGCCGGGCAGGGCGCGCGACGTTTGCCCAACACGAGCTGCATTGTCACCCCCGGTTGGAAGGGTGAGACGCAGGTGATGCAGATGGATCTTGCCGGATTCGCGATTTCGGCGGGCTCTGCCTGTTCTTCCGGCAAGGTCAAGCCCAGCCGGGTGTTGCAGGCGATGGGATTTGATGAAATGGCAAGTGCGAGTGCGATCAGGGTCTCGCTTGGGCCGGAAAATACGAAAGACGACGTGCTGCGCTTTGCCGATGCTTGGGCCGCAGCCTACGGAAAGTTTCGCGCGAAGGCCGCGTGAGGAAAGGCGAACAGGATGACTGCTTTGGACAAAGTCGAAGTGAAAGAGGGCGTCGATCAGGATACGGTCGATGCTGTCAAGTCCTTGTCGGGCAAGTACAAATACGGCTGGGAAACCGATATCGAGATGGAGTACGCGCCCAAGGGCGTGAACACGGATATCGTGAGGCTGATTTCGTCCAAGAACGAAGAGCCCGAATGGATGACCGAATGGCGGCTGGGCGCGTTCGAGCGCTGGACCAAGATGGAAGAGCCGACCTGGGCGATGGTGAATTACCCCAAGATCGACTATCAGGATCAGTATTACTATGCCCGTCCGAAAAGCATGGAAGTGAAGCCGAAGTCGTTGGACGATGTCGATCCGAAGCTGTTGGCAACCTACGAAAAGCTTGGCATTCCGCTGAAAGAGCAGATGATCCTGGCCGGCGTCGAAGGCGCCGAGGCCGCGCCCGCCGAGGGGCGGCGGGTGGCTGTCGATGCGGTGTTCGATTCCGTTTCCGTGGGTACGACCTTTCAAGCCGAGTTGATGAAAGCGGGCGTGATCTTCTGCTCGATCTCCGAGGCGATCCGCGAGCATCCCGAACTGGTGAAGAAGTATCTGGGCTCGGTCGTGCCAGCGTCGGACAATTTCTTTGCGACGCTGAACTCTGCCGTTTTTTCGGACGGCTCATTTGTCTACGTGCCGCCCGGCGTGCGCTGCCCGATGGAGCTGTCGACCTATTTCCGGATCAATGCCGAGAATACCGGCCAGTTCGAGCGCACGCTGATCATCGCCGACAAGGGATCGTACGTGTCCTATCTTGAAGGCTGCACCGCGCCCAAGCGCGATACGATGCAACTTCACGCCGCCGTGGTCGAGATCGTGGTGCTGGAAGACGCCGAGGTGAAATATTCCACGGTGCAGAACTGGTATCCGGGCGATGAGAACGGCAAGGGCGGGATCTACAACTTTGTCACCAAGCGCGCCGATTGCCGAGAGGCGCGGGCCAAGGTGATGTGGACGCAAGTGGAAACCGGATCGGCGATTACGTGGAAATACCCGTCCTGCATTCTGCGCGGCGATGATAGCCAGGGCGAGTTCTATTCGATCGCCATCGCCAACAATTATCAGCAGGCCGATACCGGCACCAAGATGATCCATCTGGGCAAGAACACCAAAAGCCGGATCGTCAGCAAGGGGATCAGCGCGGGCAGGGCGCAGAACACCTATCGCGGGCTGGTCTCGATGCATCCCAAGGCCAAGAACAGCCGCAATTACACGCAATGCGACAGCCTGCTGATTGGCGGGAATTGTGGCGCGCACACAGTGCCTTACATCGAGGTGAAGAACAATTCGAGCCGCGTCGAGCACGAGGCGACGACCAGCAAGGTCGATGACGATCAACTGTTCTATTGCCGGAGCCGCGGCATGGATGAGGAAGAGGCGGTGGCGCTTGTCGTCAACGGCTTCTGCAAGGATGTGTTGCAGGCGTTGCCGATGGAGTTTGCGATGGAAGCGCAACAGCTGGTCGCGATCTCGCTGGAAGGCTCGGTCGGCTGAATGTCGCGGGCCGTGGTTCAGAAGCTGGTTGTGCGGTTGCATGCCCCGATCCTGCTCGGATCAAGGGTATTGTTAACCAATCAGAAACCCGAAAACGACCCACCTGCGTCCCATTCCTGCCCAATTCCCCTGACACATCTGCCCAAAGCAGAAGCGGTGGGCACCAAGGATGATCGACCCAGACCGACAGAAAGAACAGTTCGCCAAGCGGCTTCAGCGGATCTCTGCTGGGGGCGAGAATACTATGGGCCAGATCTATGTCGGTCCGGTGGACGAAGAGAAGGTTCGCAAGAAGAAAAGCAAGCGCGCCGCGGCCGGGCTGCCGTCGATGCGCGAAACCGTGGGCTATCCGGCCTCTATCGTCCTCGCATTTTTCTTGGGCATGTTGGCGGTGCTGATCACCCGTTATGTCAGGTATGCGATGGCAGGTTCGACCCTAACGGGCGAGGATGCCGATATCACGATGGCAATCGACGCGGGGCTGGCACTGGCCATCGGATTTGTGTTGAAGCAAATGTTTCGGCTGTCCGGCAAGATTTCAGGAAACCGCCAAGACCCTCGGTATCTTCGCGATGATTTGCGTGATGCACAATCTGGTTCATACCTGGCCGGGCGCGTTCGAGATCGCGTTTTCGCAGGAATGGGTGTCGGAGGTCATCGAGACGACACAACCGCAGTCGATCCTGTTTCGCGGCGTATCGTTCGTCGTGGGCGAGAGCGCGGATCAGGCTCCGGCCATGCCGACGGTATTTCGGGTCGAATAACCGGCGTCACGCCTGCAAACAAGAATTCCCCGGACCGAGTTGCAAGCCCGGCCGCTTCTGCAGAAGCGGCTGGCTTTCCGTTGTCTGGAATACAATTGGATGAAGGAAGATAAAATGTTGAAGATCAGTAACCTACAGGTCAAACTTGAGGAAGAAGACAAGCGCATCCTCAAAGGCGTCGATCTGACGGTCGGCGATGGGCAGGTCCATGCGATCATGGGGCCGAACGGATCGGGGAAATCGACCCTGTCCTATGTGCTGGCGGGCCGCGACGGTTACGACGTGACCGAAGGGTCGGTCGATCTGGACGGCACGGACCTGCTTGCGCTGGAACCCGAAGAACGCGCGGCCGCGGGGCTGTTTCTGGCGTTTCAGTACCCGGTGGAGATTCCCGGCGTGGGCAACATGACCTTCCTGCGGACGGCCGTGAACGCACAGCGCAAGGCGCGCGGCGAGGAAGAGATGTCGGCCACCGATTTCCTGAAAGAAATCCGCGCCAAGGCGAAATCGCTGAATATCGACGCCGATATGTTGAAACGCCCGGTGAATGTGGGTTTTTCAGGCGGCGAGAAGAAGCGCAACGAGATCCTGCAAATGGCGATGCTGGAACCCAAGATGTGCATCCTTGACGAGACCGATTCCGGGCTTGATGTCGATGCGATGAAACTGGTGGCCGAGGGCGTGAATGCGCTGCGAAGCGAAGGCCGGTCGTTTCTTGTCATCACGCATTACCAACGCCTGCTGGACCATATCAAACCCGACGTCGTGCATATCATGGCCGATGGCCGGATCGTAAAAACAGGCGGGCCGGAACTGGCGCTGGAGGTCGAGACCAACGGCTATGCCGGTATCCTTGAGGAGATGGCCTGATGGCGCTGGCGGCGGCGAAACAAGAGGCGACCGCGACGCGGCTGGAGGCGTTGCGCCTGCCTGAAGGGGCGGCCTGGGCCGAGGCTGCGCGCAAGGATGCGCTGAACCGGGTGCGGGCGATGGGCCTGCCGAACCGGCGCGATGAATACTGGAAATACACCAATCCGGCGACGCTGGTGCAGGCCGAGGCGCCCGCAGCGAGCTTGTTCGACGCCGCGGAAAGCCCGATTTTCGGAGAGATCGACCGGCTGAAGATCGTCTTTGTCGATGGCGTATTCGATGCCGGGGCTTCGGATGATCTGAGCCTCGCGGGTGTCAGCATCGAGCGGCTGTCAGAGGCTTCGACGACCGACATTCACTGGGCCAGGGACCTTTACGGGTCGCTGGAAGCGGCCGGCCAGCAACCGGTGCAGCGTCCGCTTGCAGCGCTTAACACCGCGTTTGCCAGTGATGGGCTGGTGATCCGGGCCAGTGGCAAGGCGGCCAAGCCCATTGCAATCGAATACCTGCATCGCAAGGAAACCTCGGACGCGCTGTTGCATCACGTGATCCGGGTCGAGGAGGGCGCGGAGTTAACCGTGCTGGAAAACGGCCCCGCTGCAGCCGGCTTAAACAAGGTGATGGAGGTCGATGTTGCCGATGGCGCGTCGTTCCATCATGTCCGGGCGCAGGGCCGCGACCATGAACGGCGTGCGGCGACGCATGTCTTCGCGCGGCTCGGGGCGGAAAGCACGTTCAAAAGCTTTACGCTGACGGTGAACGGTGTGCTGACGCGCAACGAGGTGGTGATCGAGCTGACCGGCGATAATGCTGTGGCGCATGTGGCAGGCGCGGCTGTCGGTGATGGTGATTTTCTTCATGACGACACGGTGTTCGTCACCCATGACGCGGTGGGCTGCGAAAGCCGTCAGGTGTTCAAGAAGGTGCTGAGGAACGGCGCGACAGGCGTGTTTCAGGGCAAGATCCTGGTCAAGCAGCACGCGCAAAAGACCGACGGCTACCAGATCAGCCAGTCCTTGCTATTGGATGGCGATTCCCAGTTTCTGGCCAAGCCAGAGCTGGAAATCTACGCCGACGATGTCGCCTGTTCGCATGGCTCGACCTCCGGCGCGATTGACGAGGACGCGCTGTTTTACCTGCGCTCTCGCGGTGTCCCGGAAGGGCAGGCGCAGGACCTTCTGGTGCTGGCCTTCCTTGCCGAAGCCATCGACGAGATCGAGGACGGGGCGATTGCCGCCGACATCCTGTCGCGGCTCGATGGCTGGTTGCAGCGGCATCATAGCTGATGGGCGTGACGGGCGACATAATCCGGGCATGGCGACATCCCCGGCGGGTGATGCGGCGACAGCTGGGCCACGGCACGCGAGAGGATCGGGCGCTGGTCTTTCTGATCGTCGCCTGCCTGCTGATCTTCGTGGCGCAATGGCCGCGGCTATCGCTGGCGGCAGAGCTTGATCCTTCGATGCCGTTCGAAGTTCGGATCGGCGGGGCATTGTTGGGCTGGCTGTTTCTGGCGCCGCTTGCGCTTTACGCAATCGCCGCTGTCTCTCGGATCATCGCACGGCTGGCGGGCGGAACCGGCAGTTGGTATTCGGCGCGGCTGGCGCTGTTCTGGTCGTTGCTGGTCGCCGCACCCTTCTGGCTGCTGAACGGGTTGGTCGCGGGGCTGACCGGGGCAGGTGCCGTCAAGGCGCTGACCGGCGCACTGGCACTGATCAGCTTCGTTGCGGTCTGGCTGTCGTCGCTTTACGAAGCCGAAACAGGAGGCCGGGCGTGATGGAACTGACACTGAACGGTCTGGCCGAGGCCGCAATTCGCACCTTGAGAGATCCGCGAGAGGGTGCCCGGATGGTGCTGGCGCTCGACCTGACGCGCCGCCAGCGCTGGGACCTGCTGCTGCTGACGGTTGTTTTCAGCGCGATCCTGGCCAAAACCTCGGTGCTGTTGTCGGCCACTGACGAGGCCGACGTGGGGCTTTTCGCAGCTTCGCCGTTCACACTTGGGCTGGTGCAGCTGGTGCTGATGCTCTTTGCGGTTTTCACGGTGCACTACTTCGGGCGGCGGATGGGCGGGACCGGCGATTTCGACGGCGCCATCGTGATCGTCGCCTGGCTGCAATTCATCATGATCTGCCTGCAACTGGGGCAACTTCTACTGTTGCTGGTCGCCCCGGTGCTGGCGCTGCTACTGGGACTCGCAGGGCTGGTTCTGTTCTTCTGGATGCTGACCCAGTTCATCATGGAATTGCACGGGTTCAAGTCCGCCACGGCGGTCTTTATGGGCGTGTTCCTCAGCATGTTTGCGCTGGCCGTCCTGCTCTCGGTTCTGATCGGTGTGTCGGGTGTGATAGTTCCGGGGGTGCCCGATGTTTGACGTTGAAAAGATCCGTGCCGATTTCCCGATCCTGAGCCGCGAGGTGAACGGCAAGCCGCTGGTCTATCTCGACAACGGTGCGTCGGCGCAGAAACCGAAGGCGGTCATTGATGCCGTGACGCATGCCTATTCGATGGAGTATTCCAACGTTCACAGAGGCTTGCATCATCTTTCTAATCTTATGACAGAGCAGTATGAGGCGGTGCGGGGCAAGATCGCTCGGTTTCTGAATGCGGCGTCCGAGGATGAGATCGTGATGAATTCGGGAACCACCGAAGGCATCAATATGGTGGCCTATGGCTGGGCGATGCCGCGGCTGCAGGCGGGCGACGAGATCCTGTTGTCGGTGATGGAACATCACGCCAATATCGTGCCATGGCATTTTCTGCGCGAACGCCAGGGCGTGGTGCTGAACTGGGTCGCGCCGGATGCGGTCGGGGCGCTCGATAGCCAAAAAGTTATCGAAGCGATGACCGAAAAGACCAAGCTGGTTGCAATAACGCATCTTTCCAACGTATTAGGCACGAAAGTTGACGTGAAGGCTATCACCGAGGCCGCCCATGCCCGCGGCATTCCGGTGCTTGTCGACGGCTCGCAGGCAGCGGTGCATATGCCGGTGGACGTGCAAGAGATCGGCTGCGATTTCTACGCGATAACCGGTCACAAGCTTTACGGCCCCTCGGGGTCCGGCGCGATCTATTGCAGGCGCGAACGGATGGCCGAGATGCGGCCCTTCATGGGCGGCGGCGACATGATCCGCGAAGTGACGCGCGAGACTGTCACCTACAACGATCCGCCGATGAAATTCGAGGCCGGAACCCCCGGCATCGTGCAGATGATCGGTCTGGGGGTCGCGCTGGATTACCTGACGGATCTGGGGATGCAGAATGTGGCGGCGCAGGAAGAGCAGCTTCGCAGCTATGCGGAGACCCGGCTGAAGGGGCTAAACTGGATACAGGTCCAGGGCAAGCCCCTGACAAGGCAGCGATATTCTCGTTCACCATGGACGGACCGGCGCATGCGCATGATATCTCGACCGTGCTCGACAAGCGCGGCATTGCGGTGCGTGCCGGACATCACTGCGCCCAGCCGCTGATGCAGCATCTGGGCGTCACCGCGACCTGCCGGGCGTCGTTCGGGCTTTACAACACAGAGGCCGAGGTCGACGTGCTGGTGGATGCGCTGGAGCTTTGCCACGATCTTTTCGGCTGATTTTCCGGATTGCAGGGCCTCGGCCCCCCCGCTATACCGCCCCGCAGGCACCCGTAGCTCAGCTGGATAGAGCGCTGCCCTCCGAAGGCAGAGGCCAGAGGTTCGAATCCTCTCGGGTGCACCAATAAAATCAATAGCATATTAGATTATTGATGGCCTGAAATTCTGGCCAAGTCAGCACCGATTCGAGCGTCACACAGCTTAACTCGCTGTAATGGTCGCCGTGCTGAGTGCAGATATTTCAATAGATCGATGAGCGGAGATTTGGACCCGCTAGGTTCTGGGATTTGTGATCGGTAGGTCCGCAGTTCGAAGTCCGTGTGGGGCACCATTAAATCAATAACTTAAGCCCAGTGACATCCAAATATGTCTTGTTTATAAGAAGCATATTAGGATCGTTTGTCCAATGTTGTTTTTCTTGATCCGACAACGTACCCCCAGAATAGGGGTATCATTGGGGGTACGGTCTAATTAAGAAAAATGCGTGTACCCCCAAATGGCCCTTAGTGACATCAAAATTCGAAACCTCAAAACCAAAGAGAAGCCTTACAAAGTTGGTGATTTCGATGGCCTTTTCATTCTAGTCAGAAAAAGCGGTTCGAAGTCATGGCGCTTCAAGTATCGGATGGACGGCAAAGAGAAATTGCTGGTGATTGGCGACTATCCCGCTATCAGCCTGGCACAAGCGCGCAAAGCGCGAGACGCCGCGCGAGCTCAGGTCGCGGATGGCATTGATCCCAATGAAGTGAAACAGGAAGAAAAGCGGATCAGGCGCGAAGCGCAAGGTGAGACCTTCGAAAAAATTGGTGCTGCGTTTCTCGCCAAGCAGCGCAAAGAAATGAAATCGCTCGCGAGTCTCTCCCGAAACCGAGATCACTTGAGACTGGCCAGCAAAGATTTCGGGCGCAAACCGATTACTGAGATGACGACCATGATCCTGCGCTGCCTGCGCAAAGTCGAAGCCAAAGGCAATTACGAGACTGCGCACAGATTGCGCGCCAGAATTGGCTCGGTTTTTCGCTACGCTGTCGCCAGTGGTATTGCCGACACGGACCCGACCTATGCTTTGCGCGTGACGCGCTGATCCGCCCGACGCGCGTTCACCGTGCTGCGATCACCGATCCTGATGCGCTAGGTAAGCTGCTGCGCGCGATCGCGGTCTTCGAGGGGCAGGCGACAACGCGGATCGGCTTGCAGCTTCTCGCGCTTCTAGCCCAACGCCCGGGCGAGTTGCGACATGCGAAATGGGAAGAGTTCAATTTTTCCGAGGCCTTCTGGGCGATCCCGGCAGGCAAGATGAAGATGCGGAAGGATCACAACGTGCCATTGCCGCAACAAGCCCTAGACTTGCTGGACGAGCTGCGGCGTATCACCGGAAACGGGAACTACTTGTTCCCGTCGCTTCGCTCATGGCAGCGCCCCATGTCTGAGAACACATTGAACGCGGCCCTGCGCCGCATGGGCTATTCCGGCGCGGAAATGACTGCGCACGGCTTTCGCGCCAGCTTCTCGACGTTGGCAAACGAAAGTGGGCTTTCGAATCACGCGATTGAACGCGCATTGGCCCATGTTGAAAAGAACGAAGTGCGAAGGGCTTATGCGCGAGGCGAACATTGGGAAGAAATAGTTCGACTTGCCAATTGGTGGGCTGGCCAGTTGGACCAGATGCGGGCAGCATAACGTTATTGATTTGACCGATGGAAGCCGATGTCGAAATTGGACGAGGCCACACGAAGCCGCTATCTCAACAGACTTTTTAAGACAAACTTGGTCGACATTTGGATTGGGTGCGACCAGTTCTCCAGAATTATATAGGCCCCTACCAACCATCGGCTTTCAACAAATATGAGAACACTAGAAAGCATATTTTTGACGCCTGCACAGAAATGCTGAGAAGACTATCCGACGAAGAGATCTCGATACTAGCGGACCCCCGGATGGATGACCCGGAGGAAATTCGCAGTGAATGGCACTCGTTCCAGCAAGATGAAATATACCGATTAAACAAAACAGAGCCACCTTGGTACGCTGGCGGGTTTGGACATCCCGACCATATTGCTGATTTCGAATACTGGGCTCAAGTTCGGCATTTGAGCAAAACACGAAGCCCTATTCTTGTCTCTCGGTGTCGAACCTGACCATATTTCTCCCGACGAGGTGAAAGAGATGGCCAAGGGTTTAGGAAAAGGTGGAGATCTATGGGAAGCGTTGAAGTACATGTTGAGGCGACGCGAACAAATCGAACGCCAATTTCCCGATTACGTTTGCCACGGGGAGATCGAGCCAGAACAACTATTTGACTGGTTCGAACTCTTGTGAATTTGACCGTCCATCCAGCCTTTACATCGCGCTATTTGGCGAAGAACGTACCCGCATCGTCAACTGACGATCCGACCGATGAGACCCGCCCCCACAAGCGTGAGATCGACTTCGTTTGCCAGTTATTCACTGCGATGGCGATTGAGTATTACGGCTATGAGCCCGACGCTATCCGCAGCCCAATCGCAAAAGAGATCGGCGAACTGGCCGCGAGTTCGGGCGTGGAGATTTCCGACGATACGATCAGAAAATACCTAAAACGAGGCGCGAGTTTTATTTCACCGGAATGGAAGCCGAAGTAGTTTTGACCGGTTAACGATCAAAGACGATAAAAAAGTTAGAAAACAATAGCATTACTTTGCTCAGCATTCACGTACAACCAACTGAACGAGGCTACATAA
>CAVYHT010000021.1:0-23214 GCA_963768355.1 uncultured Alphaproteobacteria bacterium
TACACATTCGTAACGACGGAACAGTTCCTGGTGGCCTTCGGGCTGGAGACACTGCGGGACCTGCCGGACCCGGAGCAGTTGGCGGATGCGGGTTTGACGGAGGGGTAAGGCTCAGGAATTTGCCCAGGCCCAAAACAGGTGACCTATATGAGTTATAGAATGAGGTTCTATAGCTCACACCAGTGATCTGTTGCGACGCAGAGCCATATGGCGGTTCGGTATATGCGCATTCCGACCAGACGGCGTTAGGATGGTCTGAGATGCTATTTGCGCAGCGACACCGCTTCCAATCGCCGGACGCTAGACTTCCAATCGACAGATGTGTGAATCCCAATTACCGATAACCTCACTTTCAATCTGGCGGCCATACAAGAATATGTACAAACGACTTTTGGACACACGCGTGCGAAGCTCTGTCGGATACACCGGTTGTGCTGATCGTTGGGCCGAGAAGAGCGGGAAAGACGACGCTTGCGCAAGCCGTTGGAGGGGAAGATCGGACGTACATCACATTGGACGACCAGACCGTTCTGGATGCCGCACGCGCCGATCCCGCAGGGTTCATTCGAGGGCTGGACGTCGCTACGATCGACGAAGTCCAACGGACCCGAACTGCTTCTGGCAATCAAAAAATCCATCGATGAGAACTACCGACCTGGGCGATTTCTCCTCACAGGGTCAGCCAATGTGCTGACGTTGCCGAAGGTCGCGGACAGTCTTGCCGGGCGCATCGAGACATTGCGAATGCTACCGCTCGCGCGTGCGGAACTTGAGGCGGCGGAACCGAAATTCCTGGAGCATCTGTTCGAGAGAAAACTTCGATCTGCCAAGAGCCCCGGTCCTGGAGAACGAACTTCTCGAGATTGTTCTGCAGGGCGGTTTCCCGGAAGCCCATCACGCGGGAGCGAACGGCGTCGGCAGGATTGGGCGCGATCCTATCTGGCGTCAGTGCTCACCCGTGATTTGAGGGACATTGCCGATGTCGAAAAGCTGACAGAGCTCCCGAAGTTCGTTCGGTTTCTGGCCGAGCATTCCGGCCAGCTGGTCAACTATTCCCAGTTCGGTTCGAGCATCAATGTCAGTCACAAGACAAGTCAGCGTTATGTTGGGCTGCTTGAGCAGGTGTTCCTAATCTCGACATTGCAGCCATGGTATACAAACGCCATCAAACGGATCACCAAGACTGCGAAACTTCACTTCTTGGATACCGCGCTGCTTGCCGCAACACGCGGCCTTAGTCTGGATAGTTCGGAAAAAACGGGATCTGTTTGGATCGCTTCTGGAGACCTTCGTATACTCGGAGGTGCTCAAACTGATGACGGCGACCGACATGCGTCTCAGTACATACCATTACCGAGACCAGGAAATGCGTGAGGTCGATATCGTACTCGAGCGGGACGACGGCATGATCGCCGGACTTGAAGTCAAGGCGTCTGCAACTGTCCGGTCATCGGATTTCAGCGGGCTTAGAACCCTGGCAGAGGCTTGTGGCGAGCGGTTCGCATTTGGCGCTGTTCTTTATGATAGTGGGGACGTTGTGCCCTTTGGAGATCGCTTAGCCGCTGTTCCGATATCCAACCTTTGGGCAGCCAAGCGAGCGACACGAACGGCGGTTTGCTGACATTCTCTGCAAGCGTGAGTTGATCATGCCGCGACTTTGGAAGCCGACATTCAGGCGGCCCTGAATTTGGGATTTGCTTTGCACCGCCGCATGACCGCACCGAGCCCAACGTGGACGTTCGGAAACTCAACAATAGCCAAACAAAGCGAGCATCGTGGAATGGCTTTCCACCGCGGCGAAGCGACGCCTCAGTTGCGGCCCGGCGGGCCCCATGTTGTGAAAACGGAAACAACTTCCGCCAACAGCGCAAGTTGTACTGAATTTCTTCGCGTTCCATCATTTGGCCCGGAAATCGCCGAGTTTCCAGTGGCGGGTGCCACGGTATTGTCTTCGTCTTCGCTGAACGTTTAGGGACCATAAACTAAAATTCGTTACTCAGAATGAAAATTCGCGCGAAAAGGTCTGCGATATGCCATTGCTCGGACTTCTATTCTTGGTCGCAATACACGACACCCGCAGGTATCCCAGCAGGTGATCTGACCGGTGATACGACCCCCAACGATCCGGCCAGCCCAGGTTACAATTCCGGCGCACCGTCATGGATTGGCAAGACCTTCACCTTTAATGGTGGTGCACCGACCGCGATTGACATCAACGACGACGACGCGGATTTCGAGGACGGTTATGTCGAAACTGGCGGTGCGCAAACCCTCGCGGTGGATGTAACAATCGACGGAACCCTCTACCTCGCAGGCTCAACTGTTGAGAACGAATTTTCGTTGATCAACGCGTCTGGACAAGAAATCTACGTTGTTCGCATAAACGGTGTGAATGTTGGATTCACATATGCCAGCGGTGAAGAGCCGACAACGGGGGAAACTTTCACAGCAACGCAAGGTCTTGATGGCGATCCCGCTGACAACGCAGAAGGTGCTTCCAGCAGTTCCGAACCCTATGCCGACGTGATCTGCTTTGCCCCCGGCACGCTGATCGACACGCCCGACGGTCCGCGTGCAGTGGAAACCTGCAACCCGGCGATCTGGTCACGACGCTGGATCACGGCCCGAACCCGATCCGCTGGGTCCGCAGTGGCGATCAGCCGTTGGAGGCGGCGGAGAGAGGACGCCAAACCGGTTCTGATTGCCGCAGGTGCGCTTGGGGGCGAGCTTCCGGCGCAAGACCTGATTGTCTCGCCGCAACACCGGATTCTGGTGGGCGGACACCGGCAGTTGCAGGGGCGGTTTGAGACCGAGGCGTTTGCCCCGGCGAAATCCCTGACCAGATTGCAGGGCATCCGGCACATGAAGGGCAAAACCAAAATCACATGGATTCACTTTGCCTGTGATCGGCACGAGGTTGTCACCGCCAATGGCTGCCTGTCGGAATCGCTGCTGCTTGGGCCGATGGTGGTCAATGGATTGACTGCGCCCGAGCGTCAGGCTGTGACCGATATCTTCGGGCCTGCCCCGACGCCCGATGCGGCGCTGAACGGTCCACCAGCGCGGGAATGCCTCACCGTGGGCGCGGTTCGGCGGCAGCTTGCGAAAAGTCTCCGAAGCGCAAGGAGAAACTCGTGGCAAAAGAAATCAGGAAATGGGACGTCGACCTCGCGATGGAGCAGTATGAGGCCGAGTTGATGCGCGAGGCGAAGGCAATGAACAAGGCTCGAATTGAGAGCGTCGCCTAAACCGAAAGTGCAAATCGCGCCGTCTCAACTGATGCTCTCCTGGCCTTTTGTCGTTGCTATTCTGTACGTCGGCGACTGGCCGCTTTGTCCGCGTTGCTGCCGTCAATTGAACCGCGGTGAACGTCTGCTTTGAACGAGCCCTTTGAGGAGAGCGGGGAGATTGCCAGTCTGCGTATCGACTCCTCGCCAAATCGAGCCGAAGTCGGTCCAGCATCCTTTGACGTGCGATACTGCATCTCTCTTCGATCCAATGGGATGGGGGTATCGAATGTCTGGACGGAGCCACAGTTAACCGGCGAGAGTCCGTCTCAGTTAAGAAAGTTCCGCGCGTTTCCGGCGAATCGGAATTTCAAATTTTATGTGCAGAATTGCACAACCACTTGGTCAAATTTGAGCACTTGATGCCTCAGTCCCAGCACTACTTCTAAAAATCTGACCGGCAACCGGCCCGGATATCAAGGTGGACGGTTTGCCGTCAGTTGGATGATTACAAAGGAGAATACCATGTCCATCCGCATTGTGACTATAGCCGCCGCTACCGCTGCTCTTCTCGCAGGTGACGCTGGCGCGCAAACCACATCTGAACCGCGTGCCCTTCAAGGCGGGCAAATGCAGCTGGCGCTGAAGGCTGGCGTAACGCCCGGCCGTTACAGCCTGTCCCAGCTTGTACAGCTGATTGAGGCGCAAGAATTGAACCAGACCAACCGCGTCAACTTCATTCTTCGTCAGCCTTTTGGCGCAACGAGCGGAATTACCATAATGGCAGCACGGGGTCGGACCGCGACCTTCGGCACTGGCGTGCATTCGGACGCGAACTCGTGATCGTATGACCTCGACGACGATAGGGGCGCCCGGGACCCCCCGGGCGCCCCGCTAGCGCCTCCATTGTTTCCCAACCTGTACTCCCCAAGCAGCTGGGACATTGCCTTACGTAAGAAGGGCCCGAAGCGACGGCCCGGCAAGTGAGGCCAATGCTATAGTGCAGCTTCCGATCTGGCACACTCACTTCGAAACTTCTGCAAGAATGGCCGCAAGATCCTTAGAGATCGGCATCCGCCGGAACGGGCCGACGTTGGAGCCGCCGGTATTTCCTGTTGGCACCAGTCCAATTGCGGTTTTCGTGGCCGCGCCGACGATCCGAAGAATCTGACCGAAGAATTCACGCGTATCGCGCTGCCGCACGGCCCAGACGAGCATGTGCCAGTGAACCCGAACGTGCTCGCGCGTCGAGACCTGGGACAGAACGTGCGCACGCTCAAGCTTCCGGAAGCTCGCGGCGAAATCTGCGCCCCTGGCGGCGGCGGCGTCGAGTTCTGCCTGCACATGGGGACGGATCGGGTGGACCAGAAGGTCCGTCACGGGCGCGCGTTTGAGCGTTTCGGAGATCTGTCCGTCACGCGGGCGAGCGGGTAGCCTGGAGCTGTTCAAAAGCCAGGCCAGATACAATGCGGCGCTGACATCGTAGGACAGGCACCACATCGGCCACCAAGCTGGAACACCCGGATTGGCGATGACATGAGGGTGGACAAGATCGAAGACACCGTGGCCCGCCAGAGCGGCGACGACCAACCAGAGATTGGTTCTGAAGCCGATGACGGAAACCAGCACAAAGCTCACGAAACCTACAGATTCCAGGCTCAGCGCGTGCCAGGCGCCGCCGATGACCGCGAATAGCTGGTAGGTTGACGCAATGACCACCATCATGACGGGGTAAAAGGCGCGATCGCGATCGAAACCGACCAGCGTTCCGAACAGCGACACGCCGAAAGCGAGCGATATGCCGAGAAAATATTCCATCGAAGGGTCCTTTCATTCAGGTGATGAGGCTGGCGCTTGGCCAGCAGTCCAGTTTCGGCAACCGACATAGGCTTTACCGCAGGGTCTGCGCTTGAACGAAAGAGCTAATCCTGGCGAAACATGCCGCGTCGCCTGACAGGCGGCGGCAGGTCAAGTGGCGCCGCTAGATCACCTGCAGCAAAGAAGCCGGAACGCCGAACATCCGCAGGAAAGTGCGGCTGAAATGTGCTGAATTGGCAAAGCCCGCGTCATGCGCGGCGTTGGTCAGGCTGGTTCCCGCCGCAATTCCGGTCACCGCAACCATAAGCCGCCGCCAGAGCAGGTATGTGCGAAACGGCAGCCCGACCTCTTCGACAAAGAGATGGCTGAACCGGCTTTCCGAGAGGCAGGCGATGTTGTGCCGCCCGGCGCAGGTCCATCCGCGAATCGAGATCCCTGGACAACTTGTCGAGCACCCGTGCGATACGGGTGTTGACTGTCGGCACAGCGGTGTCCGTGCCCGCGAGGCGCGCCGCAAGCTCCCGCCCCAGTCCGACGAGGCTCATGTCATCCGGACGGGGTTGCTTCCAGATGCAGTCCAGGCGAGTCGCGATGTCCGCGAAGGTTTCCGGATCGAGCCGCGCGGACCTACGTCCTGCAAGATCGCGCAGGGCTGCCGCACCGATCCTGCTTTCGGGTTCGATAAAGATCATCGCGTTCCGACCTTGCGGAGCATAGGCATGTGGCACATCCGGCGCGATGAGCACCACTGGGCCCTCCACCACCCCGGCGTCGATCCGGAATGAGAAACTGCCGCCCACAGAAAGCGTCAACTGGATGGCATGGTGTGCGTGGAAATTGGTGCTGCGCCGGATTGTTGCCTCAGGCGGCACGTCGAACGCCCAGAGACTGGCACCCTCCCACAGAACGATGCGTCCGCGTGCGACGTGTTTCATGGCTTCTTTTACCGGTTTCCGAGGCGACTGAATAGTCAGCCGTTTCGTTCAATCGCCCGGCTCAGCGGCGCAGGTATAGAGTGGCGTCTCCGGCTTGGACCGGACCATTCACAAAAAGGAACCCACATGACTACCCTCGTCTCCCGCAGGTCTATCCTGCTTTCCATTCCCGTTTCCTTCGCGCTTGCAGGGGGTGCAGCCGCCGGGCTTTTCTCGCGTTCAATGCCCCGCGATCTAGACCTCTCGCTGGCAAAGCTGTCGAATGGCGGGCTTTACCGCGCCGTGCTGTCGCCCGCGCCCATGCCGGTCACGGTCGGGAAGATGCATTCCTGGACCGTGACCTTGCAAACCACGGTCGGCGCTCCCCTGACCCAGGCCGACATCGCGATCGGCGGCGGGATGCCGCAGCACGGCCACGGGCTTCCGACAGCACCGCAGGTCACGAAGAATTTCGGCGATGGCCGCTACCTGATCGAAGGCGTGAAGTTCAATATGCGCGGTTGGTGGACGTTCGAGGTAACGATCGACGGCGTGAACGGGCGCGACCTCGTGACCTTTAACCTTGTGCTCTGAGGATTGTCATGACTTTTCTGCGGTATAGTTCGATTGGCGTTGTCGCGCTGGCGGTGCTGGGAACAACCTTCGGTTCCTCGGCAACGGTTCCGGACTGGTCGGTCGAAGAACAGAGTCTGATCGCATCACTTTCGCTTGCGGAACTCGGCCCGGTGCCGCCAGACCCTTCGAACAGCGTCGCTGATGATCCGCGCGCCGTGCAACTTGGCCGCTCGATCTTTTCCGACGCGCGGTTCAGCGCTGATGGCACGGTGTCCTGCGCGACTTGCCATTTGCCGGACCGCCAGTTTCAGGACGATCTTCCCCTCGGGCGGGGCGTAGGCACGACCGGGCGCCGCACCATGCCGCTAGCGGGCATGGCCTATAGCCCGTTCCTGTTCTGGGACGGGCGCAAGGACAGCCTCTGGTCGCAGGCACTGGGTCCGATGGAAAGCCCTCTGGAACATGGCGGAGACCGCACCCAGTATGCGCACCTTGTCGCAAAAGCTTACCGCGCGCCGTATGAGGCCCTGTTCGGCAGGCTTCCCGATCTAAGCCATCTGCCGCGTCGGGCAGGTCCGGTGGAAGATCCCGTCGCCGCAGCGGCTTGGCAAACGATATCGGAACAGGATCGCAAAGCGGTGTCGCTGGTATTCGCGAACATCGGCAAATCCATCGAGGCATTCGAACGTACTATCCAGCCCGTTCCCACGCGGTTCGACGCATACGTCGCGGCGCTGCCGTCTGGCGCAGGGAGCGACATCCTGACCGAGGAAGAGATCGCCGGGTTACGACTGTTCGTCGGCAAGGGCGAATGTGTGAACTGCCACAACGGCCCCCTGCTGAGCGACAACCATTTCCACAATACCGGTGTCGCCGCCGCACCAGGTGCCCCCGAGGACCACGGTCGCGCTACAGGGGCGGTGCTTGTCCGCGACGACCCCTTCAACTGCCTCGGCGATTTCAGTGACGCCGCTCCCCAAGATTGCTCGGAGCTGCGATTCATGACCGTCGGCGGACCCGACGATCCTGGCGCCTTCAAGACCCCATCATTGCGTGGTGCTGCAACGCGCGCGCCCTATATGCATGCGGGCCAGATCGCGACGCTCGATGCCGTCATCCGGCACTACCGGTCCGCGCCGGAGGCAGTGGTCGGCCACAGTGAACTCAGGCCGCTGAAGGTAAGTGACGTCGAATTGAGGCAGCTTTCCGCGTTCATCGCGGCACTGGAGCCGTTGGCGACCGAACCTCGGCAAGCATCGCATCGTCGTCTGAGGAGTCTTCCTGTCGCAGACCAGAATTTGCAGAGTGCGGCGCGACACCGATGATCCCTCTCGCTACGCCATGCGAGCCAAAGACAGATGACCGCCAGCATCAGGATCGAAACGAGGCCGCTTTCGCCGCTGAAATAGAGGACATAGGCGTCGTTAGTGCTGGTCGTGATGCTGGCGAGCGTTTCCCAGTATCTGCCATTGGAGAGTAAGCCTCGAACTGAGGGAAGGTCCGCGTTGCAGTCATTCGCTCTTCAGAAATGCTGCGCAGTTCACGAACGGCAGCAATGCGAAAGCTGCGTCGCGGCGAAAAGTGAACCGGTCAATGTCTCCTGTGGGCCGTGAGTGACGCCACCAGCCGCCTCACGGAGGCACTGTCGCTGTGACGCCGCAAGGCAGCTCCGAGCCGCATCGCGTGATGCTGCAGGCCGCGTCGACGTCCGCATTGCTTGAGTGTGACCTAGCAGATCAAACTTCGGTGCGGCGCACGAATGCCAAAGCCAAGCCAAGGGCAACCAGGAAACCACCACATGTGCGATCAATCCAAAGCGCGCCCCGATCACTGAGAAACTGCATGGCCTTTGCGCCAAGGCCGGCATAGGCAACCATCACCGCGATATCGACGGCGATAAAGATTAGCGCCAGCGTGACGTATTGTGAGAATAGCGGCTTTGACAAGGTCAGGAACTGCGGCAGAAAGGCGGTGAAGAACAAGTATCCCTTCGGATTTGTCACCGCCACAAGAAAGCTTTTCCTGAAGATAGGCAATGAACCGCCCGGATCGTCCGCCTTGGCTCCGGTTGTTTGGACAGGCACCGATCCAAGTGTCCCGGAAGATCGCAGCATTTGGACACCGAGCCAGACAAGATAGGCGACGCCGATCGATTTGACGACAGCGAACCAGAAAGCTGAGGCAGCGAGAAGCGCGCCAAGCCCGAGAGCCGCCGCAGCGATCAGGACGCCGTCGGAAAGCGCAGCGCCAAGTATCCCATAACCAGCACGGCCAAGCCCGAACTTCGACCCGTTGGACAGCGCCAGCAGGACGGTCGGCCCCGGTGTCAGAACGACAACCAGTGCCATCAGGGCAAATGTCAAAAGCGAAAACTCCATCAGGCCTGCCCTGCGCTTTCTGTGGCTGTCAAACCAACCTCACCACGTGCGCGGATCGCGCCCAATACCTGGGCGAAGATAACCACGGCAGCCATCTGACCAAGGACGACCGCAGGCCAGATCAGGCCAAACTGCGCATCAAAGTACTTTTGCGGCCCAAATGAAACCAGCGCCATCAACGCGGCCAGTACGCTTAGCGCGCGACCCGTTCGGTTGGTCAACGGCTGCACGATGAGAGCCGAGAGGGCAATGGACAGCGAGGCCCCCAGGAAAGGCGCAATACCAAAAAGCGGTGTGGCGACAGGCGGATGCGGTCTGATCCCTGCATAGAGCGCGGACAGCATGATGACCTGCAGTAGGATCAGCGTGACAAGGGCGGCATAAGTATGGCGGTCCTGTTGGGTCATTTCAATTTCTCCAAAAGCGTATTTATAGTTACGGTTGTATGTATCCGTAATTTAAGTTACGGATGCTGTCAACAAGCTGGAGGTAATGAATTGCGGGAAGAAAAGCGGACGCAGCGCCAGAAGCAGATCGAAACGGCGGCCTATGAGGTATTGGAGGCCAAGGGATATGGCGGCACCTCGATGCTCGGCATTGCCAAAAAGGCGCGTGCGTCGAACGAAACGCTTTATAATTGGTATGGCGACAAACAGGGCCTGTTTCAGGCGCTGGTCACCCGCAACGCGGAGGAGGTGAAAAGCCACCTTGAGGCCGAGTTGAAAACCGACCGCGATGCCCTGTCGATTCTTGGCACGCTCGGTCCGAAACTGCTCACCTTGCTCACAGGCGACCGGGCTGTTGCCTTGAACCGGGCAGCCGCGGCTGACAGCAGCGGCGAGCTGGGTGCGACGCTCTCGAAAGCCGGTCGTGAAGCGGTCTTTCCGCTGCTGGAACAAGTGCTGCTGCGCGCCAGACGTGATGGCCAGCTTACCTTTGAGCATTCTGGCGAAGCCGTCGGTCTTTACCTCGATCTGTTGATCGGTGACCAGCAGATCCGGCGCGTCATTGGTCGCCTTCCAAGCCCCTCAAAAACCTTCTGCGAGGAACGCTCAGATCGTGCCGTGGAACACCTCCGCCAATTGCTTAGGTAGTCAAATCACCCACTGAAAACACAGACTGGATAACGATTATGGACACCCTTGTACCCCCTGAAACCTGCCAGTCCATGGCAGAACTTCGTATGCAGATCGACGCTATAGACGTTGAAATCATCACGCTGCTGGTCACTCGAAGCCGCTACATAGACCGCGCCGTTGATCTCAAGAGAGTTGAAAAATTGCCCGCCAGAACCAAGGACCGCGTGATAGAAGTTCTGGGCAAGGTCAGCGCAACAGCAACCGACAAAGGATTGGACCCAGACCTTGCCCGCAGGCTTTGGACAGAGCTCACTGAGTGGTCAATACAAAGGGAAATCAGGGAACTAGGCGCTTAACACTTCGACGCCTTTCGGACGATCACTCCGCAAGCAACCATTCGTTCAATAGCGGGGAAGGGCCGCTAGGTCCCGCGTCTGCGACGTTCGCGTCGAGTTCAGCGAAGGTCAGTTATCACTGATCTTTGATCCACTCGGTCTACAAAATCTGACTAAGAAATCGGTCGGCAAGGACTGCCGGCACCCCATCTCCCAAGCCTACCCCGACCACCCCAAGAAGCTATTCGCGATGCCATTGGCGAAGTATCTCGGTCCCGCGTTGTGTCTCCGGGGCGACCGTGTGAGTTCTGCTGGTCTAAACGATCTTCAATTGAACCAAATCCGTGCATCCACCGAAGGCCCGACAAAGTACGAGATAGGGCGACTTCACGTTGTACACACAGTGCACACAGAGCTACTTAACTTATTGAGTTAAAATGCAAACCAGTCCAATCCATCATAGGCGTAGTGGGCAATCTCGCTGCCGCAGTGGCCGCGTTGTTGGGCACTCTTGGTTCTCCAAGGAACCGCGATCCAGTTTTCGCGTCCATAGTGCACACGTACTGCCCGCGAAATACCGCAGTCTAGCCCCCCCGAGGGTGAAGACAGGCAAATGGCGGTGAATGGGTGGGGCTGTGATCGGGACCGCCTACTCTGCCGCTAGACCTAGACGGGCATGGGCTTTCAGAAAAGCGCCGACAAGCCGCTCAATCCCGGGTGCTCTATGCGTGCACACCAATCCCTAACTTATTAATGCAGCGTCAGTTTCGCTCCGCTCCTCCATCGGCGGCGCGGCGTTCGACTTCGTAAGTCATGCCTAAACCGGACCTTCGTGCCGTCAGCAGCGAATGACGAGTTCGAGCCCGGAGCAGGCCCGTTGAAATTTCGCTGCGAGCGCGCCAGAAGTTTTCTTGCTGCGGTGCAGTTCAAATCCCGACCGCAACGCAGCGTAGTGACGGGTCATTTATGCGATCTGCAGAAAAACTAGCCGTGACAATAACCGGACTGCAGACATTTTCTTGCATTCGCAGCGGTCGCATCAGGGGCAGTTAACCGGCCAGACGCAATGCAGCGGTATGGTGCCGCAAGCATGCTCCGGGACCGGCCATTTGCGCCTACTGCTAGATTCCGCCGGCCAACTCGTTGTCGACGCCTGGGTCGGAAGCGAGAAATTGAGGATAACCCTTGCCCAAAATCCAACTTCCCGCCGTCAAACCGAAGCGCTGGCCCTGTGAACAAGTGGGGGTTGGTTGGCCAAAGGGGTCCATTGCCCCGCAAACAGGTCTGGGCCATTCGCGCCGGGGCTCTAACTTGCGGGCAATCTTAGGGATATCGCGCCGTTCAACCGTGCGATAGACAGAAAAGAAACTACGAGGATGCGATCTGGCTCGTTTGAAGGGTGCCGACCTCGTTTCCGGTGACGGATTCTCCCACTTGGCTAATCTCGGAACCCGGCGGCCTCGAAGTACCGGGCTACGCAACGCTGAATGTGGCCCTCAAGCAGGCCTAAAGCATCGGTTGGCCCTTCGCCGAATTCCATCCCCATGAAGGCTTGCGACACGACCGTCTCCGGCAACTTTGCACCCGATAGGTTCTGCAGCAACAGCTCGAGAGATGCTGACACTTGCGGGTCCGTCCAATAATACCGGATGCGGTCGCTGTAGCTGTAGGTTCTGAGCTGCGCGATCTGATTGGCGGTACCGTTGTAGTAATCCTGCCAGTAACCCGGGCTTTGGGTCATGCGATCAGCGATGACCTCTCGGATGCGCGAAGGCCTTCGCAGAGTCAATTGGTCTTCAATACTCGCTAGGGCCCAGACTGCCTCTCGAAAGCGAAAGGTGAGTTCGGGGCCGACCTTGAGGAAGAAAAAGTGATTCCCTACAAGCGCCGCCAACGCCTCATTGGGCTGATAGTCGGTCGAATGGGCCTCAAACGTCAGCCCGTCCTGCCTGAGAATTGCCTCACTTAGCGGGCGTGCCTTTTCGGTCGCGAATGGAAAGATTGAGGTATGGCCGAAATCGACACCTGGTTGCGTGACGACTGAAACGATACGGTCCCAGGCCTTAGTAAGACCCCGGGCGGCAAAAGCGTCGCGATGGGTCGTAATCGTGTCGTTGAAGCGGCTGACCGATGTTACGTCAAGCGAGTTCGGGTTCTTCTGTCTCGCCGCCAGGTATTGGGACTTCGGTTCCGATGATGTAGATGAGTTTTTCTGGATCAAGGGCATGGGCTTCGGCAACGGCGCAAAGATCGGCTGCGCGCTCCGCGATCTGTTCGAAGCTCGGGTTAGGCTCCCCGCCGCAGGCCATGCTCGCATCTAGGTGGATCTTCTGGAATCCAGCTTCGACATATTGTTTTACCAATTCAATGGCTTGGGCCATCGCAACGTCGATGGGTTCTGACTTCCAAGGGTTGGGTCCGAGGTGGTCGCCCCCCAGAATCAGCTGCTCCATCGGCACGCCTGCTTCACCCGCCAAGCCACGTAGCCAGGCCATGAAGTCTGGAGCGGTCATGCCGGTATACCCGCCATCCTGATTGACCTGATTGCAAGTGGCCTCAATCACGGTAGGGAATCCCGTCTTGGCTGCAAAAGACAGAATTGCCCGTAGCACATGTTCGTTGGCGGTGCAGAAACACGGCAAGCCAACTGCTTGTCCTGCCCTATTCTTGGCGATCAGATCCTTGACGAGGGTCATGATGTTCGTTCCTTGATCGCGCTGCAGTTTTGAGAAACGGAGTTTCCTGAAGAACCGCTATTTCACGATAGCTTTGAATTGTCGCGAATGAAGTGCTGGATTGTGGACATATCGGACGCCCCTTCCATGGGACCCCGTTTGGTAACGGCCAGCGCGCCTGCGGCAGCGGCCATCTTCAACGCATCTGTCGGCGTCGTGTTACGCAGCCAAAGCGCGGTGAACACGCCTCCGAAACAGTCGCCGGCGCCGGTCGGATCGATTTCCTCGACAGGGAATGATGCGACGGACACGGTCCCGGCCGCATCGTGATAGCAAGCTCCGTCGACGCCCTTCTTGTGAACGATGGCCCGGACGCCGCGGTTCAGCAGTTCAGCAATTGCGCCTGCCTCGTCCTGAGCCTCAGTAAGCAGAGTCAGTTCCTCTCCGCTTGGCAGAAACAGGTCGGTCATCGCAACGATTTTGATCATCGCTTCGGCGAGTCCGGGCACAGACAGGATTTCCTTGCGCAGGTTCGGATCGAACGACACGGTGCCACCGCGGTCTTTGACGGCCTCGGCTGTCTCGACGTTCAGGTTCACGAAATCTGCGCTGGACAGCGACGACCCCATGATATGAAGATGATCGGCTTTCTCCAGCAGCTTCTTCACGCCTGGCGTCATTTGCAGATGACCGCAAGCACTGTGCTTGATGTTGAAGACAAAATCGCGCGACCCATCGGCACGATATCTGACAAAGGCGCTGCCTGTCGGGCGGTCGTTGTCGATATGAATTCCAGAAATGTCGACGCTATCCTGAGAAAGGCGGTCGAGGTTAACCCGGCCGAAATCGTCATCACCGACGCATGAGATGATGCCGACTGGCTGGCCGAGCTTCGCAACCTGGTCAGCAAAGATCGCAGGCGCGCCGGATGGGAACGGGCCGGTCAGCGGCTGCGGCCCGCCGAAACCCTCGCCGATCGTGTCGGCCATGATCTCAACTAGGACTTCTCCGATGACGACGATTTTCATTTTCATTGCTCTGTTAGAGTATTTGCGTCTCAGGGGCATTTCTATGACAGCAGTGACAAGCGACCGGGTTTGATCGTCGAGTGCATTGGACTACTGCTTGACGGCTCCCATAATACGCCCTAACTGTCAATCTAAAACATAGCGCGCGTAAAGATATGCTTACGTTGTGAGTTTATCATTTTGTGCAATCGCGCTGAGGGGGCTTATGGCGACGGGGAGATCAGGGGCTGACCGCATGAGTGGACGCAGAATTAAGAATATGGAGGATTTCGCAAAAGTCAGCGATATTTCCCGACCGACATTGTCCAAGTATTTCAACGATCCCGAAAGCGTCCGGAAAACCACTCGCAAGAAAATTGAAGCCGCACTAGCGGAGTATGACTACCGCCCCAATATCTTTGCGATCAACCAGAACCGAAAGTTAACAAAGACAATCGGAATTGTCGTGCCCTATCTGGCAGATCCATTCTTTTCCGAAATCGTGCGACGGATCGAGCGCAGATGCATCGATGCCGGGTTTTGGCCCATCGTCTTCAGCGCCCACGGCGAACAAGACCTTGAAAACAACGCGCTGTCGATATTGCAGTCTCTGCGGCCAGCCGGCGCATTGATTGCCCCGCTTGGTCGAAGCTCTGATTTCGAGGTTATCGAGCAGTTTACCGAAGAGGTTCCGACCGTCGTATTCGACAGCAACCTTAAAGTTGGAAGGGCCTTTGTCGGGTCGGACAACTTTCAAAGCATCGCGCTGATCGTCGATTACCTTTGCCGAACCGGCGAGCCGCCCTGTTTCCTTGAAATGCCGCCCGTAAACCCCAACGCCAACAAAAGACGCGACGCCTACGTGCAATCCATGGAGCGGCTGGGCCATGCCCCCAAAGTCATTCGGGTCGAAGGGGCGGGGTGGGAGTTTGAGCGAATCGGTTATGAAGAGGGGGTGCGACTGATCTCGACGCGGGCCCTGCCATCCAATACCGTCCTTTGTTCGAACGACCGGCTGGCCATCGGTCTTATCGCGGCCGCCTACCAGAAGGGGCTGCGCGTGGGGCACGGTCCCAACTGCGCGTTGCGTGTCGCCGGCCACGACGACCACCCCTGGTCACAGTTTACCAGCCCGCCGCTGACGACGGTTGCGCAGGATTTTTCCGCGATCGCAGAGAAAAGCGTTGAAACGCTGTTCGATCTGTTAAAGAATGGTAGCGATAACAGCGAGAGGCCGGAGTTTGTTTTTGATGGGAAATTGGTGTTGAGGTCTTCTGCGTGACATCAGCATTGGTTGGCGGCTTAATGTTTACGTGAGTAAAAAAATTATTGACACGCGTTGTGTTGATGAGTAGATCACGCTCTGTGTCCAGCTAGCCTAGGGAGGAAATTGGATGAATATGAAGAACGCACTTGTAGGCGCGACAGCGCTTGTGGCGGTCGCCGCGACGGGCGCATTTGCCGATAGCCACACAACTACAATCACCATCGCCACCGTGAACAACGGTGACATGATCACGATGCAGGGTCTGATGGACGACTTTAACGCCAAGCACCCCGACATCACCGTTGAGTGGGTGACGCTGGAAGAAAACGTCCTTCGTCAGAACCTGACGACCGACATTTCTACCGGTGGCGGTCAGTACGACGTCCTGACCATCGGTACCTATGAGGTTCCGATCTGGGGCAAAAACGGTTGGCTCGTGTCTTTGAACGATCTGCCTGCTGAATACGGAGTAGACGACCTGATCCCCGCGATCCGTGGTGGTCTGTCGGTTGACGGTGAGCTTTATGCCGCTCCGTTCTACGGCGAATCTTCTTTCACCATGTACCGCAAGGACCTGATGGAAAAAGCCGGTCTGGAAATGCCGGAGGCCCCAACATGGGAATTCATCCGCGAAGCCGCGGCCGCGATGACCGACCGTGACAACGAGATCAACGGCATCTGCGCCCGCGGCAAAGCCGGTTGGGGCGAGAACATGGCGCTTCTGACGGCCATGTCCAATTCTTTCGGCGCACGCTGGTTCGATGAAGACTGGAAAGCTCAGTTCGACAGCGAGCCATGGGCCAACACGCTCAACTTCTACCTGAGCATGATGGAAGAATCCGGTCCCGCCGGTGCGGCCAACAACGGCTTCAACGAGAACCTGACCCTGTTCCAACAGGGCAAGTGCGGTATCTGGATTGACGCGACATCCGCTGGTCAGTTTGTTGTAAACGACGACTCGACGGTTGCTGATCAGGTTGGCTTTGCGCTGGCACCCGACACCGGCTTGGGCAAGCGCGGCAACTGGCTTTGGGCATGGTCGTTGGCGATCCCAACCTCTTCTCAGAAGCAAGATGCTGCCAAGACCTTCATCAGTTGGGCAACCGGACCTGAGTATTCGGCGCTTGTCGCGGAAGCCAAAGGCTGGGTCGCTGTTCCTCCGGGCACACGCACATCGCTTTATGAGAACAGCAACTACCTGGATGCCGCGCCGTTCGCTGCTATGACCAAAGAGTTCGATGGGTACAGCCGATCCGACCAATCCAACGGTTGATCCGGTTCCCTACACAGGTGTCCAGTTTGTTGCGATCCCTGAGTTTGCCGGCATTGCCACGCAGGTTGGTCAGCAGTTCGCTTCGGCTCTGGCCGGTCAGCAAACGGCTGAGCAGGCTCTTGCGACCAGCCAGGAGCTCACGACTGACGAAATGGAAGCTGCAGGCTACTAAGTCGCTATCTGCAAGGGCGGGCCGATCGGCTCGCCCTTCACTCTCCGCCCGGCACTCTGATCTTCCGCAAGCCCAGACCGGGGTTCTCGCAAGCTCAGGTTCGCTTTCCAACCCGTTGCAGGAGGTTCGTCATGGCTACCCAGCAATCAAGAGCCGCAGCCCGCATTATGATCGCGCCCGCCGTGTTCGTCCTGCTGGTGTGGATGCTGATCCCGCTCTGCATGACTTTGTATTTCTCGTTCGCCGACTACCGCCCTCTGCGCGGCGCTTTCGACGCCTGGATCGGCTTCGACAATTACGCATCTTTCCTGACGTCGTCGTCTTTCCTGACATCAGTTGGCACGACGTTGTGGATGGTGGCAGGTATCCTGTCGATCACCATCGTGGGCGGCGTTCTCTTTGCACTGCTGCTGGATCAGCCGATGTTCGGGCAGGGGATCGTGCGCATCCTCGTGATCGCGCCGTTCTTCGTCATGCCAACGGTGTCGGCGCTGGTCTGGAAGAACATGTTCTTCAACGTGGATAACGGGCTGTTCTCGTATCTTTACAAGTTTCTGGGAATGCAGCCCTATGACTTTCTCAGTCAGGCGCCGCTGTTTTCCATTATCGTGATCGTCGCCTGGCAATGGCTGCCCTTTGCCACGCTGATCCTGCTGACGGCAGTGCAGTCACTGTCGAGCGAACAGCTCGAGGCGGCGGAAATGGACGGCGCGCCACCGCTAAGCCGGTTCTGGTACATGATCCTGCCGCATCTGAGCCGCGCGATCACGGTCGTGATCCTGATCCAGACGATCTTTCTGCTGTCGATCTTCGCCGAGATATTCGTGACCACCAACGGCGCATTCGGCACCCGCACGTTGACCTATCTGGTGTATCAGCGCGTGCTGGAAAGCCAGAACATCGGTCTGGGGTCCGCGGGCGGTATCATCGCTGTCATCCTTGCCAACTTCGTTGCCATCTTCCTGATGCGCATCGTCGGCAAGAACCTGGACAATTAGGAGAGGATCGGAGCATGGCCCGCGCAATCACACCTCGCAAAAAGATCATGTGGACGGCCCTGGCCTGGAGTCTGGGCCTGCTGATTTTCTTTCCGATCATGTGGACCTTCCTGACCAGTTTCAAGTCGGAGGCCACGGCAATTTCGGATCCGCCGGTCTGGTTCTTCTTCAACTGGACCACGGAAAACTACAGCGCGGTGCTGGATCGGTCGAACTATCCGCTGGCATTGGCGAACTCGATCATCATTGCTGTAGGCTCCACCATTCTGGGCATCCTGATCGCGGTGCCGGCTGCCTGGGCCATGGCCTTCGTGCCCGGCAAACGAACCAAAGACGTGCTGCTATGGATGCTGTCGACCAAGATGCTTCCGGCGGTCGGTGTGCTTTACCCGCTGGTGCTGATCGCGAAATACTTCAACGTGATGGACAGCCGGATCCTGCTGATCGTCGTCCTGATGCTGATCAATCTGCCGATCATCGTCTGGATGCTGTACACCTATTTCCGGGAAATTCCCGGCGAGATCCTCGAAGCCTCGCGGATGGACGGCGCGTCTTTGAAGGATGAAATCATTTATGTGCTGACGCCGATGGCGGTGCCCGGTATCGCCTCGACGATCCTGCTGAACATCATACTGGCCTGGAACGAGGCATTCTGGACCATCCTGCTGACCACCGTGGATGCGGCACCACTGACCAAGTTCATCGCCAGCTTCTCGGCGCCAGAGGGTCTGTTTTACGCCAAGCTTAGCGCGGCCTCGGTTATGGCAATCGCGCCAATTCTGATCATGGGCTGGTTCAGCCAGAAACAACTTGTCCGGGGCCTGACCTTCGGCGCTGTGAAGTGAGGAATAAAACATGGGACGCATTCAGCTAAAGCAGGTCAAGAAGGCCTTCGGCGACGTGGTCGTCATCCCGCCACTGGATCTGGAGATCGAAGACGGCGAGTTCGTGGTCTTCGTCGGCCCCTCGGGTTGCGGCAAGTCGACCCTTCTGCGTCTTATTGCCGGGCTGGAAGACACCACCGCGGGCAATATCGAGATCGACGGCAAGGACGCGACAGGCCTGCCGCCGGCCAAGCGGGGTCTTGCGATGGTGTTTCAAAGCTACGCGCTTTATCCGCATATGTCGGTCAGAAAGAACATCGCCTTCCCAATGAAGATGGCGGGCATGGATCAGGCCGAACAGGACAAACGGATCGCGTCTGCCGCCGCCGCGCTTAACCTGACCGACTATCTCGACCGGCGCCCCGGCCAGCTCTCGGGTGGTCAGCGCCAGCGTGTCGCCATCGGCCGCGCCATCGTCCGCGAACCAGCGGCCTTCCTGTTTGATGAGCCGCTGTCGAACCTTGACGCCGCCCTGCGCGTCGGCATGCGAATGGAGATCAGCGAACTGCACAAGAAGCTCGCCACCACGATGGTCTACGTGACCCACGACCAGGTCGAGGCGATGACAATGGCCGACAAGATCGTTGTGCTGCACGCTGGCGTGATCGAACAGGTGGGCAGCCCGCTGGAACTGTACCGGGCACCCCGCAACAAGTTCGTCGCGGGCTTCATCGGCTCGCCGAAGATGAACCTGCTCGAAGGCTCCGAGGCCGCCAAGCATAACGCTCACACGATCGGCATCCGGCCCGAGCACATCGACGATGTCCAAAACCGAAGGTGACTGGAAAGGCACCGTCGGCGTGGCCGAACACCTAGGCTCTGACACCTTCATGCACATACACGGCATACCCGGTTGCGACCCGCTGACGGTGCGGGCCGGGGGCGAAGTCGACGTCCGGCACGGCGACACTGTTCACCTGACGCCGCGACCCCGATCAGATCCACAAGTTCGACGCGCAAGGGTTGCGGATTGCATGAAACGTCTGGACGGCAAATCGGCCCTGATCACCGGGGCGGCCCGCGGGATCGGGAAAGGCTTTGCCAAAGCGTATGTGAACGAGGGTGCAACCGTCGCCATCGGTGACATCAATATCGAGGCGGCTGAAGCGACCGCCGACGAGATCGGCGATGCCGCCTTTGCTGTTCAGATCGACGTCAGCAAGCAGGACAGCATCGACGCGCGCCATTAATGCGGTTGTTGCGACAGCCGGCAAGCTCGACATCCTGATCAATAACGCGGCTCTCTTCGATGCCGCCGAAACTGTCGACATCACCCGCGAGAGCTATGACAAGCTTTATGCCGTGAACGTTGCAGGGACGCTTTTCACCATGCAGGCCGCGGCGCGGCAGATGGTCAAACAGGGGCATGGCGGCAAGATCATCAACATGGCCAGCCAGGCCGGTCGCCGGGGCGAAAGTCTTGTGCTGGTTTACTGCTCGACCAAGGCGGCCGTGATCTCGATGACTCAATCCGCCGGGCTCGATCTGATCCGGCACGGCATCAACGTGAATGCCATTGCCCCCGGCGTTGTCGACGGCGAGCATTGGGAGCATGTCGACGCGATGTTCGCCAAGCTGGAAGGCAAGAAGCCCGGGCAGAAGAAGGCGGAGGTCGCCGCAGGTGTGCCCGCAGGCCGCTTTGCCGTGCCTGAGGATTTGGCGCCGATGGCCGTGTTCCTCGCCTCGGAAGAGGCCAATTATATCGTGGCCCAAACCTACAACGTCGATGGCGGCCAATGGATGAGCTGAAATGAAGCTGTCACTCGCGACCCTCGATGACCTACCCGACCGCATATTGCGGCCCACTTATGATCGGTCGGCCCTGTCGCCCGGGATCGTTCATATCGGTCTTGGCAACTTCCACCGCGCGCACCAGGCTTGGTACCTTCATCGACTCATGCAACAGGGACGCGCGTATGACTGGGCCATAATCGGTGCAGGCGTCCGCGCCCCAGATGCCGCGATGCGCGAAAAGCTGCTGGCGCAGGATTGCCTGACCACCCTGATCGAGCTGTCGCCCGACGGTGTTTCGGCCGAAATCACTGGCGCAATGATCGACTATGTCGAGATTGCGGAAAGCAACGGCCCGCTAATTGCCCGCATGTCCGACCCGGCGATCCGGATCGTCGCCTTGACCGTCACCGAAGGGGGTTACTACATCGACCCCGTCAGTAAGGGCTTTGACGGGAGCCACCCCGATATTGTCCACGACGCCGCCAATCCGGCCACTCCCCGCACCGCCTTCGGTGCCATGGTCGCCGCACTAAAGCAACGCCGCGACGCGGGTAAAGGCCCATTCACTGGCCAAAGCTGCGACAACCTGCAGGGCAACGGTGCCATCCTGCGGCAAACGGTCGTGTCGCTGGCTCGCATGTCCGACCCGAGCCTTGCCGACTGGATCGAATCAAACTGTACTTTCCCGAATTCGATGGTCGACAGCATTGCGCCGGCCACCGGCCCGAACGAGTTGAAACTGGTGCGTGAACTGGGGATCGAAGACAACGCCCCGGTAACCCACGAAAACTACCGTCAATGGGTGATCGAGGACGATTTCTGCGCCGGTCGCCCGGACTGGGACGCGGTTGGCGCCACGTTCACCGATCTGGTGCATGACTACGAAGCGATGAAGATCCGAATCCTCAATGCGGGGCATCAGGTGATCGCCAATGCGGGCGAGGTTCTGTCGGTCGAAACAATATCAGGATGCATGGAACATCCCCTCATTAACGCGCTGTTCCGTAAGGTCGAAGTTGAAGAGATCGCGCCGCATGTCAAACCCGTGCCGGGGATGGAACCTGCGGATTATGTCGATCTGATCGCGACGCGCTTTTCGAATCCACGGATCGTTGACACAACCCGCCGGGTGGCCTTCGATGGCTCCTCTCGTCACACTGGCTTCCTGTTGCCGATCCTGCGCGATGGCCTTGCCGACGGCACTTCGGTCGAGGGTCTGACGCTGGTCGAGGCGATCTGGGCGCGCATGTGTGAGGGCACCCGCGAGGACGGCTCGGTAATCGAACCCAATGATCCTTTCTGGGACGACCTGAACAAAGTCGCCAAATCCGCCAGGACAGATCCGCAGGCTTGGCTGGCGCAAGAGCACCTTTACGGTGATCTGGCTGACAAGGGGCGCTTTGCCGATGCGTTCGACCGCTGGTTGCGCATGATCTGGGCCGATGGCCTGCCCGCCACCCTGGAAGTCTACGTGAACGGCTAACTGCCACAAAAGAGCAATGATATGAAAGCGATCATTTTCCCAGCGCGCAACCAAGTTGCCTTTGGGACGTTACCAGATCCCGCCGCCGGCGAGGGCGAAGTGGTAGTCGAAGTAAAAGCCAGCGGCATCTGCCACACGGATTTCGAAGTGCTGAAATCCAACTACGGCACGTCGAATTTTCCAGTTGTCCCGGGCCACGAATACGCCGGCGTCGTAGTAGAGGTCGGGAGCGGCGTGACGGATGTAAGCATCGGCCAACGTGTCGCTGTCGACCCGAACATCGAATGCGGCACCTGTCGGGCTTGCTATCGTGGTTGGGCGCATCTTTGCGAAAACCTCGGCGCATATGGTGTGACCCAGAATGGCGGCTTTGCTGAGTTCAGTGTGGTAAAATCATCCGCAATACACCCGATCGGGGACCTGGAATTTGGTGTTGCCGCCTTGGCGGAACCGATGGGATGTGCGCTGAATGGCGTCGATGCCGTATTTGGGACCGGAGTGGAAAGCGCCCTGGTTTTTGGGGCGGGACCGATGGGATTGCTCTTGGCCATTGCACTCAAGACCCGTGGGATCACCGAGACTACCTTCGCCGACATTGATGAAACCCGGCTCGAACTCGCTGAGAGATTTGGCTTTAAAGCGGTCGCGTCCGGCTCCGCAGAGTTGGAATTGCTTCGCCACGGCGTCGATTTGGCGGTGGACGCAACCGGTGTGCCCGCGGTTGCAGGAAATCTGGTCAGCTACATCGACAATGGTGGCAAGGGTCTGTTCTTTGGAGTTTGCCCATCCGATGCCCGCATCGAGATATCACCGTTCGAAGTATTCCGTAGGCAGTTGACTCTCGCAGGCACGCATTCGCTAAATCACAACATCCCCGAAGCACTTAAAACAATCACCAGCTACGGAGCCGGCATAGAACAGATTGTGTCACACCAAATGTCGCTGGGAGAAGTTTCAAGAGTGCTGTCTAACCGTCCTCCCAAGGGAAGTTTGAAGATCCAGGCGACGACGGTATAGGGACGGTGCTTGTCCAAGAGAAACAGTATTTTGTAGCTTGTTTTGGGTGACGAAAGTCGCATCGGAAGTGATTGATCGCCAACTGGGTGCACGACGGGCCGATTTGCACGATGTTCTCCGTATTTATTGACTCCTAGAGAACCGGCCAATGTCAGCTTTGACAGCGAGATTGGAAATTCCTTCATCGTCCTTGGACTGCGCCTTTGTGCGCTACACTGCCGCTCTTGAGCCACGCAGCAATGGTCCGGACTGAATCTTGGGCTTTGGTCAGGTCGGGAATGTCTACTTCGGGGAAGTCACGCTGTGCCGCCGCGCAGGCGATGCTGCAATGACGAAGGCGTTTGAAGCGAGCGAAAAAAATCTGCCGCGGCAGCATC
>CAVYHT010000022.1:0-24506 GCA_963768355.1 uncultured Alphaproteobacteria bacterium
CCGCTTGGCCGACATCAAACAGACTGCTTGCGAACGAAAATTTCGATCGAAAACTACCCTTACGCCTAGCCTGCCGGATCGTCAGGCCGGAGCTGTCCCAGCTTGGCCATCCTCGCGGCGCGCAGCCGCGCGAAGTCGTCGCCGGCGTGATAGCTCGACCGCGTCAGCGGTGTCGCAGAGACCATCAGGAAGCCCTTGCCATAGGCGGCCTTCTCGTAGCTCTCGAATTCATCGGGCGTCACGAAGCGGTCGACGCGGTGGTGTTTCGGGCGTCGGTTGCAGGTACTGGCCGATGGTCAGAAAATCAATGTCGGCCGCGCGCATGTCCTCCATCACTTGCAGCACCGACTGACGGTCCTCGCCCAGACCGACCATGATGCCGGATTTGGTGAACATCGTCGGATCGAGTTCCTTGACCCGCTGCAACAAACGCAGGGAATGGAAATACCGCGCGCCGGGGCGGACCGATGGATACAGGCCGGGAACGGTTTCAAGGTTGTGGTTGAAGACATCCGGCTTGGCGGCGACGACGGTTTCCAGCACCTCGGGGGCGCATTTCAGGAAATCGGGGGTCAGGATCTCGATCGTAGTGCCGGGGGACTGCTTGCGGATCGCGCGGATGGTCTGGGCGAAATGCTCGGCGCCGCCGTCGTCCAGATCGTCACGATCGACCGAGGTGATGACGACGTGGTTCAGGCCGAGTTTCTTCACGGCATCGGCCACGCGGCCCGGTTCGAACACATCCAGCGTGTCGGGGCGGCCGGTGGCGATGTTGCAGAAGGTGCAACCACGGGTGCAGATCTCGCCCATGATCATCATGGTCGCGTGGCCCTGGGACCAGCATTCGCCGACATTCGGGCAGCCGGCCTCTTCGCAGACGGTGGACCAGCTTGTGTTCCCGCAGGATGTTGCGGGTGTCCCTGTAGCCCGCCGAGGTTGGCGCCTTGACCCTGATCCAGTCCGGCTTTTTCGGCTGGGCATTGTCGGGGCGATGCGCCTTTTCGGGGTGACGCTGGCCGGGGATCTTAAGGTCGCGCGGGCTCATTCGGTCTCTCCTGAGAGTAACCTTGTGTACTTCCCGCACGTCAGGTGTTCAAGCCGCCCCGCGTCGCGTGTTCCGGAACCGGGGTTTCGCCGGCTGCGAAGGTCAAGCTGTGGTCAGACCCGGCATTCTCAACCAGCCTGCGGGCGGTCGGGTCAGGCCGCCAGGCTGGGCCTTGTCGCGGCCCGATGGGCGAAGATCGCCGGCAGAGCGCGGGGCCTCGCGGTCGGGAAAAAGCCCGGTTGTTCTGCGGGTGCTGCACACTGGAACAACAGCCCTGCATTGGCCCAAAGCACTTCCTCGGTGTCGAATATCGGGCGAACGATCTGAAGGTGATGATCCGAGCGAAGCCGCGACACGCCAGCCTGCCCGACAAGATCGACAGCCCTGACAAGCGTGGCGACACCGCCAAGCGCCGCGGTTTCGATCAGCAGCTTCTGATCGGGAAGAACCAGCAGATCATCGGAGTTCGACAGGACGCCGCCTGAAATATGGACCAGTCCCTCGGGGGCCGCTTTGGACGCGTCAATCGACTGCCGTTCCAGCCGCGCGATGGCTCGCAGACCACCGTCGTAGGTGTAAAGCTCATCGCCCTGCATCAGCCTTTCGACCGGCCGCCAGCCCGCCGCGGTTTCCAGAAGTGTGCCCGCGATCAGGCCCGTCAGACGGGTCTGGGTGGCGATGCGGGCGGCAAGGATCGCTTTTTCGACTTTGGTGAGTATCGGCTGGCTGGGCGTGAACATCACGGTCTCCTTATTTGCGGGCTCAGGTGCCGTTCGGCGGTGCGTCCAACTAGCGACCCGGACTTCGCCGTATTTTTGTCTTAGTCAGGGCACCGCAAAGGCAGAATTCCGCCACAGGAGCTAATGCGCCGCCCAAACCGGATTTGGTTCGGTTTCGGCACCGGAATTAGCGAAAGGTTAACTATACCAAGGATTTGCCAGCCTCAGTTGAGTTGCGCGGAATTCGCGATTCGGCGCTGCAACAAACACGAAAGGCGCGCGGCCGTCGTGGGCCACACGCCTTTTGGCATGGATTATGGAGATTGGGTCAGCCGATCAGATTGACGGTCCCCAGCTCCTCGTAATGGCGCTTGAGCCGTTGCAGGGCAATCCGCAGCACGACCTTGCCGGAGCGGGCCGACCAGCCCATGCGCTTTTCGGCGGAAGGACTAAGCCGCTCCGCGGCATTTGTGCCTGACGTCAGCGTTGGCATGCATTTCATCGTTTTTCTTTGTGGCTGGCCTTTCAGGGCTGACGATTGGGGTCTTTCCCACCGTCAGACAGGAGGTTCCCATGAAGGAGGAAAAGACGACCGCGCTGCGTCAGCGCATGATTGAGGACATGCAAATTCGTGGCCTCGGCGAGAAGGCCCAGAAGGCCCACATCCGGAACGTGAAGCACTTCGCCGCGTTTCTTGGCAGGTCGCCGGATACGGCCACGCCGGAAGAACTGCGATCCTATCAACTGCAAATGACAAACGACGGAGTATCTGCAAGCACCTACAACGTCAGGATCATCTCGCTTCGGTTCTTCTTCGGCTTCACCTGCGGTCGCGAAGAGATGAAGCGGTTCATGCAGTTCCACCGCAAACCTCGGAAGCTGCCCATTGTCCTGAGCGTCGAGGAGGTGGCTGACCTGATGGCCGCTGTGCCTGGCCCGGGGCTCAAGTATCGCGCGGCCCTTGGGATCAGTTACGGTGCAGGACTGCGCGCGTCCGAGGTCTGCAACCTGAAGGTCAAGGATATCGACAGCGACCGGATGCTGATCCATGTTGATGACGGTAAGGGCGGACGTGATCGCAAGGCGATGCTCTCGCCCAGCCTGCTGGACCTGCTGCGGGAGTATTGGCGCGAGTCTCGTCCCGAGGGCTGGCTGTTCCCTGGCAAACCGAAGATCACCCCGCTCTCACCACGCCAGTTGAACAGGGCCTTCACCTCGGCCAAGCACATGGCGGGGATCAGCAAACCGGCGACACTGCACACGTTGCGGCACAGCTTCGCCACGCATCTGCTGGAAGCCAACACGGACGTGCGGGTGATCCAGGTGTTGCTTGGCCACGCCAAGCTGACGACCACGGCCCGCTATACCCACGTAGCGACAAAGACCATCCGCAGCACGGTCAGCCCTTTCGAGCAGATGAAGCTGCTACAGGACGAGACCCTGCGACGAGGGCTGGAATAGCCTCCGGGGTCGGTGGCTCGGCTTAGGCTGGAGATCGCTGACATCTTCCGTGCCCATGGTCCTGCGTGGCGGCAGGCCAATGCGGGGCATGTCAGCCTGACCCAGCTCAAGGTGATGTCGGCGATTGAAGCCTGCCGAACCGAAGCGCTCGGCGGGCATGTGGCCGGGTGCGCCAAATGCGGCCACCATCACATCGCCTACAATTCCTGCAAGAACCGGCACTGCCCGAAGTGTCAGGGACCGGCCGCGCGCGACTGGATGGAGGCGCGCGCCGAGGACCTGCTGCCGGTGGAATACTTCCACGTCGTCTTCACGCTGCCGGCCGAGATCGCCCAGATCGCCTATTGGAACAAGAGGGCAGTCTATGGGCTGCTGTTCAAGGCATCTGCGGAAACGGTGATGACCATTGCGGCCGATCCCAAGCGCATGGGCGCGCGGGTCGGGATGACCAGCGTCCTGCACACCTGGGGATCGGCGCTGACCCACCATCCCCACATCCACATGATCGTCCCCGGCGGCGGCCTGTCGCCCGATGGCACAAGGTGGGTCGCCTGCAAGCCGGGGTTCTTCCTGCACGTGCGGGTGCTGTCGCGGCTGTTTCGACGCCTGTTTCTGGAAGGGCTGATGGAACTCCACCGGTCTGGACAACTGGCCTTCTTCGGCGATCTGGAAGGGCTGGCGCAGGCCGATGCCTTCGCAGCCTGGCTCGCCCCGTTCCGCAAATCCGAATGGGTGGTCTATGCCAAACCGCCCTTCGGAGGGCCAGAGGCGGTGCTGGCCTATCTCAGCCGTTATACCCACCGCGTGGCGATCTCGAACTCACGCCTGGTCAGCGCGGACGCCGAGACCGTCGCGTTCCGCTGGAAGGATTACCGCATCAAGAATGGCGACCGGCAAAAGGTCATGCGGCTGGCCACCCCCGAGTTCATCCGTCGTTTCCTGATCCATGTTCTCCCGGACGGCTTCCACCGCATCCGGCATTACGGCCTGCTGGCCTCCGCCCGCAAGGCCAACATCACGAAGATCCGCGCCTTGCTTTGCGTCCAGCGCCCCGAACAGGCCACCGCGCCAGGACCCGAGGCCGAGATCATCCCCCTCACCCTGCGCGAACCATGCCCCTGTTGCGGCGGCCCCATGCGGATCATCGAGATCTTCCGGCGCGGGCAAAAACCGATGTCACGCGCACCACCAAGGGAGCAGGCCGCATGACAAACCGCCTGTCAGATGCCAGCCAATGCCACCGGCTGCCCCCCGCAGACCCGGCCCGAATAGGCTGTGCCTGTTCATCTTCGGCGCAACACACGGCGGCAATCACGCCAAAACGCGCCACTTTGTCGGGATCATCGAACGAGTTTACGCCCGCCTCACGCACCATGCGCGCCTTCAGCCGCACCCCTGATGCAGCCGTCGCCCCAACCGTCTGCGCTCTTTCCCCATAGCCTGATCCAAGACCCCCGCGGCTTCCTCCTTCCGAGGTTTGTCAACGCGGGCCGCCACCTCATGGCCGCCAACGTCGCGCCGCGGCCCGCATCGAAAAACCTTCAGGTTTCCAGACCTTCGAGGAAACAGCACACCCGCAGCACGACATCCCCCAGACCGGGGCCAAGATCGCGTAACACCGCCGACACACGTTCGCGCGCGCCGGACGGGCCGTTACCGATGCCGCTATCGGGACGGTGAGCGCCCCGATCCCCCCCCCGGTCAGGAACTTCTCCCAGTTCTGCGCCACGCGCGGCCCCATCTGGGCCAGTTCGAAATCCTCGCGCAGTCTTTCGGCGGCAGACACCAGATCGGACGACAGGAACGGATTGCCATCCTTGTCCTTACGCCGTGACATCGCAAGGATCGGCGATTCCGCCAGGTTGTAGCGGATTCGGCGCGAGCGTTCGGAATCGGCAACCGGGGCTTCCTTTTCGCCCCAGACCCGATGCTGGTCGGCAAAAGGCGTCGCCGCCTCTGCAAAACCGCGCCGCGCCGCGTCATCTTCGGCCAGCAGCCGTTTCAGCGCGGCGCGCCCGGCGGCGGTGATCGAGTAACGTGAGATCCGGCCCGGAGTTTCGCATGCAATCCAGTCCTTGAGCGCCATCGCCTGGGCGACGGGCCGGTCAACGACGGCGGTGCGCGTGGTCTTGCCGTCGTCGGATTCGCGCACCACAACGGCCTTTTCCATTTCCTGGGCTACAGCCAGACAGGCCCCCGGTTCGCAAAGCCGACGCAGTATGCGTTTCGCTTCGCGCTCGACGGCTTCTTGATCGGGGGCGGCTACAGGGCGTGTCATCGCATTCATGGTCAGGCTGTCCTTGGCATTGAGGCTGTCAGGGCTGCCGGATGAGTGGTGAAGCGCGCCCAGATCCGAGAGAGCCTTGTCAATCAAGGGATCATCGCGACGGGCTTCGGTTTTGCGCACCTGGCGCAGCACGGTCGAGGCGTGGCAGCCCGCCTCTCGTGCCAGTTCTCTGATCGATCGACCTTCCTCGGTATGGACGATGTAGTTGCGCGCCGCTTCCGGCACCCAATTTGGCAGGTCAGAGTCGTTTACGGCCTCCGTTATCATTTCCGGCATTCCATTCCCCATTTAACATCACTAGCGCCGGGCGGCGCATTTGGCTTCATCGCAAGGAGGAGAGGCTGTAGATCGGCAAAGGACCGCGACATCGTTTCACCCCCAAAACGCAGCATCAACTTAAGGTTGTATTTATTACCGGATAGTTAAAGAATCCGCATGACCTGAAGATTGTTCCTAAACTGTAAACACCTTGGAAACCCTCCGAGCGCCCGGCACAGCACATGCGCAACGCAACTATGAGTTGAGTATGAGTGAGGTCGTCACTTATCAGGGGAACCACTTATGACCGATATCATGCGGCTTCTTTCTTCGCTTCGTCGTCCGCGTCTGTTGATCCGTGCAGCGCGTTTCGGGATCGCCGACTATAATCGCGAGCGGGATCTGAAGCGGCTGATCCGCGAGCCTTCCGCGCCTGCGCCCGAACGCGCGCTGACACGTCTGATGTCAGAAGAAGCGCATCTGGAGGAAACCCGCACCAATGGCGACGCCTCTTACAGCGTCGCCCGTCATGTCGACATTCTGATTGCCCTGATGGCCGAAGCCCGGCTCTTGCCGACCGGTCCCCGTGCGGTCTGAACGCGTTCTTTACTAGACGAACGCGTCCGGCTCGCTGGCTTTGCGACGCGCGACGTAGTCTTTCAGCGCCTCGGTGACGGCAATGTCCTGCGCCGGGGCCTGATAATCGCCGAGCAGCTTCTTGACCCGCACCGATGCCAGCGTCTGGCTGTCGCGCGCGCCTTCTTCGTCCCAGGTTTCGAACGGCTTGTAGTCGAACACCTCGGACCGCCAGAAGGCTTGCTTGAAATTAGCCTGGGTATGTTCACATCCAAGATAGTGACCGCCGGGGCCAACTTCGCGGATCGCATCCATGCCCTGACCGTTTTCGGACATGTCGATGCCCTTGGCCAGATGGTGCAGGACGCCAAGCTGGTCGGCATCCAGCACGAATTTCTCATACGAACTGACCAGCCCGCCTTCCAGCCAGCCGCAGGCGTGCAGCATAAAGTTGACGCCCGCAAGCAGGGCGGTGTTCAGCGTATTTGCGGTTTCATAGGCCGCCTGCGCATCGGGCAGTTTCGATCCGCAGAACGACCCGCCAGAGCGGTATGGCAGGTTCAGGCGGCGCGCCAGTTGCCCTGCGCCCAGCGTGATTTGCGCGGCTTCCGGTGTGCCAAAGGTCGGCGCGCCCGAATTCATGTCGATCGAGGTCACGAAGGCGCCGAAGATCACCGGCGCACCGGGGCGCACCAACTGGCTGTAGGCGACGCCTGCCAGCACCTCGGCCAGCACCTGCGTCAGCGTGCCGGCGACCGTGACCGGCGCCATCGCGCCGCCAACGATGAACGGGCTGATGATCGCGGCCTGGTTGGCTTTCGCGTAAACCTCCAGCGCGCCCATCATCACGCCGTCGAAGGTCAGGGGCGAGTTGATGTTGATCAGTGAGGTCATCACCGTGTTCTGATCCACGAAATCGTTCGCCAAAGAGGATCTTCGACATCTCGACCGAATCCGCCGCCGCGGCTGGGTTCGGTCACCGATCCCATGATAGGGCTTGTCCGACAGCGTCATATGCGCCAGCAGCATGTCAAGGTGACGCTTGTTCACCGCCACATCGGTCGGTTCGCAAACGGTGCCGCCGGAATGGTGGACCCATTTCGACATATAGCCTAGCTTCACGAAATTCTGAAAATCCGCGATCGTCGCATAGCGCCGGCCACCTTCGGCGTCGCGCACGAAGGGCGGGCCATAGACCGGGGCAAGGACCAGGTTCCTGCCGCCGATCTCGACATTGCGCTCGGGGTTGCGGGCATGCTGGGTGATCGTCGAGGGCGCGGTTGCGCAAAGCTTGCGGGCCAGACCGCGCGGGATATGCACCCGCTCGCCCTGCACATCGGCCCCGGCTTCGCGCCAAAGGTCAAGCGCGCCGGGGTTCTCGACGAAGTTGACGCCGATCTCTTCCAGCAGCGTCTCGGCGTTCGTCTCGATGATCTGCAAGCGCTTCTTCGTTCAGGATCTCGAGGTTCGGGATGTTGCGCTCGATGTATTTCGCGGCCTCGATCCGAACCGAGGTGCGTTCCGCCCGCCGGGCCGCCCCGCCACCACCGCGCGCGCGCCGCGTCGCTTCCGCTTCAGCCATCACCAAACCTCCCGACAGGTATCTCTGTTAACTCGGTTTAACGGCAATTCACCCGCCCTCATGACCGGATTCCGGCCTTTGCGGGGGGAAAGCGACATTGCCACCGGGCTGGTCCGCCGCTGGGTCTTGCACGATCCCCGGCTTGCCCCTATTCCCGCTTGGCATGAAAACACATGACCGCCTTCTGATCATCGACTTCGGCAGCCAGGTAACGCAGTTGATCGCGCGCCGCTTGCGAGAGCTGAACGTCTATTGCGAAATCCATCCGTTCCAGAAGGTGACAGACGCTTTCCTGCAAGAGTTTAGCCCCAAAGCGGTGATCCTTTCGGGTGGCCCGGCCAGCGTCATCGACAACGGCTCGCCCCGCCCGCCTGCCCGCGTCTTCGATCTGGGCGTGCCGGTGCTGGGCATCTGCTATGGCCAGCAGGTGATGATGCAGATGCTGGGCGGCAAGGTCGAGCGCGGCCATGGCACGGCAGAGTTCGGCCGCGCCTATGTGACGCCCGCAGACGAGCGCATCGACCTGTTGACCGGCTGGTTCCTGGAATCGCGCGAACAGGTCTGGATGAGCCACGGCGACCACGTCTCGGCCATCGCCCCCGGCTTCGAGGTCTACGGCACCTCGCCCGAACGCGCCCTTCGCGATCACCGCCGATCTCGACCGGCAATTCTATGCGGTGCAGTTCCACCCCGAAGTGCATCACACCCCGAACGGCAAGACGCTCTACGAGAATTTCGTGCGGGCTCGCGGGTTTCACCGGCGACTGGACGATGGAGGCCTACCGCGACGAGGCGATCCGCAAGATCCGCGAACAGGTCGGCGATGCCAAGGTGATCTGCGGGCTGTCGGGCGGTGTCGATTCATCCGTTGCGGCGGTGCTGATCCACGAGGCGATCGGCGACCAGCTGACCTGCGTCTTCGTCGATCACGGCCTGCTGCGCCAGAACGAGGCGGAAGAGGTCGTGACGATGTTCCGCGACCATTACAACATGCCGCTGATCCATGCCGACGAATAGCGAGCTGTTTCTGGGCGAGCTGGACGGCGTGTCCGACCCGGAGACCAAGCGCAAGATCATCGGCCGGCTGTTCATCGACGTGTTCCAGAAAGACGCCACCGAAGTCGGCGGCGCGAAGTTTCTGGCGCAAGGCACGCTCTATCCCGACGTGATCGAATCGGTCAGCTTTTCCGGCGGCCCCTCGGTCACGATCAAGAGCCACCACAATGTCGGCGGCCTGCCCGAAAAGATGGGGCTGAAACTGGTCGAACCGCTGCGCGAACTGTTCAAGGACGAAGTGCGCGCGCTGGGCCACGAGCTGGGCCTGCCCGCCAGCTTCATCGGTCGCCACCCGTTCCCCGGCCCCGGCCTTGCGATCCGCTGCCCCGGCGAGATCACCCGCGAAAAGCTGGAGATTCTGCGCAAGGCCGACGCGGTCTATATCGACCAGATCCGCAAGCCACGGGCTTTACGACGAGATCTGGCAGGCCTTCGTCGCGATCCTGCCGGTCCGCACCGTCGGCGTGATGGGCGACGGGCGCACCTACGATTTCGCCTGTGCCCTGCGCGCCGTGACCTCGGTCGATGGCATGACGGCGGATTATTATCCGTTCAGCCACGATTTCCTTGGCGAGACCGCGACGCGGATCATCAACGAGGTCAAGGGCATCAATCGCGTCACCTATGACGTGACATCGAAACCGCCGGGCACCATCGAGTGGGAATAGGCCAATGCCGCGGGTGCAAGTCACGGGTTTCATGATCTGCCGCACGTTGGAGGAAAGCGACCGTGTCGCTGCTGCCCTGCCCGCGCATATCGCACTGACCCGCGCTGAACCAGGCTGCCTGATCTTCGAGGTGCTGCGATCCGCCGCCGATCCCTGCCGGTTTGCCGTCCGGCAATGTTACCGCTCGCCCGAAGCTTACGACGCCCATCATGCCCGGACGCTGACCAGCGACTGGTGGAAGGTTACCGGCCATGTGCCGCGCGACTTCCGCATCACCGAGAGCGGCTGACGGAAAACACCCTGCCCATTGCCGGACAGGGTGCCCTCATCGTCTACGGTCATCGGCGTCCCCGCCTGTACCGTAGCCTCGACCTTGCCGCAGGCATGATTAATTTCTCGTTTCATTGTCTTGCAAATATCCCCGCCGGAGGCGAGAAGTCTCGATCTTTCAGAAGAAAGATCGTGCCTTCGGCGAGGATATTTTAGAGACGATGAGAGCCGCAGCGCCGCCCGCCCCGACCAAAGGCATCGCGGACAGCAATCCGGTGCTGGCCGCGATCTGGATGATCGGGGCGATCTGTCCGTTTACCTCGATGGCGGTAGCGGGGCGCTCAGTGTCCTTCGAACTCGATACGTTCGAGATCATGATGTACCGGTCGCTTCATCGGTATCGGGATCGTGGTGTCGGTCGTGCGCATCTCGGGCCGGACGCAGTCAGGTCACGCGGCGCAGTCTGCACGTGCATCTGATCCGCAACATCAGCCATTTCGCCGGGCAGAACCTGTGGTTCTACGCGATCACCGTGATCCCGCTGGCGCAGGTCTTTGCGCTGGAATTCACCTCGCCGATCTGGGTGATGCTGCTGGCGGTCCTGGTGCTGGGCGAGCCCCTGACCCGCACCCGGGTGCTGGCGGCATCGGCCGGGTTCGTCGGCATCCTGATCGTGACGCGACCCTGGGCAGAGGCGATCAGCCCCGGGATCGTGATGGCCGCACTCGCGGCAGTCGGCTTTGCCGGATCGGCGGTCTTCACCCGGCTTCTGACGCGCACCGAGACGATTCTCTGCATCCTCTTCTGGCTGACCGTGATGCAGGCCGCCTTCGGCGTGATTTGTGCGGGCTATGACGGCGATGTAGCGCTGCCCTCGGCGCGAAGCTGGCCCTGGCTGGTGCTGATCGGTTGCGCCGGGCTCGTCGCGCATTTTTGCCTGACCAAGGCGCTGTCGCTGGCTCCGGCGGCGGTTGTCGTGCCGGTCGATTTCGCGCGGCTGCCGGTCATCGCGGTTGTCGGCGCGCTCTTTTACAGCGAACCGGTCGAGACGGCAGTGGTCGCCGGCGCCGGGCTGATCTTTGCGGCAAATTATTTCAACATTCTGTTCGAAACCCGCCGAAATCGTTGAAACCCTGCAACGCTGCGTTGAAATCGACACGATGCGACACGCTGCCGTCGCGTTAAGCGTTGCCCGAGTTCCACTTAGGGTGGTAAAATTTCACTATAACAATAATCACTCAACGGGATGAGAGAATGAAGAGTATTGTATCAGCAGCTGCCCTGCTGGCATTTGCAACCTCGGGGGCCGTGGCCGGGGGTGTCGACCGGTCCGGACAGAGTATCGCTCTAATCTTTGAGCCCGGCAATTATATCGAGTTTTCCTACGGTCAGGTGAAACCGGATGTCAGCGGCACGCAGCTTTTGCCGCTTGGCCCGTTTGGTGCGGTCGGAGAAAGTTCTGGTGACATGACCGGTGACTATGAGACCTTTTCTTTGGGGGTGAAGGTCGCTCTGGATGACCGGTTGGACCTGGCCTTCATTCTTGACCAGCCGATCGGTGCGATTGTGAATTACCCGGCCAGCGCGAACTATGCCTATGCCGGATCGACCGCAACGCTGGACAACTCTGCCGCCACCGCGATCCTGCGCTACAAGATCAACGATAATTTCAGCGTTCACGGTGGTGCCCGGATCAGTTCGATGTCGGGCGACGTCGCGCTTTTCAACGGCTACACCCTTAACGCGGCCCATGACACGGCCTACGGTTATCTGCTTGGCGCCGCCTACGAGCGCAAGGACATCGCCCTTCGGGTCGCGCTGACCTACAATTCGGCCATCACGCATGAGTTCCAGACAGTCGAGCTTGGCGCGCCGTCGTTGCCCTTCGAGACGACGATCCCGCAGTCGGTCAATCTGGATTTTCAGACCGGAATCGCCGCGGACACGTTGCTGTTCGGCTCTGTCCGCTGGGTCGACTGGACCGAGTTCGATATCGCCCCGGTCGTCTATGTCGGGTTTGGTCGGCGAGCCGCTGGTGTCATATGCCTCAGACCGAACAACCTATACGATTGGCGTCGGACGCAAGTTCAACGAGACCTGGTCGGGCGCAGTTTCGCTTGGTTACGAGGCCCAGAACGATGATCTGACCGGCAACCTCGGACCGACGGATGGGATCAAGATGGCGGGCCTTGGTCTGACCTATACCCAGGGCGCGATGAAGATCTCGGGCGGGGTGCGGTATTTCCAGATCGGCGATGCGCAGTCGAAGGCGCCCGCCCCCTATCCGCCGAACACCCCGTTCGGCGATTTCACCGACAACAGCGGTTATGCCTTTGGCATGAAGGTCGGCTTCGGGTTCTGATCCCGCCTCACACCTGACAAAGCCCCGCCGGTTCGGCGGGGCTTTTTCTTTGCCGCAACTTCCGGGTCGCGGCTGCTGCCCGCCCCTGCTACGGCTTCGGCCATGAGCGCGCAAATCACCATACCGGCCCGCGCCTGGGGCGAACTGTTACTATTGTCGCTTCTCTGGGGCGGCTCATTTCTGGCAATCAGCTTTGCGCTGCGCGAGGTCGACGTCTTCACCGTCGTGGCGATCCGGGTGGCGGGCGCGGCCCTCGTGCTCTGGGCCTATGTGCTGCTCCGCGGGCTGGCACTGCCGCGCGCACCGCAAATCTGGGTGGCCTTCCTCGTGATGGGACTGCTGAACAACGTCATTCCGTTCAGCCTGATCGTCTGGGGGCAGCAGAACATCCCGTCGGGGCTGGCCTCGATCCTGAACGCCTCGACAGCCGTTTTCGGCGTGATCGTGGCCGCCGCTTGCTTTGCGGACGAGCGATTGACCGCCCGCAAGGTCATCGGCGTGACGCTGGGGTTTCTGGGCGTGGCGACGGCGATCGGGCTTTCCTCGCTGAAACAGTTTGACCTGCAGGTCGCTGTCGCAACTGGCGATCATCGGGTGCGTCGGTCAGCTATGCCTTTGCCGGAGCGTGGGCGCGGGTCGCGCTGAAGGGTCTGACGCCGCAGGTCGCGGCGGCGGGGATGACGAGTGCCTCCGCCCTCTTCATGCTGCCGACCGCCCTGCTGGTCGAAGGCCCGCCCGACCTCGGTCTTACGCCGCAGACATGGGCGGCGCTGGCCTATCTGGCGGTGATGGCGACGGCACTGGCGTATCTGCTTTATTACCGCGTGCTGGCGTGGCGGGATCGGGCAATCTGATGCTGGTCACGCTGCTGGTGGCGCCGGTCGCGATCGCATTGGGGGCCATCGTGCTGGGCGAGGATCTTGCGCCCGCAAGCCTATGCAGGCTTCGCGCTGCTGGCCCTGGGGCTGATCGTGCTGGATGGCCGGATACTGGCCCGGCTTCGCCGCTAAGGCAAATTTCCGCTACCAAGCCGCGCCGCCAGCCGCTACCAAGTTGCCGGAACCAGGACGAGAACGGCGATGATCTACGAAACGGCAAAAGACTGGCGGGCAGCCACGCGCAAGCGGGTGCTGCTGTTCGGCATGTCCGGGCTGGGCAAAACCCATGTCTCGAACATGCTGCGCGAGGCGGGCGACTGGTTTCACTACTCGGTCGATTACCGGATCGGCACCCGCTACATGGGCGAACATATCGCCGACAACTTCAAGCGCGAGGCGATGAAGATCCCGTTTCTGCGCGATCTGCTGCGGTCGGATTCGATCTATATCGGCTCGAACATCACGTTCAACAATCTCGCGCCGCTGTCGACCTATCTCGGCAAGCCCGGCGATCCGGCCAAGGGCGGCCTGCCTTACGGCGAATACCTGCGCCGGCAGGATCAGCACCAGGTGGCCGAAATCGCGGCGCTGCTGGATACCGTGCCGTTCATCGAGCGGGCCAAGGAGCTTTATGATTACGACAATTTCGTCTGCGACACCGGCGGGTCGATCTGCGAGGTCGTGGATGCCGACGATCCCGACCGATCCGGTGATGACGGCACTGGCCGGACAATCTGCTGCTGGTCTGGATCGAAGGCTCCGAGGCGCATACCGAGGAGCTGATCCGCCGCTTTGACAAGGCGCCGAAGCCGATGTACTATCAGCGCGAGTTTCTGGATCAAGTCTGGGCCGAATATCTGAGCGAAAACAATATGCTCAGAAGGCGATGTTGATCCTGATGCCTTCGTCCGCTGGACCTATGCGCAGGCGCTGGCAGCATCGCCAGCCGCGCTACGCCGCGATGGCCGAACTGGGGCGTGACGGTGACCGCCGAGGATGTGGCCAAGGTCACCTACGCCCGAGCGCTTCGACGATCTGATCGCCGATGCCCTTGAGAAGCGCGTCCGCTGAGCGCTATCTGAACCGCTTCCCCAAGGACACGAACCCGACCATGCCCATCACCCTGCCCGAAAACCTTCCCGCCTTCGACGTGCTGACGCGCGAGGGTGTGATGGTGATGTCGGACACCCGTGCAGCGCGGCAGGATATCCGGCCCTTGCGGATCGGGCTGCTGAACCTGATGCCGAAGAAGATCCAGACCGAGAACCAGTTCGCCCGGCTGATCGGGGCCACGCCCTTGCAGATCGACCTGAGCCTGATCCGGATGAGCGAGCATCAGACCAAGAACACCGCCGCCGAGCATATGGAAGAATTCTATCGCCCGTTCCAGGAGGTGAAGGACGAGAAGTTCGACGGGCTGATCATCACCGGCGCGCCGATCGAGCATCTGCCGTTCGACGAGGTCACCTATTGGGACGAACTGAAAGAGGTCATGGACTGGACCCAGACCAACGTGCATTCGACCTTTGGCGTCTGCTGGGGCGGCATGGCGATGATCAACCATTTCCACGGCGTCAAAAAGCACATGCTGCCGCACAAGGCGTTCGGCTGTTTCCGACATCAGAACCTGGCCCCCGCCTCGCCCTACCTGCGCGGGTTTTCGGACGATTGCGTGATCCCGGTCAGCCGCTGGACCGAGATGCGGCAAGACGAAATTGACGAAGACCGGCGCTGAGCACGCTTCTGGGATCAGATGATGTCGGGCCCGTGTCTGGTGCGAGGACCCCGATCACCGCGCGCTCTATATCTTCAACCATTTCGAATATGACAGCGACACGCTGAAGGAGGAATATGACCGCGATGTCGCCAATGGCACGCCGATCAATGTGCCGCTGAACTACTATCCCGACGACGATCCCGCGATGACCCCGCATGAACCGCTGGCGCAGCCATGCGCATCTGCTTTATGGCAACTGGATCAACGAGATCTATCAGTCCACCCCCTATGACCTTGCAGAAATTGGTCACTAGTCTCCTTGGTCTTGCGCTGCTGGCCGTAAGCGGCGCTGGTGTCACGCATTGGCGCGCTTCGGCGCCGGGAAGCGGCGGCAGAGGCCGCCTATCCGCCCGAGGGCCAGCTCTTGACAATCGAGGGGCGGCAGATCCATGCAGTGATGCGTGGCGTACGGGCCGGATCTTGTGCTGATCCACGGATCCTCGGGATCGGTGCGCGATTTCACCTTCGGGCTGATGCCGGAACTCATCAAGCGCTACCGGGTCATCGCGATCGACCGGCCCGGCCTTGGCTACAGCGAGGATCACCCCGAAAGCGCCGACATAGTGGTGCAGGCGAGGTTGATGCAGGCGACGGCGGCCGCGCTGGGCGCCGAAGCATCCCATCGTGCTGGGCCAAAGCTATGGCGGTGCGATCGCGCTGGCCTGGGCGGTGAATTTCCCTGACACGCTGGCGGCCCTGGTCCCGGTCTCGGCCCCATCGCATGAATGGGGTACGCCACTTCCGACCTACTACAAGGTCCTGTCGCACCCTTTGGGCGCAGCTCTTCGCCGTGCCGCTGCTGACCGCCTTCGTGCCGAAAACCAAGGTCATGGAGGCGGTCGAAGAGGTCTTTGTGCCGCAGGGCGTCACCCGACGGATACGCCGATCATTTCGGCCCCGGCCTGACGCTGCGCCGCGAAAGCCTGCGCGCGAATGCGCCGTCAACGCGCGGCGCTGGAACCGCAGATCGTCGAACTGTCGGCGCGATACGGCGCGCTGCGACATGCCCGATTGAGATCGTACACGGCACCGCGGACGATACGGTCAGTGCCGCGCATTCACGCTGAAAGACTGGTTCAGGATGCGCCGAACGGCCAACCTGACCCTGCTGCCCGGCATCGGCCATATGCCGCATCAGGTCGCGACGGAGGCGGTCATCGCCGCGATCGACCGCGCCGCGACACGCGCCGGATTGCGCGGTGAGCGGCAAATAGCCATACTGGCCAGACACTTGACGAAAGGTCTGCCGATGCCCCTGCCCTTTGACGGCGCGATCACCGACTTCTATCGAGAACGACGCCCCCGACGAGGTGCGCGAGGCCATCAATGGAGGGCCGCAAAAAGGACATCCTGTCGGGCAGCTACCCCTATGACAAGCGTCTGAAAAAGCACGACTACAAGGACGAGATGGAGCTGTTGCAGCTCGAGCTGGTCAAGCTGCAGGCCGATGTCGAAGAGACCGGCAAGCGGCTCGTCGTGGTCTTCGAGGGCCGCGATGCCGCCGGCAAGGGCGGCACGATCAAGGCGATGACGCGAAAACCTTAACCCCCGTGTCGGCGCGCGTCGTGGCGCTGTCGAAACCGTCCGACACCGAGGCCGGCGCAGTGGTATTTCCAGCGCTATGTCGACCATCTGCCGACCGCCGGCGAGATCGTGCTGTTCGACCGGCAGCTGGTACAATCGCGGCGTGGTCGAGCATGTGTTCGGCTTCTGCACCCCGACGCAGCGCGAGCAGTTCTTTCGCCAATTGCCGGAATTCGAGGACATGCTGGTCAGACGAGGGCATCACTCTGGTCAAGCTCTGGCTGAATGTCGGGCGCGCCGAACAGCTGCGCCGGTTCCTGGCGCGCGAAAAGGATCCGCTGAAACAGTGGAAGCTGAGCTGGATCGACGTCGAGGGGCTGAAGAAGTGGGATGACTATTCCGCCGCCATCGGCGAGACCTTCGAGCCGCAGCCACACCAGCGCATGCGCCCTGGACCGTCGTGCGCTCCGACGACAAGTCGCGCGCCCGCATCGCCGCGATCCAGACGGTGCTGCACGCGATCGACTATGCCGGCAAGGATCCCAAGGCATCGGCAGGATCACCCGACAGTCGATCTGCGGCGGACCGGACATCTGGGATGTCTAAACGCGGCTATCATCACGGCAACCTGCGGCAGGCGCTGGTCGATGCCGCCCTGAACCTGATCGAGGAGAAGGGCCCGACCGGCTTTACCCTGTCGGAGGCCGCCAAGCAGGCCGGCGTGACCCCCGCCGCCGTCTACCGCCATTTCGACGGGCCGCGAGGATCTGATCGCCGAAGCCGCGCGGCAGGGCTACGAGATCTTCGCCGATCTGATGGAATATGCCTATCAGACAGGGCCAGCCCTCGGCGCTGGCCTCGTTCGAGGCGACGGGGCGCGCCTATCTGGCCTTTGCCCGCAAATATCCGGGCCATTACGTGGCGATGTTCGAAAGCGGCATCTCGGTCAACCGCACCGCCGATCTGGCGATGCCGTCGGGTCGGGCGCTGGGGGTGCTGGAACAGGCCGCCGTCGAGCTGTCGGCAGCATATCCCGCCCGACAAACGCCCGCCGGCGCAGATGTTCTCGGCCCATATCTGGGCGATGAGCCACGGCGTCGTCGAGCTTTTTGCGCGCGGGCTCGCCGGGCACCAAATCGCCCTTTCCGCCCGAGGATCTGCTGGAATCCGGGATCGGCATCTATCTTGCGCGGACTGGGCCTGGTGCCGCCGGACAGCTAGACCAGACCTAGCGATTGATCGGGCGGAAACACATCACCTTGATCAGTCGCAGACAGCGGTCGCGAATGCGCGATTGCGTCCAGTCGCCGAACCGCCCGATCGCAAGGATCAGCGCCAGTCCGAAACCAAGCGCCGACAGCATGCTGAAAAACACGATGCCCAGCCCCGTCGCCCCAACGACCGCAACAGCGTGGATCGCATCGACCGGCTCGTTCAATTGCGCGCCGATATTCGGGAAGATGGTCAGCAACACATAAACCGCTACATGCATCGCCGCCCCCAGAAGAAACGCCCCGGGAAAAAGCGTGCTAGCAATATGCGCCAGACGATCCCGCGCCAGTTCGGTCAGGGCAATGCCCCCAAGATCTTCCGGCAGAATCTCCAGCCATGGATCGTCTTCCTCGATGCGGGCATAGATCACGTAGAGCGTAGTAAGCAGCAGAACCAGTGCCATGCAGATGATCGTGGTCAGAGGTTGCGGCGAAAACAGCCAGAACCCGGCGAAACTGGTTGCCATGATGACAACGATCAATGCCCGATCCGCCCAGCCCATGATCCACAGCCCATAACGCGCGATCTCGGTCTGCAGGTCGGTATCATGGTCCCGTAGATAGATGTGCATCCGGTTGAGGCTGTAAATCACCGGCACCAGCAGGGTCGCAATGAACAGGAACAGGAACCGCGACATACCCTGGCCGGCGAAGGGTCTGATCAAGCTGACCTCGATGATGACGCCAAGCGCGAAACCCAGGACGAACTTCACCACAACCTTGCGCCAGGGATTGCGGGTGATCACGGCGCCGACCGGATCGGCCAGAACCAACCCCATGAACAGGCCCGAGGCGGTGTTGTTGCGCCATATCTCGATCAATGGCAGATCAACCAGCCCCGCGACAAATTCCACGATTGCGCTTGCGGCGGCATGGCTGACGAGCAGCGCCAGCATCACGCTGGTGAAATAACCCGACAACGGGTCATGTGCTTTGGTGGTCGTCATGTCCGTCACGGTTTTTGTTCCAGCGCGCCTTGTCGTCCCGTTCCTAGCCTCGAATTGGGCCGACATGTGGCCGAGTTTGGGGCAAAAAAAATGAAAAGGCCGCCGAAGTGGCGGCCCTTTCCGGTGAAGTTGACTGGCGGCGATCAGCGCTTGGAGAACTGGAAGCTCTTCCGGGCCTTGGCGCGGCCGAACTTCTTGCGTTCCACAACGCGGCTGTCGCGGGTCAGGAAGCCGGCGGCTTTCAGCGCGGCGCGCAGGCGAGGGATCGTAAAGCTGCAGCGCCTTAGAGACACCATGCTTCACCGCACCCGCCTGGCCCGACAGACCACCGCCCTTGACGGTTGCGGTCACGTCGAACTGGCCTTCGACGCCGGCAACGGTGAAGGGCTGCGCCAGGATCATCTGCAGCACCGGACGCGCGAAATAAGCGTTCATTTCCTTACCGTTGACGATGACCTTGCCGGAACCGGGCTTGATCCAGACGCGGGCGACCGCGTCCTTGCGCTTGCCGGTGGCATAGGCCCGACCCAGCTCATCGCGCACGGGTTCACGCGGCGCTGCCATCTCGACCACGACGCCTTCAACACCTTCGACGGTGTTCAGCTCTTCGAGTGATTTGATTTCTTCGACCATGTTCAAGCGTCCCGTGTATTCTTGGCGTTCATGGACTTCACGTCCAGCACGTCGGGTTTCTGGGCTTCATGCTGATGCTCGGCACCCGCATAGACACGCAGGTTGGTCATCTGCTGACGGCGAAAGCTTGCCGCCCGGCAGCATGCGCTGCACGGCTTTGATGACGACGCGCTCGGGTGGTTGCCGTCCAGGATCTCGCCGGCAGTGCGCGACTTGATGCCGCCCGGATAGCCGGTGTGGCGGTAATAGATCTTGTCCGCGCGCTTGTTGCCGGTCAGCTGGATCTTGTCTGCGTTGATGACGATCACATTGTCGCCCATATCCATATGGGGCGTGAACGAGGGTTTGTGCTTGCCGCGCAGGCGCATGGCGATGATCGAGGCAAGACGGCCCAGAACCACGCCCTCGGCGTCGATCAGGATCCACTTCTTCTCGATATCCGCCGGAGTAGCGGTGAAGGTTTTCATGTGTCTCTACCCTTTGGGGTGATGAATTCGGATTGCGCTGTTCTAACGGGTTACAGCGACACAGTCAAGCGCACATTACGTAATTTATTCTTCTAAAAACAATGGATTACAAATAAGGTATTAGAATACCCCAAGAATTTATCCGCTCAGCGCTTATCCCGCGGGCGCGGCGCGGCCAGTGTGCGCAGGGTATAGGCCACAATCGTGACACCCACCGCCCCGGAAAGTCCGATCAGGATCAGCATGATCAGATCAACCGGCCCGCCAATATCCGAGAGCCGCGAACTGGTGATGTAGAGCACAAAGGCAATCGCCGCCACCGCCCCGAACGGCGCCAGCACCTCGGCAAAAAGAAACCGGCGCGCCCGCAGTCCCCGGTCGCGGATCAGCACATATACGAAAGCAATGCCGAAAACGACGGCCACCACGACCAGCGCCCAGAACAGGCCGCGCCCGAAAATCTCCTCGAACACCGCGATCAGGGTCTCGAATGTCAGATCCTTCATGTCCGCCTCCTCAGGCTTTGCCGCGCAGCATGGCGTTGTAGGTGGCCTTCAGCGCCACTTCCTTCATCAGCCAGCTGATCCACAGTTCCTCCAGCGGCGCGATGACGCCGGGAAAGGACGGGGTCAGGTTGTTGTCATAGTCAAACTCGATCAGCATCGCCCGGCCGATCCGGGTGATCAGCGGACACGAGGTATAGCCGTTGTAGGTTAGGCTGCCTTCGCTTGCCGTCGATTTCGGCGACCAGATGATCCTCGACCACCGGCACCTGCCATTTGACGCTGGCCGCGGTCTTGCCCTTGGGCACGCCTGCGACATCGCCCACCGCGAAGACCTCGGGGTAGCGGGCATGGCGCAGGGTGGCCTTGTCAACCTCGACCCAGCCCTGATCGGTCCATTTGTCGGCCCAGGGCAGCGGCGAGTTGCGGATCACATCGGGCGCGCGCATCGGCGGAATGACGTTGGTGAAGTCGTAGGGCAGCTCTTTCGGGCCGTCGGGCGTGGCGAAGGTGGCGATGCGCCGGGCCGGATCGATCGCGGTCATCACATGGTCATTCACCACGTCGATGCCGCGGTCGGCGAACAGCATGCGCACCTTTTCATGGACGATCGGCACGCCGAAAAGCGTCTGGTTGTTGGCGGCATAGAGGATCTCGACCTTGCCCCGGTTGCCCTTCTGGCGGGACCGGTCGTCGGTCAGGAATGTGTATTTCAGCGGCGCGCCTGCGCATTTCATTTCGGTCGCGGGCCGGGTGAACAGCGCCTGACCGCCCTCGTCGGTGAACCGGTCCATCGCGGCCCAGGTCTTGGCGGCATATTCCGGCCCGGCATAGAGCGCGCCGATGCCGTTCTGGCCGACAAGATCCAGCGAGAAGCCCTCGATCGCGTCGAAATCAAGCTTCAAGCCGGTGGCCACGATCAGGAAGTCATAAGGCACCGCACGGCCCGAAGCCGTGGTGACTGTCTTGCCCTCGGGGTCGATCTCTGCCGCGTTCTCTTCCAGCCAGTCCGCCGACGACGGCAGCCATTGCGCCGTATCCGAGACCGAGTAGTTCGCAGGCTTCAATCCCGCCCCGATCAGCGTCAAGCCGGGTTGATAGAGGTGTCGCTTGCTGCCATCAATCAGCGTGATCGCCGCCCCATCCAACCGCCCGGCAAGACGGTTTGCCATCGCCGTACCCGCCGCGCCTGCACCGAGTATGACGATCCTTGCGCTGGTCTTGACGGGCGCGGCGCGCGAAGGACCGGCAAGACCCAACGCATACGCCCCGGCCCCGACCCCAAGGCCCATCAAGGCACGCCGCGAGATCGCGATTTCCAATTGTTCCAGCATGACCCACCCTCCCGCCAACACATTCCCATCGTCGAATGTATCGAGGTTGGTCGCATTGATCTGGATCAACCGCCGGTGTCGGGTGGCAACGAATAGGTCAGAGAGGCGCGAGCGACCGGATCCGCCATGCCTTCCGAGTACATCAGCACCTCGCCCACGGCCAGAACCCGCCCGAGTTTCAAGAGCTTCGCCTTGGCGATCATGTCGACGCCCGCGGCCGGTTTGCGCATGAAGTCGATCGAACAATTGGTGGTAACGGCCAATGCCTTGGGCCCGATCATCGCGAGGATCGCCAGGTAAATCGACACATCCGCCAGCGCGAACATCGACGGGCCAGAGATCGTGCCGCCTGGACGCAGATGGCGGTGATCCACTTGCAAGCGGACATCGATCTGGTTCGGCGCAACCGTCTCGACCCGGAAATCCTCGGCCACCTGTGGAAAGGCCTCGTGCAGAAACACCTCCAGCTCTTCGCGGTTCATTTTCAGGCTCATGGCTTCCCCTGGCGTTGTTCCGGCCCTAGACTTGGCGCGATATCGGGCGGAGGGCAAGATGGCGATACTGGAACGACGCGATGATGGTGCCGTGGCGCATCTGCTGCTGAATGCACCGGACAGGCTGAATGCGCTGTCGGATGCTATGTTATTGGCGCTGAAAGAGGAATTCGCCCGACTGGAGCAGGATCCCGCGGTGCGGGCGGTGGTTCTTTCCGGCGCGGGCAAGGTGTTTTGCGCGGGCCATGACCTGAAGGAAATGACCCGCGGGCGGCAGGCCGAGGACGGCGGAGCCGCCTATTTCGCCGACCTTTTCAACCGCTGCGCCGAGGTGATGCAGATGATCCCGAAACTGCCGCAGCCGGTGATCGCACAGGTCCACGGCATCGCCACGGCGGCGGGCTGCCAGCTGGTCGCGTCTTGCGATATGGCGGTGGCGGCAGAGGGTACTCGGTTCGGGGTGAACGGCGTGAATATCGGTCTGTTCTGCTCGACGCCGATGGTGGCGCTATCCCGTAATATCCCGCGAAAACAATCGTTTGAGATGCTATCTACAGGTTGTTTTATCGAGGCCGCGCGGGCGCGCGACCTGGGTCTTGTGAACCGCGTGGTCCCGCCCGAGCGGTTGAAGGAGGAAACGTTGGCTTTGGCCGAAACGGTGGCGGCAAAGCTGGGATCGGCGGTTCGGATCGGTAAGCGGGCGTTCTACGATCAGATCCAGATGCCACTCGATCAGGCCTACAGGTTTACCGGAGAGGTCATGGTCGAGAACATGCTGGACCGCGACACTGCAGAAGGCATCAGCGCCTTCATCGAAAAACGCGATCCGAACTGGGATCAGTAGGGCGGCGGAGTTTCAACACGTTTGCTAAACCTTGCGCCCGTTCTTTGACGTGTTTGTTAGAGGTTGAGGCTGTCCGCAATCTGTGTTGGTCCGCTTTGAGCCCGGAGCAGACCCGTTGAAATTTCGCTGCGCGCGCGCGCAGAAGTTTTCTTGCTGCGGTGCAGTTCAAATCCCGACCGCAACGCAGCGTAATGACGGGTCATTTATGCGATCTGCAGAAAAACTGGCCGTCACAATAACCGGACTGCAGACATTTTCTTGCATTCGCAGCGGTCGCATCAGGGGCACTTAACCGGCCAGACGCAAACCAGCGGTATGGCGCCGCAAGCATGCTCCGGGACCGGCCATTTGCGCCTACTGCTAAATTCCGCCGGCCAACTCGTTGTCGACGCCTGGGTCGGGAGCGAGAAATACTCTTGCCCAAAATCCAACTTCCCGCCGTCAAACCGAAGCGCTGGCCCTGGGAACAAGTGGGGGTTGGTTGGCCAAAGGGGTCCATTGCCCTCCAAACAGGTCTGGGCCATTCGCGCCGAGGCTCTTACTTGCGGGCAATCTTAAAGTCCGATTCAAAATGAGTTGATGTTTTTCAAGCCCTTGCGAGTAGTCTTGTCATGCGGCGGATATGGGCGATGAGGATCCATGCCTCGGCACTCTCTATTGTTTTTTCCCAGTCCTTCGCCAACCGGCGGCATTTCCCGAGCCAGGCAAAGGTTCGCTCGACAACCCACCTGCGGGGCAGAACCTCGAACCCGTCGGCTGTGTCGGAGCGTTTTACGATCTGGATGACCCAGCGGCCAATGCTGGTCAGAGTATCGCGCAGCTTCGGCCCGGCATAACCTCCATCCGCAAACACGTGGCGCAGCTTTGGGGCCTCCCGAGCCAGTTGGCCGAACACCTCCGGTGCGCCGTCACGGTCCTGAACACCGGCACTATGAACCCGAAGTGCAATCAGATGGCCGCTTGTATCGGTCATGATGTGACGCTTGCGGCCCTTGATGCGTTTGCCAGCATCATAGCCGCTAACCCCTCCGTTTTCGGTGGTTTTCACGCTCTGACTGTCAATCACACCCGCTGTTGGCTGGCAGTTCCGGCCTTCGGCCTCACGCGCCAGAGCAACCAGTGCCCGGTTGATCTCGGCCAGAAGACCGTTGGTGCGCCAGCCGTAGAAATAGTATCGAACCGTCGATACCGGCGGGAAGTCTTTCGGTAAAAGCGACCACGCGCACCCCGCCGATGCAATATACTGGATCGCATCCCACACGCCGCGCAGTTCAACCTCGCGCGGCCTGCCAAGATGGTTGGGACCGGGTAAGAGTGGCCTGATTATCGACCATTCCGCATCTGTAACATCACTTGAATATCGCGGCGTCGCGCGCTCATGTAGTTTCCGGGTGAATTCAGTCCAGGCCATCTTGATCTCCGTTCAGCTTCCAACCGAACAGAATCACAACCTACTGAATTCACTCAACTCATTTCCGATCAGGCTCTTAGGGATTTCGCGCCGTTCAACCGTGCGATAGGCAGAAAAGAAACTGAGAGGATGCGATCTG
>CAVYHT010000023.1:0-276508 GCA_963768355.1 uncultured Alphaproteobacteria bacterium
GTCCTTGTCCCGCATCTCAGACATTGAAGCCAAACGACGCGATGGTCAGCTTTCACCGATCTTTGACACCGACACTCACCAAACTCTGGCCCACGACCGGCTAGGAATGACTGCCGTTGCCACCTCCCCCATGCAGACCCTGATCCCGCCAAAAATCTATTCACCACGCCCCGGGAAAAATGGAGACCTCCCACTAGGGATCTTGAGAGGAATGTAAGTCTTGCTCGTCCAAACGAGCCGCAATGAGATCAAATCCGTACATCCGCCGAACGCCCTACAGAGTGCGACATAAGGCGATTTTGGGTTGCACACATAGCGTGCGCGAAACCACTTAAGTAATTGAAACTACAAACAAACCCGCCCAACCTATCATCGGCGCAGTAAACAATCGCGCTGCCTGAGTGGCTGCGTTGTTTGGTATTCGTATTCTCCTTATGGCCGCGAACTGCTTATTCGCGTTCTTGTTGCACATACCATGCACACGAAATGCCGGGGACCGCCCACCCGAGGGCAACGACAGGCCACCGGCGGTGATTGAGCGGGTCAGCTTCAAACACTACCGTTTTTTCGCCTGCCAAGAACACTTTCCAACTGCCTTTCTGGTCTCTCACGAAGTAGATCGGTTCGAAATCGTCGCAATGGGCCTTTAGGCTCCCTCCTCAGAGGTTCGGGCAACTTTTTCAACCCGCCAGCCCAGCGTCGTAGCGAGGTGCAGTTTGAAGCGAACGCCCATACCGCATCTTCATGCAGATTGCAGCTAAGGCTTGGTTAGAGCCCTTTTGACCATTTGCGGCAGGATGTCTAATGTCCGGTTCGAAATCCAACGCTGACATAATTGCTGACGGGCACATGCTGACAAACTCTGATCTGATCGAGCTTAACTCAATTCAGGCGCGAACTTCACATGCGGCCAGAGCTGTCTGGTGAAGAAGTCGAAACCGCGCGCATGATCATCGCGGAACTGAAAGAACTGTCCCCAACCCGCATATTGAAAGATTTGGGGGGGCACGGGGTAGCGGCGGTGTTCGACGGCGAATTGGATGGCCCGACGGTAATGTTCCGAGCCGAGCTTGATGGGCTTCCCATTCAGGAGTTGTCGGAAGCCCCCTGGGTTTCTCGAGAGAACGGAAAAGGCCATCTATGTGGACATGACGGACATATGACGATGCTTCTGGCGTTAGGGCGATTGATTGCAAGGAAACCGGTTGCGTCAGGACGTGTTGTCTTGGTTTTTCAACCCGCAGAGGAAGACGGCAGCGGCGCGCGCGCCGTTATTGCCGACCCCGCTTTCAAGGAAATTGCCCCGGATTGGGCATTCTCCATTCACAACGAACCCGGACGTCCGTTTGGATATGTTTCGACACGTGCCGGATTGATCAATTGTGCGTCCCAAGGTCTCATGATCAAGCTTGCAGGCAAGACAGCCCACGCTGCCAATCCTGAAGACGGTCTATCGCCCGCAGAAACCGTTGCCCAATTGATCCCGGCGTTGAGCGCGCTGGGCAAAGGAGGAAAACTGGACGACGAATTCAGGTTGGCCACCGTTACCCATGTTCGCGTTGGAGAGCCATCTTTTGGTGTCGCCCCAGGTGAAGCGCTTATCTATGTGACGCTTCGTGCCGCTGATGACAACACAATCGAAGTCATGGCAGCAGATGTACGCAATTTGACCAAAACAGCTGCTAGCCGTGTAGGCCTCAAGGCGACATTTGAGGTGTGCGATAACTTCGCGGCCTCAAGAAATGATGCGGATGCGACGCGCATCGCAGTGGACGCCATGAACGCAATCGGTGTGGAAAATGGGGATGACGGTTTGCCGATGCGCGCATCAGAGGACTTTGGTGTTTTTGGATGGAGTGCGAGAGCTGCAATGTTGTGTCTTGGACCGGGTGAAGATCACGCAGCCCTCCACAATCCGGACTACGATTTCCCCGATGACCTGATCCCGATTGGAACAGCCATTTTCGAACGTATTGCGCGTGACCTCCTCGGAACGCATTAACAATTTGTCACCTATTCACAGCAGGCCTCCGTCGAACTCGATAAGGACGGAAGCTTGGCCCGCATTCCAGACGTTCAGACAAGTCCCAGTTATCCGAGCCAAGGCTGGACGCCCGAAATTGGATGGCCCCAAATTATCGGACGACCGCTCCGAACCCAGAGTGACGTTGCCGTCAGTCATCAAATACCAACGGGTACACCACCAGTCACGGGCAGATTAATGCCCGTGACGTAGTTCTCTTGCGGGCCTGCTAGGTATGCAACCGCGTTGGTTACGTCGATTGGTGAACCCTTGCGGACATCTCAGTGCTCGGGTCTCTTGAGTTGAAGTCGAACTCGTCCTCTGGGCCAAAGGGCACAGATGTTGGCATTGATTTGCATCAAAGCTCTTGCCGCCACTACATGCGAGTAATGCGATGGTTGGGATAAAGGGCAGTTAACGCTCTGAATACAGGAGAGAAATCCTATGGCCAAGAAAGCCAAAGTCAAAGCACTGAAGAAAGAAGTCAAAGCGCGCAAATCCAAAGTCGCGCGTCAACTTAGCAAGCTTAAGACCGCCAAAAAGGCGCTGAAGAAAGCAACCTGAACGGCGCACGAAGATCAGAAGGGCTGGCCAATGGGCTGGCCCCTCTTTGCATCCCGCAATCTTGCGTAGAGGGAAATCTCATCAATGATACCTATCCTAAACGTTTCGGGCGTCGGACCTCGCCTAGCTGCAATTCTGACCGAGAAGGGCATCACGACAGCGGACCAATTGGCGGCGACATTACCGGCTGCGTTGCTTGAGATCCCCGGCATCGCCGCGCACCGGGCGGAATCCCTTTTGGCGGCGGCGAACCTGGCCCTCGCAGGCAATCCGCCCAAACTTTCAAAAGCCCGCAAAGCCCCTGCGGCACCCAAAGCGCCGCGGTTGGCGCATGTCAAAGTCAAGCCGGCCACCATCGCCGATGAGGTTGAGACAGCGGCTGCGCCGGAAAATGCGGCCGGCAAGAAGGCGGCTGCAAAGAAGGCCAAGAAGAAAAAGGCAAAAGCCAAGAAAAAGGCGGCGGCTAAAAAGGTGACCACAAAAAGGAAGCTGAAGGAGAAAGCAGCGGCCAAGAAAGCAGCCATGAAAAAGGCAGAGAAGAAGGCGGCCAGGAAAAAGCCCAAAGCGTCCAAAAGAAAGAAGAACGGCAAGTCCAGAAAGAAATAGACGCATCACCGCAGGGGGTGCCTTTGGCCATTGAGACGGAATAACCTTGGGTCTTTGACCGATTTTTTATGCGCGCCGACATATGCTAAAGCCAGCATAGTCCGCGGTGCCGTTCTTGGCGGACCCGTTTCGGAATTTTGCTCGCGCATGGCCGGTTTCAGGAAATCATTGCAAGCCTTTGCAGCCGCAGAACACGATGGCCGTCTGTCCGGGTTGACTGCCACTGGCCGGAATTCCAATGTGTTGAAAGGCTCAAAGCAGCCGTTCGGCACCTCTACTCATCGTGACTTCGCGCTCTACCCCAACCAGGACAACTGGAACTTATTCCGACCTCCGAAGTGCGGACGAAGCGACGGTGCTCCTTCAGCTTGAATGTCCGGCATGCCGACTCCGGGCCAACCAACGAATGAGCTTCAGCAGCAGACCCTCGGTTTGCCTATACGCACCTGCCGAACCAACGCAGCCAGATCAGAAGAACCTCTGGGCTGGTGCGATATCGCATTAATCTCATTCAAGTGAATTTCAATGAGAATGTCGCGCCGTAAATCGCTCGCTCTGATCGGAGGCGGCGTGGTTGTCGCCGCTGTAGCTTCGAAAGGCGAATTTCTCGCGGCCCGGACACCCTTCGAAGCTATCAAGCCCTGGGAGGCCGGGCTTCAGGGAAAGGACCGGCTGTCGATCTACCGGGACAAGACCCGTAATCTTCCAGTAACGGACCCTCATTCACGTCAGCTGACAATTGGCATGGGCTGCTTTCTGGACCTCATGGACATGGCTGCGGCGCAGGTCGGGATCGGCGTCGAGACAACCCTTTATCCGCAAGACGAAGACGGGTCGCGGCGGTCATCCAGGCGCTTCAGGAATATCCGGAAATGAAACAGCATTACGAGGAAGTGCATGCGCGATTTGCACCCAACGGAGAAACGGTCCAGATGTTGGGCCTCTTGGGATATGGCGAACGAACGCGCCGGACGCCACGTTGGCTGATCGAAAAGCCGGATGAGGAATGCCTGACAAAGCGGATTCTGTATTCTTCCGGCTTTTCAACATGGCGTAATCAGGATCAGCGCTCCGCTACCTTTGTTATTCTTGATGTTCATGTCATTGAAAAGGAGACTGACCGATGGAATATTTTGCTGGTTTGGATGTTTCCATGGAAGAGACGCATATCTGCATTCTGGATCGTGAAGGCGTGTTGATCCGGGAAGGGAAAGCGTCCTCGGTGCCGAAGGCGATCGCCGCGTTTCTCGCCGCCGGACCTACATGTTCCAAAGTTGTTTTTGAGACCGGGCGGATGGCCCCGATGCTTTTCCACGGCTTGACGGAGCTTGGTATTCCGGTTGTTTGCATTGAGAGCAGGCAGGCTTATCAGGCCCTAAAATCTCTGGCGGGGCACAAAACCGATCGCAATGATGCTCGGGGTTTGGCACACTTGGCGCGGACGGGATTTTACAAACCTACCCACGTTAAGTCACTGTCAGCTCATGCAATCCGTGCGCTGATCGCGGCCCGCAAGAAGTTGGTTGGGCAGCGCGTGACCATCGATAATCAGATCCGAGGGCTGGTTGTCGTGTTCGGCGTCCGCCTTCCACGCGCGCTGTCGCCCGCCTTCAAAGACGCGGCGTTAAAGGTCAGCGATGGCGTCCCTGGCCTGCATGCCGCGTTGCGGGGTCTGTTTGCGGCGCGCGAAGCGATATTGACGGCCGTGGCTGCCATTGACAGCGACATCAAGGTAATGACCCGCAGGTCCGGAGTTTGTGCGCGCCTCATGACAGTGCCAGGCGTTGGCCCAATCACGGCATTGGCATTTGCGGCAGCCATCGATGATCCGAAACGCTTCAAACGATCGCGAGATGTGGGTGCGTATCTCGGGCTTGTTCCCAAACGCCACCAATCTGGTGAAGTAGACTACACCGGCAGCATCTCAAAACGCGGGGATGTGCGCGTTAGAACGCTGCTTTATGAGGCCGCAAATGTGATGCTCACGCGATATGTCGCACCGCTGAAGCTCAAGTCATGGGCGCTCGCAATCGGACAGCGTTCGACAATGAGAAAAGCGCGGGTGGCATTGGCCAGACGTCTTGCGATCATCCTGCATGCCATGATGCGCGATCAGACCGAATTCCAGGCTGCGTAACCAGAACCTGAACAACAGAGGATTCCTACATTAGAGTTCCCATGCGGGACGACGCCCGAGGGAGGGCGTGGAATATGGCGCCAATTCTGTAGCGACAGATCAGATTACCGGTCTGATCGCGGTTTCAACATTGCCGGTCCACACCCAGCCAACCCCATCATGAGCCCGTGAGCTCGAAGAGAACCAAGGCAACCTCAGACGTCAATTGCCCCGCAAGAATAAAAAAAGCGCATTGACAGATTAGAGAACGAGATCGGAATTCTGGAGCAACTCAACCGCCCCCTGCTGCAGGCGCAGATTCCGCTCGTCGTTCTTGTGTCCCATTTCGCCGTGCTGAACCATCTCATTCGTGTGAGGAACGGTCAAACCCCGCTTGAACTGGCGCGCGCTTTTTAGGTCGCGAAAACGACGATGACCCACACATTGGCGAGCCTGGGAAAGGCCGGCTTCATCGCGATCCGCCCGAAAGAGGATGACACGCGATCGAAGCGCGTGTGGATAAAGCAGGAGGGCCGCACTTTCCGGGACTGGGCAATTGGCGCCGTTACTCCGGATATTGCTAGTCTGAACTCGACTTCGGTGAGAAACGCGTCCGATCGATCTTGTCGGAGCTCGAGGAGCTCCGCAAAGGCCGCTGCTCAAGCCAAGCGAAAGCTGCCCGCCAATTGAGCCAATTCCAGGCGTCAGGTCGAATCCGGTGTCGGTGCAGTTTATGGTTCGTGCTTCAGGATGGATCCTGAACTATCGGAGCGATTGCCGCCCTGGCCCCAACTAGGCCAGCAATCGAAAAAACCACTGTCACTGATCTGAACACTCATCCCGACCACGGCTCCAGCAATCACCGACCTGGCGCGTCCGGAGCTTCTTGGATTCGACGGAAATATGCTTTGCAGCTTAATGGCTTCAATGGACCACCCCCTTGGTTACGCAGACCCCCAAATCTCGCAGTGTTACGGACGCCACACACGCGTGACCCAACCACTGAAGGCGAAACTGCCAGCAAAGGTAACTCTTGCAGTGCGACGAATTGTTTACGTCGGCGAGAAAGCGGAAGGGGTAGCCGACGCGCCGCCACGCGGTTAAACTACCGTAACGACCAACACGCTGGAGGCAGACAGACTGGCCCGCCCATGATAGTAGCTGGCAGCATCCGGACATTTTACATCGAGCAACTCATTGAGTGGGAAAAATGTTGAGGCTTGTTTATCAGGTGTGGCCCGAAGACTGGTTGAACCCGGCGGACGGCGAAGGCTCTGCATCTGAAACGGACCAACCACAACCAGACGGCGGCAAGGTGCCGCCCAGTGATCCCACGGCCCCCGATCTGAGCTATCTGAAATTGAAGTTCGACGAGGCGTTGAAGTCGTTTTATGCGACGATTGCGCAGATCGTTGCAAGCAATCCCGTCGATGCGACTCGCCTGGCAGAACTTGCTGTCAAGGCAAAGGCAGGATCAATCGAGGCCGAGGAAATCGCCGTACTGCAATCGCTCAAGGTCGGGGCCGTCCGGCAAGGCCGCGCGATCGGTGCGGTCTATGGCTTCTTTCTGAAGTACAAACCCTATCCAATGCTGGCCGAGATCCGCGCAAAGCAGAACCTGTTTCAGCCGCCGTTCGGCCCGATCATGGTTGTCGGCGACGATAGCGTGCGCGACGTGCTTTCCCGTCATGAAGAATTCACCGTCGACCCTTACGGACGCGAGATGATCAAGTCGATGACCCCGGCGAAAAACGGCGGCTTCGACACGTTCATTCTGAGCACAGACGATCCCGACAAATATGACGAGGACAAGAAACTGTTGACCACGGTCATCAACAAGGAGGATCCGGCGAAGATCACCGATCTTGTGCATGAGGACTGTATGCGGCGCGTCAGGCGGGCGGTTGAAGAGGCAAGAGAAGGCGGTAAAGGACAAATCGACATCGTGACGGCGATTGCCCGGTTCGTGCCGGTGACGGTGTCACACCACTATCTTGGAATTCCCGCCGCCGCTCAAATGGGCCAGTTTGAACTGAACGACGATATGCTTCGGTATTATGGCGCGAAAGTTGCCGGACCGGACGGAGCGACACCTTTGCCGACGCACTACCGGCGACCCGACGGCAGCACCGTCGACCTGCCTGATTCAGCGCTCGGCCAAACCGACGGCGTGATCCCGGATGAAGCGCAGATCTACGAGTGGATCAAGGCCTCGTTCCAGAATTTCTTCAACAACGTGCAGAAGGATGTCGAAGTCCAGGCCCGTGGCGTGCGGGCTTATCGGGAATTGCTGGTCTATCTGCTGCGCGAACTGGATATTCAGCGCAGGGTCCTGAAGGCCGGTAAGTCGGTTCCAGACACGATGTTGACCCGGCTCTTGAAACTGCAGATGGGGATCGCCGATCCCGGCTTGACGCCGCGCCCGGCGATCGACCCGCACCGAGTTTGCGACCTCCGGATTGCCGAAAACCTGATGGGCACGGTGGTCGGCGCGGTTGCCGGGCAGGAAGAAGCCACATGCCGGATGATCGATTCGATAATTCGGCTGAAGGAAGGGGAATATGCGCTAGGCGGCGGTGCCCTCAGCGGCGACCAACATTTTGGCAGCTACGATGAGGTCAGGCTACTCGCCCTCAATGTCCTTGAAAACAGGGATGTTGCCAATAGCCGGCGGCAATTGCATCGCTATGCGTTGGAGGCGCTGCGGTTGCAGCCGCAAAGCGAAACCCTGTTGCGGGAATGCAAAAAGGATGGCGCGACCATATCCGGCAGTCGGCCCATTCGCGCAGGGACGCTGATCTTCGCCGCGCACGGCTCGGCAATGAGGGACACCGAACACGCCGATGCCTTTGTCATCGGACGCGACGACACTCATTATCTGCAGTTTGGCTATGGTCGGCACAAATGCCTGGGCCAGTATGTCTCGCCGGTCATCCTGGTGGAAACGCTGATCTCTGTCCTCGCTCTCCAAGACCTTCGCCGCCCCCAATCGCGGCCGGACGAAACGCCGTTTCCGCTGGAACGGCGCTTCGGCAGGCTGCAGCTGGATGACAACAACCTTTATGCCAAGACCTTCACTCTGGAATTCGATTACGGCGGAACGACCGACAAATATTTCAGCTAGGAGAAGACCATGAGAACCTGTTTGTTTGCTTCGCTCGTTCTCGGATGCACGCTGACACTTGCGAGTGCCGAGGGCGTATCGCCGCCGGCCAACGGCTATGCCTCTGATCCATGGCTTGAAAGCGCCGTTCCCTGGTTCGAAGAGCGGCAGCGGCGCGAAGCGGAGATTGCAGCCTATCTGGCCGATCAGGACCCTGACCGGGCCCGGCAATACGGTTTCCAGTCGGGTCACACGCCCGCACTTGCCTGGAACTGGTTTGACCGTCACCCGGTGGGGTTCAACGGTGTGCCGCTTGTTCTGCTTCAGACACTTCTTGCTTTGGACCCGGCCACAGAGACCGACAGGCATCTGCTGCCGCTTGCCCGAATCTGGCGAAAAGCCTCCGGCGTCGCGGGTGACGACGGCGCCCTCACGCTCGATCATCTGGGGGTAGGGCCGCATCCCGCAGACTACGAAGACGGCGTCGCGAAACCTGCGGGCGAAAGACGGTTTACCCTGCCCAACGGATTCGTCTACGACCCCACTGTCGAGCCGGACGGGGTCCACCGCGTCAATGCGAAACTATTCGTCATGCGCCAGCTAGAGTTGACCACTCTTCTCAAGAGCAGCTTGAGAAAAAGGCTGTTCGAAGATGACATCGACTACCAGACCGAGGTCGACAAATACCAGACGGCGCCAAAGGTCGACGCGGTTTCCTTTGCCTGTTCCGCTTGCCATGTCGGACGAGTAGTAGTCGGCGGCCAGATCGACGAGGCCGGCAATCAGATTAAACAGGGCAAGATCGCCTTCCTGCCCGGCATGCCGAATACGGAAATAGAGGCGCAACACTATTCGGAATTGCTGTTGGATACAGGGCTTGCGCTGATCGAGTCCGGCTTTTCGATCGACAGTGAGGGCCTGCCAGGTCCCGATGACATCGAGCCGAAACGGAAGGTGGTTGAGGCCCTGCTAGTACGAATGATTGATCGGGCACGCGATGACACCACCTTGCGCAGCATTTACGGATCGTCACCCGACGACATAAGGCGCGCCAGGCTGCAGACCTACTGGGTGGCAAAGAACTTCGCCACGCATGTGGCCAACCTGATCGGTACCGCCGTCAAGACCCAGTTCATCTATCATCAGGTTGGCAAGACATACGCCTATGATCCCAACAACCCGCAAAAGAAAACACCGGAACAGAAGATACCGGATCTGATGAACAACCGGCCCGGACAGATGGATGCCTTCGGGGTCGCCTCCGGTCTGGTCGCGATCCACACGAAACGCCCCGGCAATACCTATGTCAAATTCATGTATGAGGATTATCCGGATAGCCCGCTCTTTAGCGGAATTGCCACCATGTCCGGATTTGACACTCCTGCGGGACCAGACGAGGTCGGCGAGCGCATATTTGACAACATTGCCAGTTGGGCGCCCTCTGTTCCCGCTCCGATCGACATCAAGAGCCTGAACTGGGCGGCGCATCGTGAGCATGCGAATTGGGACGGCAACCAAGGCGCGGCGGCGCGTGCGCTTGCCTCGGGAACATCGGCGACCGGCAGTCCGCTGGAAACCAATGTCCGGATCCACGAGCCGCTTAACCCTTTCATCAACAATCTGCCACCGCCGCCCTATCCATTCGATATCGACGCGGAAAAGGCCCGCCGAGGCATGGCAGTTTTCGAGACGCCAAGTGCGGGAGTCTGCCACAAGCCCAACAACAGCACCATCTTTCCGGCGGCCAAGCTGGGCGTCGACGAAAATCGCTCGCGCCTGACCACCGAAGTCGTCGCGATATGGTCTGGCTGGCCTGGTGATGGAGTCGTGCCGGATCTTCATGCGAAAGAACCCGGGCAACGACTGGTGTCTGCCGCGCGATGCGGAAGGCAACGTGATCACCGATACCGCGGCGGCCTATGACAATTATTTCAGGGACATCCCGGAACGGGTCAGGGACGGGAAGAACGGCTACAAGGCGGACATGCTGCACGGGATTTGGGCCCAAGCGCCTTACCTGCACAACGGCTCGGTCCCGACGCTGCTACATCTGATGTGCCCGGATACCCGGCCTGCAAAGTTCCTGCGCGGCAATATCTACTATGACGAGACGATGGTCGGTTTCGAATGGAATATCGTGCCAAAGCAGCGCTACAGCCCGCACGACACGATGCTGGTCAAGGAATATGACACCGGTGAGTTTGGCCGCAGCAATGGCGGCCACACCTTCGCAGCGGATTTCTGCCCCGACACGAAAGACCTCGATCCGGTTGCCGATCGCAGCCAGATTGCCGAGCGAGTCCTAGCCTCCGAAGTCGGCGATTTACTGGAGTATTTAAAGACTTTCTGATATTGTTTTCGAATTGTTTCGTTCATCAATAAGTAACAGGTGATTACCATGTGGCACCGAACCAGGAACTGGATCGCCTTCGGCGCATTCGCGATACTGGCCATGGCGGCGGCACCCGCCGAGGCCCGCTATTCGGCCATTGTGCAGCAGGCGCAGTCGCAACTATCGGCAGAAGGCCATGATCCGGGTGTGCTGGACGGGTTCATGGGGCCCAATACCAGACTGGCGATCTCATCCTATCAATCCAGCAAGGGACTGCCGGAAACCGGAGAGCTTGACAGCGCAACGCTGGAAAGCTTGTCGATCGGGGTGTCCGTCGATCTGGCGAAGACCGTCGAAGATTGGCAGGCCGTTCCCACTCAGGCCGAAATTGACGAACTGAAAGAACCGATCAACACGCCAGCCAATGCCTATGCCGACTACCGGCCACAGGCCCCCGCAGCGGGCCTTGGCCTGCCCGGCTTGGCGATACTCGAGGCAATGAACACCAGCGCCGATACCTATGGCGGCCGTGCGCCGGGGCACCCGAAACATACGCCGGAGGGTCTGAAGGCGCTGGCGGGGTGCCTGAAAACCACGTTCTTTCCAGACCACTGGTCCGATATCACGGTTCACTATTACTGCCAGATGTCGCTGCCGCGGCGCTGTTTCACCAACGCGCTCGCCGGCAAGTCGACCGGCCAAAAACTTTCGCGACCCGAGGCCTATGCCGGATGCGCCAACGGACAGCTGGCCGACGCAGCCGATTTCCGCTTCGTGGCAAGCACTCAGCCCTTGGTCTTCCAGTACATCATGTTCGCGCAGACCCATGCGTTTGATCATGAGCAGGAACAGGCGATCATCAATGCGTTTTACGGCGTGCAGGATCCGACGGACCGGACGGATTGCAACACCAAACGCCCCCGCCGGACAGAGGACCCCACTGACGGCACGCATTGCCTGGTCGATAAGGAGATGAGCCGAAAGCTGGTCGGTCGCTCTCGGTAACAATCCTGATTGGCGGTCATCTCCCCTTCGGACCCAGCAGACGTCGCCCAGGCCGCATCTGCAATGTGATTGGCGCAAGTGTTTGACCGTATTCGCTCGCGGCACTGCGCGATCGGTCGCCAACCGGTAGTCTATCTACACCAGAATTTAGCTGTCGAACTGCAACGGCAGGCCTTGTCACGCCAGTCTGCCTCGATTGCTTCCAGTTCAATACCGCGCTCGTGCAGCAGGTCTTCACGGTTCCCCAGAGAGAGCGGAAATCGGAGGTACATCATCACCGCCAGGCGAACGACCTCGGGACTGGTCAAAAACACCGGGAAGGGCAGCGTTTGACCTTGACCTGACGCTAAGGGGCCTTCCTGACCAGCTCAGGGCATCTTTGGTCGGGGCTGTTCCACGAACGCCCCCACATATCGACCCGCTAATATGCGAGGCTTGTCCGCGAATGGGTCAAGTCCTTTGGTTTGGAACCAAGCGCCTATTGGCGCGGTGATGCAGCAGTAGAAAAGTCTTTGCAGGAGGCGTCGTAGCAAGTTTTGTTAGGCATTACGTGGGTGCGGCAAACACCTTTATCCGGTCCGAGTTAACTTACCACATTCCCGTTGCTACCGCTGTGTCGATCAAATCAAGCCAGCGGCACGCGCCAGCGCAACGGCCCGCCCTCGGGTTTTCGCTTCAAGCTTGGCGAGAATGGCAGAGACATGATGGTCCACGGTTTTCGCTGACACATAGAGCTTGTCGGCTATCGCAGCGTTCGACAGACCCTCGGCCAAAAGTCCGAGCACAGTCATCTGTCGCCGCGTCAGTCCAGCGGGATTAGTGCGCGTGGCGATTTGCGGGCCGCGCGGAATGGTGCGTTTGCCTTGCTGGCGGAGGTGGCTCCGAAATCTGTCTGCCACGACACGGGCACCCAGAGCGTCGAGGCAGGCCAGTCCTTCGCGCCGGGCGAGCTTGTCGCCCGAAACCAGCGCCAGCGCGCGATCATAGGGACACCCTAGGTCCAACCACTCCTGGGCCGCTTCGTCCCACCTATTCTCGGACATCAGCTGGTATGGCCTTGCCGCACTGCCGATCGGCAGGTTACCTATGCCGAGTTGCTGCCCCCAGAACCACAAATCGCCGACCGACCAGATGTCACCGATCTGCTCTGCAATCTGCGACGCTTTGTGTATCAAGCCATGTTTTAGCTCATCCATCGTGCCGGATATCCAGCCATGTTCGGCCAAAACGGACACATAGAGAAGGAAGCGCTGTGGTTCGTTTCCGGTCTCGATGTAAGTTTCAAGCGCTTCCAGCAGCGGGGCGGTATCGGGATCACCACGTCGCATTCGAACGCGCGCGAGCGCTGCGACCGCCGGGAAGCGCAACATGGGTGTATTGCGGTCATCCGTGATTTCACCGACCGCGATCTCGGCGGTCTCGTCCCACCGGCCTTCTCGCGCCAAGAGTTGGGCATACATGCCATTCATGTAGCTTTGCCAGGTGTGGAGGTCACGTTCCTCGCAATAGGCCAGGCCGGACTTTAGCATCGCATGTGCGTTCTCATGTTCGAGCCAGCCGATCTCGACATAGGCAAAATTGGTGTAGGCGCGGGCAACGTGTTCGGCCAGATCGTATTCCAGTGCCAAGTTCAAGCTGTCGGAAAGGCCATCGCGCGTCGCATTCTTGTTAAGCCAGCGTTGCGCAGTACCAGCGTTATTCAGCGCGTGCGCGACGATATCGTTGCGACCGAGCGCGGTCGCAATTTCCCTCGCTTTGCGGCTCCAGGCGAATGCTGCCGCTGGATCATCCGCCAGCATCGCAAGCTGGCCGAGGTTAGAGTATGCCATCGCCAATTCGGCGCCGGCTGGTTCCGCTTCAAGGATCGTCATTGCCTCGCGCCCAAAGCGCTCTGCCGACAGTCGGTCGCCTGCAAGGTAGTGAACGCGGGACATCCAGCGCAGTCCGTCACCCTCGGCAATTCGGTCGCCGATCTTCTTGTGCTGTGAAAGTGCTGCTTCATAGGCCGCAATCGATTCCTTGACCTCACCAATAAGATGAAGCTCAAACGCATAGAGACCAAGGAGCAGCGCGAGTTCCGGACTATCGATATCCTCCATGTATTCCAGCGCCGTACCGAAGTGACGCGCCGCCTCGCGGTGGGCACCGACGCGAGATGCTTCGGCGGCTGCAGCTGGTGCCAGTTCGCGCACCGCTGCGCTATCGCCTGCGCCTTTGGCGTGGTGGACAAGCCGTGAGATCGAACTTTGCGGATCGGAGCGCAAGGCCGCCAGTGCCGCGCTGTTGATTGCGCGTCGGCGGTCAAAGGGTATTTCGTCCTCTATCGCGCGGCGGGCAATTTCGTGGCGAAACGCGTATTCACCGTCGCCTTCGACAAGAAGACCGGCATGTAGCGCTTGCCCAATCTCTTTTGCCTCTTTTGGGCAGATTTTGTGTAGCAGGTTCGTTTCAACACGGCGGGGAAAAATCGAGCTTACCTCCAGCGCGCGGCGGCACTCCGGAGTCAGGCGATCGAAACGCGCAAGAACGGCATCGCGGACAGACGCTGGCAGCGCGTCGTTTCCCTGAAGTATTTCTGTAACATAGAACGCGTTGCCCCCGGTCGCCTCATAGATACTGGCACCATCCTTTCCAGTTTCGTTCGCCAATACCGAGACTGCTTCCGAGCTTAGATTTGGCACATCAAGATAGGACATGAGAGATGGTGGGATCTGCACCAAAGCATTTCGAAGGCGCTTTCTAATGGCACTGTCTTCATTTCGAGCAGTGATGATGAGCAACACCTGCTTGTCCGCAATGCGGCGGCCAAGAAAGCGAACGAGATCAAGCGTCGCGTCATCGGCCCAATGCATGTCCTCGATGACGGCCACGGTGCACGTTTCCGACAGTGCTTCGAGCACGTCCGAGAAAAGTTCGATCCTATGACCCGTTTGGGGCAATCCTGTGAAGGGCAACAATCTGGTTTCACGCACCCAGTCACGCAAGGGCCCGAGCGCTTCAGGTGTCACAAGATCTTCGCAAGCGCCCCAGAGCACCCGGGCGTCAGCACATTCGACAAAATCCTTTGTTAGCGCAGTTTTTCCGACCCCGGCGCCGCCAACAAGGCAGACCACGCTACCCCGGCCGTCCTGTGCATTCACAAGCCGATCCTCCAGAAGCGTTTTCAGGGCGGTGCGTTCCAAAAGTAACATTGCGATCAGGCTATCAGCTTTCAGTCAGACTGAAAGCGTTCCAAACGCTGATCTGAAATATGGGGAGGTGTCCCACAGAAAATAGGGAGTTCGGCCGATGCACGGTTGATCGTTGCGCCTCAGGATAGTGAGACGCAATTAACAAGGAGATGCGAAATGCCTCGCTACATGATTGAACGAAACTTTCCGGACGGCTTGCACATCCCGATCAACGGCGACGGCGCTGCAGCCTGTCTGTCGGTCGTCGACCGCAATGCGGAAGGAGGTGTGACCTGGGTGCATTCCTATGTTTCGGACGACAAAAGCAAAACCTTTTGTGTATATGACGCATCAACACCCGAAGCAGTCAGGACGGCGGCCCAAAAGAACGGCCTGCCAATCGAGAAGATCACTGAAGTTCGTGTGCTCGACCCCTATTTCTACAGTTGATCAAGACGGGTACACGGTGTGCTACCCTGTGCCCGACCCGTGCGGGTCGGCTGAACGCAGAACACAACTAGATGCCGCAATCATAGGGCGCTGGCCTCATCCAATATCGACGGGGCCAGCACCGGGCTGTCATATGAGGTAGTTGATTATGTTGACGATCAAGCAGGCCACTTCCATAGACCAGTTGGACGGTGTGCGTCGCCTTATGCGCAGCTTCGTCGAGTGGCACTACGATCGACACGCAAGCTATCGTGATCTCATCGACAGATATTTCGATCCGGTCGCCTTTGAGGCCGAGCTGGCAGGTCTCCCAGGGAGCTTTATCCCGCCGCGTGGTCGGCTTTTGGTTGCGCAAGATGATCTGGAAGTCATCGGATGCGTTGCGCTACGCGATCTGGGCGACGACACCTGCGAAATGAAACGGATGTTCGTGGATCCTAAGCATCACGGTCGAGGCATTGGTAATGCACTGGGCAGACGTATTGTCAGCGACGCGCGAGACATTGGATACCATGTTATGCGCCTGGACACCGGACCCCTGCAGAATGAGGCGCAACGGCTCTACGAACAATTGGGATTTCGCAGGATCGAACCCTACTATCCACTGGACGAGGATATGAAATCGTGGCTGGTCTTTATGGAACTCGACTTGGCAAATTGATTTGTGAGGCGGCGACAAGCGTTTCGCAAGAAATTGTTGCTGCGGCCAGCTCCCTTACTGCATTTGAGACTTGTATCGGTATTCCGATGCTACCACGCGGGGTTGGCAGCCGCCCAATGGTGCCCCGTCCTAATTTCATTTCCAGCCCTGACCAGGCCTTCACCCAGCCGGACAGCCCTATGTCGCGGCTTCTCCAAAGTCGACATTCGTGCATGGAGAAGTATTTCTTAACAGTGGACAACCGCAGAGCGGGCGAAAGGCATATGCGAAACAAAGTCGACGCCACTAGGTAAGAGCGCCGGTTCGGTTGCCGCGATGAAGGTCCAACGGCCATTTTGATGAAAAACGGGACGGTGATCGCAAAAACCGCTTTCTGGAGAGAACGTTTCCTGTCGTCCTCTGCGCGCCTCATCCATGCGGCTTGTGGCTTCCGGAAAATGCTGTGCCGGTATGTCGGCGTCGCCTCCGGCGCCCGTACCTTCAGGCCTCACGACCCAATCAGTCGCCCAATCAGGCAGTGTTTCGCAAGTCTGCCTTCTGACGGGCCCTCAGAATTGCATTCGAAAGGGGAACTTCGGCATATCCACAGCGACCGCGCCAAACCGCGATTGCAGCGTGAGCGCATTGCGTAAACGGCGCCTCGTAAGAAACTGTAATTACTGATAAATCAATCCAATTCATCATACGCGCAGTGGAAAGTCTGGCGCATCTGGTTATCTGCATTTCTCTTCTGTTTTCAATCTGTTCCAGGCGGTTCCTGCCACGCAAGATTTCGCCCCGATATGCCGCAGTCGGACCTTATGCGACAACCCTGCATACGTGGCGCGCCCGCCTGATCGCCGCCGTCGCCAAGCTTCCCGTCGGTGCCCTGCGTCCGGATCACATGGCAGGGCGATTGGCCGAACGAGGTGCACCACACGCCGTCACGATGCCAATGGGTGCGAGTTGTCCACGCCGAGCCCCTCGCCGGCAACCAACTGCTTGCGATGACATTCCTCGCCACCCGCAATTGAAGACATTCGGCGTTCTAATCGACCATCATATAGCCGACATGTGCGTCGTTGGAAGACCACCCCATCAAAGTTTGGCGGCAATGCCCATCGTACCTAATCGCGATGCGGCAAATGCGAAGATTGACCAAAACACCAGCACCTCCAAGTTCGTTTTCTTTCATCTCGGCATAGTTGGCTCCTGCGCCCACGCGCTGGCAGAATGTAAACGCTTGCATGGAACTGATGTAAGCTCTTACATTCAGAGCGAAACCGATTCCCTCTGCGAGTATTGCGCCCATGCCACTTGCTGCACCCGACGTTATGTTTTGCCTTTTCGCGGTGGACGTAGCCATAGCCGCCGGTCGTCTTGCTGATCGCCTGCCCCTGCGATCTTGACTACAACGCGTCCCGACATCGACAAATAGGAGCTGTTCCATATGGCAAGAGAATACCTCAAGAAAGCAACGTTGACGTCAAGCTCTGACGCCTCGGATGTACACGAAACCGTGCAGGGCATCCTTTCCGAGATTGAAGCCGGCGGTGATCGGGCGGCACTGGATTACGCGGCCAGGTTCGACAAATACGATGGCAGCATCATCCTTTCACCGGAAGAGATCGAGGCCGCCTGTGCCCAAGTGTCAGAAAAGCTGAAACGCGACATCCAGTTTTCTCATGACAACGTCAGGCGATTTGCCGAAACACAGAAGGCCACATTATCAGATGTAGAGCTTGAGGTCGTTCCTTGCCTGATCGTTGGGCAAAGGGCGATCCCGGTGGATGCGGCTGGGTGTTACGTCCCCGGTGGGCGCTACAGCCACATTGCCAGTGCAATCATGACGGTGACCACCGCCAAGGTTGCGGGGTGCCGCCATATCACCGCCTGTTCACCGCCCCGCCCCGGAATTGGCGTGGCCCCTGCCATTGTCTACGCCGCGCATATCTGCGGTGCAGACAAGATCATGGCCATGGGTGGCGTACAGGGCGTTGCCGCAATGACCTTTGGGCTCTTCGGCTTGCCGAAGGCGAACATCCTTGTCGGCCCCGGCAACCAGTTCGTCGCCGAAGCCAAGCGTATCCTTTTTGGCCGGGTCGGCATCGACATGATCGCCGGGCCGACGGACAGCCTGATCCTTGCCGATGCCAGCGCGGACGCGGATATCGTGGCCACCGACCTCGTCAGCCAGGCCGAACATGGCTACAACTCTCCGGTCTGGCTGATCACCGATGACCGCACGCTTGCGGAAAAGGTAATGGAACTGGTTCCGGGCCTGATTGACGATTTGCCGGACGTGAACCGCGAGAACGCGGCCGCTGCGTGGCGCGATTATGCCGAGGTGATCCTATGCGCCGATCGCGACGAAATGGCCGCCACATCCGACGCCTACGCGCCTGAGCATCTGACCGTTCAGGCGCAGGACCTGGACTGGTGGCTTGGTCGGCTGACCTGTTACGGCTCGCTTTTTCTGGGCGAGGAAACCACCGTCTCGTATGGTGACAAGGCGACAGGGACCAACCATGTCCTGCCTACCTCTGGCGCGGCCCGTTACACTGGTGGTCTGAGCGTGCATAAATACATGAAGATCGTGACATGGCAGCGGGCCACGCGCGAAGGCGCCAGGCCGGTTGCCGAGGCCACGGCGCGGATCGCGCGTCTGGAAGGCATGGAAGGCCACGCCCGCGCGGCAGATGTGCGACTGGCCAAGTATTTTCCCGATGAGATATTCGATCTGACCGCCGATGGCTGACCCCCGCGCCCGCTTCGACCGGTCGGACCGATTCTTCCCCAGCCGGGAACCGTTGTCCGAGATCAAGGCGGAGGGTTGGTGTCGGATCGTCAATCCAGCGACTGCGCAAACGAACCGCGCTTTTTTGGACGGCATCGCCTATGGTGCATCGATAACTGGGGTCGACCTGCTGACCCGGGCGATGGCCGTGGCGGGGTCGCTTCGCGGCATCACCGCCAACGCCAATGGGCCCGGTTTCTTTCTGACAGACCTGACGGGGGCGATCAGCTTTTGTTTCCCTGTGCCGTGGCTCCGGGCTATGTCACAGGACAGATATTGATGGTCGATGGAGGGGGCATAGCAAGATGAAAGCACTTATCTATGACGGCCCCGAAGCGCTTGGCTTTCGCGATGTGCCCGATCCGGCACCCGCGGTGGGTGAGCATCTGGTCCGCGTCGATGCCGTTGGCATCTGCGGGTCCGACATGCACGCCTATCTCGGCCACGACAATCGTCGCCCGGCGCCGCTTATCCTTGGCCACGAGGCCGCTGGCGTCGTTACCGGCGGCCCCAGAGATGGCGAACGGGTCACAGTCAACCCGCTGGTCAACTGCAAGACCTGCCCGGCTTGCCGGTCGGGGCGCGAAAACCTGTGCCCGTCGCGCCAGATAATCTCCTTGCCACCGCGCGAAGGGGCGTTTGCCCAATATGTCGCCATGCCCGACGCCAATCTGGTCCCAGTTCCGGACGAGGTCGCGCTTACCAAGGCGGCCCTCGCCGAGCCGTTGGCTGTCAGCTGGCACGCCGCCCGGCTGGGGCTTGAGGCGCTGCATCCGAAGGCAGAGCGGCGCGCGCTTGTTCTGGGGGGCGGTGCGATCGGGCTTGGGGCTGCGCTGGCGCTTAGGGCGATGGGGGTTACGGACATCACGATTGTCGAACCGAATGTGGTCCGGCAGGTCTTCCTGACCGAAGCCTGCAACGAGAGGGCCGTCGAAATGCCGGATGGGCAATACGCCCTCGTGGTCGATGCGGTGGGATATGCCGCCACCCGTGCGACGGCCTCGACCGTTGCGCAGCCTGGTGGGGTGATCCTGCATATCGGCCTAGCCGAAGATGCTGGCGGCTTGGATATTCGCCGCATGACATTGCAGGAGGTCACGTTCATCGGCACCTATACCTATACGGGCGAGGATTTCAGGATGACCGCACAAGCGATCTTTGAGGGTCGGCTTGGGGACTTGAACTGGTTTGAAACCCGCCCCCTCGGCGACGGCGCGCGCGCGTTTGCCGAACTACGTGCCGGCAAGATCGGAACCCCGAAAATCGTCCTGGAACCCTGGGCTTAGACGGGGCCATATCAGTGATGGAGAATGCACGTGTATAGTGAGGTTCTTGTTCGGACGGCGTGGGGTCAGGGAGTTTCGCCGCGGGTGCTTGAAATCTCGACGGTCGAAAATACCGACCGTATCGTCATCCGCTTGCGCAAGCCAGGGCCAAGAGGTCTTCTTCTCGGTCTCTCCGCCGCAAGCACGATTCGCCAGCCAAATTGTTCTGTAACGCTGCAGCGCAGCCACACCCGACCCGAAACTCACCCAACGGCCCGACCAGGGCCATCAGCGCCGGAGTGCCCCGACACATGAATATTGACAGAAAGATCGCCGATGATCTTGTCGCCAACGACATTTCGTTCGTAACCACCGTACCGTGCAAGCAACTGGCCGGCGTGATTGACGAGGTCGATCGGCGGAACGAGATCTTCCACATTCCCTCCAACAAGGAAGATGAGGGTATGGGGCTCTGCGCGGGTGCCTTCATGGGCGGCAAACGACCTGCGATTATCATGCAGAACACCGCGATCGGCGTTACGATCAACACATTGGCCACGCTGATCCAATATTACCGGATGCCGCTGCCGATGCTGATTTCATACCGTGGCGAGTTGCGCGAACCGGTCGCCTGTCAGGTCGAGATGGCTGTTCACACCAAGGCGCTGTTGGCGCAGTTGAACATCCCCACCTATCACTTCCACAAACAATCGGATGTCGAAGAGTTCGACATGATCCTGAAATACACCTTCATGTGCAACAAGCCGGTCGCGATACTGACCGATGCCAGCTTCTGGGGAGGATATGGCGAATGATCCGTTCCGAAATCCTGAAAGAGATCGCCCCGATCCTGCGCGACCAACTGGTAGTCTGCAACATCGGCATTCCCAGCCAGGAACTGCACGCGATCGACGATCAGCCGACCAATTTCTACATGCTTGGCACGATGGGGCTGGCAAGCTCGATAGGGCTCGGCCTTGCGCTGGCGCAGCCCAAGCCGGTAATCGTGATTGATGGCGACGGGTCGGTCCTGACCAATATGGGCACGCTGCCAACTATCGCCAACAACGTGGCGGACAACTACATCCTGCTGATCATCGACAATGGCTCATACGGCTCGACCGGCGACCAGCCAACATATGCCGGGCGCAAGACCTCGCTTGCCAAAGTGGCCGAGGCCTGCGGCTGCGAACATGTGGTGGAATGCCCGGCGGAAGAGACCGGACGGGTTCTTCAGGACGCGCTGAACGCCAAACGGATGACAATCATCGTCAGCAAGTGCGAAAGCGGCAACGCCAAGATGCCGGTAATCACCATGGACCCCGTGGTGATCCGCGACCGGTTCATGAAGGCCGTCAAAGCCTAGGCCATGTTGCGCGCCGGGTTTGAGGTTCCTGCCGGTCCCGCCTTTCGGCAAAGACGCTGGCTGGCCCTTCGGGATAAATCCCATGGGTATGTGCAGCCTGTCCGGCCTCGGTGGTTCTCGACATTCAGCCAATGCGCACCGGCCCGTAGCCCTCACCGGGCCAGTGGCGACAGGCTAGATGGGTAAGGTCACAAGGGCATCCCCGCATGAAGTATCCCGCGGGGATGCCCAGTCTCAGTCAAGCCAGATCAAACCGGTCGGCATTCATCACCTTGGCCCATGCGGTGACAAAATCGTTCACGAATTTTCCGGCATTGTCGTCCTGGGCATAGACCTCGGCGTAGGCTCGCAGGATCGAGTTTGACCCGAAGACCAGATCCATGCGCGTTGCCGTCCATTTCAGCGCGTCGGTCTTGCGGTCGCGGATCTCGTAGAGGCCATTGCCGGAGCGGTTTCCAGATGTTGGCCATGTCGGTCAGATTGACGAAGAAGTCCGTGGTCAGCGCGCCCTCGCGGTTCGTCAAGACACCGTGCTTGGTGCCGCCGTGGTTGGTACCCAGGACCCGCATGCCGCCGACCAGAACGGTCATCTCTGCCGCGGTCAGACCCATGAGTTGGGTGCGGTCGAGCATCAACTCCTCGGGGCTGACGACATAGTCTTTCTTCAGCCAGTTGCGGTAGCCGTCGGCAAGGGTTCGAGCACTTCGAAGGACTCGGCGTCGGTCATCTCGTCGGTCGCGTCACCGCGACCGGGCGCGAAGGGCACCATCACGTCAAAGCCCGCGGCCTTCGCCGCCTGCTCGACCCCGACATTGCCGGCAAGCACGATCACATCGGCGACCGAAGCGCCGGCTCTGGCTGCGATCGGTTCCAGCACTGACAGCACCTTGGCAAGACGCGCGGGTTCGTTGCCCTCCCAGTCCTTCTGCGGCGCTAGCCGGATGCGAGCGCCGTTGGCGCCGCCGCGCATGTCCGAGCCGCGATAAGTGCGGGCGCTGTCCCACGCGGTCGAGACCATTTCGGCGACAGACAGGCCCGATCCCGCGATCTTGGCCTTCACCGCGCCCACATCATAACCGGTGCGTTCCCGCAGGGATCGGATCCTGCCAGATCAGATCTTCGGCCGGCACGTCCGGCCCCCAGTAGCGCACCTTCGGCCCCATGTCGCGGTGGGTCAGCTTGAACCAGGCCCGGGCGAAGGTTTCGAGAAATACGCGGGATCCCTGGCAGAATCTTTCGCAGATTTCGCGATAGACCGGGTCCATCTTCATCGCCATGTCGGCATCAGTCATGATCGGCTTGCAGCGGATCGACGGATCCTCGACATCGACGGGCATATCCTCTTCGCTTGATGTCGATCGGTTCCCACTGCGAGGCACCTGCCGGGGACTTTTTCAGTTCCCATTCGTGGCCAAAGAGCATGTCGAAATAGCCGATGTCCCAGTTGGTGGGATGGCTGGTCCAGGCACCTTCGATACCAGAGGTCACCGTGTAGCGGCCCTTGCCGGTCTTGTTCGGATTATCCCAGCCCATGCCCTGCGCATCGACATCGGCGGCTTCCGGCTCCGGGCCGAGCAGGCTCGCGTCGCCGTTGCCGTGGCCTTGCCGACAGTGTGGCCGCCGGCGGTTAGCGCGGCGGTCTCTTCGTCGTTCATCGCCATGCGCGCGAAGGTCTCGCGCACCTGTGCGGCGGTCTTCAGTGGATCGGGCTTGCCGTTCACGCCCTCGGGGTTGACGTAGATCAGGCCCATCTGCACCGCAGCCAGCGGATTTTCCATGGTGGCGGGATTTTCGACATCCCCGTAGCGCCCGTCGCTTGGCGCCAGCCATTCCTTCTCGGCACCCCAATAGGTGTCCTTTTCCGGATGCCAGATATCTTCGCGGCCAAAGGAAAACCCGAACGTCTTCAGACCCATCGAGTTCGTAGGCGACAGTTGCCCGCCAGAATGATCAGGTCGGCCCAGCTGATCTTGTTGCCGTATTTCTTCTTGATCGGCCAAAGCAGGCGACGCGCCTTGTCGAGGCTGGCGTTGTCTGGCCAGGAGTTCAGCGGCGCAAACCGCTGGTTGCCGGTGCCGCCGCCGCCTCGGCCATCGGCCAGACGGTAGGTGCCCGCTGCGTGCCAAGACAGGCGGATCATCAGCCCGCCATAGTGCCCCCAGTCGGCCGGCCACCAGTCCTGGCTGTCGGTCATCAGTGCGTGCAGATCGTCTTTCTTCAGCGCCTCAACATCGAGCGTCTTGAGCTCTTCGCGATAATTGAACGTCCTGGCCCATCGGGTTCGGTCTTGGTATCGTGCTGATGCAGGATGTCGAGGTTCAGCGCATTCGGCCACCAATCCATGACAGAGGCACCCGTCGCGGTAATCCCGCCATGCATCACCGGACATTTGCCTGCGGTTTCGATGTCGTTTCCGTCCATGGTAGCTCTCCCTTGCTAAGCGATGTCTCTTCTGTGACGTAAGGACTGCTTCGTGCGGGTATCAGCGCGCGCGGCAGCCTTCGGTTTGCCTCTGCGCACCGTTCGTGCGCACGGTTTGCATCGTCTTTGTAACATGGCATGAAATTATTATAAGTTGGATTTTCTAATGATCGTGATAACCACAGCTTATGATAAATCTTACCATGAAACACTTGCGATACTTCGACGCACTCGCACGTCACGGCCATTTCGGACGCGCGGCCGAGGCCTGTTCGATTTCGCAACCGGCCCTCTCGGTTCAGATGAAAGAACTGGAAGCGCTGCTTGATGCACCGCTGATCGAACGCAACGCGCGCCAGATCCGATTGAGCAACCTGGGCGAGGCGCTGGCCAAACGTGCCCGTGATATCCTGCGCGCGGTTGATGAAATCGAAGATCTTTCCCGGACGTACCACGGACCCTTGGCCGGCCGCTTTCGACTTGGGGTCATTCCAACGGTGGCGCCCTACCTGCTTCCCAACCTGATCAAGGAATTGTCGCAGGCACTATCCGAACCTTGATCCCCGACCGCGCGAAGCGATCACACAAAAGCTCATCAGGGATCTGCTGGATGGTCGTCTCGATGCGGCGATTGTTGCCCTGCCCGTCTCGGAACCCGCGCTGCACGAAGTGCCACTTTTCGAGGAGGAGTTCGTGCTGGTCCGCCCCATCGAGGACGCGGGAAAACCTGTCCCGAAGCCAGAAACCCTGCGCGATATGCGTTTTCTTCTTCTGGAAGAAGGACATTGCTTTCGCGATCAGGCATTGGCTTTCTGCAAATTCTCGACCTCGCCACCGCGCGACCTGATGGAGGGAAGCTCGCTCTCGACGCTGGTGCAGATGGTGGGGGCTGGTATCGGCGTGACGCTTATCCCCGAAATGGCCGTGTCGATCGAGACCGGCTCGGCGGCCGTTTCCGTCGCCAAGTTGTCTCACCCACGACCTTTGCGAAGGATCGGTATGGTCTGGCGAAAGACCACCCCGCTTGCCGATCAACTCGCCCTGATTGCCGAACAGGTTCGACATGTCGGAGAACGCAGCATCCAGGCATCGGCAAAGACGCCCACGGCGGCAGAGTGAAACCGAAACGACTCGATTCCGTTTGTTGGGGCACTCGGGTCGGGTCTGCGGGACACAGCGCGCGGGGATATGAAAGTGCTTGGCCAACAATTCCTTCATTGGCCGCAGTCTGGCCGCTGCACGAGGGCATCAACTTGTCCCACTGGCAAGAAAAAGGGCGCCCGAAGGCGCCCCCGTGTCAGAACTTGTGATCGGTCCGTCAGTCCAGCGACAGGGCCACGAAACGCGGCTCTCCGGCCCGGCGGACCAGTAGCAGCAGCGATTTACGTCCGGCCTCTTCGGCCTCGGAGATCCGGTCTTCCAGATCGGCGACGCGCATCACCTTCTGCTGACCGGCCTCGGTGATCACGTCACCCGCCCGCAGGCCCTTTTCGTAGGCTTCGCTGTCTTCGGCGACATCGGCAACGACTAAACCGTCGGACCCGGGATTGAGGCCAAGCTGTTCGCGCAACTCATCCGTCATCTCGGCGATCTTCAGGCCCAGCAGTTCTTTTTCCACCGGCTCGTCAGCCGGCGCAGAGGCGGGTACAGCCTCGGCTTCGGCATCTTCGCGGCGGCCAAGGGTGACCATCAGCGTCTGGGTTTCGCCATCGCGGAACACCACGACGCGAGCAGCCTTGCCGATATCGGCGTTGCCGACGATGCGGACCAGTTCACGGGTATCGGCAACCTCGACCCCGTCAAACGACAGAATCACATCGCCAGAGAGGATGCCGGCCTCTTTCGAGGGGCCTTCAGGGACATCCGTCACCAAGGCGCCCGACGCCGTTTCAAGGCCGATCGCCTCTGCCACATCGTCGGTCACGTCCTGAATGCGGACGCCCAGCCAGCCACGGCGGGTTTCGCCGAATTCCTGCAATTGGGTGATGACCTTGCTGACCACGTTCGAGGCCATCGAAAAGCCGATGCCGATCGAGCCGCCATTAGGCGACAGGATCGCAGTGTTCACGCCGACAACCTGACCGTCCATGTTAAACAGCGGTCCGCCCGAGTTGCCTCGGTTGATCGCAGCGTCGGTCTGGATGAAGTCGTCGTAGGTGCCCGAAAGCGCCCTACCCCGGGCCGAGACGATACCGGCCGAGACCGAAAAGCCCTGACCCAGCGGGTTGCCCATCGCCATCACCCATTCACCGACACGCATCGCATCGCTGTCGCCGAAGCTGACAAAAGGCAGCGCCTCGTCGCTTTCCACTTTCAGCAGTGCAATGTCGGTGTTCTTGTCGGTGCCGATCACCTTGGCGTCCAGTTCCTTGCCGTTGAAGAACTCTACCGACACCTCATCCGCGCCTTCGATGACGTGGTTGTTCGTAACGATATATCCGTCCTCGGATATCACAAAGCCCGATCCCAGTGCCTGACTGCGGCGCGGTCGCCGCTGCTGCCCTGGGCCTTCGCCGGGGTTCTGACGGTCAAGGAAATCACGGAAGAAATCCTCGAACGGTGAGCCTTCCGGGACCGTCGGCATGCCTTCAGTAGCCGCCGCAACGGTTGTCGACGTGGTGATGTTCACCACGGCCGGACTGACCTGTTCGGCCAGATCGGCGAAGGATTCCGGGGTGCCTCGCGCACCGGCGGCAAGCGCCTGCGCAAGGAACAAAGCAAGTCCCAGCACCAGAACCGAAATCGCACGGGCGATCGGCGCCATCTGGGCGGGAAGTGTGAGTGCCTGCGGTTTCACTGCATTCTCCTTTTCATTGTCCAGCCTGACGGACAGGACCCAGCATATACCTGTGATAATGTTCTAGATAGGGGGCGGGAACCGCAACTCAAAGCCCAAGCACGTATCTTCAACTGGACGTGAAGGGCGCGTGTGCAGTCGCTCACCTAAGCGCCGAGCGACTTGGCGAACCAGACCATCGCGACGCCAAGCGCCAGTGCGACAAGGCCAATCAGGCGGCGCTGTTCCGGCGTGATCTCGCGCAGAGCCTCCAGGATCTGCTCCATGCGCAAAGGGGCCAGTGCGAACACCAGCCCCTCGACACAAAGTACCAGACCTATGGCCAGAATGATCGTGCTCATTGCGCTGCGGCAGCGGCCGCTCGCCCCTGATCGGATCTTCAGGTAGTCGAAGAACTCGCTGTCGGGCGAGATCACCATGGTCGAGTTGTTACCCTGCAGCGCCGCCTGATAGGCCGTCAGTGACCGGTAGAATTCAAAGAATTCCTGATCCTGACCAAAGGCTTGCGCGAAGATGTTGTTGCGTCGCGCATCAGCCTCACCGCGGGTGATCTCGGCGGTCTTGTCTGGCCTCTGACACGATCTCGACCACGGTCCGGTCGGCCTGCGCGCTGACCCGTTGTGCGGCCTCGCGGCCACGGGCGCGTTCGTCCTCGGCTTCGCGCTGACGTTCGGCGCGCATCCGCGCGAAGGTGGCTTCAAGGTTCTGTTCGGGCAGGTTGGTCTGCTTCAGACGCACATCCACCACCTCGACACCAAGGTTCGAGGCCCGCGCACGGGCCTGATCGCGGATCCGCAGCATCAGCGCCGCACGGTCCGAGGACAGGATCGTGTTCGAGGTGACCTGATCAGAACCCAGCACCTCGCGCACCTGCGCGTTCAGGATCGATTCGAGCCGGTCTTCGGCAGCATCAATGCCCCCGACGCCAACGGCGCGGCGGAACTGTTCGACGTTCGAAATCCGGTAGCGCGCGAACGCATCGACGATCAGACGACGGTCATCCGAGGGCGTCACCTCGATCTCTTGCGTTTCCAGCGACAGGATGCGGTCGTCGTATTTCACGACTTCCTGGATCAGCGGGATCTTGAAGCCGAGCCCCGGGTCTTCCTTGACGGCCTTGATCTGGCCAAATTGCAGAACCAACGCCTTTTCGCGTTCGTCCACGATGAAGATCGAGGACAGAGCCGCGAGCAATCGCCACGACAACGATCGGGAGTATGAAGGTTGTCTTACGCATCAGTTGGACCCTCCGTTGGTCGTGGGCGCGGGTCTGCGCAATTCGTTGAGCGGCAGATAGGGCACGACGCCCTGCCCGCTGCTTTGCTCGATCAATGATGACCTTGTCGACACCGCCCAGCACCTGCTCCATCGTTTCGAGATAGAGACGCTTGCGGGTCACTTCCGGGGCCAGGCGATATTCATCCAGAACCGCGAGGAAGCGGCTGGCTTCACCTTCGGCCTCGTTCACCACCTGGGCGCGGTAGCCTTCGGCTTTTTCCAGCACCTGCGCGCTTTCACCGCGCGCGCCGGCAAGAACCCGGTTGGCATAGGCGTCAGCCTCACGTTCCAGCCGGTCGCGTTCCTGTTCGGCGGCCTGCACGTCGCGGAAGGCATCGATCACTTCGCGCGGCGGGTCGGCCTTGTCGAGGTTGAGACGCACGACGTTCATGCCGCTGTCGTAGCCGTCGAGCGTCAACTGGATCAGCTCTCTGGCGCGATCGGCAATGATACCCCGGTCGCGGTTCAGGATCGGCGCCAGTGTGCGAGGCGGCGATGATCTCGCGCATCGCCGATTCGGACACTGCCGCGGATCGTTTGCTGCGGGTCGCGCAGGTTGAAGAGGTATTTCGCCGGATCGTTGATGTTCCAGACCACCTGAAAGTCGATGTCGATGATATTCTCGTCGGTCGTCAGCATCAGGCCGCTTTCGCCGCGCGTGCCTTGTGCGACGCCGATATCTTCGATCTGTTCGCGCGTCACCGGGATAACCTCGGCGATGACGAACGGCCAGGGCGCGAAGTTCAGGCCGGGTGCCGACCAGTCTGACTGTACTTACCCAGAAAGCAGTTCGACCGACTGCTCTTCGGGCTTCACGGTATAGAACGAGGCAAAGATCCAGAGCCCGGCCAGCGCCAGAGCACCGAGACCAGCAGTGCCGCGGGTCAGTTTCGGCCCCTCGCCGCCACCGCCGCCGCCGTCCGTTGCGGCCGCCGCCGCCACGACCGCCCATCAGGACGCGCAGCTGCTCCTGGCCTTTCTTCACGATCTGGTCGATCTCGGGCAGCTGGCGAGTCGCCTGGGGCCGCGCCCTCCGCGTTTTCCGCCCTTGTCGTCTCGTCATCCCCGCCGCCGCGACCGCCGCCGCCCCAGGGTCCGCCATTGTTATTGGCCATCTCGGGTTGTTCCTCTCTCTCGTCTCGTCATCCGCCAGGTCAGAGCCTTACCTGTGTATCTTCGACCTGATATCAAGCTTTTCGCACTGGCGATTTCATCAGTACGATCTCTTCCGACATTGTGGGGTGAACCGCAACCGTCCGGTCGAAATCTTCCTTGGTCGCGCCCATCTTTATCGCCACGCCGACCATCTGGATCAGTCTCCCCGGCATTTGGCGCGATGATATGGCAGCCAAGGATCTTGCGGCTTTCAGCGCTGACGATCAGCTTGAAGAGCACGCGTTCGTTCTTTCCGATAAAGGCGTTCTGCATCGGCCGGAACGCTGCGCAATAGACCTCTATCGGCTCCTGATCGCGCGCCGCCTCTTCGGTCAGGCCGACCGAACCGTATTCGGGCTGCGTGAACACGGCCGATGGCACGAGATCGTGATCGGGCTTGGTCGGGTTGCCGTTGAAAACGGTCTCGACGAAGGCCGCGCCCTCGCGGATCGCAACCGGCGTCAGGTTGATCCGGTCGGTCACGTCGCCGACCGCGAAGATCGAGGGCACCGCGGTCTGCGAATAGTCGTCGACCTCTATCTGCCCCTGCCGGCCCAGTTTCACGCCGGTGTCTTCCAGCCCCAGCCCGACGGTATTGGGCTTGCGTCCGGTCGCGTAGATCACCGCGTCGAACTCGGCTTCGCGCCCATCCGTGGCCTTGACCCAGATGCCGCCCTTGCGCTTTTCCATCCGCTCGACATCGGTGCCGACATGCAGGTCGATGCCCTGTTCCCGCATCAGTTCGGCGATGTGGCCGCGCGCCTCGTCGTCAAAGCCGCGCAGGATCTGCGCGCCGCGGTAATATTGCGTGACCTCAGCACCCAAGCCCTTGAGGATGCAGGCGAATTCGCAGGCGATATAGCCGCCGCCGACGATCAGAACACGCTTCGGCAGATCCTCCATCAGAGAAGACATCGTTCGACGTCCAGGCCAGTTCGTGCCCCTCGAATGTGTCGGCACGAAGGGGTGGCCGCCGGTGGCGATCAGGATATGCTTGGCGCGAAAGGTCTCGACCGTCCGTCAGCCGTACCGTATGCGCATCCTCAAGCGTGGCGCGCTGATCGTGGATCTCGACACCGGCCTTCTCCAGATTGGCGCGGTAGATGCCCTCCAGCCGATCAAGTTCGGCGTGCAAGGCCTTGCGAAACCTCTTCCAGTCGAATGCGCCGGCCTTCAGCGACCATCCATAGGCCTGTGCTTCCTCCATCGCGCGGGAATAGCCCGAGGCGAAGACCATCAGCTTTTTCGGCACGCAGCCGCGGATCACGCAGGTACCGCCCATCCGGTATTCCTCGGCCAGCGCGACCTTGGCGCCGGTTTCGGCGGCCACGCGTGCAGCGCGCACGCCGCCGGACCCGCCACCGATCACATAAAGATCATAGTCGAACGCCATGAGTTTTACCTGCTATTCCGCAATGTCGCGGAAGATGTTTTCACTTTCGGCCAGCTCGATGCTGCCCTCTTCGCGGGTGCCGGCGTTGATGTCCTGCACTTCGACCCGGCCGTCGGAATGGCCGGTCACGACCACATCGCAGATGTCGATGAACAGGCCGTTTTCGACGATGCCGGGGATCTGGTTCAGCACCAGCGACAGCTGCCGCGGATTGCCGATCCGGGTCAGGTGCAGATCAAGGATGTGGTTGCCCTCGTCGGTCACGAAAGGCTGGACTGCCATTCATCCGCAACGTCGTCTTCTGGCCCATCACATCAAGCGAATGCAGGGTTTCCTCGACCAGCGCCTTGGTGGTTCGCCATCCGAACTTGATGACCTCGACCGGCAGCGGGAAGGCGCCCAGGTGATCGACACGCTTGCTGCTGTCGGCGATCACGATCATCTGGTCGCTGGCCGTCGCCACGATCTTTTCCTGCAACAGCGCGCCGCCGCCGCCCTTGATCAGGTTCAGTTCCGCATCGAACTCATCGGCCCCGTCGATGGTCAGATCGAGCCAGCGCGCCTCGTCCAGCGAGACCACCTTGATCCCGACCTGCCGCGCCAGTTCGGCAGTGCGGGTCGAGGTCGGAACGCCGGTGATCTTCAACCCCTCGTCATGCACCCGTTCGCCCAGGCAGCGGACCAGCCAGGCCGCGGTCGAACCGGTCCCCAGACCGATCTTCATGCCATCCTTGACGAACTCCGAGGCACGCTTGGCGGCAACGAATTTGGCGGTATCAATTGGCGACAGGTTTTCCGACATCTGGCAGCGACTCCGTTTCCGATCGGAGCGGTTATAGGTAAGAAGCGCCAAAGGTGCGAGAGCGAATTCCCGACCCGGCGCAGCAGACCCGCGCCGGCGGGCTGCTACGCAGGGATCGCGCCGCAGGCTGCGCCCGCGCCGCGGATGCCTTCGGCGGGAATATTTGCAGACAGAAGAAGATCGGCGCTGGAATGCGGACAGGGCCGGGCCGGGCGTGATCGGGCCCCCGTCCGAAGCCCGCCCGAAAGTGTCGCTTTTCGCCGCGCCCTTCGCTGTGCGAAACCGCCATGACGGTCAAAGCCATTCCCGGAGTTCAGGCCCATGTTCCTTTCCGTCTTCGACATGTTCAAGATCGGCGTCGGTCCGTCCTCGTCGCACACGATGGGGCCGATGGTCGCCGCCGCACGGTTTCTGGACCGGCTGCGCGCCTCGCCTTTCACCGCGCACGGGCTCAGGGCCTCACTGCATGGCTCGCTGGCCTTCACCGGCGTCGGCCATGCCACGGACCGGGCCACGATCCTTGGTCTGGCCGGCTTCGTGCCCGAAAGCTACGATCGGGACCAGGCCGAGGCTACGCTGACCCGCATCCGTCAAACGAAAGCACGCTCGAGCCGGACGGGCTGGCACCGCTGGCATTCGATCCGGACAGCGATCTGGTCTTCGACTATGGCCCGGCCCTGCCCGGCCATGCCAATGGCATGATCCTGATGGCGACCGATGCTCAGGGCGATGTGATCCTGCAGGAAACCTATTATTCCATCGGCGGCGGCTTCGTTCTGACCGAGGCAGAACTGGCGGCAGGCAAGGACAGCGACGACGGCGCGCCGGTTCCCTACCCGTTCAAGAGCGCCGCCGAGATGCTGCAGATGTGCGCCGCGACCGGCAAGTCGCATCGCCGAGATGAAACGCGCGCAACGAGCTGTCCCGGCTCGGCCCGGAAGCGCTCGACCGCGGCATCGCCCGGATCTGGGAGGTGATGAACGACTGCATCGAGCGCGGGCTGGCCAGCCGACGGCATCCTGCCCGGCGGGCTGAAGGTGAAACGCCGCGCCAAGGGCATCCATGACGCGCTGCAGGCCGAGCGCGGTCAGAACCTGACGGCGCCGCACACGATCAACGACTGGATGTCGACCTATGCGATGGCGGTGAACGAGGAAAACGCCGCCGGCGGTCAGGTCGTCACCGCGCCCACCAATGGCGCGGCCGGCGTCATCCCGGCGACGATCCGCTATTGGCTCGATCACGTGCCCGGGGCGAGCCGGTCGAACGTCCCCGACTTCCTGCTGACGGCGGCGGCCATCGGCGGGTTGATCAAGTACAACGCCTCGATCTCGGGCGCCGAATGCGGCTGTCAGGCCGAGGTCGGCAGTGCCGCCGCAATGGCCGCGGCGGGGCTTGCCGCCGTCATGGGCGGCACGCCCGAGCAGGTCGAGAATGCCGCCGAGATCGCGCTGGAACATCACCTCGGCATGACCTGCGATCCGGTCAAGGGGCTGGTGCAGGTGCCCTGCATCGAGCGCAACGGCCTGGGCGCGATCAAGGCGGTCTCGGCCGCCTCGCTGGCCCTGCGCGGCGATGGCAGCCATCTGGTGCCGCTGGATGCCGCCATCGAAACCATGCGCCAGACCGGGCAGGACATGAGCCACAAGTACAAGGAAACCTCGCTTGGCGGCCTTGCCGTCAATGTGCCGAATTGCTGATTTTTCCTCGCCCAACTACTCGCGCGCAGCGCACCGCGAGGTGGCGAAGCCGCGGCGCAACCAAACTCTTCGCCCGCAAGGGCGGCAATCTTGCAACGGGCGGCTGAACATGACTGACGACCGCCCGGTTCTTGGCACTCTGATGATGCTGGCCTTCTGCCTGACCGCGCCGCTGATCGACACATTCGCCAAGCTGGCGTCGGATACAATCCCGGTCGGCCAGATAACCGCGGCACGCTATGTCGTCGCAGGCGATGATCCTGGTGCCGGTCATGCTGGCGATGCGGCTGGATCTGCGGATGAACCGGTCCGATCTGCTGCTGACCTTCCTGCGCGCAGTCTTGTCCGTGGCTTCAACAGCGACCTTCGTCGGCGCGATTGCGGTCATGCCGCTGGCCGATGCGCTGGCAATCGTTTTCGTCGAGCCGTTCCTGCTGCTTCTGATCGGCCATTTCATCCTGTCCGAGACCGTCGGCATCCGCCGCCTCGGGGCCTCTGTCGTAGGCTTTGCCGGGTCGCTGATCATCATCCGCCCCAGCTTCGTCGAGTTCGGCTCGGTGGCGCTGTTGCCGCTTGGCACGGCGTTCTTCTTCGCACTTTACATGATCTCGATGCGCTGGCGGACGCATGGCGCGCATCCGGTCAGGATACAGGCGACCACCGCAGTTGCGTCGATAATCCTGACCGTGCCACTTCTGTGGCTGGCCGATGGCAGCGGCATCCGGGATCTCGACCCGGTAATGCCGCAGGGCCGCTACTGGGTCTACCTTTTCGGGGTCGGTCTGGCGGCCTCGATCGCACATATGTTGCTGACCTACGCGCTCCGCTTCGCGTCATCGACCGTTCTGGCGCCGCTGCATTACCTGGAACTGATTTCCGCGACGTTCTTCGGTTATGTCGTCTTCAGTGATTTCCCGGATCTGCCGACCTGGATCGGTGTCGCGGTCATCGCCGCATCGGGCATCTACATCATGCACCGCGAACGGGTGACGGCGCGCGGCGTCGCGGTGACCGTTGCGCCGCTTGGTCCCGCCCCTTAACCTGTCGCAATGATCGGCGACCGTCCCCTTCTGGGCATCTTTCTGATGCTTGGGTTTTGCATTCTCGCCCCGCTTGGTGACTCGATTGCCAAGCTGCTGGGCGATGCAATGTCGATCGGGCAGCTGTTGGCCGCTCGTTTTGCGATTCAGGCCGGGCTTCTGCTGCCGTTGATCTGGATGATGGGCCGCGGCTTTTCGATGACACCCCGTGTGCTGCGGCTGACGGCCTTGCGCACGCTGCTGCATATCGCAGGTATCGGCGCGATGTTCCTGTCGCTGCGGTTTCTGCCCCTGGCGGACGCCATCGCGATCGCTTTCGTCATGCCGTTCATCATGCTGCTGCTCGGCAAGGTCGTGCTGAACGAACAGGTCGGCCGGCACCGGCTGGCGGCCTGTGCCGTGGGCTTCGTCGGAACGTTGCTGGTAATCCAGCCGAATTTTGCGACGGTCGGTGCACCGGCCTTGTTGCCGTTGGTCGTGGCCGTGGTCTTTGCACTTTTCATGCTGGTCACCCGCCAGATCGCCAAGGATTGCGACCCGATCACTCTGCAGGCCATCAGCGGGCTGATGGCGTCAGCCCTGTTGATCCCCCTGCTGTTACTGTTTTCCGGTCAGCACCTGCCGGGGCTTGAGCTAAGCTGTATCGCGCCTGCCGACCTCTGGCTCCTGGCCGCCCTCGGCGTACTGGGCACTTGCGCGCATCTTTTGATGACCTGGTCATTGCGCTTTGCACCCTCGGCCACGCTGGCGCCGATGCAATATCTGGAGATCCCCTTTGCCACGCTGATCGGCTGGTTGATATTCCGCGACCTGCCGAACGGCCTTGCCGCCGTCGGCATCGCGATCACGGTGGCCGCCGGGCTTTACGTGATCTACCGCGAAAGGGTCATTTCGAAAACGCCTGCAACACCTCGGCCAGCGCTGCCCGCGGCATGATCGCCAGCATGCCGGAACCGTCCATCGTTAGGATGACCGTTTCCTGATCGGTGACGTTCGATGTTCCGATGCGCCCGTCTGGCGCAAAGCGAATGCCCTCGATCGGCCACCGTAATCCCAAGGACCGGCCTGTTACCGGCGCCATCGGGAAGAGTGACAGCCGGGTACCGATGGCCAGGCTCAGGGTCAGCCTTGGCGGCAGGTGAAAGCAAAGGTCGCGCTTGCTGATCAACAGGATGGACCGCTGCGGATGTCGTACAAGCGAATTAAACGCTGCCAGTTGGTGATCGACCCGCCGGCCCAGAAACCCGACGCCGAGAATCAGCGGGGCGTCGATAACGGTCAGGCATTTGTCAAAGTCGGTTGTGTCCTGCTCTGAAATCCGGATTTGCCGGTCGGCGGGGATTCTCGACAGTGTCTCAGGATCAACAGAATCAAGATCTCCGATCACGAATTGAGGCATTTGCCCTAATTTGACCGCATTTCTGGCCCCACCATCTGCTGCAATCAGACGGGGCGCAAATGTCAATGCTTCGGTAAGAACCCTTTGATTAACCTTGCTCGCGCCCAACAAGGTTACTCGTTCAGAAAACCGCACAGGAATGTCCTATTCGCCATGATTGTTGTAATAAATGGAAACTGACCACATTCTGAACAAGAAATAATCTCAGTTGTTTCTTGGTTCTGTTCCCATTTGCGAACCTATCTTTGGTAAATACAGTATTGCAGGATCAAAAAAGAAAGCGAAAAAAGTGATGGTAGGCCCGAGTAAAATTCTTACCGTTTCATACGGCACATTCTCTTGCACGCTGGAAGGGTTCGATGACCCCTTCTCGACGATGCGTGGTATCGCAGAATATTTCCGCGACCTCGCTGCGGACGATCGCTATTTCGGCGCAGAGCCTCCGACGCCGGATGCAGAGATGCTGCACCGCATTGCCGAGCGCGAGGTTCACCGCCGTGTTGAGGCCCGGGTAGAGAATAACGGCGTGGTCCTGCGCCAGATGCAGGATAAGACAGATGCCCCATCTGCAAGACCGGCTGCGACTGCTGCCGCTGCGGTTCAGGCTGTCTCGGACGCCGAGCCGGAACAGGAAGCTGAGGACGCAGAGCCGGAAGCCAGCGAATTTGACGCCAGCGATTTCACTGGGGCCGGCGAGGCTGCGGTGAAAGAAGAGAGTGTCGCCGAGAAGCTGGCCCGCCTGCGCGCGGCGGTTGCCCGCCGCGAAGACGATCTTGGCCAGGACGACGAAGAGGAAGCGAGCGCCGAGGACAGCTTTGCCCCCACCGGTATTGCCGAAGCCTTTGAAGCGGCCGAAGCAGAGCCCGAGCCGGAAGCCCTTGTCGAGCCCGAGGCCTTGGAGACCGAGTTCGAACTGGCTGATGAAGATGACGCCGATGATGTTGCTGCCGAGGCAGACATTCACATCGGCGACGACGAGCCGGATGATTTCGTAGCCGAGGTATCCTTGGCCGCCGCGGAGACGATTGTTGAAGATGAAATAGCCGACATCACCGATTTTGGGATGAGCGACGAGGCAGAGGAAAAGCCCGAAGCCTTAGAGGCCGAAGCGATTGTTCTGAGCGACGCTGAGGACGCCGAGGACGCTTTCGAGGACGAGGTGGTCTCTTTCGCGGATGAAGAACTGGCCGATGAAGAGGCCGAAAGCCCGACAGAGGTCGCTGCAGAAACTGACGACGAGGACAAGGACGCGCCGATCTCTTTGGCAAACGAAGAATTCATCGATGAAGAAGAAGCCGAAAGCCTGACCGAAGTCGCTTCGGAGACCGATGACGAGGATGAGGACGAGACGGATGCGGTTCTGACAACAGATGAGGAAGCGGAAGTCGACAGCGCGATGCCGACCTTGATCCTGGAGTCGAGCGAAGTCGAAGAAGAGGCCGGGGACGAAGAAATGCAGGCCGATGAACCGGCCGGCGACGAACCGGACGCCTACGCCATCGCCCGTATCGTCAAGATGCGCCGGGTTGATCTGGAAGACGAAGCGGAAGCCGAGACCGCAATCGAGGACGCAGACGAGCAACTGGCAGTCGCAACCGGTGCCTTCGCCCAGGATCAAGACGACGTCGAGGACGTCGAGGACGTCGATTTCAGCTTTCTGGGATCGAACGAAGACACAGAAGTAGCAGCGGAAGACGAGAACAGCGAAAACGTCTTTGGCAAGGCCGATGATGCGGAAGAGGGCGACCTGTCGGACGAGGAAGAAGCCGATCTGATGGCAACCCTCGCCCAGGTTCGTCGCGAATCAGAGGCCGAGAGCAGGTCCGAAAAGGAAGGCCGCGCGGTTCTGGAGCATCAGGATCTTGATGACAACGGCAACGGGGTCAAGCGTATCCTTGATGTAACCAATACTGAATTGGAAGAAACCGAGGGCAGCCGCCGCCGGTCCGCGATCCAGCATCTCAGGGCCGCCGTTTTGGCGACCCGCGCCGACAAGGGTCTGAACAGGCAAGCGCCGACAGAGGAACGCGCCAATCCGATCGACCAGTATCGCGAAGATCTGGCGCAGGTCGTGCGCCCTCGCCGCCCAGCCGACGGTGTCAAGCCTACAGAGCGTCGTCAGGCACCGCTGGTGCTGGTTTCAGAGCAGCGCATCGACACCACCGAGGCCGAAGCGGAGATCGACATCGACGCCGGCCCGGTTCGCCCGCGTCGGGTCACCGCAATGCGGCCCGAAGGAGAAGAGGCCGGTGCTCAGGACGAGATGATCGATGCGGCCAATGACGACACCGACGAGAACAGCGGAGCAGATGTTTTTGCAGACGCCGACGCTGTCGCCATGTTTGTCGAAGAGATGGGCGCGACCGACCTTCCGGATCTGGTCGAGGCCCTCGCCGCCTACGTCTCTTATGTCGAAGGTCAGCCGCATTTCTCGCGTCCGCAAATGATGCGCGCAATCGCAGCCTATTGCGGCGAGGACTTCAGCCGCGAGGACAGCCTGCGGGCCTTCGGGCAGCTGCTGCGCAACGGCGAAATCCAGAAGCTGAACCGCGGTCAGTTCGCCGTATCGCAGTCGACCCGGTTCAATCCCGGCGCACGCGCCGCGGGTGAATAAGAAGCAATAACAGCGACTTACGAAACTATGAACGGGGTGGACGAGAGTCCGCCCCGTTCTTTTGTTCGTCTGGCGCATCCGGGTCGGCCTGTCCGATCCCACGGAAGATCGAGCGAAATGGCACGACCCAGGCGATGCCAAGAATTATGTAGACCAACAGTTCCACCAACACGCCGGGTCGGCCGAGAAGGTTCACGACGCTAACCGCCACGAGGATGTAGATCGGCAGGCCGACCAACAGGATGATCAGCGACCAGCGGCGGCGGGCTTTGTAAGTCAGGGCCATCAGTCGGCGAACGGGTCGGTCACCAGGATGGTGTCGTCCCGCTCTGGCGAGGTCGACAGAAGCGCCACCGGGCAGTCGATCAGTTCCTCGACCCGGCGGACATATTTGATCGCGTTGGCCGGCAGATCGGCCCAACTGCGCGCGCCTTCGGTGCTTTCCGACCAGCCCGGCAGGCTCTCGTAGATCGGCTTGCAGCGGGCCTGATGATCGGCGGCGTCGGCAGATAGTCGATCCGCTTGCCGTCCATCTCGTAGCCGACGCAGATCTTCAGCTCGTCGAACCCGTCGAGCACATCGAGCTTGGTCAGGGCAATGCCGTTGACGCCGCGAGGTTGCGCAGGTCTGGCGCACCAGGACCGCATCGAACCAGCCGCAGCGCCGCTTGCGCCCGGTGACGGTGCCAAATTCGTGGCCACGCTCGCCCAGACGTTGACCGACCTCGTCGTGCAATTCCGTCGGAAACGGCCCCTCGCCGACCCGGGTCGTATAGGCCTTGACGATGCCCAGCACGAAATCGATCGCCCCTGGCCCCATGCCCGACGCCGTCGCCGCCTGCCCGCGATCATGTTCGAGGAGGTGACGAACGGATAGGTGCCAAGGTCGATATCCAGAAGCGCGCCCTGCGCGCCTTCGAACAGAATCCGTTTGCCTGCGCTTGCGCTGATCGTTGAGCACCTTCCAGACGGGGGCGGCGAATTTCAGCACTTCGGGCGCGATATCGCGCAGCTTCGCGATCAAGCGCGTCGCGGTCCACCGGCTCCATTCCCAGTCCGCGCCGCAGCGCGTCGTGGTGCACCAGCGCACGGTCGACCCGCAGCTCCAGCGTCGCCGCATCCGCCAGATCGCGACCCGCACCGACGCGGCGACCGACCTTGTCCTCATAGGCCGGGCCGATGCCGCGTCCCGTGGTGCCGATCTTGGCGACCGAGCCTTGCGCTTCCCGCGCGCGGTCCAGCTCTCCGTGGATCGGCAGGATCAGCGGCGTGTTTTCGGCGATCATCAGGTTCTCCGGCGATATCTCGACGCCCTGCCCGCGCAGCTTGGCGATCTCCTCGACCAGGTGCCAGGGGTCGAGCACCACGCCATTGCCGATCACCGACAGCTTGCCGCCGCGCACGATGCCCGGATGGCAGCAGCGACAGCTTGTAGACCTCGCCGTCGATGACCAGCGTGTGCCCGGCATTATGGCCGCCCTGAAACCGCACGATGACGTCGGCGCGTTCCGACAGCCAGTCCACGATCTTGCCTTTTCCCTCGTCGCCCCACTGGGCGCCTACGACGACTACGTTGGCCATGTCAGTCCTTATGTTAGCGCAAAGCCCGGGCCGATATAGCGCCCGGCGCCGGCCAGCGAAACCACTATTTCGCCGCAGGGCTGGACAGATGCCCCTGCGTTGGGCCATCCATTCGGGCAAGAAACCGGAGGGACATATGGGTTTTCTTATTCGCTGGCTGTTCGCCTTTCTTCTGATTGCCGCCACGTTCAACCCGACGAAGTGGAATTTCGTGCATTGGAGTGGCAGGAATTTCTACGAAGAGATGCCGCTGACCGTGCTGTTCGGCCTGATCCTTGTGGTCGGCTACGTTATCTATCTGCGGGCGACATTCCGGTCGATCGGCGCATTCGGCATGGCGCTGGTCCTGGCAGTTTTCGCGGCTCTGGTCTGGGTGCTCTACGACAGGGGCCTGTTATCGCTGAGCAATTCCAATCTGAACGTCTGGATGGGTATCCTGGCGCTGTCGCTGATCCTCGGCATCGGCCTGTCGTGGAGCTTTGTGCGCCGCGCGCTGTCGGGCCAGTTCGATGTCGACGAAACGGACGAGTAGCCACCGCGCCGTGATTTGGCCATTACGGTCGGGTTCGGGGTTGCGATGCGGGGGCGCAGGCTCTAGATACCGCACGTTCATGTTAGAAGGCCGAATATGGAAAACGTCGTTCTTGTCATCCACCTGATCCTTGCACTGTGCCTGATCGGCGTCGTGCTGTTGCAGCGCTCTGAGGGTGGCGGTCTTGGCATGGGCAGCGGCGGCGGCGGTGGCGTGATGTCTTCACGCAGTGCGGCAACGGCGCTTGGCAAGCTGACATGGATTTTTGCGATCGGCTTTATCGCAACCTCGATCGGGTTGACCGTGATTGCGGCGCAGAAATCGGCCAACACCTCGGTCGTCGATCGGCTGGGCATTGAACAAGCAGCCCCCGAGGCCGAGCCAGAGTCGCCATTGGGCGACGATCTTCTGCCGCCTCCGGTTGAAGGCGGGGCCGAAGGTGCCCCCCGCGCAGACTGACCGCAAGACCACAACCGGTTGTTTTACGCTTGGTCAGCCCAACATCATCTTGCGGTTCGGTTGCGCAATCGTCACGAATCTGTTATCGCTTAAACCCCGTGATGCTACGGAATTTCCAAGGCTCATTTCGTAGTATTTCTGGCTGATTTCACGGGGGTTTTCACCACATGGCGCGATATGTTTTCATCACCGGTGGTGTTGTTTCTTCGCTTGGCAAAGGTCTTGCTTCGGCCGCGTTGGGTGCGCTGTTACAGGCGCGCGGGTTCTCGGTGCGACTGCGCAAGCTTGACCCCTATCTCAACGTCGATCCGGGCACGATGAGCCCGTTTGAGCATGGCGAAGTGTTCGTCACCGACGATGGCGCCGAGACCGATCTGGATCTGGGCCACTACGAACGGTTTACCGGCGTTGCGGCGCGCAACAGCGACTCGATCTCGTCAGGTCGGATTTATTCGACCGTGTTAGAGAAAGAGCGCCGTGGCGACTATCTGGGCAAGACCATTCAGGTCATTCCGCATGTTACCAATGAAATCAAGGATTTCATCCACATCGGCGAGGATGAGGTGGATTTCATGCTCTGCGAAATCGGCGGTACGGTCGGCGATATAGAGGGCCTGCCGTTCTTCGAGGCGATACGCCAGTTCGCCCACGAACAACCGCGCGGGCAATGCGTGTTCATGCATCTGACGCTGTTGCCCTATCTGGCAGCCTCGGGCGAATTGAAGACCAAGCCGACGCAGCATTCGGTCAAGGAATTGCAGTCCATAGGCATCGCGCCGGACGTTCTTGTCTGCCGCTCGGAACATCCGATCCCTGAGAAAGAGCGCGAAAAGCTGGCTCTCTTTTGCAACGTCCGCCTGGAAAGCGTGATTGCTGCCTATGATCTGAAGTCGATCTACGATGCACCGCTTGCCTATCACAAGGAAGGGCTGGATCAGGCGGTTCTGGACGCGTTCGGTATCACCCCCGCCCCGCGCCCCAAGCTGGATGTGTGGGAAGATGTCTCTGACCGCGTCCACAACCCCGAAGGCGAGGTTCGGGTCGCGATTGTCGGAAAGTATACTCAGTTGGAGGACGCCTATAAATCCATCGCCGAGGCGCTGACCCACGGCGGCATGGCGAACCGGGTCAGGGTTCGGGCGGAATGGATCGACAGCGAAATTTTCGAGCGTGAGGATCCTGCCGTTTACTTGCAGGGATTCCACGCGATCCTTGTTCCCGGCGGGTTCGGCGAACGCGGCACCGAAGGCAAGATCAAGGCTGCGCAATTTGCGCGGGAACGCAAGGTGCCCTATCTTGGTATCTGCCTTGGGATGCAGTTGGCGGTCATCGAAGCGGCGCGCAATCTGGCCGGCATGCCCGATGCAGGGTCCGAGGAATTCGACCACGAGGCCGGGAAAAAGCGTTTTACGCCAGTGGTTTACCACCTCAAGGAGTGGGTGCAGGGCAATCACACCGTGGCGCGCAAGATCGATGACGACAAGGGCGGCACGATGCGGCTTGGGGCCTATTCGGCGGTACTGACCAAAGGATCGAAAGTGGCCGAGATTTACGGCACCACTGATATCGAGGAACGCCATCGCCACCGCTACGAGGTGGACAACAAGTACCGCGAGAAGCTGGAAAAATGCGGGCTGATCTTTTCGGGCATGTCGCCGGACGGGCGGCTGCCCGAGATCGTCGAATGGAAGGATCATCCCTGGTTCATCGGGGTTCAGTTCCATCCCGAGCTGAAATCGAAGCCCTTCGCACCGGCGCCGCTGTTTCGCGATTTCGTCCGGGCGGCGAAAGACGTTTCGCGGCTGGTGTGACAGGATCACAGAGTTCTGCGCGCACGGCCCCTTGGCCCGATCCCCGCTCTGGCCTATATCGGTTGCATGTTCGCTGACTTCCTCAGACGGCTGATCCAGCCGCATCCCGCCCCATTGCGCGAAACCGATTCGCGACTGGCCCTGGCCGCCCTTCTGGTGCGCGTTGCGCGCTCGGACGGTGACTATGCGCCGCAAGAAGCCTCGCGCATCGATCGCATTCTTGGCAAACGCTATGACCTGTCGCCCGTCGAAGTCACAGCGCTTCGCCGCGACGCAGAGGTTTTGGAGGCCGAGGCGCCCGACACCGTACGCTTCACCCGCGCGATCAAGGATGCGGTGCCCTACGAGGACCGCGAAAGCGTGATCGAGGCGCTTTGGGCCGTGGTTCTGGCGGACGGCATTCGCGACCATGAAGAGGATGCACAATTGCGGCTTGTGGCGAATCTACTGGGTGTCAATGACCGCAACTCGAATATCGCCCGGCAAAGGGTTGAGAACGCTTCGGAATGATCGCTTCGCTGCCGATGTATGATTGGCCGGAAATCGCTGGCGAAACCGACAGGTTCTGGGGCCTGATCCGCCAGCGGCTATGCCAAGACGGCATCGACGCGCCTGCCCATCTGGACCGGCAGACCGATCCTTGGGCTGTCTGGCAGGATCCGACGCTGGTTCTGGCGCAGACCTGCGGGATGCCCTATCGCACCAGGCTGCATGGACGCGTCGCCTTGGTTGGCACGCCGGACTACGGCCTGCCGGACGCTCCGCCGGGGTATTATTACAGTGCGATCGTGGCGCGACGAGAAGACACCGGCCCGCTCTCGGCATTCCGGGACCGGGTGCTTGCCTATAATGACGCGATCAGTCAATCGGGCTGGGCGGCGGTGCAGAACCTTGCGGCGGAATCGGGTTTTGCATTTTCGCGGCTGCTTCTGACGGGCGCGCATCGGTCCAGCGCCGAGGCCGTCGCCGACGGACGCGCCGATCTGGCGGCGATAGATGCGGTGACGTGGCGGCTGATCGAGACCTATCGGCCCGCCATCGCCGAGCGCCTGCACATCATCTGCCGGACCGATCCGACACCCGGCTTGCCGCTGATCACGGCGCTTTCGCGCGATCCGGCTTCGGTGGCCGCGGCGGTGCGCCAAGCGATAGCGGACTTGCCCACCGACGATCGGCAAGCGCTGGGACTTGCCGGTCTTGTCGCGATCCCGGCAGAGGCCTATCTGGCGGTGCCAAACCCTCCTTCACCGCAATCCGCAGGGGGCACTGCCCCGTCCTGATCCGGTTTCCGCAGCGTCAGATTGCGAAACATCGTTGCAATCGTTCCGTTTTTCCGCCCTACTCCGGCACCGGGGATAATGAAATGTTGCTTGCGTGACCGATACCACACCACCTGTCATCGAAATTCGTGACCTGCACAAGGCCTACGGGGCGTTGGAGGTTCTGAAAGGCGTCGACCTGATCGCGCCGCGCGGCAATGTCGTGTCGCTGATCGGATCGTCGGGATCGGGCAAATCGACGCTGCTGCGCTGTGCCAACCTTCTGGAAGACAGCCAGCAGGGCGAGATCCTGTTCGAGGGCGAGCCGATCAAGTGGCGCGGGACCGGGATGGGCCGTCATCCCGCCGACAGGGCGCAGGTCATGCGGATTCGCACCAATCTGTCGATGGTGTTCCAGCAGTTCAACCTCTGGGCGCACATGACGATACTGCAAAATGTGATGGAAGCCCCGGTCACGGTTCTGAAACGGGACCGGGCCGAGGTCGAGAAATCGGCGCGCGCCTATCTCGACAAGGTCGGGATCGGCGACAAGAGCGATGTCTACCCGGCCATGCTGTCGGGTGGCCAGCAGCAGCGCGCCGCCATCGCGCGGGCGCTTTGCATGGAGCCAAAGGCGCTGTTGTTCGACGAACCGACCTCCGCGCTTGATCCGGAACTGGAACAAGAAGTCGTCAGGGTCATCAAGGCGCTGGCCGATGAGGGCCGCACGATGATCATCGTGACCCACGACATGAAGCTGGCGGCCGATTGTTCGGACCATGTCGTCTTTCTGCATCAGGGCATGATCGAGGAGCAGGGACCGCCGACCCAGCTGTTCGGCAGCCCCAAAACAGAACGCCTGCAACGGTTTCTGAGCGCGACCGTGCGGCATGATCAAACTCACTATCTATGGGAGTAACACAATGAAAAAACTGATCCTGACAACCGCCGCGCTGGCCCTATCGGCCAGTTTCGCCATGGCACAAGACGCGTGCGCATGGGCACCGAGGGCGCCTATCCTCCGTACAACTTCATCAACGACGCCGGCGAGGTCGACGGCTTCGAGCGTGAAGTGGGCGACGAGCTGTGCGCGCGGGCCGAGCTGACCTGCGAATGGGTCAAGAACGACTGGGATTCGATCATTCCCGAACCTCGTATCCGGCAACTACGATACCATCATCGCCGGCATGTCGATCACCGACGAGCGCGACGAAGTGATTGATTTCACGCAGAACTACTACCCGCCCACCGCTTCTGCCTATGTCGCGGCCTCCGACGCTGTTGATGTGGCCGCGGCCATCGTTGCCGCACAGACCGCCACGATCCAGGCCGGCTATATCGCCGAAAGCGGCGCGACGCTTGTCGAATTCGCGACACCTGAAGAAACCGTCGCCGCCGTGCGCAACGGCGAGGCTGACGCGGTCTTCGCCGACTAGGACTATCTGGTCCCGCTGGTCGAGGCGAGCGGTGGCGAGTTGATGTTCGTCGGCGACCCGCGTACCGCTGGGTGGCGGCATCGGCATGGGCCTGCGCGAAAGCGACACCGAGCTGCGCGACAAGTTCGATGCCGCGATCACCACGATGAAGGAGGACGGCTCGCTGAACGCGCTGCTGATCAAGTGGTTCGGCGAAGACACGACGACCTACTGATAAGCGAATTCTCGGGGTCCGCACGCAGCGCGGGCCCCGCTCTTTGCCTGATGTTTTCATATTGCACCGACCCTGACACGCTGGACACGGTCCGCTGGTTTTCGTGCTACCTGACGACCGGCGTGCACATGTCGTTCTATATGGCGTTTTTCAAAGTCCTGTTGCTTCTGGCCATCACCGCCCCCGTCGCACTGGTCTTCGGATTTGGCGGCGCAATGGCCGCGCGCTCGCGCGTCCCGCCGCTGCGCTGGTTCGGCAAGGTCTATATCGCCATCGTGCGCGGCGTGCCGGACATCGCGTTTTTCCTGTTCTTCGTCATCGCGCTGGATCAGGCGTTCGAATGGATCCGCCACCAGGTGCTGTGCCCCGACTGGGACCAGCCGATCCGGCAGGGCAACGATTTCGTCGTCTGCCAGGCGGCCAAGCTGCCGCTGGGCAATTCCCCGCAATGGGTGCATCGAAACCTACGGCTTCTTGCTGGCGGTCTGACCTTTGCCATCGTCTTCGGCGCCTTTGCCGCCAACGTGCTGTTCGGCGCGATGCGCGCCGTGCCGCGCGCGCAGCTGGAAACCGCCGAAGCCTACGGCATGACGCAGCGCCAGACCTTCTGGCGCGTTCTGGTGCCGCAGATGTGGGTCTATGCCCTGCCCGGCCTGTCGAACCTGTGGATGGTGCTGATCAAGGCGACGCCGCTGCTGTTCCTGCTGGGGGTCGAGGACATCGTCTATTGGGCGCGCGAACTGGGCGGGACCAAGACCCCGCGCGTTCACCGACTATCCCGCATGGCGACTGGCGGATGTGGTATTTCCTGTTCCTGCTGGTCTTTTACCTGGCTTTCACCCGCGTGTCCGAGGTGTGCTGGAACGGCTGATGCAGCGACTGACCCATGGGCAGGCCACGACCGGCGGCGAAGCCCAGCGCAAGGCGGCGGCGAAATGAGCTGCTGCGCAAACCATTCAGGACTACGGCCTGCGCTCGCTCGGCATCGGCGAACGGCTGCTGCCCCGCGAAGGATTTCACCCTGTGCGAGCAGTTCACGCTGATCGGCTCGGGCATGATCTGGAACGTCTACTTCGGCGCTCTGGCCCTGATCACCGGCTTCTTCTCTTGCCACCGCGCTGGCTGTCGGCAAAGGCTCTGGCAACATCTGGCTGCGCAAACCGGCGGAATGGTTCATCTTCATCTTCCGCGGCTCGCCGCTGTTCATCCAGTTCTTCTTTGCGCTATTTCCTGTTTCTCAGCCTCAAAAGCGTCAATCCCGGTCTTCGACGCCTTCACCTCCGCATGGCTGGGCGCGCTGATCGTGCTGTTCCTGAACACCGCCGCCTATTCGGCCGAGATTTTCTATGGCGCGCTGCGCTCGATCCCCAAGGGCGACATCGAGGCCGCGGATGCCTACGGCCTGTCCGGCTGGACCCGCTTCCGCCGGGTCATCTGGCCCACGATGCTGCGGCTGGCCTGGCCTGCCTATACCAACGAGGCGATCTTTCTGTTTCACGCCACGACGCTGGTCTTCTTCTCGGGCTTTCCGGCCTGGCAGCAGAAGGGCGACGCGCTTTATTACGCCAGCTACTTCGCCGACAAGACCTTCAACCCGTTCGTCCCCTACCCGATCCTGGCGGGCTATTTCATCCTTGCTGACACTCTGGGCATCATCACGCATATTCGGCATGCCGCAGTCGAACAAATGCGCGCTCTAACCAGAGCATCCTTGCCGACAAGTATCGGCGCTGGCGCAAACTTCGATATTGCAGACCGCCCACAGGTGATCCGATGAAGACTGGCTGCGCAAGACCACCCCGAGGTCCGGACAATCCGGTGCGGCGGCGGCTGGATCTGAACGGTCAGGCACGCGGCAAACGCATGCCGGCCCGCTTTGCCGACAAGGTCGAAGAAGACGGCACGCGGTTTCCGCTTTCGGTGCTGAACCTCGACATCTGGGGCGAGGATATCGACGACAGCCCGCTGGTCTTCGAGAGCGGCGATCCGGACGGCGTGCTGAAACCGACCGAGCGTGGCTTCGTGCCGATGCCCTGGCTCGACGCGCCCACGGCGCTGCTGCCGATCTGGATGTTTCACGAGGACGGCCGCCCCTATGACGGCGATCCGCGCCACGCGCTGCGCGCCGTGCTGGACCGCTACAAGGCGCGCGGGCTGACGCCGGTCGTGCGCGATCGAGCTGGAATTCTATCCTGATCGACGACAGCGGCACGGCAATCTGCAGGTGCCGCGCATCGCCCGCGCTCCGGCAAACGCCGCCAGGCGGCCGAGATCCTGTCGCTGCGCGCGCTCGACCAGCTTCGACAAGTTCTTTACCGATCTCTACGATGCCTGCGAGGAAATGGACATTCCCGCCGATACCGCGATTTCCGAGGCCGGGCTGGGCCAGTTCGAGATCAACCTGATGCATGTGCGACGACGCGCTGCGCGCCGCCGACGATGCCTGGCTGTTCAAGATGCTGGTCAAGGGGCTGGCGCGGCAACACGGCTTTGCCGCCAGCTTCATGGCCAAACCCTATGAGGATTATTCCGGCAACGGGCTGCACATGCATTTCTCGGTGCTGGACAAGGACGGCAACAACATCTTCGACGATGGCGGCCCCGAAGGCACGCCGATGCTGCGCCACGCCATCGCCGGCTGCCTGAACGCGATGCCGGCTTCGCGCTGATCTTTGCGCCGCATGGCAACAGCTATGACCGGATGGTCCCGGACGCCCACGCGCCCACCGGCATCTGCTGGGCCTATGAAAACCGCACCGCCGCCATCCGCGTTCCCGGCGGCAGCCCCAAGGCGCGCCGGATCGAACACCGGGTGGCGGGCGGCGATGTGAACCCCTACCTGATGCTGGCCGCCGTTCTGGGCGCGGCGCTGATCGGGATCGAGGACGACATGGCGCCGCCGCCGCCGATCACCGGCAATGCCTATGATCAGGACCTGCCGCAGATGCCCGGCGACTGGGCCGAAGCGATCGATGCGTTCGAGCAAAGCCCGCTGATCGCGCCGGATTTTCCCCGACAGCTGATCCGCAAATCTGGTGCTGACCAAGCGGCAGGAACTGCACTATATGGCAGAACTACCCCCGAGCAGCAGTTCGACATCTATCTCGATACGGTCTAACAGGTTCGACCCCGCTCAAGCGGTCGATCGACCCTTCGACGGCCCCACTTGCCGGGCAAAATGCAAAGGTCTAGCCTTCGGCAAAATCAACAAGACGGTGTGTCATGAAAATCGGCATTCTGCAATCCGGCCACATGGCGCCCGAGGTCGCAAATCGCCACGGCGCCTATCCTGAGCTTTACGCAGAATTTGCTGGCCGGTCACGATTTCGAGTTCGTGTCCTACGATGTCGTTGATGATGGAGAGTTTCCCGCCGATGTCCATGACGCCGATGGCTGGCTGATCACCGGCTCGCGCCACGGTGCTTATGAGGATCTACCTTGGATCGCACCGCTGGAAGAGTTCATCCGCGAGGCTTACGCGGCGCATGTGCCGATGGTCGGCATCTGCTTTGGTCATCAGATCATCGCGCAGGCCCTGGGCGGCAAGGTCGCGAAATTCGACAACGGCTGGTCCGTCGGGCCGCAACGAATACGACTTCGACGGAATGGTAACCTCGCGCTCAACGCCTGGCATCAGGATCAGGTGATCGACCTGCCCAAGGGTGCCAAAGTGATCGGCGCAACAGCGATTTCTGCGAAATACGCGGCGCTGGTCTATGGTGATCGCGCTTACACCGTTCAGCCGCATCCGGAATTCAGCGGCGCGCTGATTGGCGATCTTGATCGCATGCCGCGGCGCGGGCAGCCCGGAATGCCAGACGATATCATGACTGCAGGCGGTTGAAAAGTCGTCCCAACCTACTGGATGACAAGATCATCGCAGCGCAGATCGCCGCCTTTTTCAAGCAACCCAGAAAGACCGCCGATGTCTGATTGGATGCCGAGACTGCCGGAGGCGGCGCAGGAATACCTGAAGGGCCGCCGTCTGGACGAGGTCGAATGCATCATCTCGGACCTGCCCGGCATCGCGCGCGGCAAGGCGGTGCCGGCCAGCAAATTTGCGACGCAAAAGTATTTCTACCTGCCAACATTCGATCTTTCTACCAGACCATCACCGGCGACTGGGGCGAGGCCGCGAGGGCGATGAGTTCACCGAACCGGACATGATCCTGACGCCCGATTTCAGCACCGCCACCGCCGCCCCGTGGACCGGCGACTGGACGCTGCAGGTGATCCACGACGCCTACGACCGAGAGGGCAATCCGGTCCCGATTGCGCCCGCGCAATGTGCTGAAACGGGTGGTGGAGCTTTATCGCGCACAAGGCTGGGAACCCGATCGTCGCGCCCGAGATGGAATTCTTCCTCGTCGCGCGCAACATCGACCCGAACCAGCCGATCGAACCGATGATGGGCCGCTCTGGCCGCCCCGCCGCCGCGCGGCAGGCCTATTCGATGACGGCCGTCGACGAATTTGGTCCGGTGATCGACGACATCTACGATTTTGCCGAAGCGCAGGGGCTTCGAGATCGACGGCATCACGCAGGAAGGCGGTGCCGGCCAGCTCGAGATCAACCTGCGCCACGGCGATCCGGTGCAAGCTGGCCGACGAGGTGTTCTATTTCAAACGCCTGATCCGCGAAGCCGCGCTGCGTCACGATTGCTTTGCCACCTTCATGGCCAAGCCGATCGAGGACGAGCCCGGCAGCGCCATGCACATCCACCATTCGGTGCTCGACATCAAGACCGGCAAGAACCTGTTTTCCAAGCCCGACGGCAGCGAGACCGAGGCGTTCCTGCATTTCATCGCCGGCATGCAGAACCACCTGCCCGACGCGATCGCGGTGCTGGCGCCCTATGTGAACAGCTATCGGCGCTACGTGAAGGACCACGCCGCCCCGATCAACCTGGAATGGGGCCGCGACAACCGCACCACCGGCATCCGGGTTCCGATCTCTGGCCCCGAAGCCAGACGGCTGGAAAACCGGCTGCCGGGCATGGATGTAAACCCCTACCTCGGCATCGCGGCGTCACTGGCCTGCGGCTATCTGGGGCTGATGGAAAAGAAGAAACCGCGCGCCGAATTCAACGGCGATGCCTACAACGGCGAAGAGGATGTGATCGCCCGCAATCTGGGCGATGCGCTTGATCTTTTCGAAGACGACGACGGCCCTGCACGAGGTGCTGGGCGTCAAGTTCTGCCGCGTCTATTCCGCCGTGAAACGCAGCGAGGACAAGGAGTTCCTGCAGGTGATCAGCCCGTGGGAGCGGGAACATCTGCTGATGAACGTATGAACCTGCTGTTCTCGAACGACCGGCAGGGCGAATATCCCCCTTCCTGGTATGCGGCCACCGCCACGCCACATGACCTAGCACCGGAACTGCGGGGCGAGACGCACGCCGATGTCTGTGTGGTCGGCGGCGGATATACTGGCTTGTCAGCGGCGTTACATCTGGCCGAGAAGGGCATGGATGTCGTGTTGCTGGAGGCGCACCGCGTCGGCTTCGGCGCGTCCGGGCGCAATGGCGGCCAAGTTGGGTCCGGGCAGCGGCTGGAACAACCGGTGCTGGAAAAATCTGTCGGCAAAGAGGATGCGCGGCGGCTTTGGGACATCGCCGAAGAGGCCAAGGCGCTGGTGCGCGAGATTGCCGCGAGTCATGCGCCAGAGGCCAACTACAAACCCGGCGTGTCCCATGCGGTGTGGACCAAGGCCGAACTGGCGCACGAGGCTGAGAACGCCGAAGTGCAGGCGCAGGATTATGGCTATGATCAGGTCCGGATGCTGGACCGGGACGAGGCCGCCTATCTGACAGGTTCACATGGCTTCGCGGGCGGATCACTGGATATGGGCGCGGGCCATGTGCATCCGCTGAACCTTGCCATCGGCATGGCCAAGGCGGCATCGGCGGCGGGTGTCCGCATCTTTGAGAACGCGGTTGTTCACCATATTGAGCCCGGTGCCAAGACGGCCGTACAGACCGACAATGGCCGGGTGGTGGCGGATCATGTTGTGCTGGCTGCCAATGGCTATTTGGGCGGGCTGGATCGCATGGTCGCGGCACGGGTCATGCCGATCAACAATTTCATCGTTGCAACCGAGCCGTTGGGCGAACGGTGGAAGGATATCCTGCCCACCGATATCGCCGTCGCCGACAGCAAGTTCGTGGTCAACTACTGGCGTCGCAGCGCGGATGACCGGCTGCTCTTTGGTGGCGGCGAAAGCTATGGCTACCGGTTTCCCGCAGATATCGCGGCGCTGGTCCGCAAACCGATGCTGTCGATCTATCCGCAACTGGCTGAAGTCAAGATCGACTACGCTTGGGGCGGTACGCTGGCGATCACCACGACCCGGATGCCACATTTCGCCCGGACCCACCCCGGCCTCTGGTCCGCTTCTGGCTTCTCGGGTCATGGCGTGGCGATGGCCACGATGGCCGGCAAGATCATGGCCGAGGCGATTGCAGGCGATGCCGGGCGGTTCGATCTGATGGCGAGCCTGAAGAAACCGCCCTTCCCCGGCGGTGCGGCCTTACGGTCGCCGCTGCTCGTTCTGGCGATGATCTGGTTTTCGCTGCGCGACCGGCTGGGCATCTAACCGCCTTTCGGGACTGTCATGGAAATTTTCACTCGTCACCGCTTTGCGGCCTATGTAAGGCTTTTCCGAAAATAACCTTCGGAAAAGATGAAACATGTCGCTTGGCCCTATTGTCTACGATGCTGAACCGATCCCGGACGCGGCCCGAGCTGAAATCGACCGACTGCTGACCACAGGCGATCTTTTCCGCTACACCAGCGCAGAAGCATCCCCTGTGGCGCTTCTGGAGGCTGAATTCGCCGAAATGATCGGCACGAAATACGCATTGGCGGTGGCGTCCTGCTCTGCCGCCCTGTTCCTGTCGATGAAGGCGCTCGATCTGCCGCGCGGTGCGAAAGTGCTGATCCCGGCCTTCACCTTCGCGGCGGTGCCCTCTTCGGTGCTGCATGCCGATTGCGTCCCGGTTCTGGTCGAGGTCGGCGACAATTACCGCGTCGACATGGCCGATTTCGAACACAAACTAACCGACGACATCGGCGCGGTGCTGATCAGCCACATGCGCGGTCATACCTCGGACATGGACGCGATCCTGCAGTTGGCAGCGGCGAAGGGCATCCCGGTGATCGAGGATGCGGCGCATTCGCTTGGCACGAAATGGCATGGAAAAACCATCGGGACGCTGGGGCGCGTTGGCTGTTTCTCTTTCCAGTCCTACAAACTGCTGAATTCCGGCGAAGGCGGCATTCTGGTCACCGACGACGCCGATCTGATCGCACGTGCGGTCATCATGTCGGGTGCATATGAGCATAACTGGAAGAAGCACCCTGTCCTGCACCAGCATTTCGCGCGGTGGCAAAACCAGTTGCCGCTATACAATACGCGGCTATCGAACCTGTCAGCCGCGATCATTCGTCCGCAACTGGCTGAAGTACCGCGCCGGGTCGCGGACGGGCGGCGCAACCACGATTACGTGGCAGAGATTCTGAACCGCTCGCCGTGGCTCGACGTGCCGCCGCCGCTTCCGCCAGAAGAGCGCGCACCGGATTCGATCCAATTCAACCTTGTTGGTCTGACCGAGGCCGAAGCCCGCGCCTTTGCCGATGCCGCCGCAGCCCGCGGCGTCAAGGTGCAGGTGTTTGGGCTGTCGGATGACAATGCCCGCGCCTTCTGGAACTGGCAGTTTCTGGGCGTTATCCCCGACCTGCCGCAGACACGCCAGATGTTGACGAAAGCCTGCGATACCCGCCTGCCCGCGCGGCTCGAAAAGCCGGAGCTTGATGTCATCGCTGGCGCATTGGTCCAAGCGGCAGAAGATGTGATGGGCGCGGTGCGCGCCTTTGGCACCTGACGCTCAGAGTACCCGCAACTGATCGCCGAGCCACGGCATCCGGAGCAGACCGGGAGTAACAACCTGATCCAGCACAAGCTGCCGCAGACGCACAGCAATCTGGCCAGGTAGCTCGCCCAGAACATCGCGCCGCGCCGAAAGCGATATCGTCCGGCCAAGCGGCGCGAAGGGCAACGGCAGCACGTCGACCTGGTCGAGGAAGCGCTGCGCCGCAGTGACACCCAAGGGCGTCAGGATCGTCCAGCCCGCACCGCTTGCGACCATCGCCATGATCGCGTGATAGCTGTCCAGCTCATAGCGATGCGCCAGCGTCAGGTTCTGCCGCGCCAGATGATCCGCCAGAACCCGGCCCATACGGTGGCGCTTGGTGTACTGGATCAGTGGCATCGCCTTGAGATCCGCCAGCGGTTCTGCTCCCGTGATGCGCCCCTTCGGCACGACCGCCACAAAAGGTTCGGCCAGCACGGGATGAATTTCCATCCAATCCGCCGCGGCCCCCATATCAGCCGCCACGATCAGATCGAGCCCGCGCGTATCGAGCAGATCATACAGGCGATGACTGGCCCCGGTTTCCAGCAGGAACTGGGTTGAGGTCATCTCGCTGGCCAGATGCGCCAATAGGGTGGGCGTAACGCTGGCGTCGAAATCCTCAATCATGCCGATGCGCAACTGAGTCAGCGCGGCGGGGTCCAGCTTGGCCAGATCGGCCTTGGCCTCGGCGGCTTCGTTCAGGATCTTGTAGGCCCGCTTGCGGAACATCTCACCCGCCGGGGTCAGCGTTACGGGGCGTTCACGACGGTTCAACAGCAGCGTGCCGACCGCCGCCTCCAGGTTCGAAAGCTGTTGGCTGACCGAGGACGCACTGGCCCCAAGCCGCCTTGCCGCCGCTGAGATCGAGCGTTCTTCGGCTGTCGCCACGAACACCTCGATTTCCCAAAGCGTGATGCGGCCCGGTGCGCCAGCCTGTGGCAAGTTCGCCCCCCGGGGTTACGACGCGGCGCTAGCCGAGTTTCGAGAGTTTGGCCTGAAGATCGGCCAACTGCTTCTTGATTTCGTCAAGATCGTCAGAGTCCTCCTTGGCCTCGCCAGCCTTCTCGCCGCCTGGCCATCCACCGGCAAGGCCGCCGGTCATAGCCTTCATGAAGGCTTTCTGCTGCGCCTGCATCGCCTCAAATCCCGGCAATTTCGTCATCGGGTTGGGGATGTTCTCCAGCATCTTGGACTGACCGTCGCGTAGCATGTCGAAAGACATGGCCAGAAACTGCGGCACCACCGACTGCACCTCTGTTGTGTAGCTGCGCACAAGATCGGTCAGCACATTGATCGGCAACACGCTTTCGCCGCGCCCTTCATGTTCTGCAATGATCTGAAGCAGATATTGCCGGGTCAGGTCGTCGCCGCTTTTGAGGTCGACAATCTGCACCTCGCGGCCTTCGCGGATAAAGGTGGCTATGTCTTCAAGTGTGACGTAGTCGCTGGTTTCGGTGTTGTAGAGGCGGCGGCTGGCATATCGCTTTATCAGCAATGGAGCATTTGTATCGGCCACGGGTCCCCTCCCTATGATGGCGGTGCAGCACGCAGATTAGGGCAGCGCAGAATAAAAAGAAAGGGCAGGTTGGTTGCGCCAAACCATTGCCGCTGTCCCATCGAGGTCATTCGCCGACGTAGATCGCGAATTGATCCATATCAAATCAAACACCGGTCGAGGCACTTATCGTTGCCTTGGGTTAGACGTGGGGCGATGGTGGAGAGCGCGAGATGCAGTTCAGCCTTTTCTTTTTTGCCAATCACGACGGTAAGACCGACCACGAACAGGACAAGTATCACCTTATTCTGGAAAGCGGAAAATGGGCCGACCGGAATGGCTTTGCGCGGCTCTGGACACCAGAACGGCACTTCCACAGCTTCGGCGGCCTGTCTCCCAATCCCTCGGTTCTGGCGGCCGCGCTTGCGGCCACGACCCGGAACATCCAGATCTGCGCCGGCAGCGTCGTGCTGCCGCTGCACGATCCCATCAGGGTGGCCGAGGAATGGGCGGTGGTCGACAACATCTCGAACGGGCGCGTCGGGCTGGGTGTGGCCTGTGGCTGGGTGCCTAACGATTTCGTCATCTCGGACAAGCAGAAGGACTTCGACAGCCGCAAGGACATCTTCGCAGAGCATACATCGACCCTGCGCAAGCTCTGGCGCGGCGAACGTCACCGGGTCACCAACCCCAAAGGCGAGGAGATTACCGTCCAGACGCTGCCCCGTCCGATCCAGAAGGAATTGCCGATCTGGATCACTGCGGCCGCCAATCCGGATACCTTTCGTCAGGCTGGGGAAATCGGCGCCAACATATTGACGCATCTGCTGGGTCAGACGTTACAGCAACTCGCGCCCAAAGTTGAAATCTACCGCAAGGCGTGGGAAGCGACCGGACATCCCGGCAATGGGATCGTCACGCTGATGCTGCACACCTTTGTCGGTGACAGCGACGACAGGGTTCACGAGATCGTTCGCGAGCCCATGAAAAAATATCTGGCCGGATCTCTGACGCTCGCGGCCGCGAACATCGCCTCGGTTCCGTTTCTCCAGAACCCCGACAGTATCGACGTGGGGGCGCTCACGGACGAGATCGTGGACGAGACCCTGGAGTTCTCGTTCGAGAAGTATTTCCACGTTGCCGGTCTGTTCGGATCTTATGAGAAATGCCTCGACATGGTCGATCAGGTTGAACAAATTGACGTCGATGAAATCGCGTGTCTGATCGACTTCGGCGTTGAGGAGGACATGGTAATGCGCAGCCTTGAAAAACTGAACGTTGTCCGGATTCTTGCCAGCAGCGATGATCAGCCCCGCCAGTACGGTTCAGTTTGAATTTCGGAGCGTTGTCACGCTGAGGTCGTCGGGACGACCGCTTTTTGACGTTTCTTCGCACCGGTCGCTGCAAAAAAAGGGCGGGCTTTTCAGCCCGCCCAGTCAGTCACGTCAACAGGGAGGATGTTGGCGATCGTGTCTCGAAATCTTAGTTAGCAGCAGCAGTTGCTTTTTTCGCAGCAGTCTGCACTTCGGCAGTCGCTTTCTTGACGGCAGCGGTCGCATCTTCGCTGATGTCTTTGCCAGCGGCCATCATCAGTTCAACGGTTTCCATCTGAACTTTTTTCGCGATTTCAGCGAAAGCGGCCAGGTTTTCTGCGATCAACTCGGACTGGGCCGAAGCGAAATCGGTGAAGGCTTTCGAGTAGTCAGCCGGATCTTCCTTGACCTTGGCAACGTCGCCGACTTTGGCGATGGTGTCTTTGGTCCACTTGGTCGAGATCTCGGTCGACTTGTCAGCGGCTTCCAGAGCAACTTTCGACAGCTTCTCGCCGAATGTGGCTTGGGTTTTGAAGGCGTCCTGCATCGCGGTCATGTCAACCGGAAAGGAACCCATCATGTCTTTCATCACTTTGGTGTAGTCTTGCGTCTTGGCCATTTGAATTCTCCTTGATGTCCGGGATCATCCCGTTTCTGCATCTGCAAACAATATGCATGCTGCGACGCAGCATTTCAAGTCTTTTTTCTGCGGCGCAGCATTATTTTTTTATCGCGCTATTTCAACGAGTTGGCGTTGACACCACGTAAGTCCCAGGTGCAGGCGCCAGAATCGGGTGCTTGGAATCACCCGGTTTGCGGGCCTCCACCTGCGCACCAGAGTGTTTTGACAGCCAGGTTTCCCAGCGCGGCCACCAGGATCCTTCATTAAAATCGGCGCTGGCCATCCAGTCATCGTGCGACAGCGCCATTTCAGGGTTGGTATAGTGGCCGTACTTGTTCTTGGACGGTGGATTGATGATCCCGGCGATGTGCCCCGACTGCGAAACGATAAAGGTCTTGTCCTTCGACCCCATCTTCTGGATCCCGTCGTAGCTGGTTTTCCAGGCGGCGATATGATCGGTCTCGCAGGCGATGGCGCAAAGCGGCACCGTTACATCCTTGATCGACAGCGTTTCACCGGCCAGTTGGAATTCCCCTTTGACAAACTGGTTGGCCTGACAAAGCCCGCGCAGGTATTCGATTGACATGCGCGCCGGCAGGTTGGTGCCATCGCCGTTCCAGAACAGCAGATCGAAGGCGGGCGGGGTCTGGCCCATCATGTAGCTCTTGATCGCAGGGGTGTAGATCAGGTCATTCGAGCGCAGGAAACTGAACGTGCGTGCCATGAAGAACCGGTGCAGGATGCCCTTTTCCTTCACCTCACGTTCGATCCCATCGACGAAATCATCATTCAGGAACACGCCAATTTCGCCCTGATCCTCGAAATCGGTCAGCGCGGTAAAGAAAGTGGCGGACTTGATCGATGTGTCTTTGCGCTTCTTCATCAACGCCAGCGTCAGGGCAAGTGTGGTGCCAGCTATGCAGTAGCCCACGACGTTGACCTTGGGCTCACCGGTGATCGCCTTGACTTCATTCGATCGCCGTCAGATAGCCCTCTTCGACGTAGGTATCCAAGCCGACATCGGCATAGGAGGGATCTGGATTGACCCAGCTTACGACGAAAAGCGTATAGCCCTGCTCGACGATCCAGCTGATCAGACTGTTCTGCGGCTTCAGATCCATGATGTAGAATTTGTTGATCCAGGGCGGGAAGATGATCAGCGGCGTCTTGTGCACGGTCTCGGTCTTGGGCGCATACTGGATCAGTTCGAACATGCGGTTGCGAAAGACGACAGAGCCTTCGGTCGTCGCGATATTCTCGCCAACCTTGAAAGCCTTCTTGTCGGCAAGATTGACCAGCAGCTCGCCGTCATTGGCCTCGATATCCCGCACAAGGTTCTCAAGGCCATCGACAAGGCTCTGGCCCTCGGTTTCGACCGCACGCTCCAGTGCCTCTGGGTTGGTGCCCAGAAAATTCGTCGGACTGAACATATCCATGATCTGGCGCGAGAAATACTCCACCCGCTGGCGTTCCTTGGCGTCAAGGCCTTCCATTTGCGTGATGGCGTTCTCGATTGCCTCGGAATTCATCAGATATTGCTGTTTGACATAGTTGAAATAGGGGTGGGTCTCCCAAAGCGGGTTCGAAAACCGTCTTGTCTGTCGGTGTCGAATCAGGCGGCGCCTCCAGCTTGCCCTTGGCCAGATTTTGCTGGGCTTCTGACGTAGTGCTTCAGCGCTTTTCCCCAATAGGACACCTGATGCTCGATGATCTTCGAGGGGTTCGTCATCATCTCGTTCATGTAGGTGGCGGCGGCTTTCGCGAATAACTCGTGATTGGGCGCTTGCAGGTTTGGATCCGCCGGGGGTTTCTTTGCAAGTGCAGCAATCATGCGTTGCGACAACTCCTCAATCCGGGCCAAATTCTCGTTGAACTTCGATAAATTCTGTCCAGTAGGGTTTTCATTAGTTGTCATTTTATCGCTTCCGTCATAGGTTTTGCCGCAGTTGCAGCATAGCGACGCCTTTATCCGGGGGGAAGGTGACGTCTTTTTTTAAAGCTGCGAGGGTAAGGATAGCACATGCGCTACATGGCGACATACGATTTGATGGAAACTGCCCGGAACACCAACCAATGGCTGGGCGCAACGGCTTTGGCCTTCGGGTCATACCCGATCACCGGTCTCATCCCGAACCCGATGTTCCAGATGCTAGCGGCCTGGGGCGAGGTGACGGAACGTACTTTCGCCCGGATGGTGGCGAAACCCGACTGGGGCATTCGCACCTTCACCGATACCGATGGCAAGGACCATCTGGTGCGGCATCGACACGCTGGTCGACAAACCTTTCGGCAGTCTGATCCATTTCAACGTGCCGGGCCGGCGCAAACGCGGCGCGCAAGGTGATGCTGGTTGCACCGATGTCGGGCCACTACGCGACACTGCTGCGCTCGACCGTCAAGAGCCTGATCGTGGATTGCGAGGTCTATATCACCGACTGGCACAATGCCCGCGACATTCCGGTCAGCCAGGGCAAGTTCGATATCGAGGATTATACGCTCTATCTCGTCGACTTCATGCGCGCATCTTGGCCCCGACACCCATGTGATCGCGATCTGCCAGCCGGCCCCGCTGACGCTGGCCGCCACCGCCTATCTGGCCGAGGAAGACCCCAAGGCGCAGCCGCGCACGCTGACTTTGATCGGCGGGCCGATCGACCCCGACGCCGCCGCCGACCGATGTCACCGATTTCGGTCGCCGTGTGACGATGGGACAGTTGGAAGAGACCATGATCCAGCGCGTCGGCTTCAAATATGCCGGTGCCGGACGGATGGTCTATCCCGGCCTTCTGCAGCTGTCGTCGTTCATCTCGATGAATTCGGAAATGCACGGCCAGGCCTTCACCGACCAGATCATGCGCGTCTCCAAGGGCGAAGCGCAGGATCACGACAAGCACAACCGGTTCTACGACGAATATCTCGCCGTGATGGACATGACGGCGGAATTCTACCTGTCGACGGTCGAGCGGGTGTTCAAGGACCGCGAGATTGCCCGCAACGACTTTACCGTCGCCGGACGGCCGGTCGATATCGGCAAGATCACCGATGTTGCCGTGCATATCGTCGAGGGCGAGAATGACGATATCAGCGCGCCGGGTCAGTGTCTGGCCGCGCTCGATATGCTGACAGGTCTGCCCGACGAGCAAGAAATCGAGCCATCTGGAACCCGGTGCCGGACATTACGGCATCTTCGCGGGCAAGAGCTGGCGCAACAATATCCGGCCGCATGTACTGTCGTTCATTGACGCCCATGCCGCGCCGAAACCGCCAAAGATGAAAGTCGTCTCTGACAAGTCCGCCTGATCCCCCGGGGTATCAGCCGCAGGCACCAAGCGGCTGCGACAGCCACGCGCGCAGCAGGCGCGGTGGTGTCCGCGGGCTGTTCGAGCGTCGGGAAATGGCCGGCATCCGGCGACCACTTCCAGCCTGGCATAGGGGATTAGTGTCGCGATGAATTCGTGGCGACGCAGCGGCGTCATGGCGTCCTGCGCACCGCAGATCGACCAACGCGGGCACGCGCAGCATCCGCAGGGTCTTTTGCTGGTCGGGGCGGCGCTGCATCGCACGGCACTGCCGGATATAGGCCTCTGGCCCGATCTCCAGTCGCCATGTCGATCAGCAGTTTCAGGATTCCCGCGTTGCGTGGCCCCGGTGCAAGGTCGGTTGGCTTGACCCGGTCCCGCACCGCGTCCAGCAGTCGCCCGGCCTTTGCCATGACGATCTGTGCTTCGCGCGCGGCCGCGATCGCGGGTGTTTCAGATTGCGCGTTGGTGTCCAGTAGCGCCAGCCGCGTGACCCGGTCCTTGGCGCGGCGCAGCACTTCCATCGCCACCACGCCCCCCATGCCCGTGCCCGGCCAGCGCGAATTTGGCCGGGGCGCGTGCCAGGACGTGTTCGGCGATCTCTTCGACGGTTTCGCCAGCGCGTCATGTTCGCGACCTGAACGGCACGGTCCCGCGACAGCGCGACGATCTGCGGCAGGAAGACCCGCGCATCGCTCATCATTCCGGGCAGGAACAGGACGGGTTCGTTCATGCCGCGGCGATCGCCTATGCAATGGGGCCGATCGTCAGGGTCAGGCTGCGTCTGCCTCAAGAACTTCGTTAACGGTTTTTTCGATCAATAGCAGACAGTCCGGCGAAGAGAAGCGGTGATCGGCGCCTTTCACCAGCGTCAGCCTGATGTCGTCGCCCGTGGCATGATCCAGCAGTCGCAAGCGCGACGGACATGTTCGACATCGGCGTCGGCGGTGCCTTGCAGGAAACGCGCCGGAAACGGCAGGGCCAGCGGCTGACGCAGCACCAGATGGTTGCGACCATCCTCGATCAGGCGGCGCGTGATGATGTAGGGCTCGCCATAGTCCGACGGCAGCGCCAGCTGCCCCTCTCGCTTCAGCTTCGCGCGGTGAATATCGTTGAACCCGGCCCACATGCTGTCTTCGGTGAAATCGGGCGCAGCGGCAATGCCGACGAGGCCCGCAATCCGGTTCGGGATGCGGCTGGCAAGGATCAGGCTGATCCAGCCGCCCATGCTGGATCCGACCAGGACCTGCGGCCCGTCGGTCAGCTCGCTGATCGCAGCCTCGGCATCCTCGGCCCAGTCGCCGATCGAACCATCCGTGAAAGTGCCCGACGACTGGCCGTGGCCGGAATAGTCGAACCGCAGGAACGCCCGGCCCTGCGCCTTTGCCCAGCCTTCCAGATGGACCGCTTTGGTGCCTTGCATGTCGGATTTGAAGCCGCCCAGGAAACACGATACCCGGCCCGGTCCCGGCGCTTTGTTCATATGCGATCTTTCGCCCGGTGGCGGTGGTCAGATGGTTTGGCATTCGCCCCTCCGTTGTATCTTCGCCAAGCTATCCGACCGATCCCGAAAGGCAATGTTGACTTGCGCCGGTTCGAATCGCCAAATAGACCTGACATAACCCGCAACCGGGCGTTCCGTAGGCGCCAAACTGACGAGGAGAGCCGATATGGCACAAATCTCTCTGACCTTCCCCGATGGCAATGCACGTAAATTCGATGCCGGCGTGACCCCGGCAGAGGTCGCCTCTGCCATCGCCCCCTCGCTTGGCAAGAAAGCAATCTCTGCCAGCGTCGATGGTGCGCATTACGATCTGCAATGGCCGATCGAGGCCGATGCCGCGATCTCTATCCACACCATGGCCGACGATGCGCCCGCGCTGGAACTGATCCGGCATGACCTGGCGCATGTCATGGCGCGCGCCGTGCAGGAGCTTTGGCCGGATGTGAAGGTCACCATCGGCCCTGTGATCGAAAACGGCTGGTATTACGACTTCGACCGCGCAGAGCCGTTCACGCCCGAGGATCTGGGCGAGATCGAGAAGAAGATGAAAGAGATCATCAACAAGCGCGATCCCGTGACCACCGAAGTCTGGGAACGCCAACGCGCGATCGAGTTTTACAAGGCCAACAACGAACCCTACAAGGTCGAACTGATCGAAGCCATTTCCGGCAATCAGCCGATCCGCATGTATTGGCACGGCCACTGGCAGGATCTTTGCCGCGGCCCGCATTTGCAACATACCGGGCAGTTGCCGGCGGATGCCTTCAAGCTGATGTCCGTCGCGGGTGCCTATTGGCGCGGCGACAGCGACCGGGCGATGTTGCAGCGCATCTACGGCGTCGCGTTCAAGAACCGCGACGACCTGAAGGCGCATCTGCACATGCTGGAAGAGGCCGCCAAGCGCGACCACCGCAAGCTGGGCCGCGAGATGGACCTGTTCCACATGCAGGAAGAGGCGCCCGGCCAGGTGTTCTGGCACGCCAATGGCTGGACATGTACACGACGCTGCAGGACTACATGCGCCGCAAGCAGCGCGCCGGCGGCTATGTCGAAGTCAACACACCGCAGGTCGTCTCCCGCTCCCTGTGGGAGAAATCCGGGTCATTGGGAGAACTATCAGGAGCACATGTTCATCGTCGAAGTGGACGAGGAACACGCCCGCGAAAAGACCGTCAACGCGCTGAAACCGATGAACTGCCCCTGCCATGTGCAGATCTTCAACCAGGGCCTGAAGTCCTACCGCGACCTGCCGCTTGCGGATGGCCGAATTCGGGTCGTGCAACCGCTACGAGCCGTCGGGCGCGCTGCACGGCATCATGCGGGTGCGCGGCTTTACGCAGGACGACGCGCATATCTTCTGCACCGAAGACCAGATCGAGGAAGAATGCGCGAAGTTCATCGAGTTCCTGTCCTCGGTCTACAGCGACCTTGGCTTCGATAAGTTCGAGATCATGTTCGCCACCCGCCCCGAAAAGCGCGTCGGGATCCGAGGAAAGCTGGGACAAGATGGAGGCCGCACTAGAGGCCGCTATCAAGAAGACCGGCCATGACTACACGCTCGATCCCGGCGAAGGCGCGTTCTATGCGCCGAAGCTCGATTTCAAACTGACCGACGCGATCGGTCGGGTCTGGCAGTGCGGCACGTTTCAGGTCGATCCCAACCTGCCCGAACGGCTGGGTGCGAATTATATCGGCGAGGATGGTGCCAAGCACCGGCCCTATATGCTGCACCGCGCCTGTCTGGGTTCGTTCGAGCGCTTCATCGGCATCCTGATCGAGAACTGGGCCGGAAAGCTGCCGTTCTGGCTGGCGCCGCGTCAGGTCGTTGTGGCCTCTATCGTCTCGGATGCGGATGACTATGTGCAGGAGGTTGTCAGAACAACTGAACGCCGCCGGTATCCGGGCCGAGGCCGATATCCGCAACGAAAAGATCAACTACAAGGTCCGCGAACATTCGGTCGGCAAGGTGCCGGTGATCCTGGCCGTCGGCCAGCGAGAGGTCGAGGACGGCACCGTGACGCTGCGCCGGCTGGGCGAAAAGGCGACACAAACGCTGCAACTGGAGCAGGTTATCGCCGATCTTAGCGGCAGAGTCGTCTGCCGCCGGATTTGCGGCAGTAGATTGACAGTAAAGGTCACAGACGCATTGAAATAACATACGTTCTTTGGTAGCGCCCTGTCTATCATGGATCGTCGACGGAATGTTACAGTCCCTCACAGCGCCGTGCCCCACGGGACTGTGAGTAGCCATGTTACAAACCTTCCAGTAGCCCTTTCTCTGTCATCTCGAAGTGACGCCAACGATAACTCGACATCAAAAAAGGGAGACCCCAATGTCTCAACCAGTGAAGACCCTCGCCGTCGCCGGTGCTGTTGCCGCTGCTCTCACCGCTCATTTCTCGACCGCCGCCAACGCGCAGGAGCAGGAAAAGTGCTTCGGCGTTGCTCTGGCTGGCGCCAACGACTGCGCCGCCGGTCCCGGCACCACCTGCGCAGGCACCTCCAAAGTCGACTATCAGGGCAATGCATGGACGCTGGTTCCTGCTGGCACCTGCGCCACGATGGAACTGCCCGCAATGGCCGATGGCACGTGCGCGCCAAGGCTCGCTGGAAGCGCTGGAGCGTGACCTGCCAGCATAAGCCATCCTGCGCCTCCGGGACTGTTCCCGGAGGCGCATCTCTAGACGGAGCGACGCGATGCTGGACGCTGCAAACCGACATTTCGATCACCTGCCGAACCGTCCCGGCGTCGGCTACAAACCCCAGCATTATTCCGATATTCTGGCCAATCCCGGCCCCTGTTGACTGGCTGGAAATCCATGCCGAAAACTACATGGGCGACGGCGGCCGCCCGCTGGCGCAATTGCGCCATCTGGCCGAACGCTTTCCGATTTCCGTCCACGGCGTCGGCCTGTCGATCGGCGGCGAAACGCCGTTGGACGCCGACCATCTGGCCCGCCTCAAACACCTTGTCGGCTGGCTGAACCCGGCCAGCTTTTCCGAGCATCTGGCCTGGTCCACCCATGACAGCCATTTCTTCAACGACCTGCTGCCCCTGCCCTATACCGCCAGAACGCTGGACCGGTCGCGCGATCATATCGATCAGGTCCAGGACACCGTCGGGCGGCAGATGCTGCTGGAGAACCCTTCGACCTATCTGGCGTTCTGCGGAAAACGAGATGAGCGAGATTGAGTTCCTGACCAGGATCGTCGAGCGCACCGGCTGCGGCCTGCTCCTGGACGTGAACAACGTCTTCGTCTCGGCCACCAACCAGCAGACCGATCCGGTCAGCTACATCAACGCCTTCCCGATGGCCCATGTCGGAGAAATCCACCTTGGCGGCCATGACGAGGATCAGGATGACCACGGCGCGCCCGCTGTTGATCGACAGCCACGGACGCGAGGTCGTCGATCCGGTCTGGGCGCTTTATGCCCACACGATCAAAGTGGCCGGACCGCGCCCGACGCTGATCGAATGGGACAATGACGTGCCCGACTGGCCGACACTGGCCGCAGAAGCCGCGCGCGCCGACAGCCGTGCTGGCCAAGGTCGCCGCATGAGCGTCGGCCAGTCCGATTTCAGCCGCGCGATCCTTGACCCCGATCTGGCGTGCCGTCCGGGCTGACCGACCCGCAGGGTCGCCCGGCAGGCAAGCGCTTTGCCGTCTATCGCAACAATGTCGCCGTCAGCCTGACTGAAGCACTGGAAACCGCCTTTCCGGTGGTCCGAAAACTGGTGGGCGAAGAGTTTTTCAAGGCGATGGCCGGGGTTTACCTGCGCCAGCACCCGCCCACATCGGCACTGATGATGTATTACGGCGCACGCGTTTCCGGCGTTTCTGGAAGAGCTTCGCGCCAGTGCAGACCATCGGCTATCTTCCCGATGTCGCGCGACTGGAACGTGCGCTTGCGGCAGTCCTACCATGCCGCCGACGCCGCCCCCATTGATCCTGCGATCCTGCAGGCGATGCCGCCCGACCAGTTGATGGCCGCGCGCCTGTCATCTGGCGCCCGCGGTGCGGTCTGGTCCGGTCCCGCATGGCCGATCTACGCGCTGTGGCTCGCCAACACGACAGCCCGATGCCCCGAAGCCGCAGATGCAGCCCGAGGACGTGCTGATCACACGCCCGGGCTTCGATCCGAACGCCGCAGCTGCTTGGCCCCGGAGCGGGCGAATTCATCGCCGCCATGATCGGCAAGGGCAGACCTTCGCCGAGGCAGTAGCAGGCAGCGGGTGAGGCTTTGATCTGACAGCCCGCTTGGCCAATTGCTGGCCGGTGGCGCGATAACGGATATTTCCGAAGGGACATAGATGGACAGACTGATTTCATATACGATGGTTCGGTATTTTCCGGGCTCGAGAGAACGGCCGCATATCCTCTTGCCAAGTCTGGCGCGTTGGTCTTTGCCGGGGTGCTGCTGGTCTATTTCTGGAATTCCGCCCTGACCAAGGTCGGCGACGGCATCTTCGGCATCGTGCAAGCCCGTCGCTTGGCGCCTATGCGCAGATCTTTCCGCGCCAGATGGAGGCTGTCGGCTACGACGTCAGCCAGCTTGGCATCTTTCACTGGCTCGTCGTCACCGCCGGAACGCTTGCTGAATTCATCCTGCCGCTGTTGATCGTGATCGGGCTGTTGACCCGGCTGGCGGCCTTGGCATGATCGGCTTCATCGATCGTGCAAAGCCTGACCGACATCGTCGGCCATCACGCCGACCCGGCGACGATCGGGCAGCTGGTTCGACCGCGCCTCGGATGCCTTGATCGTTGATCAAGCGGGCGTTTGGGTGATGCTTCTGCTGATTCTGGTCTTCATGGGCGCGGGGCCGCTTGTCGGTCAGACCGCTTCCTGTCGCGTCAGGCCGCGTCTGGCTGACGTCGCCACCAGCGCCAGAACGCCGCCCAGCAGACATAGCGCAATCGGAAACATGGTAAAGACGCCGTAGCCATAACCGCTGATACATGCCGACGCCGCCGACCAGCATCAGGATCCCGCCAGGCATCGCCTGTGATCGCGCCATCGCGCCGCCCGCAAGCGCCAGAAGCGGTGCCAGAAGGGATGTCGACCCGGATCAGGCCCACGTTGTCCACCTGCTCTGCCAGCATCCGGGATCGCGCCATACCAGTCGATGAATTCGGTATAGCCGTAGGTAAAAAAACCCACGATCATCCCAAGCATCACCGCCCAGCACACCAAGGGTCAAAGCCGCATTTCTCATGCAACAGTCTCCTGCTCGTTGTCCCCAGATAGGTATCGCGGCGCCGACTATCCAAGAAGTGCCTTCTGCACATCAGCTTTCCATCCCAGATACAACTTGCCCCCGTCCTCGATCACCGGGCGCTTCATCAGCGTCGGATGATCGGCCAGAAGATCGGCGGGATCGCGGGCGCGCTCGACCTCTGACAACCCGCGCCAGGTGGTCGAAGCGCGGTTCATCAGCGCGTCGCCGAAGGCCTGCCAGAAACCGGGCGCTGATCCTGGCCGACAACGCCATCTGCGCGCACATCCGTAACGTCGCAATTCATGCCCGGCGGCCTGCAGCGCCTTGATCGCCTTCTTGCAGGTATCGCATGTTTTCAAAGCAGTAGATGCGCATTTAACGTCTCCTGTCGCGGCAAGTTAATGCCATTCGGCCCGGTTTAAGAGTTTCACTTGATTTTTTCCAAATGCGTAGCATCGGTCAAGGTCCGTGACAATGCGACTTTCTGACTACGACCGCTCCTTGCGGAGCAGCCGGAAGAACTGGAAGATGCTGGCTGCACCGACCCGCCGCAATCTCGTGGGCGGATAACGACAAGGAGAAACGGGAAATGCCCACTGGCACCGTGAAATGGTTCAATACGACCAAAGGTTTCGGCTTCATTCAGCCCGACGGCGGCGGCAAGGATATCTTTGTGCATATCTCGGCCGTCGAACACGCCGGGATGACCGGCCTCGCTGACAACCAGAAGATCAGCTATGAGCTGATCGAAGGCCGCGACGGTCGTGAATCGGCTGGAGAGTTGAAGGCGCTCTAGCGTCAGAACACAATGAATACGACAGCATCGACCCGGGGCCGCAACCTCGGGTCGTGTCGTTTGGAGTACCCCATGCGCACGCTACTTACCTACGGCGACAGCAATACTTATGGCACCTTGCCGATCCGGCAGGAGGATGTGCGCGAAAGACTGGGCCGGGCGGACGCTGGCCGGGGGTTTGCGTGCAGAACCTCGGGGTCAAGTGGTCGCTTGTCGAGGAAGGTCTGCCCGGCCGCACGACTTGCCGACCGGATCCCGAGATGGGGGCGCATATGGATGGGCGCTTGGGTCTCTTCATTGCGCTGGAAAGTCACGGACCGATTGATTTCATGACCCTCATGCTGGGCACCAACGATCTGAAGGCCAAATTCGACGTCGGACCGCAGCAGATCGCGCAAGATGTCGGGACGCTTCTGGATATCGCGTTGTCCGATCAGATGCAGGAGCGGCACGATGGCTTCAAGATCCTGCTGATCTGCCCGCCGCCGATTCTGCAAAGAGGCGTGATCGCCGATCAGTTCGTCGGCGGACCCGAGAAATCCCTTGAGTTATCAGCGGCCTATGCCGCTCGTCGCCGCAGAGCAAGCGGGTTGGGTTTCTGGATGCAGGAACGGTGATCGAAAGCAGCAAAGTGGACGGCATTCACTTTGGCGCCGAGATGCACGGCCAGTTGGGGCATGCCGTCGCCGGCGCGCTGCGCGGGATGACCTGAGACTGCTTCGGCGGAAGTGCTGTTTGACGATCGCCATCGGCCCCCGGAAATTACGTCCAGACCCGCGCAATCACGACGCCGGCCCAGGCCGATACCGCCGTCAGAACGATGCCCCAGCTGACATCGGTCAGAACCATCTGCCAAGACCAGTCGCGCAAAGTCGCGAAGTTGGTGAATTCATAGGTGCCATAGGCAAGCGCGCCAAGCACCGCGCCATTGACCAGCGCCTGCGACGGTGCACCCTCGCGCAGGGCAGGCAGTGAGACCAACCAGAGGTATGCCTGCCACATAGAACAGGTAAAAGACAGCGGCCGGTCCGATACGGGGGCTGTCCAGAATAGCGTCGCCCAGATGCGAGCGGAACAGCGGCGCCATGACCAGGTTGAGCATCAGCGCGTCGAGAAGCAGAAAGACTGCAGCCGTGGCGAGATAGAGGATTACGGTGGACATAAAAGCGCTCCTTTTTCTTGTTACGCACGGCCTTCGGCGTCGGATCAGTAATTCAGAGTTTGTTTACGTGACAGGCGCCCTGCCGGACGATACGACGGATGCGCTTTGCAGACGGCGTCGAAACGACAATCCGGCGTCACGATTTGGCCTAAATTCAATGAGATGCATATCTTTGCTAGTGGGCGAAGATCCCATCTTGATTCTACGCAGACGCCGGGGCCGCAATGGGCGAAGCACAACAGATCGAATTACCTCAGGCAGAGGGGACGCCGGGCAACGCGCTGAGCGCCGGGCACCGCCCTGTTGCGCGGCCAGTACAAGATCGAGAGATTCCTGAACGCAGGCGGCTTCGGGATCACCTATCTGGCGAAAGACAGCCTCAACCGCCGGGTCGTGATAAAGGAATGCTTCCCGGACGCCTTTTGCCAGCGAGCCGACTTGGCTGTGCAGGCGCGGTCGCCAGCGCATCAATCGGAAGTCAAATCCGTCGTGCGGGCTTTCGTTGATGAGGCCCGCAATCTGGCCAAGCTAGACCACGCCAACATCGTCCGCGTTCATCAGGTTTTCGAGGAAAACGAAACCGCCTATATGGCGCTTGATTTCGTCGAAGGCCGCGATCTTCAGGAAGTGCTGGAAGACCCCGATCATCGGCTCACTCCGCAACAGATCAGGTCGATCCTCAGGGGCGTGCTGGATGCAGTGGAGTTCACCCACGAGAAGGGGATGTTGCACCGCGATATCTCGCCGGACAACATTCTGATCGACGGCGCCTTGCGCCCAGTTCTCATTGATTTTGGCGCGGCGCGGGTGTTGGCCCAGAAAGACGGTCGGAGCCACGCAGCACTGCGCGCGGTCAAGGATGGTTACTCGCCGCAGGAATTCTACATTGCCGGCAGCGCGCAGACCCCCAGCAGCGATCTCTACTCGCTCGGGGCGACGTTCTATCACCTGATCGCGAACCAGACACCGCCCAATGGCCAGATGCGTCTGGCTGCCATCGCCTCGGGCACGCCGGATCCCTACGTGCCGCTGGCGAGCCTGGTTGATACCTATGAAGAGGGTTTTCTGAAAGCCATCGACACTGCTCTGGAAATCCTGCCCAAGAACCGCCTTCAATCCGCTAGAGATTGGCTGGCAAGGATCGATGACGTGCAAGAGGCCGCCAGCAACGTCACACCACTTCGCACATCAGTGCCGAAAGCCGCGAGCCCGGTGCCCGCGGCCCCCAAGCCGGACAGCTCCCGGCTGCTCGTGGTCGTGGCTCTGGTCGCCGCACTGGCGCTGATCGGTGTTGGCGTAGCCCTGCAGTCCGGCCTGCTGGGCGGTTCGACGGATGCGAGCCCGTCGTGTCCGCCGCGGACGCTCTTGCAGCGCCAGATGGCGGCGCAACTACGGCCCTCTTAGGCTTCGCACCCGACAGTGACGGCGTTTTGCCGAATGGATCTTTGAACCACGCCAATGGCGTAACAAAACAATTCAGCCTCATCATCGGCTAGGATCGGTGGTTGTGACGGCAACGAAAGGAAGAAGCGAATGAGATTCATGCGAGGGTTTATCGGTCGCAAGCGCGCTGCGCCGCCAGAGCCAGCGGCCGATACGACGATTGAGGATTTTCAGGACAGGCTTGCGGGCGTCGAGGATCTTGAAGAGGAGTCGGAAGTCGTCGCTGATCAGCCGCCCGCGCGACCCGTCAAGGCCGAAGTCAAGCCCGCAGAACCAGTCAAGCCAGCGGAACCTGCCGCGAAACCGGACGTCTCTGACGATCAGACCGATGCGATTTTCCAGAAGATCACCGCCCAACTTGAAGGCGAAGATACGGCACCGACGGCGACCACGGCACCGGTCAACATCTGGGATATGGACGATGAAGAGGCTGCACCCGTCACCCCCTCGGCTCCGCCGGCGCGCAGGACAGAAAGGGTGGCCATGCCCCCGGCGACAGACAGACCGGCATCCTCGGTACCGCGGCGAACCAAGACCCGTCTGATCGGGTTCGAGAAATCCTCGGGCGATATCGTCGACCTGTTCGATTCGGGGGCCAGAGGCCCGGTGTCACGGGGGAGTCAAGTTCCCGGTCGGCTGGCTCGTGGTCGTCGACGGTCCCGGGCGAGGCGAGTCTGTTTCGCTTCTGGCGGGTATGTCGCAGATCGGCCGCGGCGACGATCAGGCGATCCAACTTGATTTCGGCGACAACGCAATCTCGCGGACGAACCATGCGGCGATCGTCTATGACCCTGACGACAGGTCGTTTCTGATCGGTCATGGCGGCAAGACCAATATTGTCCGCCTGAACGGCAAGCCACTGATCAGCACCGAACACCTCAAGACCGGCGATACGATCCGGATCGGCGATACTATCCTGCGGTTCGTCGCCCTCTGCGGCAAAGAATTCAGGTGGTCGGACGGCGACGCCAAGGAGGATGACGATGTGGCGATCGCCTGAGCCGCGGTTCGACGTTGCTTCGGCCATCATTCAGGGCGGCCGTGACTATCAGGAAGACGCAATCGCAACAGATTTTCCGTTCGGGTCGGATGTAGGGCTTGTTGTCCTTGCGGACGGCATGGGCGGGCATGCCGCCGGTGACATCGCCAGCAAGATCGTGGTGACAGAGGTATTCAGCGAGCTCAAATTCCAAAGCGGCAGTTTCGCAGAGTTCGAATCCGAGGTTCCGAGTTGTCTGGCCAGCGCCGCCGCCGTCGCCAATGCCAGCGTCCGCGACCATGTGATGGCAAATCCCGAAGCACGCGGCATGGGCGCAACCCTTGTTTCGCTGGTCGTGGTGGAAAACCGGATGTACTGGATTTCGATCGGGGATTCGCCGCTGTTTCATCTTCGCGATAGGAAGCTGAAACAGCTGAACGAAGATCATTCGATGGCGCCGCAGATTGACTCCATGGTCGCTTCTGGCAAGCTCGATCCGATGGCCGGCAAGAACCACCCTGACCGCAACTGCCTGACATCCGTCATTCTGGGCGACCGTGTTGCAAAATCGGACTGCCCCGCCAAGCCCTTCGTTCTGGAGGTTGGCGACATCGTGGTCGCGTCCAGCGATGGACTGCAATATCTCGACGAGGCCGAAATACAGAAAATTCTCTATAAATATCGAAAGCGCAAAAGCGCAGAGATCGCCGGACATTTGTTGAAAGCGATCGAAAAGCTGGCCGATCCTGACCAGGACAACGTATCATTTTCAGTGATCAAGCTGAACTATGACAACGTGACAACCTTGGAAGTATCGCACACCCCCGAAATCCAGGTTCAGTTGCCCGTGCAGCCCACTGTGCCGCTCGCGCCTCGCCCTGCCGAGCCCCAGCACGAGGTTATCTTTTTCAAATCAGCTCGAACCGTCGAAGAGCCCGATGACGATGCCCCGGACAAATTTGTCATAGGAGGCTACTGATGTCATTGCAGGGGGCCGCACTCGACGTCCGGGCAGAACTGGCCACAGCCGTCGAAGCTGGCCGTATCCCGAGCAAGTTGATTCCGGTTGCCAAGCAATTACTGGCTCGTCTGGCTCGCCCGGTGACGATCGGGATTGGCGGCCTACCGGGATCGGGAAAGTCGACCTTGCTGAACCTGCTGGCAGGCAGCCAGGTTCTGTCTGACGAGGTGCGCCTACCAACGACAGAGCTTTCTTACGGCGAGCATCCCGCGACCCTGTGCACCCTGCCCGACGGCAGCACGACCGAGTTCGATCACGCGGATGTCCGGCAGATCGCCGCCCTCTCGCCGATCTTCGTGCAGATCAGACTGCCACTGCCCGCCCTGACCCGGGTATCGCTGTTGGAAATCGTTGCCAGCGACGATGAGACGGAACAGCATCGCGCGCTTTCGTGGATGTCAAAGCGCAGCGACATCGCGATATGGTGCACTCGGGTCTTTACGGCCGCCGAGCAATTGCTGTGGTCCGACATGCCGGAAACGATCAGAGATCACGCGTTCTTGCTGATTACAAAGGCTGATTTGTTGCGGTCTAACGGTACGTTACAGGACACTCTTGAAGCCATCACGGCTGGCAGCTCGGACCTCTTCACGCATGTTTTGCCGATTGAAACCACCAAGGCGATCGCGGCGCGGCGCCCGGACGGTGCGGTCGACAAGGACAGGATGCGCGAGAGCGGCGGCGTTGCCCTGGTCTCGGCCATCCTGCGCACCGTCGATATGGGCCTGCAAGCCGCGATGGACCGTGCCGAATTGCTGATGCGTCAATCCGATATGGCTACCGCTCCGGAAACGCCCGAGCCCATCGCAACGTCACCGCAGACACCCGCGCGCCCGGCCACCACCCCTACCCATGCCCCAACCTCTGCCCCTGCCGCGGAAGCATCGCCAGCAGCACCCGCCGAATCCGGCGAGGTAGAAAATGTACAAGTCGAGCCAGGCGAAGATGCTGAGGTGTCTGACCCTGACCAAGCGCCGGCCTTGTCGACAGAAATCCGCAAGATTTATGAAAATGCCGTGGATTATCTTGCACGGCAGGGCGAAGAAATCGCCTATGACGTTGCTGAACTGGAGGCAGGAGCCCCCGCTGTCGTGATGGCAAGGGCAGTCGAGAATGTGCAATGGTTGAGCGACTATCTGGAGGAGGCAGACGCGGCTAATCACCCAACGCTGGACCGCGCCCGCGAAGTGGCGCTTGATGCGTCGGACTTGGTGCAGCTGATGCAGATGGAGAACCGCGACAGCGCGGCCATCGAAGCGGTCAGCCTGGTGATCCAGTTGAAGCGGGAGCTTCAGATGGAACTGGCGGCCTGATCGCGCTGTTGTCCAAAAAGAAATCCAATCCGTGCCACAATTCCACCGCGTCAGTCTGTTTCCATCATAGCAATAATGAGCAACCCACGCGATGAAAAGCTACGACGCGACTGCTTGGAGTTTATTCCGCCGACGCCTTTGACTGGGTTTTTGGGGACGGCTGACTGAGGACGAATGCGATGAGGATGGAAGAACTGGGGACTGTCGAGGGCCTTGTCGTTCCGACCAAGCAGCCTGCATTCATGCTGCGCGGGCTGGACAAGCTGTTGGCGCTGCGCGACGAGCTTCTTGATCTTGAGGACACGCTGCACGACATCGAGGAAATCGGTGGCCCTGATGCCGGCAAGAAATCCGTCAAGCTGGTCCGTCAGCTGCACGCATTCGAGCCGAGCATAACGATGATCGGCCAGATCAAATCGGGCAAGACCTCTCTGGTGAATGCGATGTCGGGATATCCCGACCTGCTGCCGTCTGACGTGAACCCGTGGACCTCGGTCGTCACATCGCTGCATCTCAATACGCCGCGACCCAAAGGGTGCGCCGATGGCGACCTTCCAGCTGTTTGATCAGAACGAGTGGGATCATCTTGTCGAAAACGGCGGTCGCATCGGCGAATTGTCCAGCCGCGCCGGCGCCGACGAAGAGCTGCAGAAAATCCACGCCCAGATCAGCGAAATGCGCGAAAAGACCCGCACGCGGCTGGGCCGGAAATTCGAACTGCTGCTGGGGCAGCAGCACAATTACGAACATGTCAGCGACGAACTGGTGCAGCGCTATGTCTGCATGGGCGACGATTTCGAAGATCTGGACGAAGATACGCAGCGCGGCCGGTTCGCCGATATCACCAAATCGGCCGACCTTTATCTGACCGCGTCGAGCCTGCCTATCCCGCTGTGCATCCGCGACACGCCGGGCGTCAACGACACCTTCATGATGCGAGAGCAGATCACCATCAAATCCCTGCGCGACAGCCGGATCTGTGTGGTCGTTCTGTCTGCCCATCAGGCCCTCAGCTCGATGGATATGGGCCTTATCCGCCTGATTTCAAATGTCAAATCGCGTGAGGTTGTGATCTTCGTCAACCGGATCGACGAACTGTCCGACCCCGCCCAGCAAATCCCCGAGATCCGCGACAGCATCCTTCAGACCCTTTCGACGCATGACGGTCCGGAAAACCCCGAGATCATCTTCGGCAGCGCCTATTGGGCCAATCTCGCGCTCAGTGAGAACCTGCAAGACATCGTCAGCGACAGCGCCGATGCGTTGTTCAACTATGCCGAGGCGGTGCTGAACGAGGAGGACAGCGGCGAAAGCGTGAACGCCATGGTCTGGATCCTTTCAGGCATCCCGGAGCTTTTCGACGCGCTGTCGGAACGGATCGCGGAAGGCGCCGGTGCCGAACTGCTGTCTTCGGTGCGAAAGCGCGCGCTGAACCAGCTGAGCGGCCTGCGGGCCTCGAACGCCATCGTTTCGATGCGCCTTGAGGGCGACGATGTCGGCATGATCGAACATTCCGAGCTGATTGCTCATCTCGATCAGCTAGAGGCGAATTGCGTCAAATCGCTCAACGATCATATGGACACGGTCTTTGGCAAGTTCTCGACCCGGATCGACCAGTCGCACAAGCGCTTTCTTGATCGGGCGCTGGAGTCGCTGCTGCAGCATCTTGAGAAGAACGGCGAGAACGAGGTCTGGCACTATAGCCCCGACGGGCTGCGGATGCTGCTGCGCACCAGCTATCAGGTCATGCGCCGCAACTTCATGGCAGCCTGCGAGCAGGTCTATTCCACCACTGCATCGGACCTGACGGCGACCTACCAGAAGACCTTTGACGTGGTTGTCGAGAATTTCTCGATCTCGCCGCCCGTCGCTCCCGATATTCCGGCCCCCGTCTCGCTCGGCCAAACCATCGCGCTTGATCTGCAGACCTCCTGGTGGAAGGGCTGGTGGAAACGGCGCAAGGGCTTCCGCGCCTATGCCAGCGGGTTCTACGAACTGATCGAGGCCGAGACCGCCCCGATCGTAAATGAGCTGAAGGTCAGGCAGGCCGCAGAGATCCGCAATATGGCGGAACAGGAACTGCGCAGTTTCCTGTCCGAGCAGCGCGGCATCCTGACCGATGTCAGCGAAAAGACGCAGGTCGATCTGAGTGATCTGAACAGCCTGTTCAGCATTACCGCTCAGGAAGAGCGAAACCGGCAGTTCGACATCATCTTCACCGAACTGAGCGTTCGGGGTGCCCAGCCGCTGGAGGAAAAGAACGATGAATGAGATTAACCTGAAATCGGCGGTTGCCACTCGATCCCGCAAACCCCGTATCGGCCTCATGGGAGAGTTCAGTGCCGGAAAAAGCACGCTTTCCAACCTGTTGCTTGGCGCCAGGCCGTTGCCCGAAAAAGTGACGGCGACAAGGCTGTCGCCGGTCTGGATCTCGCATGGCACCGAGGCCCCTTACCGCGTCGATGTCGACGGGTCGCACGAACCGATATCGCTTGATCGCCTGGAACAGGTTCCGGTCAACGAGACGCGGGTCATTCGGCTGTTTTTCGAATCCGACATCCTTGAGCTTTGCGATCTTATCGATTTTCCCGGCATTTCCGATCCGAACATGTCCTCTGACGTCTGGGAACGGGTGCTGAACGAGGTCGATGTAGTGATCTGGTGTACACATGCCACTCAGGCCTGGCGTCAGTCAGAGGCGGCGGTCTGGGACGATATCCCCGAAGAAATCCGCGAGCGAAGCATCCTGCTGATCACCCGGTTCGACAAACTGAACAGCGATAATGACAAGGCGCGCGTTATGGCCCGCGTCAAACGCGAGACCGACGGGCTTTTCGGCGGGACATTTCCGATCTCACTGACGCAGGCGCTTGCCTCCGGCGACGACCAGCAGAAGTGGGAAGCCAGCGGCGGCGCGGCCTTCTCTGACCATCTGATCGCACTGGTCGAAGACCTTGGGGGGGCCGTCGGCGCCACCGACAGCATGGCCTATTCTGCGGTCGGTAAACAGACCGGCGCAGCGGCCGAGGCTGTCAGTTCAGCGGCCCCGCAGTCACCGACGATCACGCCATTGACGCTCAAAACAAAGGTCGACGACCCGGAACCTGCCGCGCCACATGTCTCGCCCCGCCGCGTGACGCCGCAGGGCAATTCCCGCGGTGCGCGGCCAAGGCGACCGGCGGACCCGACCTCTGCAAACAAGATCGTCGAGATGACACATCCGGACAGCAGCCGCGGGCGTCCAACGCCTAATTCGGCTGAACCCGGCGCGCTGCGATCGGTTTTCGACGGACCCAGCGCATTGGCCGAGTCGGTCGAGGACGAAAGCGGCACCGCCCACAGCACCGCAGCGCCTGACAAGACCGGACTTGCATAGCCTTTCCCATCTGCACTATTTCGCATAGTTAACAAGTGGAACGGGTGTGTAAGATGGGTTTGCGCGATGGCTTCGGATGAATTGGACGCGCTAAGCAGCAGGTTTCCGGGGTGCGATACCCTGGCCTTCGCTGATCTCGCGACCAAAATGGTCCTTGTGACCAATTCATCCAACACCCGATCTCGCGAAGCGCTTGACCGGCTTTGCTCCGAGGCTGCGCTGACCCTTGGCGAGGCAGACCAGCCGCCTCTTGGCGACGCCACCTGCAGTACAGCGCTTCATGCAAGCCGCGACAGCATAAGTATTTTTCTGCGAGCGGAGCTGGAACCATCCGATGTTCTTTGCTGCGTTTGCAGCACAGAGGTGGACGTTCCGGCCTTTCTGGCAGAGGCCCGGCCCTGTCTGCAGAGAATTAGCGGCGGCGCGTGACCTGCGAATGACCCCATCCCCTTCAGGACCACCGGCGTGACGGATAACAGGGCGCTTCTGGCCAAGCTTGCCAAGCTGGCCTCAAGGGACGAGGTCTTCGTGTCAGGCGGCCGCGTGATTTCGCGCCGGGGCGCGCCGGTTCCGATTGTTGCCGTCTTGCGGGAAATTGACGACACGGTACTGCAACGAACGCTGACTTTCTCTGCGGGGGCATCGCATGTCGCGGCGGTTGTCGGCGGGCGGCGGTTGCAGGGGCTGACATCTGTCTCTGCCGATATCGAAGGCGCTTCCGTGGCCACCGGCAAAGTTCTTGACGCCGAGAACGATCAACTCTTGCAGGATGTGGCGCGCATCTTCACCGATCTGGGGCGGCGAGATCCGGTCCTGACCGTCCGCAGCGCAGACCCTTCCAGGCTGGGCGAGCGTGCCGAAGCCGGTCTGTCAGCCCAAGCGCTGGCATCGCACTGGAACATCGATCTTTCCGCCGAACCGCCGACCACGATCGAGGGGTTCCTGACGAATTGCGGTGCCGCGGTGTTTGGCAGCCTGCGGATTGCCAATGGCGGCGCTGTAATATCTGCGGGCGCTCAGGATATTGTCGCCGAACTGACGCGGATCGGCGACAGCCAGGTGCCGGAATACCGCGAAGCCCATGCCCGGCTTTATCCGGCAGAAAAGAACCCGGTGCTAACCTGCCTTGACAGTGTGTTGGGGGATCTGGGCTCGTGCGGCGTCGTCGTTACCGACAAAGAGACGATACTGTTCGCCTATCATCCCGAACAACTGAGCGAGATCCTTGCGGCCTGGAAAATCCTCGCCGGTTGACGCGCCCTGCCCGATGCCTGGTTGCCGTTGCTGGGCGCCTAAAGAACTTCCGGTCAATCAGCGCGACATTTAGCCTTGCAGCGTTTTCAGAATATGACGCGCCTCTCGGGCGACATCCTGATGCTCTGGCCGTTCGCCCGCCCGGCGGTACCAGTAATCGGCATTCTGCGTGTCGCCTTCGATACGGTGCACAAGAGCATGCACCCAATCGTGCGCATTGTCGCCCTCGTTCTGCTGACAAAGATCGTGGGCACGGTGCCAGTCCGGACCGGTTTTCCAGCCGCCTCTGGCCAGCCACCAAAGTGCCGCAACCGGGGCGCTGACGCCCGCTGGCGGGGCTTCGCTGTCGGTCTCGTCAAGAATGTCGCCCATCGTGATCCCCGCCGTTGAGGCCGCATGTACAAGGCGGCGATTGCGCCTATAGTGCCGGCAAACAGCAGGCAACGGAAGTATGGCGAAGACGCCCCGAAAATCCAAACCCTTCAATGTTATGATCGTCGGCCAGCAGGGTCGGCTGATGTATGAAGCGGTGCTGTTTGCCGCCTCTTTACGGCATTCCGACCCGGATTTTGCGGGGCGGCTTTTCGTCGCGGAACCTCAGCCGGGCAAAGAATGGCAACACGATCCGCGGATCCGCAACGACGCCGTGCGTGCGCTTCTGACTGACACGTATGGGGCCGAGATCTTGCCCTTCGCATCGCGGCATTTCGGCGAGAAATACGCCTATGGCAACAAGATCGAGGCGCTTGCTGGCGATGCCGAAGGACGAACCCTTCGTGTTCTTCGACACCGATACGCTGGTCACCGGCGATCTCAGCGATGTTCCGTTCGATTTCGACCGTCCCTCGCCTCGCTTGCGGCGTGGAAGGCACCTGGCCCGAGACCGAGCTTTACGGGCCGGGCTATACCGGGATCTGGAAATCGCTTTACGACCGGTTCGGGCTGGAGTTCGAAAGCACGCTCGATCTCACGCAGCCCGACGAATACTGGCGACGCTATCTCTATTTCAACGCTGGGTGGTTCTTCTTTCCGCTGCCCGCATGAATTCGGCCAGCGGTTTCTGGACTATGCGCTGGCGATCCGCTCCGATCCGCGGCGAGGCGCTGGCCGCGCAGACGCTCGATCCCTGGCTCGATCAGGTCGCGCTGCCGCTGGTGATCCATTCCTTCGGTGGCGGCACGGCAGACGATCCCCGAGGGACTGCTGGACGGCGAGGTCAGCTGCCACTACCGTCTTTTCCCGCTGCTTTACGCGCGCGAAAGCGATCACGTGGTTAATCGAGCTGGACGAAGTCATAGCCGCACCGAACAAGATCAAGAAGGTGTCTGAAGCAATACGACCCGATCAAGCGGATGGTCTATCCAGAATCGCGGCACCAAGGTGCGGGCGCTGTTTGACCGCGACCGACCTGCCGCGCCGCGAACAGGTGATCCGCAACCGGATCAAGACGGCCGGCTTCTGGATGCGCTGACTGCGGTTGCAGTGGCGCGCCGACCCCCGCCCTAAACCTGAGCGCAAAGCACTTAAGGGAGACACCCATGTCCGACGGCCCCCACCTACGGCTTCGACACTCTGCAGAGTCCACGCCGGCGCCCGGCCCGATCCCGCCACCGGGTCGCGGCAGACACCGATCTACCAGACGACGGCCTATGTGTTCCGCGACGCCGAACACGCCGCGGCCCTGTTCAACCTTCAGGAAGTCGGATACATCTATTCGCGCCTGACCAATCCGACGGTTGCCGTTCTGCAGGAACGCATCGCCACGCTCGAAGGCGGCGTCGGCGCGGTCTGCTGTTCTTCGGGCCATGCGGCGCAGATCATGGCGCTGTTCCCGCTGATGGCGCCGGGGCGTAACGTGGTCTCGTCAAACCGGCTTTATGGCGGCACGGTCACGCAGTTCGGCCAGACCATCAAGCGCTTCGGCTGGTCGGCGAAATTCGTCGACACTGACGATCTCGACGCGGTCAAGGCGGCGATTGACGACGATACCCGCGCGATCTTCTGCGAGTCGATCGCCAATCCGGGCGGCTATATCACTGATATCGACGCCTTGGCGAAGATCGCGAATGACGCGGGCATTCCACTCATTGTCGACAACACCTCGGCCACGCCCTATCTCTGCCGCCCGTTCGAACACGGCGCTTCGCTGATCGTTCATTCGACCACCAAATATCTGACCGGCAACGGCACGGTGACGGGCGGCTGTGTCGTGGACTCCGGCACGTTCGACTGGTCGGCCAGCGACAAGTTTCCATCGCTTTCGGCACCTGAACCCGCCTATCACGGGCTGAAATTCCACGAAACCTTCGGACCACTGGCGTACACCTTCCATGGCATCGCCATCGGGTTGCGCGATCTTGGCATGACGATGAACCCGCAGGCGGCGCATTACACACTTATGGGGATCGAGACGCTGAGCCTGCGCATGGAGCGGCATGTGAAAAATGCCAAGACCGTCGCGAAATGGCTGGAAGACGACCCGCGGGTCGACTCCGTCACCTATGCCGGTCTGCCCTCTTCGCCCTATTACAAGCGGATCGAGAAGATATGTCCGCGCGGCGCAGGGGCCCTGTTCACCTTCGCGATCAAGGGCGGCTATGAGGCTTGCGTAAAGCTGGTCGATGCCGTCGAGATCTTCAGCCATGTCGCCAACCTTGGCGATACAAGATCGCTGATCATCCACTCCGCCTCAACCACGCACCGGCAACTGACCGAGGAACAACAGAAGGCTGCGGGGGCCTCGCCGAACATGGTCCGCCTTTCGATCGGGATCGAGGATGCCAACGATCTGATCGCGGACCTTGATCAGGCACTGGCCAAAGCCACCGCATGATTGCGACTTGGGGGCGGCCGCATCCGGCCGCCCTTATTCACTCCACGATCTCGAAGACCACGGTAATCGTCGCGCCGACGGATAGCTCACCCTCGGCAACCGGCACATCACTTTCCGTCATCGCCCCGGCGCTGCGGAACATCGGCTGAGGCGCCGGCCCACCGCTTTCCGTCAGTTCAGCGATCGGTCCCAGAGTCACCCCGGCAGCGGCGGCATAAAGCTCGGCCTTGCGTAGCGCCTCGGCGACGGCCGCCTTTCGCGCCTCGTCCATCACCGGATCGGGGTTCTGCAGGCCGAACGTAAGGCTGTTGAATGTGTTCGCGCCGTTGCGCACGACATCGTCCAGGATGCCGCCCAGCAGCGACAGGTCACGCACCCGGACCGTTACCTGATTGTTGGCGACAAAACCGACGATGCTGGATGTGCCATCAGTGTTGTTATGCGCCCAGTTCGGCGACAGCGATAAACCGCTGGTTTGCACATCGCGCGATTCGATGCCGGCTGCGGATACCCGATCCAACACCGAAGCCGTGGCGTCAGTGTTTTCCGACAGCGCATCGGCGGCGGTCTTGGCCTCTGACGTGACGCCAAGGCTGATCGTCGCCATATCGGGCGCGGTCTTGACGCTTCCCTCTCCGACGACGGTGATGCGGCCAGCGGACACCGCCGGAAAGGCGACTAACAGAAAGCAGATTGCAACCAAAAGACGATAGATGTTCGGCATGATTTTCCCTCGGCAAGCCCTTGCCGATAGTTGCTTTTTCCTTCGCACGCAGCAAGCGCCGTTTCGGCAGCACGACTTTCCTTGGGCGAAATTCTGCTATAGGGTTTCTGCAACCGCAGCCCGGCTGCTAAACGCACCCTTTCATGTGATAGACCCGTGGGATGAGACCGAATTTCGCCCTGAAGCTTAGTCATGACGGCATAGGCCTTTTGCTTCGGGCAACGGGCGGATGGCGCGTTGTCGGCGAAGTTTCGCTGGACGATCCAGACCTTGCCACGACATTGCGTTATCTGCGGCGGACCGCCACGGAAATGGCCGGCGGGCAGTTCGCAACGAAGCTGATCATCCCGAATTCGCAAATTCTGTTTCGCGACGTCTTTGCCCCCGGCGACACGCCCGGCGCACGGCGCGTGGCGATCCGTGCAGCGCTCGACGGCACCACGCCCTACGCACTGGATGATCTGGCCTTCGACTGGAGCGATGCGGGCGATGGCATGGCCAAGGTCGCAGTCATTGCGTCGCTAACGCTGGAAGAAGCCGAGGCGTTCGCGACCGAGCACCGCTTCAACCCGGTCTCGTTCGTCGCCGCGCCCCAAACCGGCGATTTCCTTGGTGAACCCTGGTTTGGCACCACAAAGTTGGCCAAAGGGCTTTTGGCCGGTGACGAGACGGTGGAGCGCGATACCGAGGCCGTGACGATCATCGGGCCGGCGCAGGTCACCGCAAAGCCGCTCGACCCCGAGACGCTGGCAGAGCAGGCCGAGAACATATTTGTCGACGCACACGAGCCCGCGGATCCGGCAGGTGATATCCCGCAGGCGCCAGCCAAGATGGCCGGGTCGGAACCTGCCGACCTAGTTGATCCAGAACCCGAACGCCCAGAGATCACATTCTCGACCCGCCGCGCGGGCGAGGTTGCCGACCTCAGGGCAAACGGTCCGGCCAAGCCGTCAGGTGCGGCAGGTGATGCCTCGCAAGCGACAGCCGACGTCGACGGGCCAGAGCCTTCCAACGCATCTGATCCGCCACCCGACGGTCCGGCGGTGGCATTTTCTACGAGCCGCGCGGGTGAGGTTGCCGACCTGGCCCCGCTTCGGCTGGAAAACATCCCCACCCGCATCGCGTTTCAACCCGGCGGCGCGCCGTCTGCGAAGAACGATAGCTTGCCCCTGCTTGGGGGTGCTTCGCGCAATGTCGAGGTCACACATCTCTCTGTCACCGCGCCCGACATTGTGGGGGACGAGCAGGAGATCACACCGCTGGTCACAGCCAGGACCGCGTCCCGTACCGCGCTGAAGCTGAACGCGGCCCCGTCGTCCGTCGCCGCAAAGCCGCCGTTTCCGTCAACGGCAGCAGAAGAACCCGCCCGCCCATCGCTTACCATCGCCAGAGAGACGACGGTGTTCGGCGCCAGGAAACCTGCACGGAAACGACGGCGCTATCTGGGCCTGATCCTGACATTGGCCCTGATTGCCGCCCTGCTTGCCGCAGGATTGCTGTCGAACCTGGTGCTCGGTGACGAAACCGTGCTTTCGCGTCTGTTCGGACCCTCTGAACCTGCGGAGACAGAGACAACATCAAAGGTCGCTCCGCCAGAGGCTGACCCGACCGAGAGCGGCACAACGGCCGAAACCGGCATTTCGCTGCAAGAGGCCGTCGCGATCCATGCTGAAACCGGGCTTTGGCCTTTTGCACCAACCGCCCCGATTGATCCCGACAGTGACCAGATCGACGATCTCTACATTGCCTCGATCGACCCGGTAGTCGTCAGTCACGATGCGGTGGCCCTGCCCGGCGTCGATCTGGCACTTCCGGATGCTGAACTGCAGGCCATGACATCGCCGACACCTGTGGGAACGACCTTTGACCTGGATGATAACGGTCTTGTACGCGCTCTGCCCGATGGGGCGCTGACGCCGGACGGCGTGATGGTCTTTGCAGGCAAACCGTCACGGATTCCCGCCGCGCGGCCGGGCAGCGCGACGCAGGAACCAGCAGAGCCGACCGACCGGCTGGCCGGGTTCCGGCCGAGGGCACGCCCAGACAATCTGGCAGAGGAAAACCAAAAGGCGCGCCTTGGCGGACGCACGCTGTCGCAGCTTGCCGCAATACGTCCGGCACCGCGCCCGGCCTCAGCCCAAGACAGCGACGCCGCCGTCGATGAGACACCGACGAAGCTGGCGGTCCTGAATTCACCCTCACCGGCCTCCCGCCCAACGGATTTCTCTCGCATCGTCGAAAAGGCAGTCGCGGAAGCACAGGCCTCGGCTCCTGATGAGAGTGAAGAGGGCGAGGAGGCTGAGGACGAACCGGTGCTGACCTCTGCCGCCACCGTGGCAGCGCCAAAGCTACCCGCGGTGCCGACCCGCGCAAGTGTAGCCAAAGAGGCGACCGTCAAGAATGCCATCAACCTCGGCAAGATCAACCTGATCGGCGTTTACGGCTCATCCTCGAACCGGCGGGCGCTGATCAGGCTTTCCAGCGGGAAATACGTCAAGGTGCAGGTCGGCGACCGTATCGATGGCGGTCAGGTCGCCGCCATCGGCTCCAGTGAGGTGCTTTACGTCAAGCGCGGCCGCAAGGTCACCTTGGCCATGCCGAAAGGCTGAACCTCTCCTTCATTGTCTTGAAAATATCCCCGCCGGAGGCACAATCTTTTGTTAGAAAGATCGCCTCCCCGCCCCCGGCGGTCAGCCCCAAGGGCAACCGATTAATCGCCGACCAGAACCCCCCTGTCGATCTGGTCCTGTTCGATGGATTCGAAAAGCGCGCGGAAATTGCCCTCACCGAAACCGTCATCGCCCTTGCGCTGGATGAATTCGAAGAAGATCGGCCCGATCACGGTTTTCGAGAAGATCTGCAGCAAAATCCGCGTCTCGCCGCCATCGACCACGCCTTCGCCGTCGATCAGGATGCCGTGCTTCTTCATCTTCTCGATCGGCTCTTCGTGATCCACCACGCGGTCATGGCTCATCTCGTAGTAGCTGTCGGGCGGGGCGGGCATGAATTTGACACCACGCTCGGCAATCGCATCGGTGGCGCTGTAGATATCCTTGGCGCCGACCGCGATATGCTGGATGCCTTCGCCCTTGTAGCGTTTGAGGTATTCGACGATCTGCCCCTTGTCGCCGCGATCCTCGTTGATCGGGATGCGGATGCGCCCGCAAGGCGAGGTCAGCGCGCGCGACAGCAGGCCGGTGAACTTGCCCTCGATATCGAAGAACCGGATTTCCTTGAAGTTGAAGATCTTGCAGTAGAAGTCGAACCAGACATCCATGTTGCCCTTGTGGACGTTGTGGGTCAGGTGATCGAGGTAGTAGAAGCCGACGCCTTCGGGATGCGCCTTCGACACCCAGTCGAATTCCTCGTTATAGGGGTTGGCCTCATAATACTTGTCGATGAAATAGATCAGACTGCCACCGATGCCGACGATGGCGGGGACATCGATGGTCTTGTCATCGCCCTCATAGGGCATCAGCACCCTTGGACACCGCATGTTTGAACGCATGGTTCGCGTCGACGACCCGCCAGCCCATCGAAGGCGCGCAGGGGCCATGTTCGGCGACGAAACCCGCGGCGAAACTGCCGGGTTCGGCGTTCAGGATGTAGGTGATATCGCCCTGCTGCCAAAGCTCGACGGCCTTGGTCTTGTGGGTCGCTGTGTGCTCATAGCCCATCCGGGCGAAAAGATCGCGCAGCACCTGCGGATCTTCATGCGCAAATTCGACGAATTCGAAGCCGTCGGTGCCGGCCGGATTGTCCTTGGTGATCGTGGCTTTCGGGGCGTTGTGGGGAAACGGGCCCATTGTGATCCTCCTGTTTGCGCGCGTCTGTAGATTCTACCGCATCAGAAGCAATTAATCCGCGCATTTGTCGGGGTTTTACGGGTTATCTTTGCGGGATATCTGCGCTATGCTCTGACTTCATGCAGGATATCCGCACCAAGCTTGACGAAACGGACAGCCGGCTTCTGGCCGCCTTGCAGCAGAATGCACATCTGACCAGCCAGGAACTCGGCGAGCTTCTGAACCTGTCGCCCAGCCAGGCCGGGCGACGGCGGCAAAGGCTGGAAGCGGAAGGCTTCATCAAGGGCTATGCCGCACGGCTGAACCCAGGAAAGCTCGGCCTTGCGGTGCAGGCTTTCGTGCAGGTGCAGATGGCGACCCACGTGCCCGATCAGGTCAAAACCTTCGCCCGGATCGTCGAACTGCGCCCCGAGGTCATCAGCGCGTGGACATTGACCGGCGAGGCGGATTATCTGTTGCGTGTCTATTGCGAAGATCTTGCCGCGCTCAATACACTGATCCATCAGGTTCTGTTGCCGCATCCCGCAGTGGCGCGGGTGCAAAGCCAGATCGTAATGGATCAGTTCAAACCCGACGCGCCGCTGCCCACCTAGGAGAGACCATTGGAAGGCTTCCTGTTTCAGTCCACGATCTATCTGGCCGCCGCCGTCATAGCGGTGCCGATTGCCGCGCGGTTGGGGTTGGGATCGGTGCTGGGCTACCTGACCGCGGGAATCGTGATCGGCCCGCTTCTGGGGCTTGTGGGCACCGAAAGCGAGGATCTGCGGCATTTCGCCGAATTCGGCGTGGTGATGATGCTGTTCCTGATTGGTCTGGAATTGGAACCGCGCGCGCTCTGGGACATGCGGCACCGGCTGTTGGGGCTGGGCGGGGCGCAGATCGTGCTAACGATGCTGGCGGTGATGGGCGGCGCAATAGCATTGGGACTGCCGTGGAACGAGGGGCTGGCAATCGGCATGATCTTCGCTTTGTCCTCGACCGCAATCGTGCTGCAGACGCTGTCGGAAAAGGGGCTTATGCGCACGTCGGGCGGGCGATCTGCATTTTCGGTACTTCTGACCCAGGATATCGCGGTGATCCCGATGCTCATCGGCCTGCCGCTGTTGGCCATTGGCCGCTCGGTCTTCAAGCCCGAGGCAGGGCAAGGGGCCGAGGCAGATGCCCATGCAACGGTCGGCGGCGCGGTCGGGCCGACCGCCGAAGAGATGCACAAGGTCGCCGTGACGTTTGTCGCCGATCTTCCCGGCTGGGGTGCTGCGCTGGTCACGCTGGGTGCGGTTGGCCTGGTGATCGTGTTGGGGCTCTACGCCTTTCCGCCGGTTTTCCGCTTCATCAACGCAGCCCGCCTGCGCGAACTCCACACCGCATTCGCGCTGCTGATCGTTGTCTCCATCGCCTTTTTGATGAGCCTTGTCGGCCTCTCAGCTGCGCTTGGAACGTTTCTTGCGGGCGTGGTGCTGGCGAACTCTGAATTCCGGCACGAGTTGGAAAGCGATCTGGAACCCTTCAAGGGGCTGTTGCTGGGTCTTTTCTTTATCACCGTCGGGGCCGGGATCAACTTTTCGGTGATCATTGACAGGCCGCTGACGGTTTTCGGCCTGACGCTTGCTGTGATGCTGCTCAAGGGCGTGATCCTGTTCGCGCTCGGTCTGATCTTCCGGCTTCGCCGCCGCAACCTGTGGCTATTCACACTCGGTCTGGCGCAGGCCGGCGAATTCGGCTTCGTGCTGGTGTCGTTCTCGGTGCAGCAGGATGTACTACCGTTCCGGATGGGCGAAATGCTGTTGGTGATCGTGGCGATGTCGATGTTGCTGACGCCGCTGTTCTTCATCCTCTACGAGTATCTCTCGAAACGGATGGCAGAAATCGTCGACACGACGCCCGATGACGAGATCGACGAATCCGGCCCGGTGATCATCGCCGGGATCGGACGCTTTGGGCAGGTGGTCAACCGGCTTGTGCAGCTGTCGGGCTTTCCAACGACGGTGGTCGATCACGATCTGAAAACTATCCAATTGATGCGGAAATTCGGCTTCAAGGGTTATTTCGGCGACCCGACGCGGCCAGAGCTGCTGCATGCAGCAGGGTTGAAAGAGGCGAAGGTGCTGGTCGTGGCGCTTGATGACCGCGAGGCGGCGGTCAAGCTGGTGGCCTATGCCCGCAAGGCCCGGCCCGATCTGCATATCGTAGCGCGGGCCTTTGACCGACTGCACGTCTTCCAGCTTTATGCCGCCGGGGCCAATGACATCGTGCGAGAGATGTTCGACAGCTCGCTGCGCGCTGGCCGCTATGTTCTTGAAAACGTAGGACTTTCAGAATATGAGGCCGCCACGGCGGAAGAGACGTTCTTTCACATGGATCGGGTCGCACTTCTGGAACTCGCGCAGCTTTGGGATCCGAATGTGCCGATATCTGAGAATCAGGCATATGTCGCCAAGTCGCGCGAGCTGGACAAGGATCTGGAGACAGAGCTCTTGTCGCAGATCGAGGACGTGAAGAAAACCGGAACCGAGGACCGGCCAAAACGCAAGCGCCGTTAGGCTAGCCGTCCGACACTCCTGCTTCGGCAAACGTCGCCATGCCGGAATGACAGGCGATCGCCCCCTTCAGGATACCGATCGCCAGGGCGGCGCCTGACCCCTCGCCCAGCCGCATCCCGAGGTTCAGCAGGGGCATCAGCCCCAGCTCTTCCAGCATCGGCTGATGCGCTCCCTCGGCAGAGACATGGCCCGCAACGCAGTGGTCCAGCGCACCGGGTTGCGCGCGCGCCAGCGTGGCGGCTGCGGCGGTGCAGATGAAACCATCGAGGATCACCGGAATGCGCTCGGCGCGGGCGCGGGCGATGGCCCCCACCATCGCCGCCAGCTCCCGCCCGCCGAGGTTTTGCAGCACGGCCATCGGATCGCGATCAGGGTTGCGGTCCAAGGCTTCGCGGACGATTTGAGTTTTCAGGACCAGACCATGATCATCGACGCCGGTGCCGCGACCGGTCCAGTCGGCGGGGTCGCCGCCGAATAGGGCTGTGGCAATGGCAGAAGCAGAGGTCGTATTGCCGATCCCCATCTCTCCGGTCACCAAGAGGTCAGAGGAAGGATCGACCGCGTTCCAGCCTGCGCTCAGTGCCGCCGCCACCTCGGCCTCGCTCATCGCGGGTCCTTGGGTGAAATCGGCCGTCGGGCGATCAAGATCTAGCGCATGGACATCGATCCTTGCGCCGAAAGCCTTGGCAAGCTGGTTGATCGCGGCCCCGCCCGCCTGAAAATTCGCGACCATCTGCGCGGTGACCTCTGCCGGAAAGGCCGAGACACCACGGGCAGTGACACCATGATTGCCTGCAAACACGATGACTTGCGGATGCTCCAACCGGGGACGCGCGGTCCCGCGCCAGCCCGCGAACCAGATCGCCAACTCCTCCAGCCGGCCGAGGGCTGAGGGCGGCTTGGTCAATTGGCCGTTACGGTCGCGGGCCGCTTCGATCGCTGCGGCATCTGCCGCGGGCTGGCTGGCAAGGGCGACGCGAAACTCGGCGAGCGTCGTGAAGGCGCGGTCGGTCATCGGGGCTCTTTCGTTTGAAACTGTGTTCCGTTGTCTTTATCGCTGGGGCCGAAATGGCAAGAGCCGGGAAAGGCCGCCCTCATGACAGAAAGCGACACGACCCACATCAAACGCCACGACATTGCCGAGGCCATCGGCCTATTGACCCGGTTGCCTGTGGTCAGTTCTGGCACGCGTGGCGTCAGGGCAGGCTGGGCCTGGCCGCTGGCAGGCGCGCTGGTGGCGCTAATCGCGGGTTCGACCGGCGGTCTGGCTGTCGCGCTCGGTTTGCCCGCTGCGTTATCAGCCGCGCTGGTGCTTGCAGTGATGGTGGTCCTGACCGGCGCCATGCACGAAGACGGATTGGCCGATTGTGCAGACGGATTCTGGGGCGGCTGGACGCCCGAAAGCCGGCTGGAGATCATGGCCGACAGCCGGATCGGCACCTATGGCGTGGTGGCTTTGGTGCTGTCTTTGCTGGTGCGATGGACTGCGATCGTGGCGCTGATGCAGGCGGAAACCTATCTTGGCGCTCTGGTCGCGGTGGCGGCGCTGTCGCGGGTGCCGATGCTGGCGCTGATGTGGAAGTTGCCGGGCGCACGGCCCGGCGGATTATCGGACCGGACCGGCCGACCGGTTCGCGACAGCGTGCTCTTGGCATCGGCGATGGCTTTGCTGGTGGCGTTGCTGGTCTCTGGCTTCGCCGCTCTGGCGGGCGCACTCGGCATTGCTGCAGTCACCTGGGCAGCGGGGCGGCTGGCGCTGACCAAGATCGGCGGACAGACCGGAGATGTGTTGGGTGCGACACAGCAGCTTGCCGAGGTTGCCGGGCTGATGATATTCGCCGCGCTTGTGGCATGAACGAAAACGCCGCCCCGAGGGACGGCGTTTGAAATCAGTTGTGATCAGAGTTAAGCGGCGACGCGCGAGATCAGAACGTCATCGACCTGCTTTTGCGCATCGATCTCATCGCCCCCGCTGACGGCCGCGACTTCGCGGGTCAAACGCTCCAAGGCTGCTTCGTAAAGCTGACGCTCGGAATAGCTCTGCTCGCGCTGATCGTCGGTGCGGTGCAGGTCGCGCACGACCTCGGCAATCGCGATCAGGTCGCCGGAATTGATCTTTTGCTCATATTCCTGCGCCCTGCGCGACCACATCGCGCGCTTGACCTTGGCCTTGCCTTTCAGCGTGGTCATCGCGCGGGTCACCACATCTGGCGACGACAGCGAGCGCATGCCGACTTCGGTTGCCTTGTGCGTCGGAACGCGAAGGGTCATCTTGTCCTTCTCGAACGAGATCACGAACAGCTCCAGGGTGATGCCTGCGATCTCCTGCTCTTCGATCGATACGATCTTGCCAACGCCGTGCGCCGGGTAGACCACGAATTCGTTCGGGTGAAAGTCCATCTTTCTTGTTTTGCTCATTTAGTCCGGTGTCCTCATCTACGACCCGATTTTTGTGCGCCAGAAGCCGCGCGGGAACTTGTCCATTCCCCCGAGGCGGTCTATTTCCTGTCGCATTTACACCCTACCGCAGCGGAGTTTGCCGACGGTCTGGATCAGGTCCCCAAAATTGTCTAGCAACACAATACCATAATTTTGGCCTGAATCATAGCGGGTCGCGCAGACCGCGCCTATTCAGGCTTAATTCACAGTGATTTAAAGCCATTTTGCATGCGCAGCACCGCAACCGCAGCATTTCCTGACGCGAATCAGGATGTCAGCCGCCTTCGCCCGGTGCCTCTGAGAAATACTTATCCAGCTTGCCGGTTTCGCCATCGCGTTCCTCGGCATCCGGCAGCGGGTCTTTCTTGGTGATGATGACCGGCCAAAGCTCGGAATACTTGCGATTGAACTCAACCCATTTCTCGGCTTCGGGCTCTGTGTCGGGGCGGATCGCATCGGCGGGGCATTCGGGTTCGCAAACGCCGCAATCAATGCACTCGTCAGGGTGGATCACCAGCATGTTCTCGCCTTCGTAGAAACAATCCACGGGGCACACCTCGACACAATCTGTGTATTTGCAGGCGATGCAGGCGTCGTTGACGATATAGGTCATGGGTCGTTGTCCTTGGCACTTGGTCCGTTAGCTAGAACGTCAGCGCCGATCATTCAAGCGGGCCGTCACGGGAAAGACGCATGTCGCGGCGATCTTTCTTGGTCGGGCGACCTTTTCCTTCCGTCTTGACGGGCGGTGGAACGATCTTCTGCTGTGGCGTCAGATCATCGTAAAGCGCCTGCGCCTCGGGCGCTGGGCCGCGCCTTGTGCCGATGGCCAAAAGCCGCACTACCCGGATCTGACTGCCTTGAGGAAAGGTCAGCGTGTCGCCATCGCCAACAGCATGGGCCGGCTTTGAGATCTTTTCGGCATTGACGCGAACGTGGCCGCCCGCAACCAGCTTGGTGGCGATCCCCCGCGTCTTGAAGAACCGCGCATACCACAGCCATTTGTCGATGCGGATCGTCGCGCGCGGCTCGGTCAAGTCAGCTTTTGTCTTTCAGCGCCATCAGCGCCGCGAACGGATTGTCGGGGTCGATCTTGTCCTTCTTCGGTGGACGGGCGGCGAAGTTCTTTGGCTTGTCGCCCTGCGGCTGGACGCTGGCCCTTGGGCTTGCCGCGCGGCCGATCCTGACCTTTACCCTGCGGTTTGCCCCTGCCGCGTCCCTGCCCCTGCGGACGCTCGCCACCTTCGCGCCTTGCCGGACGGTTCCCCTGCCAGGTGAAGGTGTAGAAGGTTTCCAGAACCGGACCTTCATCGACCTCAGTCGCGACATCGGCCATCTGCTGCGGCATTTCGACCGGCGCATCGCCGGGTATCTCGACCGGGGGCGACGACGGCACCTCTGCGGGTTGCTCGACGGGTGTCTCTGCCGGGGGGGCGGGCGGTGTTTCCTCGGGCGTCTTCTCGGGGGTCTCGACCGGTGGCTCGGGCGGGTCGCCTGCTACGACCGCCTTGACCTTCTCGCGCTCGTCCTTGGCGGCCTTGTAGCCAAGACCCTGCATCAGGTCGGCAAACTGGTCCAGCGTTGTGCCGCTGATCGAGAGCATATCGGCTTTCGCCTCGAACCCGCCGCGACTGTCTTCTGCACGCAGCAAATCAGCGAGGCGTTCCAGCATGTCGATCCGGATCGCGCGCGCACCGGCGCGGCGATAGCCGGACATCGTGTAGCAACCATCCGGCACATCAACGACCGGGATCGTGACCAGCCCGGGCGGCGGAGCCTCGGGGAACTCCGACAGGTTCTGCGCCAGCGACCACAAGAGCAGCCGCAGCCGTGTCGGCGCGGGTTTCAGCAATGCCGGCATGAAGATGGTAAACTGGCCAAAACGAACACCATGCTTGCGCAGCGCGCCGCGGGCGTCCTGATCCAGTTCCTTGACCTCGGCGGCGACCTTTTCGCGCGGGATCACGCCCATATGCTCGACCATGCGGAAGGCAAAGCCGCGGGCAAGGCCGGTCAGCGCCTCGTCACGGCTCATCCCCAAAAGTGGCTCGAACAGGGTCGCGATCTTGCGGTCGATAAAGTGTTGTAACCGGCGCTGGACCTTCTGGATCACCTCGGGTCCGGCCTCTTCATCGACGAAGGCCTCGACGACTGGCTTTAACGGATCAGCCCCGGCAGTCAGCTTGCCGACAGCCTGTTCGCCCCACATCAGGCCACCCTGTTCGGTGAAGTCGATCTCTGTATCCGGCGAGTTATAAAACCGGTCGGCGCGCAGATGAAACTCTGGCCGGATCGCCTGCACGCTGGCCTGACGCAAGGTCTTGGCCTCGTCGGGCGAGGCGCTTGCATCCTGCTTGAAGCGGAAGCCTTCCAGGCGCCCTACGAATTGCTCTTCGACGGTCACTTCACCCTTGTCGTTCACCTCGGCCACAAGGCTCTCCTTCTGCTTTAACCGGCGAAGCAAGACGGATGTCCGCCGGTCAACAAATCTTTGCGTCAGCGCGCCATGCAGCGCATCCGACAGGCGGTCTTCTACCGCGCGGGTCTCGCCGCGCCAATGGCTTTCGTCATCAACCCAACCGGCGCGTTGCGCGACATAAGTCCAGGTGCGGATGAAGGCCAGCCGTTTCGACAACGTGTCAATGTCGCCATCGTTCCGGTCGATCCGTTTGATCTGGCGCGCCAGCCAGTCATCCGGCACCCGGTGGAATTCATGCAGAAAGCCAAAGATGGTTTCCAGCAGCCCGGCATGTTCTGCATGGGATATACCACGAAAGTCAGGGATTCGGCAGACATCCCACAAAAGTTGAACATCTTTCGGCGCGGTGGCGCGGGCGCGGATATCGGGCAGTTCCGCCAGTGTTTTCAACGAGATCAGATCATCCGAATCGCGGACCCGCGTCAGCCAGGGATCATCGGTCTGCGCCTCCAGCGATCCGATCAGGCGGTCGACCGACCCGAAGGCCAGTTTGTTATTGCGCCATTGCAGCTTGCGAACAGGCGCGAAGCGGTGGTTGACGATGGCCTCGGCGACTTCGTCGGGCAGCTTGCCTGCATCGCCCGTCACGCCGAACGTGCCATTGTTCATATGCCGCCCCGCCCGGCCCGCAATCTGCGCCAGTTCATTGGGTTGCAAGGACCGCATCCGGCGACCGTCGAATTTCGTGAGTGACGAGAACGCGACATGGTCGATATCAAGGTTCAACCCCATGCCGATGGCATCCGTGGCGACAAGGTAATCGACATCGCCGTTCTGATACATCTCGACCTGCGCATTGCGGGTACGGGGGGAAAGCGCGCCCATCACCACCGCCGCGCCACCCTTCTGGCGGCGCAAAAGCTCTGCAATCGCATAGACATTCTCGACCGAGAATCCCACGATGGCGGAGCGTCCCGGCATCCGGCTGATCTTTTTCTCGCCTGAATGGGTCAGCTGCGAGAACCGCTCGCGGTGGACATACTGCGCCTTGGGCACCAACTGAGAAATCGCGCCCTTCATCGTGTCAGAGCCAAGAAACAGCGTTTCAAGCTGCCCGCGCATGTGCAGCAGCCGGTCGGTGAAGACATGACCGCGCTCGGGATCGGCGCATAACTGGATCTCGTCGATGGCAACGAAATCGGCACCGATGCCGTCCGGCATCGCCTCGACGGTGCAGACCCAGTACTGTGTGCGGGGCGGTACGATCCGTTCTTCGCCGGTTACCAGAGCTACGATGGACGGACCACGCAAGGCGACGATCTTGTCGTAGACCTCGCGCGCCAGCAGACGCAAAGGCAGACCGATAATGCCGGTGCGATAGCCCAGCATCCGTTCAATCGCATAATGCGTCTTGCCGGTATTGGTCGGGCCCAGGACCGCGGTGATCCTTGACTGCTCGGCCATCATAGTGCCCCCCAGAGGCTAGAGGGCGGTGCCGCCCACCTCTTCTTCCAATCGCTCGATTGCTTCTTTTAGGTTGGGCCTGTTGGGATGTATAGCAAGGACCTCGCGGTAGGCTTTCAATGCATCTTTGGGATAACCGAGTTCTTCGAGAATCAGCGCCAGCCCCGAGATTGCGCCAAAATGGCGCGGCTCCAACGCAAGCGTGCGTCGGATATCGGCCAGCGACGGCCCGTACTTTCCGGCCTGAAAATAGGCGGTTGCCCGGGCGTTCCAGCCTTCGGCGAAATCCGGCGCATGGTCGGTCAGGGCCGTCAGATGTTCGATCGCTGCGTCCCAATCGCCCGCCTCGAGCGCGTCGCGGCCCCGGTCCAGAAGCAGATCCATCGCCGGAGAGCCTGATTGCGACCATTCCGACCAGATTTTCTGCTCGACCTGCTCCCAGGCCTTCAGGCCAGGATCGGCAAGTTCGGCATAAAGCTCGTCAAGCGAGTCGCTTTGAGCTTCCAAAGGCATGGAATACATGACTATTGCGAAAAGTGTCGCAACGGTAGAATTGAGAAAACGCTGTGTTCTGCTCATAACGGAGTTAAGTGTAGCGTAGCTGTGGGAAAAAGCGATATCCCATCGAGTCACAATTGAAGGACTGAAAAATGAGCGATGTTATCACGGCCGCCGTAGAGGCGCTGAATGCCAAGATGGGCGGCGGGCTGGATGGAACGGCAAAGTTCGTGTTCGAGGGCGAAGGCGCGATCATGATCGATGCCGACGGCGCGCGCGCAGGCGACGAAGAGGCCGATGTCACCCTGACCGCCGATACCGAAACTTTCCAGTCGATCATGGCTGGCGATCTGAACCCTACCGCTGCCTTCATGTCCGGCAAGCTGGCAGTCGATGGAGATATGGGCATGGCAATGAAACTCGGGGCGGCGCTGGCCTGAGGCATGGAAACTGCGCCGTTGTTGAATGACCTCGCGGAAGGTCCGGAAGGCGGCTGTGCTTGGTGGCTGAAGGCTGGCGACGGGTTGCGGATCCGTGTGGCCTATTGGCCGGGCAGCGGCGAGGCCAACAAGGGCACGGTGCTGCTGTTTCCGGGCCGAACCGAATATATCGAAAAGTATGGCCGCGCCGCGATCGACATCAACGCCCGTGGCTATGGCGTTCTGGTGATCGACTGGCGCGGCCAGGGCCTGGCCGACCGAATGGCGCGCGATCCGATGCTGGGTCACGTGCGCCGCTTCGTCGACTACCAGATGGATGTGAAGGCGATGCTGGCGCTGGCCGATGGGCTGGAACTGCCGAGGCCCTGGTTTCTGATCGCGCATTCAATGGGCGGCTGTATCGGGCTAAGATCCCTGCATGAAGGTCTGGCGGTCAATGCCGTTGCCTTTTCGGCACCGATGTGGGGCATCAGCATGGCGCCCTACCTGCGACCCGTTGCCTGGACGCTCAGCCAGACCGCAAGCTGGGTCCGGACCGACAAGATCTTCGCCCCCGGCACGAAACGCGAATCCTACCTGAAGCTGGCGCCCTTCCAAGACAACATGCTGACTGACGATGCCGACATGTATGCCTATATGCAGCGGCATGTGGAGCACGATGCGTTGTTCGGGCTCGGCGGGCCCAGCCTGCGCTGGCTGAACGAGGCTTTGCACGAAACGCTGCGTCTGCGCCGCCGCCCGGCACCGTCAACCCCAGCCCTGACGCTACTTGGCACCGATGAGACGGTCGTCGATACCCGCCCCGTCCACTCTGTCATGCAGCACTGGTCGAATGGGCGCTTGAGATGATCAATGGCGCACAGCACGAGATCATGATGGAAAAACCCGAAATCCGCGCTGGCTTCTTTGATGCCGCAGACCGGTTTTTTCAGGCCAACAGCTGACCCTCAGTCCAGATCGCGAACACCCTTGGCCGCTGCGCGCGCGCCTTGGGTGATCCAGCTGTGTTCCGAGGCGATCAGGAACATGTTCACCCCGTAACCCCGCCATTCCGCAGCCTTTTCCACCGTGGGGGCCCAGGTCACAAAGGCCTTTCCAGCGGCTTTCGCTGCAGCGCCAACAGTCTTGAATGCCGCGTGGAGTTCGGGCGAATTGGCGTCGGTCTTGCCGTAGGAAACCGACAAGTCGGACGGGCCGATGAACAGCCCGTCAATGCCGACGGTTTCGGCAATCTCGGTCGCCGCATCGACGCCTTCGGGTTCCTCGATCTGTGCCAGTACAAAGGTTTCGGCGGCCGATTGCGCCAACACCTCTGGCATTGATTTTGGTGCCCAATCCGGCCCAGCGGGTCGCGCCCGCAAACCCGCGGCCACCCAGGCCGAAGCGCGCCGCCTTGGCGACCTCTGCCGCCCGCGTGGCGTCGGTCACATGCGGGATCACGACGCCGACCGCACCGCTGTCGAGCGCCTGAAGGATGTTTTCGGCGCTGCCCGATCCGACCCTTACGATCGCCGGAAAATCCAGCGCCCGCGCCAGCGCAAGGCAGGCATCCATGGAACGGCGGTCGAACGATGAATGCTCGGCGTCGAGACAGACGAAATCCAGATCCGAGACCGCGAGCGCCTCAAGAACGTCATGCGCCGGGGTCTTGATGAAAGTGCCGACCAGACGGTCTCCGTCCAGCATGCGTTTCTTGAATCCGGCAGTTTTCATGACGCTTCCCTTTCCATTCGCGCTGTTTCGGCGGCATAGGTCTCGATTTGGGTGAAAGCCTCTCGCAGCGCTTCGGACCAGTCGCGGCTTATCCGGGCAAAGGCCTGATCTTCTGCCTCGATCCGGATCTGGCTGGAGATCCGACACTGGTCTCGTTCGATAATCGTCATGTCCAGCGGCATCCCGACCGAAAGATTCGAGCGCAGGGTAGAATCCATTGAAAGTAGTGCCGCCTTCTGCGCATCGACCAGCGAGGTTTCCTGCCTTACCACGCGGTCGAGGATCGGCTTGCCGTATTTGTGCTCACCGATTTGCAGGAACGGCGTGTCCGGAGTCGCCTCGATGAAGTTACCTTCCGGATAGATCAGGAACAACCGCATCGTGCCACCCGCCCGCTGGCCCGCCACGATCATCGAGGCGCTAGCCTTCTGGCTCATCCGTTCCATCTTGGCGCTGACCTCTGCGGTGACGTCGGCCAATTCGCGCCCGACGATTTCGGCGACCTGCAACATCGTTATGGCCCGCATGATCGAGGTGGAATCGTCGGCCTCCGGATCGTCGATAGCTTCCTGAATCCGCGCCATGGCGGTTTGCGTGACCGAAAGCGACCCGGCCGTCATGATCCCGATGACCCGTTCGCCGGGATCTTCAAACGTGAACATCTTGCGATAGGTCGCGATATTGTCGAGCCCGGCATTGGTGCGGGTATCCGAAAGCAGCACCATGCCCGCATCCACCATCAGCCCCACGCAATAGGTCATGTCGCAGCCCCTTCGGCAAATCGTTCGAGCGACATTATTGCGCGACTTGCTGGATCGCAACGGTGACCTTGAGGCTTTCGTCGCCATTTCCCTTGGTGATCCCGCGGATCGGCGCGGCATCCAAGGCGTCATAACCAGAGCCGAGCCGGATATAGCGTTCATCCGGGCAGCATCGGTTTGACGCGTCGAACCCGACCCAACCCAAATCCTGCACATGGATCTCTGCCCAGGCGTGACTGGCCTCGTGCGCCGCGCCATCGTCGGTGGAATGCAGATAGCCGGTGACGTAACGCGCGGGCAGCCCGGCGGCATGGGCCACGCCGATCAGCGCATGAGCATGATCCTGACAAACGCCAAGCCCCAGCTCCAGCGCCTCGGCGGCGGTGGTATGGGCATGGGTCTCGCCAGGGCGGTAGGCGATGGCATCGGCGACCGCGGCGGACAGCGCATGGGCTTGCTCCAACGGCGTGGTTCCGGCCTTCTCGGCCAGGGCGATTTCGGCAAGCTGACGCAAGCCCTTGTCGGGCCGAGTAGCGCGGGTGCCGCGCAGATAGGTCATCGGCGGCACCTTTTCCTTATGCCCTTTCAGGACCCCGGCAAGGTCGGTGGTCTCGACCTCGCCTTCAACCACGACCGTCATTTCACTGACCGGCCCCAGCATCGAGATCGTTTGCACCCAATCCCCCGATCCGTCGCGAAACGATGCGCCCATCTCGGCCTCGGCCACGGTCACCGACCAGTTCAGAACCTTCTGACCGTCAAACAGCGACGGTGACAGGCGCAGGCTTTGCACCACGCCGCGGGTCGGCGGCTCGAACAGATAGTTGGATTTGTGCGATACGGTCAGTTTCACCGCGCTTCCCCCGACAGATAGGTTTCGTGGACGCTTGCACCGATGGTCGCAATGTCTCGAATAAAGCGGGTCAGGAATTCGTGAAGACCTTCCTCGAATATCTCGCTGACTTCGGCCTCGGCCAGCTCCGCCAGGATCGAACGCGACTGGCTGAGCGGCTTGCTGGTCTTGCCATAGCGCCGGGCAAGCTGACCGAGGTATTGTTCGACCCCCTCGACGGCCGTCAGAAGCGAGCGCGGCGACTGCCGGTTCAGAATCAGAAAATCCGCGATTTTCTTCGGCGTGACCTCGCCGCCATAGGCCCAGCCAAACGACCGGTGCGCGGACATGGCACGCAGAAGCGTCGACCATTGGTAGTTGTCCAGCCCGGACCCAACCAGCCCCACCTGCGGCAACAGTACGTAATATTTCACATCCAGAAGCCGCGCGGTGCTGTCGGCGCGTTCCAGAAAATGCCCGACATTGGAGAAGTCGAACCCGTCATTGCGCAACTGCGTGGCCAGCGACGAACCCCGGATCAGCGCTGTCGTGCGAGTCGTCCAATCAGTGAGATCCGACAGCGACAACTTGCTACGCTCGGTCCGCTGCATTTCCCGCACTTCCTGAAACGCGGTATTCAGCGCATCCCAGACCTGCGTTGTCAGCGCGGTCCGCACGATCCGGCCATTCTCTCGCGCCCGCTCAATGCAGGTGGCGACCGAAGATGGATTGTCGCTGTCAAAGAACAGATGGCTTTCGACATTGCGCTGCACCGGTTCGCCGTATTTCTCGGCAAAGATCGCAGCGGTGCCAGAGGCCTGCACAACCGACTCCCATTCATTGCGATAGCCACCGCCGATATTCGGCATCAACGCATTGCGCGCGCCGACTTCAAGCAGCCGGGCATTAGTTTCGGCCCGCTCGATGTAGCGCGAGATCCAGTAAAGGTTGCTTGCGGTCCGTGCCAGCATCAGTCCGCCACCACCCAGGTATCCTTGACGCCGCCGCCCTGAGACGAGTTCACCACAAGCGACCCCTCGTTCAACGCCACCCGCGTCAAACCGCCGGGGACCAGTTCGATGCTTTCGCCCACCAGACAATAGGGCCGCAGATCGACATGGCGTGGTGCCACGCCCTCTGCCACGAAGGTCGGGCAGGTCGAAAGCGCCAGCGTGGGCTGCGCGATATAGTTTTCCGGCCTCTCGCGGATCTTATCGGCGAATAGTTCAACCTCGGCCTTGGTGGCAGAGGGGCCGACCAGCATGCCGTAGCCGCCAGAGCCATGCACCTCTTTCACCACCAGCTCGGCAAGGTGTTCCAGCACATATCTGCAATCGTCGGTCTTGCCGCATTGCCAGGTCGGCACGTTGTTCAACAGCGGCTCTTCGCCCAGATAAAAGCGGATCATTTCAGGTACGTAGCAGTAGATCGCCTTGTCATCCGCCACTCCTGCCCCCGGTGCCGAGGCGATCGTCACACCGCCCGAGCGGTAGACATTCATCAACCCCGGAACGCCCAGCGTCGAGTCGGGCCGGAAACATAACGGATCAAGAAAGGCGTCGTCGATCCGGCGATAGATCACATCGACCTTTTTCGGCCCTTCGGTCGTGCGCATCCAGACGAAATCACCCTCGACGAACAGATCCTGCCCCTCGACCAGTTCGACGCCCATCATATCGGCCAGAAACGAATGTTCGTAATAGGCGCTGTTGAAGTGACCTGGCGTCAGGATCACCACCTTGGGTTCGCCGGTGCATTTCTGCGGCGCGACAGAGGCCAGCGTGCGGCGCAAAGCCCTTGGATAGCCTTCGACCGGGGCGATGCGGTTTTCCTGAAACAGCTGCGGGAACATCCGCATCATGATCTCTCGGTTTTCCAGCATATAGCTGACGCCAGAGGGCGTGCGGCAGTTGTCCTCCAGCACATAAAATTCGTCCGGGCCCGTCCGCACGATGTCGATGCCGACGATGTGGCTATAGACCCCTCGCGGCGGTTGAAAGCCGCAAACCGCCTTCTCGTAAGCTTCGTTCTGATAGACCAGTCGCGCCGGAATGCGACCGGCGCGCACGATCTCGCCGCGCCCGTAGACATCCGTCAGAAACGCGTTCAGTGCCCTCGCTCGCTGCTTGATGCCGCGTTCCAGCTTGCGCCATTCATCGGCGGAAAACACGCGCGGAAACATGTCGAACGGGATCAACCGGTCGGGATCACCGCCCTCGCCATAGACCGCGAAGGTGATGCCGATGCGGCGGAAAAGGCTCTCGGCCTCGCTTTGCTTGAGGCTGCGCAGCTCTGCCGGCATGTCGCGGGTCCAGTCCTCCACCCCCCGATAAGGCGGGCGCACGGTCTCGCCGTCGAACATCTCGTTGAAAAACCGGGGCGTGGCAGCTTTGTCCATGCGATGAATGGTAGGGGCTGGCCCGCCGGAAGGGAAACGGATTTATCGTCAAACGATCCGGGGGCCGCAGGAATTCGCGCAATTGCACGGCATTTGGGCAAAGCCCGCCTTGAACCCCCTGCCCCCGTCGCCCTATGTCTGTCGGGTCACAGTAATCCAAGAGGTTCCAATGCGCATTTCGCCCCCCCAACCCGCCTACGACGCCAAATCCGGCGGCGGCAAGGATCTGGGCAAGCTGCCCGACTGGAACCTGACCGATCTCTACGCCTCAACCGATGCGAAGGAGTTGAAACGCGATATTGACTGGCTGGAAGCGGCCTGCACCGATTTTGCCAAGGATTATGAGGGTAAGCTGGCGGAACTGGACGCTGCCGGAATGCTGGACTGCGTGCTGCGCTACGAAAAGATTGACGTGATCGCCGGGCGGATCATGTCCTTTGCGGGCCTGCGCTACTACCAGATAACCACCGACGCAGATCGCGCCAAGTTCATGTCCGACTGTCAGGACCGGATCACCGCCTTCACCACTCCGCTGGTGTTCTTCTCGCTGGAACTGAACCGGATCGAGGATGCAGCACTCGACAAGCTGTTCACCCAGAACGCCAACCTTGCGCGTTACAAGCCGATCTTCGATCGGATGCGCGCAATGCGGCCGCATCAGTTGTCGGACGAGCTGGAAAAGTTCCTCCACGACCAATCGACCGTCGGGGCGGCCGCCTGGAACCGACTGTTCGATGAAACCATCGCGGGCCTCGAATTCGAGGTCGATGGCGAGAAGATGGGCCTGGAATCGGTGCTGAACTTCCTGTCGGAACAGGACCGGTCTTTGCGCGAGAAAGCCGCCCGCGAACTGGCGCGGGTCTTTGGCGGAAACGTCAAGCTTTTCGCCCGCGTTCACAACACGCTGGCCAAGGAAAAAGAGATCGAGGATCGCTGGCGCAAGATGCCTACACCGCAGACTGGCCGACATCTGGCCAATCAGGTTGAACCGGAAGTGGTCGAGGCTTTGCGCAACGCGGTGGTCGCCGCCTATCCCAAGCTCTCACATCGCTATTATGAGCTGAAGCGCAAGTGGCTGGGTCTCGACAAACTGGAGGTGTGGGACCGCAACGCGCCGCTGCCGATGGAAAGCAGCCGGGTCGTCAACTGGGACGAGGCCACGAAAACCGTGATGGACGCCTATTCGGATTTCTCACCCGAAATGGCGAAGCTGGCGGGACCGTTCTTCAAGGACGGCTGGATCGACGCGGGCGTCAAACCCGGCAAAGCCCCCGGTGCGTTCGCCCATCCCACGGTGGTCGATGTGCATCCCTATGTGATGCTGAATTACCTCGGCAAACCGCGCGACGTGATGACACTGGCGCATGAACTGGGCCACGGCGTACATCAGGTGCTGGCGGCGGGGCAAGGCGAACTTCTGGCCTCAACGCCGCTGACTCTGGCCGAAACCGCAAGCGTTTTCGGCGAGATGCTGACCTTCCGCAAACTCCTTGCCGGGGCCAAGGACCAGACCGAGAAAAAGGTCCTGCTGGCCGGCAAGGTTGAGGACATGATCAATACGGTCGTGCGCCAGATCGCGTTTTACGATTTCGAGTGCAAGCTGCATGAGGCGCGGCGGAACGGCGAATTGACCCCCGACGACATCAACGCGCTCTGGATGAGCGTTCAGGCCGAAAGCCTCGGCCCCGCGATGACCTTCATGGAGGGCTATGAAACCTTCTGGGCCTACATCCCGCATTTCGTCCACTCGCCGTTCTACGTCTATGCCTACGCCTTCGGCGACGGCCTCGTGAACGCGCTCTACGCCGTCTACGAAGAGGGTCGTGAAGGTTTTGAGGACAAGTATCTCGAGATGCTCAAGGCAGGCGGGTCGAAGCACCACAAGGAATTGCTGGCACCCTTCGGCCTCGACGCCAGCGACCCGAAATTCTGGGACAAGGGCCTGTCGATGATCTCGGGCATGATCGACGAGTTGGAGGCGATGGAGGACTAGCCCCCCGCGCCCGCATAGATCATGTCGATCATCCGCTGATTGGCGCGCGAGAACTCCAACGTGCAGGGGTAATCCGCGCCGGTCAGGACCGAGGTATTGAACGCGTTGATCTGCTCGACATAGTGATCGACCAGCGGGAAGCGTTCCAGCCGGACCGCGCCAGATTGGTCGCGGATTTCCAGCAGATCGTCGCCGTAAAGCTTGGCATTGAACGGCGTGGCGACCCTGATCCAGCCCTTGTCGCCGTGAAACAGCATCTGTTGATAGGGATGCATCCGCATCGAGACGTAGAAATCCATCGTGAAAGACGGGAACTCGGCCCAGACCCGCGCGGTGGCGTCGATGCCCCTGTCCCAGTCGATCCTGGACCGGATCGCGTCAGGTTCCTCGCCCGTCACGAACCGCGTGGTGACCGAGGGGTACACCCCGATGTCGCGCAGCGCGCCGCCGGCCTGCTTTGGATCGTTTCGGATATTTGCCGCATCGTCGTTGAAAAAGCTGAACCCGCCCTGAACATGGGTCAGATCACCAATGACGCCTTCGGCCAGCAATTGCCGCACCCGGTGCCATTGCGGGTGGTGCACGACCATGAAAGCCTCGGCCGCCAGAAGCCCAGAGGCGTCACGCGCCGCGATCAGCTCGTCGATCTCCTCAGCCTTCAGCGCGATCGGCTTTTCGCAAAGAACATGCTTGCCCGCCGCCAAAGCGCGTTTGGTCCATTCCACATGGCCAGCATTCGGCAGCGGAATATAGACCGCGTCGATTTCCGGGCTGGCCAACATCGCATCGTAATCGTCGAAAAGCGTGACATCGCCGTAGGGTGTCGCCAGATCCGCCGCCTTGCCGGGGGTCCGGCTTGCGATGGCGGCGATATGGCCAGCGGTGCTGTTATGGATTGCCGGACAAACCCATTCGCGCGCGATCTTCGCAGCACTCAGGATACCCCAACGCACAGAATCTGACATCATGCACCTCCCTAGGTTTCAGGAAAGGGCTAGCACATGTCGCTGCCGAATGGCCATCCGGAAGCCGATCAGCCCCACTTCTTCCATGGAAACGGCTTCACCTCACTGGCGCCGGACTGAAACCGCGCGACCTCGTGCAGCCATTTGCCAAGATCGCCACCGAATTCGACCAGCAGTCCGTTCTTCTCTTTCGCGAACAACATCCAGAGGAACTGAACCAGCGCGACGACCCACAGAACCGTCTCGGCCAGCGCGAACAGCACGCCGAAAACAAGCATCCAGAGGCCACGCAGCCAGATATTTTCGGGTTGGTCGAATTCTCCGCCCCCGTATTCGGGTTCTCTCAGCTCGACGGGATCGTCTTCTATGTCAGGCATATCGGCCTCCGTACGTTCTGTTTCTGTAGATCAGAAAGCCACCTTTTCGCCGAAGTGGCTGACCAGCTTTATCAGCGGGATCTTTACAAGATCCTTGTCCAGATCAAAAGCCAGCCTGTTCTTCAGCTCGTCCGCCATCTCGTCGCGCAATTCGCCCAGCATTCGGGGTGCCGCGGCGATGGCCAACCTGTCATAGCCGCCCTTCTGCATCAGCTTGCTCGTCCGGCTCAGCACGTGGCGCGCGAAGGCCTGCCGTTCCTGCCGCTCTTCCGAGGTCGTCCGCTCGACGGCATGGACGCCACTTCCCGCGCTGGCCTGAGCCCGCCCCGGCCGGTCAGAATATCGCGTCTCGACATCAGAGAATTCCGACGCCGCAATCTCGGACAATTCGGACAGTCCCTTCCCGACGCCCAGATTTTCCAGAAACCGGGCTTTCTTGTCATTTGCTACGACAACCAGAGTGGTAACGGCTTTCATGATGAACTCCCAAAATGTGATCAGATCGGGCGCAGGCTAACCGTCCCCGGCCCCCATCGCATTGATTTGCCGCAAGCAGCATGGGCTTCGGACTTATGCTTGTTCCAACATACCACGCTTTTCGGCCAGTTCGCGCATCTTGAGTTGCAGCTTTTCGAACGCCCGAACCTCGATCTGGCGTATCCGCTCGCGGCTGACATCATACTGGCCTGACAGCTCTTCCAGCGTCAGCGGATTGTCCTGCAACCGGCGCTGCATCAGAATGTCGCGCTCGCGCTCGTTCAGCACCTCCATCGCCTGTTCCAGAAGCTCGCGGCGAGCGTCCAGCTCGTCACGTTCCTCGTATTCGCTAGCCTGATCGGCGTCTTCATCCTCCAGCCAGTCCTGCCACTGGGTCGAACTGTCGCCGTCTTGCCCCACCATCACGTTCAGGCTGGCATCGCCGCCCGACATCCGCCGGTTCATCGAGATGACCTCGTCTTCTGTCACGCCCAGATCGGTCGCAATGCGGGTCACGTTCTCGGGGCGCAGATCGCCCTCTTCCAGCGCGCCGATGCGGTTTTTCGCCTTGCGCAGGTTGAAGAACAGCTTTTTCTGCGCGCTGGTCGTGCCGAGTTTCACCAAGCTCCACGAGCGCAGGATATATTCCTGGATCGAGGCGCGGATCCACCACATCGCATAGGTGGCCAGCCGGAAGCCCTTTTCCGGGTCGAACCGCTTGACGGCCTGCATCAGACCGACATTGGCCTCGGAAATCACCTCGGCCTGCGGCAGTCCATAGCCGCGATAGCCCATGGCGATTTTTGCAGCCAGACGCAGATGGCTGGTCACCATCTTATGCGCGGCTTCGGTGTCCTGATGGTCCACCCAGCGCTTGGCCAGCATGTATTCCTCTTCCGGTTCCAGCATCGGAAACTTGCGGATTTCCTGCATATACCGGTTCAGCCCCTGTTCGGGGGATGGTGCCGGAAGATTTGCGTAGTTGCTCATGTATTTGCCCCTCTCAGCCTATATGTATAAAGGCTTAACATTACATAGTGAAGACCTTGGCCCGGTTCAAGATGTGCCTTTACCGACAATCATTTTACGAAACATGAACCCCATTCCGTCGCTCTGCCAGACCTGTGACAGAAAATCACGGGCTTGTGCGGGATATGTCAGCCGCGCAACGTGTTCAGCAACGCGGTCATGTCCTGCGGCAGATCGGCCTCAAAGCTCAATTGTTCACCACTGACCGGGTGGTCAAAGCCCAGAACAGCGGCATGCAGCGCCTGGCGCGGGAATTCTGCCGCCATCGCGACCGCCTCGGCGGGCAGTGCCTTGGCGTTCAGCTTGCGCCGCCCGCCATAGGTCTGATCGCCGATCAGCCCGTGCCCGGCATGGGCCATATGCACCCGGATCTGATGGGTGCGCCCGGTTTCCAGCCAGCACTCGACCAAAGCCGCAACCGGCGGCACCCCGAACGCCTCCATCGTCCGCACCCGCGTCACCGCGTGCCGCCCGCCCTGAAACAGCACCGCCTGTTTCTGCCGGTCGGTCTTGTGGCGGGCAAGTTGGGTGGTGATGCGCATGATGTTGCCAGCCTCGAAACTGACGCCCCTAGTACCCCGCAACCGTGGGTCGGCGGCGTCCGGCACGCCGTGCACCACCGCCAGATAGCGCCGCTCGACGCTGTGTTTCTCGAATTGCAGCGCCAGACCGTGATGCGCCTGGTCGGATTTCGCGACCACCAGCAGCCCGCTGGTATCCTTGTCGATCCGGTGGACGATGCCGGGGCGTTTTTCACCTCCAACGCCGGACAGGTTGCCGCCGAAATGATGCAGCAGCGCGTTGACCAGCGTACCACCGGGCGTGCCGGGGGCAGGATGCACCACCATGCCGACCGGTTTGTTGATGACGATCAGATCGGCATCCTCCCAGATCACATCAAGCGCGATATCCTCGGGTTCCATATGGCTTTCGACGGCATCGGGAACGGTCACGGTGTAGATCTCGCCCTCAACCACCCTGGCTTTCTGATCGGTCACCGCCACGCCATCGCGCGTCACGCCACCCTCGGCGATCAGCCGCGCAATCCGCGAGCGTGACAGTTCCGCCTCCTCTGGCATATCCCGCGCCAGCGCCTTATCAAGGCGGTCGGGGGGATTTGGGCCGATGACGACCGGAAAATCAGTGACAGACACGGAAAACGCTTCCCTAACAGAGGCCGAGGCGAAGAACCTGCGCTTTTTGCGCATATTGGTCACGGCGCTGACGACAACGATGATCGTGGGCCTTCTAGCCATCGTCAGCCTGCTTGTCATCCGCTTCGGCACATCAGCCGACACGGTGCCCCTGCCCGACAGCCTGATCCTGCCCGCTGGCACCCAAGCCAGCGCCGTCACCCGCGGCCCCGATTGGCTGGCCGTGGTCACGACGGACGGGCGTATTCTGATCTATTCGACGGACGGTCAGACGCTGCTGCAAGAGGTAAAGGTTCTGTTGCAGAATTAGGGGGGAATTAAGCCCTCTGCGGCGGCGACCCTGATGACGAATTCTTACTCGTTGTCATCAACATAAACCAAGTATCGATGGCCAAGATCGGCGTCAAAGCCAGAAATCCCGGTCTCTCTCGTCTATTCTAATTTCAGCCATCTTTCTCTACCATTACTTCTGATTACAACCACGGTATCTTCATCAACTTCCCTGATGATCGCTGTGAAAACGCCATTTTGGGTTTCCCGGGCCAAAGCTTAAGAGGATCGCCGACCGGTTGTTCGACCTGTCAAGCGTGAAGCGATAAGTGTCTGCGCCTTCTTTTCCGCCACCTTTGAGAACCACAATGCTGGCGCGATCCGAGATTGCCAGAAACTCAGCCTCTAGTCGGTCCCAATCGATTTTGTCGTCTTCGCGGTAGTCTTCAATGATCGCTTCGCCGATGATGTCTTCCAGCTTTTTCGTGCTCCAGACCCTACTGGGATTAAAGTCCAGCACGCGATTTTCCTGATTGACCAAACGTCGCTCGCTATCCTCAAAACCAAGCACAGCGCGGTTCGGCGGCATCGAAGGTTCGCTTTATCCCCAGGCCTGTATCGAGGACAGGCAAAGAACGATGGCCGCCAAAAGACTGGAAACCCAACGCGGATAGCGATTGGCCTGCATTCTGCGATTGCGTGTGGGGATGCAGCGCGCTGCTGGAATTGGTCTCGGCCCACAACCACACAACGCCAACCCGAATGACATCGGTACAAAGGCTGCTGCAAGTCCTGCGATCAGCATGTGTGTTGCCTGCATAGGCGGTGTAACAAGCTTCGTTTCAAGATTTTCTCAATGTATGGCAGGCCTGCGGCCCAATATTGCTTGCGTCGATGAATTCATAGGGCTGCACTCGCTCCAGTTGTATATCAAGTGTGGTTAATGGCCCAAGCGCAAATGACGAACGTCCGCCACGAACTGCCGGGGCAAAACACATAATGCCGGTTTTACTGAAGGTATTGATTTTGGTGGTACCGCCTCCCCGGCTTGAACGGGGGACCCCTGGTTCCACAAACCAGTGCTCTAACCAACTGAGCTAAGGCGGCACACTTTCCTTGCCTCTTCGCGAAGAGACATCGCTGATATAGCAACAGATGCCCATGAAGGGCAATGGGGGCAGTCGGCAAAAAATCCGGCTAAATGCGCGCACCACACTTCCGGTCCGGTGCCGTGCCCCACAGGCACCGTATTCCAGTCGATTCCCCGAAAAAGCGGGTCGTTCGCGATGCGGTTTACCGCTAGAAGACTGCAAAGACTGGAACATGACGTGGTTGATTGAGGGCGATTTGCAGAACGGCACCGAGAAAAAGCAACACGACAGCTGGGCCGCGTCGAAACCGGGTTTGCCAGATGTCGGCTGACGCCCGAGCCCGACTTTTGCACCGCCGACTGGTCGGCATCACGGCAGGCAAAATCGCCCTGCTCGATGCCGTAACGGTCGCGGCAGAGGACGGCATTCATCGCGTTGCGCTGTTCTTTGACGCTGGCGCTGACCCCGCGCAAATCAGCTTGGGCCGGGGCTGGACTGTATCTGACACCGGCAGCGTCGGCGACGCGCCCTGGCTGATAGTCGAGACCAAAGGCAACGCGCCGCTGGACCTGCTGATCGCGGGCGAAACCGTCAAAGTCGATCCCGCGCCTGCGGAACTCGGGCTACTGGAAGGCGCTAATGCGGTCCTTGCCGTGCGCAACGGCGAGTCGGCTGAAACCGTGCTGGAATGGCTGGCCTACCACGCTACCCGTCACGGCATGACTGCCGCCGTGATCCTGGACCGCGCGAAACCCGGATCTGACGACGCGTTCACCAAGGCTTTGGGCAAAGGCCTGGGCCGGGCCGATTTCGATTGCACCGTCGTCCTGCTCGACTCTGACCTGCCGCTTGGCCGCCCCGATCTGCCGCCAGAGGCGCATCCCTTCTGCGTCCCCGGCGCGCCCGGCAAGGACCGCATGGACATCCCGACGCCCGCACCCTGGACCGCACCCCTTTCGGCGCTGCTGTTTTACGAGATTGCCCGAACGCGGCTGCTGGCCCAGGCCCGCGCAGTCGCCAATATCGACGTGTTTGATCTCTTGGTGCCGGACGAGCCGAACGTGTTCGACAGCGCGATTGCCGCAGATGGCGGCCTGATCCCGCTTCTGGGTCGCCATGCCTATCCGTGGCGGGTGCGCGACAAGGATCCGATCCGGTTCGCCGATCATATCTGCGTGCAGTTCGACAGCGGAAGCGCCCGTCAGCGTTGGTGCATCGCCCCCGCCAAAGCGCCGGAAAAGTCCGTCTGGCGGCTGGTGCGGATCGGCAATGCGGTACAGGACGCGACCCGCGCCGGTCATTTCTATCGCTGCATGGCCTTGCGGCATCCGACCCGGTCCGTCGCGCAGATCGTGCCCAAAACCTCGCTGATCGAACATCCGCCGCTTCTGGACCTGTCGAAGGGCATCTTCGGTCACAACCCGGTGCGGATGCCGGAAATGGAGCCAGAGGCCGTCAGCGATGGTCGCGGCCGCCGGGTCATCGTGACGACGATGAAGAATGAAGGCCCGTTCATTCTGGAATGGATTGCCTATCACCGGGCAATCGGGTTTGACGATTTCCTCGTCTACACCAATGACTGCACCGACGGCACCGATACGATGCTGGACCTGTTGCAGACCAAGGGCATCGTGCAGCATCGTGACAATCCGTTTGGCGGCACTGACCTCAAACCCCAGCACGCCGCGCTGCAAGCCGCCGAGAAAGAGGTCCTCGTCAAGAAAGCCAAATGGATCGCCTGTATCGACGTCGATGAATACATCAACATCAAGACCGGCGACGGCACACTGGACGACCTTTTTGCCGCTCTGCCAGACGCCAACATGATTTCGATGACCTGGCGGCTTTTCGGCAATTCCGACATCCACGGTTATCTGGACCGCCCTATCACCCGGCAATTCACCCGCTGCGCCCCGGAATTCGCCCGCAAACCGCATCAGGCCTGGGGGTTCAAGACGCTCTTTCAGAATGTCGGGATCTTCAGGAAACTCGGCGTGCATCGGCCCAAGGGCCTGAATTCGCAATTATGGGACCAGATCAACTGGGTCAACGGGTCCGGCAATCCGCTGCCGAAAGAGCATTACCGCAACGCTTGGCGCTCGACTGCGGAAACCTATGGCTACGATCTGGTGGCGCTGAACCACTATGCAGTGCGCTCTGCCGAAAGCTTTCTGGTCAAGCGTGACCGTGGCCGGGTGAACCATGTCGATCGCGATCAGGGGCTGGCCTACTGGTTCCGGATGAACAACAACGCAGAGGAGGATCACTCGATCCAACGAACGCTGCCCGCGCTGGAAAAGGAACTGGCCGCGCTGAAATCCGACCCCGACATCGTCGCGATGCATGACCATTGCGTCAAAATGCACAGCGCCAAGATCGAAGAGCTGCGCGCCACCTCGAACTACGCCGATTTCTACGCCGATCTGACAGGCGAGCGTCTGGAAAAACTGTCGCGGATGCACCCGCATTTCGGGGCCAACGTGTTTCTGTCGGGGCCAGAGGTGATCCCTGAAGAGATCGTGGACCGGGACCCTGATGAGCAGTTCTTCTTCACCGTCGAAAAGGGCGAGACGACGCATTAGCGACGGTTGTGGTTTCGGCACGTGTGGGATTAAGTCCACGCGACCTGATTGGACAAGGAAAGACGAGCAGTGATCACTTTGGAACAGGCTCTGGCCGCAACCCAGGACAACCGGATTGCAAAGCTCGACACCAGCGCATTCGGGCTTGGCGACATCCTGAACCTGATCCTGCAACGATCAGAGATCATCCGCGATCAGCCCAGACCGAACTACTACATCAAGCGCTGGACCGCGGGCGACAGCGCCCCGATCATGAACCTGATCGGCGAGCTTGGTGCCGACACGCTGGTTCGGCGGGCCGCTGCCTTCATCTATCTCGAATATATCGAACTGAAGCCGATATTCGACAAGTTTCCTCCCCGAAAGATCGCCGATATCGGCTGCGGCTATGCACTGTTCGATCTGTTTCTAGCGCAGGATTTCGGAAGTGACCTGGTGCTGATCGACCTGGAACAGAACGACCGCCGGCATTTCGGCTTTCAGGAGGAAGGGGCGGCCTATTCGAACCTGAGCGTTGCCCGCGAATTCCTGACCGCCAATGGCCTGCATGACGAGACCATCCAGACGATCAATCCCGAAACTGCCGATCTGACAGCGATACACGACCTCGACTATGCGTTCAGCTTCATCTCTTGTGGGTTTCACTATCCTTGGCAGACCTATCAGAGTTTCTTTGAGACCTCGCTGCGCAACGGCGGCTCCGTCATACTGGATATCCGCCGCCGCAAGTCACCGGCCGCACAAGCCAAGATGGCCGGGCTTGGCCGGGTCGAGGTGATCGGCCAGGCTGCCGATGGCAGCGCCGACCGCATCATGCTGACCAGATCAGACTGAAAATCGTTTCAGGCTGTTTCGACGACCAGAAGTTTGCAGCGCTTTCCAGGTTTTGGAAAGAGCCTGCGCGTCATGAAATATTGTTTAGGTTCAAGGTAACTGCAGACCAGCTTAGCGCGCTCGGCAGTGATCACATCGTCAAAAACATAGGTGCAACCCTCGGCCCCCAGTTCGGCCAATCGCGGAACGTTCCTGTGGATTTCTCCGTCGTCATGCGTGGCGTCGCAGAAAATCATTTGGTATTTGCGCTGGATCGGGCAATCGTGGAAATCGCCCCTGATCACGTTTGTCACGTACGGCAGCAACCCATTGCCTTTCAAGTTGCTGATCAATACCGCAATAGTGCCTCCGGGGTGATAAACGGCCTCGATTGCACGCCCTTTGTCCTTACCTGGGTCCAACCGCTCATTGAACCGTGCTTGCCATTCCTCAACGCTGGTGATGCCGTAATCGATCGTGTCGTAGCGAACCGGCGCGCCTCCCGCCTCCTGACGATCCCGCAAGCCTGCCGCTATCGCGCTGGACGAGCGCCCAAGCCAAGGCCCAACCTCCAACACGTCACCATTGGTACGAAGCGCGGTGCTGTAAAGCAGGCGCAGATCTGTGGCTGACATCCAGCCATTGGGATAGCCTTGTGGCAGGTTGGGCAGCGGCTGCTCGAAATATTGCATTGCCTGACTGTCAGTATCTTCAACGATTTCAGTGCTCAAGACGAAGGTTCCCAAATCAGTTTATGATTACTTGTTCTCAATATATCCGCATGTCGCGAGATACCACCCAGAAGCAAGACAACCGTATGGCTGTCGTTGCTCATTCTTGCCTACCCTTGCCCATTTCTGGTTCTTTTGCCGAAACCATAACGACCGGGAAGCACCGGGGGGGCAAGCCCGACCCACCGCTCAATTCACTGTACACAAAGTGCCGCCGACCCATTAGGGTCAGGCAAAACATTGCGGCAGCAACAGGCGACAGGAACCCGGGCAATGCCACGCACACGCGAAGTCGGCACCCTCTGGATCGGCGGCCCGCTCAGCTGGATGGAACAGTTGTGCCTGAAATCCTTCGTGGATGCGGGCCAGCAGATCACGCTCTTCAGCTATGAGGACATCCCGAACGTGCCCGAAGGTGTGATCCGCCGCGACGGGCGCGAGATCATCGACACCGACGATTTCATCAAATACGAGCAAAAGGACAGCTTCGCGCTTTTTGCCGATCTTTTCCGGCTGCACATGATCCACCAGAACCCCGGCATGATCTGGATCGACACCGATGTCTATTGCCACCGCGTGATGGACTATGACAGCGACTACGTGCTGGGGTTCGAGCTGCCCGGCGAACACCGCGTGAACAACGCCGTTCTCGGCCTGCCCGCCGACAGCGAGATGCTGCACCAGATGCTCGATTTCACCGCCGACCGCCATTCGATCGCACCCTTCCTGCCGAAAAAGCGGCAAGAGCGGATGAAAAAGGCCCGCGCTGCCGGCAAGCCCGAACATGTCAGCCAGCAACCCTGGGGCGTCTGGGGCCCGCTGATGGTGACGCATTACATCCATGCATTGGGCCTGACCGGGCATGTCCAGCCGCTGAACGCCTTTTACCCGATCACCTTTCGCGACCGCTCCAAATTCATGCGCGATGCCGATATCGCCGAGGCACTTCTGACCGAAGAAACCACGGCGCTGCATCTTTGGGCCTCGAACAAGCGGCAGCTCGGCAACCACCACGACGGCTTGCCGCCGGCGGATTCCTATCTTGACAGGCTGGTCAGGAAACACGGCATCACGCCTGCGCTCGCGCCGATCAAGGGACGTGGAAAAACCAGCTTTGACGGGGCTTTGCTGGACGAACTTGATCTGGATTCCGTCGCCAGCGTCGCCGATCTGACAGGCGGCGCGCGCAGCCTTGTGCTGGCCCTGCATCATAAGTTCGACTGCGATATCCAGTTGATCGACGTCGACGATCGTGGGCGGCTGGGCGGCGAACAGGACTGGATCGCGCCCTATGCCGCCTTCCTGACCGAGCACGATGTCGATCCCGACCGTATCGGGGTGATCCGCCGCGAAAAAGACCTGCGCCCGGTCGATGTACTCTGCAACCTGCAGGGCTTCGGCGACCGCCACAAGGTCGCGCCAATTGCGCCCCTGCTAAAGGCCTGCCTGCATTCGGATTCGCGGCTCTTCATGGATGTCCGCAAGGGGTCGGGCGCGTTTCCGTTCCTGCGCGATTATGGCACCAACCATCCGCTTTCGACCCGCACCGAGGACGGCAAGGACGTGACCCGGATCATGGTCACGCCGAAACCACCTGAACCGGCAAACTCCTCCGAGGACTGGGACCGGATCGCGACAGAACTCGCCGGGAAGGCCGGGTTCTACCGGGCCGGGCCTGCCGGGCATTCGTTCCTCTATATGCCGCGCAGCAAGGACGTGCTGGTCGTCACCTTCGACAACCTCGACATCGCCATGACGAAACGCGAGGACCGCCGCCCCTGGGGCTATTCGCTAATCGAGAAGCAGGGCTGGTCGATGCTGGGCGTTCTGGCCGGTGGCTGGACCTGGTACCGCGAATCCTGGGTGTCAGAACAATTCGACGAACTGCGCGACAGCGGGTTTTTCGGCCAGTTCAAGCGCGTGGTCTTCTATGGCGCATCCATGGGCGGCTATGCGGCAGCCGCGTTCTCGCCCGCATCGCCGGGCGCCGATGTCGTGGCGATCAGCCCGCAATCGACGGTCGACAAATCCTTGGTGCCCTGGGAAACCCGCTACAAGGTCGTCTGGGACCGTGACTTTTCCGGCCCCTATGGCGACGCGGCCGAAGTGTCACACTCTGCGCGCCGGGTCTCCATCCTTTATGACCCCTATGAACCGCTCGACGCGCGACATGCCGCGCGGTTCACCGGCGAGAACGTCGACCACCTGCGCGCGCCGCTTCTTGGCCACCGGCTGGGATCGTCGCTGCACCAGATGGGCATCCTGTCGCCGATCATCCTCGGCGCCCTATCGGGATCGCTCAGCCGCCACGACTTCTATCAATTGCTGCGCGCCCGAAAAACCTTCCCGCGCTATCAAAGAGAGCTTTTCAACCGCGCCGTCGCGCGCGGCCATACCGGGCTTGCGCGGCAGCTGGGGAACTATATCCTGTCGCAGAGCGACAATCGCGCGGTCCGGCTGGGGATGAAGGAACTGGCCGAACGCGAACTGACCTGACCACTCTGGGAACCGGCATCCCCATTGCCGTCCGCCGTCCAAAGCGTTAGGCCGCACCCGTCTTCCAGGAGCCGTATCATGGGTATCGACAAAGAAAGCGACATCAGCGCCAATCTGCAGATCGGTCCGACGTCTCTGGGCATGGTGCGGATCTATGTCGAAGGTCGGGGCATCGACCTGCCGCTGGATTTCGACCCCGAAGAGGCCGAGGAGATTGCCGAGGAAATCCGCGCCGCCGCCGCCCGCGCCCGAGCTATGGCTCCGAAGCAGAAGGGCCCCAAGCCGCGCTGACGCCGGGATGGCGCAGCCCGTGCAGCCGCAGCGCTGCATGGCGCGCGAACCGCTGGGTCAGCATCTTGCGCCGCGCCGGGGCCAGACGGCTCTCTGGGCCCATCCGGACAATCTCGGCGTCATAGCTGTCGGCGATGATCAGCCCGGTTTCGTCGGGTAACAGCTCTGTCGGAAACGCCTCATCGACCGCCCAGAAATAGCGGTCGCACCAGTCCAGATAGCCCTGCCACTTGCTGTCGGTCTGAAAATCGGCCCGGCTGGATTTGCATTCGACGATCCAGATCTCGCCCTTCGGTCCCAGCCCGATCACGTCGACGCGCAGGCCCCGGTCCGGCACGAATTCCTCGATCGACACGAAATCATGGCTGACAAGATGTCGGCAAACGCCTCGGGCCAGCAACTGGCCGGGTTTGGAGGCGGCAATGAAGTCTTCCTCGGTCATGGCACCCAACATGAACAATAGGTGAACATTTGGCAAGTCCTGCGCAGGGGTTGACATGATACCCTTCGGTATCATATCAAAAGTGATACCAAATGGTTTTACATACACGGTTCCACGAATGCCCGATCCGACCCCGCCAGATACTCACGCCACCTTCCGCGCCCTCGCCGACCCGACGCGCCGCGACATTCTGCTGATGCTGCAGGATCGCGACATGACCATTGCCGAGGTCTGCTGCAGAATTTCGACATGACCCGCGCCGCCGTCAAGAAGCACCTGACCGTGCTGTCGGATGGCGGTCTGATCACTGTCCGCGCCAGGGGCGGGAACGCATCAACACGCTTCAACCCTCAGGGCATGGCGCCCGTTCTCGACTGGCTGAGCTTCTTCGACGCCTTCTGGGACGACCGCCTTGCCACCCTCAAATCCGCAATCGAAAAGGACACGACATGACCGCCAACGACACTTCGCAAGACCGTTTACCTGCAAAGCCACCAAGCAACAGGTCTGGTCCTATCTGACCGATCCCGACAAGCTGGCGATCTGGTTTCACAAGCCCGAACGCGTGCTGAAGGCCGGCGATGACTATACAATGTTCGGCACCACTTCTGGCGACAAGCTGATGTGGGGCAAGGTCATCGCGCGCCGATCCGCATGATTATCTGGAATACACTTTCACCATCGCGCCGATGGGCGACGCGGTCAGCACCGTCAAATGGTCGCTCGAAGACGTGCCCGGCGGCACCCGCCTGTCGCTGGAACATTCAGGACTGCCCGAAGGCGCAGAAGCATTCGGGCTGACGCTGGCTCTCGACAAGGGCTGGGACGATCACATCGCGCGAATGCGCGCCTCTTTGCATGGCGACGACGGCTGACGCCCCTTGCCGGAACCCGCTCGGCGCCATATGTATCGCAGGTGGCGGGTTCTGCCCATCTCGTGATGAGGTCCAATTCCGGTGGCCTTAAATAAAACCGAGGGAGCTGGCTCTGTTTGGATCCTGGTCCACTTACCTGGCGCCCACCTGTACATGCAGGTCCTCGGGAATTTACGTACCTCTACGGCTGCGGTGGTCCCGCCACTTACCCCTCAGCTCCGGTGCCGCAGTTTGCGGTAGAATTTGCGGTTCAGCAGCACGAATTCGTGGATCAAGCCGGCCAGGCCGCCCACTTCCCGGCCCTTGAGAAAGAAGAACCCCGCCGCCGCCCCGATCGAGGCGCCTATCATGTCGACGATCAAATCCCACATCGTGTCGACCAGCCCGGATTTCTGCATGTTCAGGCCAAAGAACTGATCCATTGCGAACTCAAAGATCTCCCATGTCGCCCCTATTGTGACGGCAAAACAAAATGCTACGAACGCCACTGCAACGGGTGGGGCTGCATATTTGTTGCCCTCGAACATGAAGAAGACGAACAGGAAGCCGATCAGCCCGAAGCCCACGGCTGAACCGCCGTGCAGCGCGATGTCCCACCACCAGTAGCGCCCGTAGAAATCGAACACTTCGCCCAGAAACAGCGTGGCGAAGGCAAAAACCGCGATCGCACCCAGAAACTTCGTCGGCAGCCGGATCGCCAGCCTGCTGGACAGGATACTCGGCAACAGCGTGACGACGAAAGTCGCCAGCGAGATAAAGACCACCGACCAGCGCATCGAGATCGCCGCCCAGATCGCGGCGATGAACAGGATCGTCCAGATAACCTGAACGACAAGCGGTTGATCCCGGAGATTCATGGCTGAAATCTATGAACGCTCACGGCCCGCCGCAAGGTTCACCCTTTCCATTGATCGCTGCAGTTCCCATATCAGGAACATGGAGAAGACCAAACGCCCGTTCCGCGCCGCCTCATACAATATCCGTAAATGCATCGGCCTCGACCGCCAGCGGCGTCCCGACCGCACACTGGACGTGATCGCGGCGCTCGACGCCGATCTGGTGGCGCTGCAAGAGGCTGACAGGCGGCTTGGCAATCGACCGGCAACGCTGGACCGGGACGCTATCGCGCGCAACACCGATCTGGAACCGGTCGAGATCGCGATCAATGAGACCAGCCTCGGCTGGCACGGCAATGTGGTGCTGTTGCGCAAGGGCACCCCGATCCATGCGGTGCAGAGGCTGGATCTGCCGGGACTGGAGCCGCGCGGGGCCGTCCTGGTCGAACTCTCCGTCCGTGGCGAGGCGATCCGCGTCGTCGCCACGCATCTTGGCCTGACCCGGCAAATGCGGCGCGCGCAGCTTGAATCCATCACGGAGCAGATCCGGCGGCGCGCGAAGATGCCGACGATGATTTTGGGGGATTTCAATGAATGGCGGGCAGATCACGGGCTGGAGGCGCTGCAATCGGATTACGATGTACATGCGCCGGGCCGATCCTATCATGCCGCTCGCCCGATTGCAGCACTTGACCGGATCGCCGTTGATCCCGGGCTGAACCTGGTCGATGCCGGCGTGGTGGAGACGACGAAATCGCGCCGCGCTTCGGATCATCTGCCGATCTGGGCGGATTTTCGAAGGTCCTAGCGCTGCCCATGGATCCCAGCGGGCACCGCTGCCGGTTCGCTCACCACCGGATCGCGCCGACCGCCATCTTTCGGCGGGTCACCTTCGGCCATCCGCATGATCGTGATCGAAAACTGCACACCGGCAAAGACCAGGCCGTTGAAGATGAACAGCATCAGCACGGCCAGCCAGCCAACATCCGAGGTCAGAACCAGATGGCCAAGGTTACCGACGTTCTGCCACAGCAAGAGGGTGACAAAGGCCGCTGACAGCGCGAAACCGATCAGCACCTGTACGATGTAAAGACGTATGAGTTTGGGCATGGCCAACACTCCCTGACACTTCCCGTCAAAGATAGCCCGCGGCGCCGCCTTTTCCACCGTCCATCTCGTCGCAGGCCAGCCCTGTCGCCACGCCGCTATCTGCGCAATTTTGTCTGGAGCCAGCGATAGACCGGCTTGATATCCAGCGCCGCCACCGCAATGCCCAGCGGGATCATCCAGAATCCGACCACCGGCATGAACCCGAAAACCCCGCCCAGCATCAGCAACAGCCCCAAAAGCAGACGCCCCCCCGGCGGCACGCGCTGCCGGATCCGAACCAGAATCCGGGCCATTCTCTGTCTGGCTGATTTCAATGTGAGCTTCTGCATGACGGTGCAACTCAACCATGGCCGGGCCGACAAGTTCCAGAGGATTCTCGGCCCGATCCGAACTCCCAATGAAGCTGGATCCATTTGACAAGTATATTGTCATTCTATATACGACAATATACTTGTCACTACGGAGTACCAAGATGCCTGCCCTCGAAACCTTCCTGCGAAGCAACGGCGAAACGCTGCTCTATGTCATATTCTTCGGTGCGATCCTCGGTTTTGGCCTGTTGGAAGCACTGGTCGAGATGCGCCCAAAGTACTCCGACCGGGCAAAGCGTTGGCCGACGAATTGGGCTCTGACCGCGCTGAACATCGCCCTGCTCGGTGCGCTGCCAGTCTCTGCCCTGCTGATCTCGGATTTCGCGCAGGGTCGCGGCATCGGCCTCTTCAACAGCCTCGATCTGCCACTCTGGGCCACTGTCATCGCGGGCATTCTGATCTTCAGCCTGCAAAGCTGGGCGGTCCACTACGCGATGCATCACGTTCCGGTCCTGTGGCGCTTGCACCGGGTCCATCATACCGACACGCATATGGACATCTCGACCACGGTGCGGTTTCACCCGGTCGAGTTCCTGGTGCAACTGCCGATCTCGGCCGCGGTGATCCTGCTGACCGGCGCGCCGCCGGTCGCGGTCATGCTGTACGAGTTGTTCGATGCCGCGATCAATGTGTTCAGCCATTCCAACATCCGACTGCCGCGCTGGATCGACCGGGCGTTGTCGCGGATCATTGTGACCCCACATGTCCACCGCATCCATCACTCGACCAAGGTGGCCGAGACCAACAGCAATTTCGGCGCCACCCTGCCGCTCTGGGACATCCTGTTCGGCACCTACCGGACCAAGACCGCCGACCAGCTTGCCGCCCAGCCTATAGGCTTGACGGAAATGCAGGACCGGCGCGCCTATTCCCTCTGGTGGGCATTGACGTTACCGTTCCGCCCGATCCGGATGCACGTCGAGGAGGGGCCCGAAAATGAACGAACACCAACTGCCCCTCTACCGGCTGATCGTTGAAATCAGGGGCGCCTTCAACGACCTGAAGGCGCTTTCGGACAGCATGAACGCCGATATCGAGGTCACCGCAGCCATGCGTGCCGTGCTGGAGCAACTTGAGCGCGCGGGCGCGCAGACCGTGCCGCAGATCGCCAGCGCCCGCAACGTCAGCCGCCAGCATATCCAGCTTCTGGCAGATGCGCTGGCCGAAAAGGGCCTGGCGCAGTTTCAGGACAATCCCGACCACAAGCGATCGAAACTGATGGCCATGACACCTGCCGGCTTCGAAATGTTCGACACCATCCGAGAGCGCGAAGCCGACACATTGCGCCGTCTGAGCGGTCACTTTAAGGATGCGGAACTGGAAACCGCCGTCAGTCTGATCGCCAGATTGCGCGAAGAGATCGCGCAAGAGGACCCCTAGGGGCATGGCCTGTGAGGTCTCCTGCGGCCCAAGTTAAGGTGTGCGGACCTCGCAGTCATTCAAGAAGCGATTCTTCGATTGCAATTAGCCGGCGGCAATCGATTTTCCGGCGAAACTGCTGGTGATCAGCCATTTTGTGAGATTTCGCGCCATCCCAGAATGTCCGACGAGGGAGATACTGTCTCTGGAAAGCTCATGTTCAAAACTGGTGTGACCCATCCACGCCGAAGTCAGGGCCTTCAACTCGCTGACGACGAAAAGATCTACGTTGTGCCCAGGATCCATGTAGCAAAGGTCGGTCTCGACACCAGGCTTGATGACCAGCCAGTAATTGGCAGGGTCGTGCGGCAGCTCCTTCAAGGTGAACTGGATGACACATTTGTGGATTGGCAAAGCAGACCGGTTGATCTTACGCCGAATGTTCCACATCAGCATTCGCGCATCCAGGCATTGCAGCGAGACTTCAGTGTCAATGTTTCGATGCGCCCATTCGCCGAGTTTTACAACAATGGGCTCGAGCTCGTCGGCAAGCGCAGTCGTCAGGTATTCCGCATGTTTTCCTGAACCGAGATTGTGGCGTTCAACCAACCCCTTCGCTTCCATATCCTTAAGCCGCTTCGACAATAAACCCGGAGACATCCCGGGCACGCCACGCTGTATCTCGTTGAAACGTGTTGAACCGGACCACATCTCGCACAGAACCAAGAGCGTCCAGCGCGGCTCAAGAAGGTCAGCGGCCATCGCGATTGGGCAGAATCTAGGATAGGCGTTTTGTGACATGCATGCACCTCCGGTCGAAGTGTCCCACGCAATCCACATATCGGTCTAGTACAATAACAGTAGCGGTTTTCCTGCACTTCCTTCACTGGAGACGCCACCCGTCACACTGCCAAGTTCGTCATGTTCAGAAAATCTAAGGAGAGCGAACATGCCACTTGTTGATATTGAAGTAATCGAAGGTGTTTTCGACCAGTCGCAAAAGGCTGCGATGATCGAAAAAGTGACAAATGCCATGGTCGAAATAGAAGGCGAAGCCATGCGAGGCGTCACTTGGGTGCGGGTCAAAGAGGTCCGCAGCGGTCAGTGGGGCATCGGCGGCAGCACCCCAAGTGCTGCCGACATCAAGGCCATGGCCGCAGGCTAAGAAGCGACCGGGCTGGCGGCAAACGCCAGCCTGCCTAGTGATCCGTACATCCAAACCTGACAAGGACGCAAAAATCGGAACGAATCCAATGGTTAAACTCGTGGTCCAAGATTCACTTCTGGCTCCTTACCGGTCATCTGACGCTTTTGGTCAGCTCACGGTCCCTGAGCCTAGAACGCCTCGGGCCGGGCCTCGCGCGCCATGTGGTCCAGGACCGCGTTCACGAACTTGGATTCCTTGCCGTCCGGGAAGAACGCCTTGGCGACATCGACGAATTCGTTGATCACCACCTTCGGCGGTGCTATAGCCGTCGATCAACTCTGCCCCGGCGGCACGAAAAAGCGCCCGCAAGGTCGGATCAATCCGCGCAATCGGCCATTTCGCGACCAGCGCCCGGTCGGTCATCTGGTCGATCTTCGCCTGCCAGTTCACCGCATTTTCAAGGATCTCGCGGAACAGCTTCAGATCGCCCTCGGCCATCTCCTCGCCCTCGTAGATCGCGCCAAAGCGGTGATCCTCGAACTCGCGCCCGATCGCCTCGACCGTCTGGCCGGAGCTTTCCATCTGAAACAGCGCCTGCACGGCATAAAGCCGCGCGGCGGATTTCATCTTGCGTTTGTTCGGCTTGCTCATGCGTTCGCGTCTTGCCCTTGCCGGCGATCTGGATGCTGCCCGGCCTGAAACCGACGCGTTTCTGCGGCCGGCCCCACTTACGGGTCAGCGCAATCAGATGCAAGGCCGCAGCGGCCGCACCACCGCCTTTGTTCATGTCGGCAGGATCGGCACGCACCTCGGCCTGCTTGCGGTTCTCGACGGTCAGAATGCCGTTGCCGATGCACAGGCCCTGCAGCCCCAGCAATTGCAGCGCCCGCGACTGAGTCGTTGCAGACCGTTTCGTAATGCGTCGTCTCGCCCCGGATCACGCAGCCGAGCGCGACATAGCCGTCGAAATTGCGACTGCCGGTCGGCGATGCCGATCGCGGTCGGCACTTCCAGCGCGCCGGGCACCTCGACCACCTCATACGCCGCGCCGACCTGGCTCGATCACGGCCGTGGCGCCCGCCATCAGATTGTCGGCGATATCCTTGTAATACGGCGCGACCACGATCAGCACCTTCACCGGATCGTCGAATTCCGGCAGCGGCAGGACGTAATGGGTCTCGGTTCCGGCCATGTCTACGTCCCCACCGGTATCTGGCGCGTGCCTACGATCGACAGGCCATAGGCATCCAGCCCGACCACCTTGGGCTTCGGCGAATTCGTCAGCAGGATCAGTTTTGACAGGCCAAGCGACGACAAGATCTGCGCGCCCAACCCGTATTGCCGGATCGTCTGCGGGCGAGGCTGCGCCCTCGGTCACCAGCTTCAGCGTCGTGTCGCGCAGCAGAACCAGCACGCCGCGCCCCTCGGCTGCGATCAGCCGCATCGCATCGCCGAATTCGCCCGCGCGCCCCGGCCCGCCAGCGCCCACAACATCCAGCATCGGGTCCAGCGCGTGCATCCGCACCAGCACCGGCTCGTCGCCGCCGATATCGCCCTTGATCAGCACGATATGCTCGTCGCCGTGGGTCTCGTCGGTATAGATCCGCATCTCCCAGTCGCCGCCGAATTCGGATGTGACGTGTGCCTCTTTGCTGACCCGCACCAGATTGTCGTTGCGGCGGCGATAGGCGATCAGATCGCTGATCGTGCCGATCTTCAGGTCGTGCTTCTGCGCGAAGGCCACCAGATCGGGCAGCCGCGCCATCGTGCCGTCGTCGTTCATGATCTCGCAGATCACGCCCGACGGGTTCAGCCCGGCCAGACGCGCGATATCGACCGCCGCCTCGGTATGGCCGGCGCGCACCAGCACGCCGCCATCGCGGGCGCGCAGCGGAAAGACGTGACCCGGCGTCGCGATATCGGCTGCGGCCTTTGGCGCATCGATCGCCACGGCCACGGTGCGCGCCCGGTCTGCGGCCGAGATGCCGGTGCGTGACGCCTTCGCGCGCCTCGATCGAGACGGTGAAGGCGGTTTCGTGGCGCGACGAGTTGTTGCGTCGCCATCAGCGGCAGGCCCAGCGCGTCGATCCGCTCGCCGGGCAGCGTCAGGCAGATCAGCCCGCGCCCATGCGTCGCCATGAAGTTGATCGCCTCGGGCGTCGCCATCTGCGCCGGGATCACCAGATCGCCTTCGTTCTCGCGGTCCTCGTGATCGACCAGGATGAACATCCGGCCGTTGCGGGCATCCTCGATGATCTCCTCGACCGAGGATATCGCGTCCTTGAAAGTGGTATCGAATGTGTCGGTCATGCGGCTCCGTCCTTGGCTCGCCCGGCAGATACCGCAAGGTCTTGCGGAAGGCCAGTACCCGAATGGGGCACGGCGCGCGATGATGGCGGCCGTGCCAGGCGGCCCGGCTTTGCGACGGCGCCTGCCCGCAACGAACTTACGCCCGGTCCCCGGCGATCAGCTCCAGTCCTGCAACCGCGCCACGTAGCGCGCCAGCGTGTCGATCTCCAGATTGACCCGATCGCCCACCGCCACCCGCCCCCAGGTCGTCACCTCTTTGGTGTGCGGGATCAGGTTGACGCCGAAGTCGCGGCCCTTGACCTCGTTCACCGTCAGCGAGGTGCCGTTCAGCGCGACCGAGCCCTTGGGCGCGATGAACCGCGCCAACGCCTCCGGCGCGCGGAACGTCACGCGGGTGCTGTCACCCTCGTCGCGCAACTCGATCACCTCGGCCACGCCATCGACATGGCCCGACACGATATGCCCGCCCAGCTCGTCGCCGACCCGCAGCGCGCGTTCCAGATTGACGACGCGAGCCCGACCGCCCAACCGCCCAGATTGGTCTTCGATACGGTCTCGGCCGAAATCTCGACATCGAACCAGTTCTCGGGCTCGGCGCCCAGCGCGACCACGGTCAGGCAGACCCCGTCGCAGGCAATCGAGGCCCCGATGTCGATGCCCGCCACATCATAGGCGGTGCCAATCCGCGCGCGCAGATCGCCCGCTTTCTCCAGCTTCAGAATTCTGACCCTGATCGGTGATGATGCCTGTGAACATGCGCGCCTCCTGATTGCCCAAGGCCTAAAGCTGGCGCAAGCACAGGGCAAGCGCGACAAGGCTGCATTATTTGTCTGAAAATACCCCCGCCGGAGCGCCCCCCGCGACGCGGGCAAAGCCCGCGGCGCAATCCCTGTTGTCACAGCCGCATCGCGCCACAATCGCCTCACGGCACCGGAAGGCCGCTCCGTATTAACCAGAAATCAGGTGACGCGGGCGCAATTTGCGGGCAGAGATCGACCCCAAGGGCAAAACAGAGTAGCAACCGGTCATGACGCTTTACGCAGGCAAGAACCGCAATTTCCTGTTCCTGCAGGGACCGCACGGGCCGTTCTTCGGCCAACTCGGCACGATGCTCGGCAAGACCGGCGCCAAGGTCTGGCGCGTCGGCTTCAACGCCGGGGATCAGGCGTTCTGGCCCGACCGCGCCAGCTACCTGCCGTTCACCCAAGACCCCGACGACTGGCCAGATCACCTGGCCCAAATCCTGACCGACAAGGCAATCACCGATATCGTGCTTTACGGCGATACGCGGCCGCTGCACGCATGCGCCGTCGGACCTCGCCAAAGCCCGCGACATCTCCGTGCATGTGTTCGAGGAAGGCTACCTGCGACCCTACTGGGTCACCTACGAACGCGGCGGCTCGAACGGCCATTCCCGGCTGATGCAGATGGATGTCGGGCATATGCAGCGCGTCCTCGCCCGGTCCGAGCCCGACCCGCCCGAGGTGCCCGGCCATTGGGGCGACATGCGCCAGCATGTCTTCTACGGCGCGCTTTATCATGCGTTCGTGATGTTCGCGAACCGCCGCTATCGCCTGTTCCGGCCGCACCGCGAGATCCCCGTCGCGGTGGAATTCCGTTGTATCTCAAACGGCTGGCGCTGATGCCCTGGCTCTGGCTCGACCGGCTGATCGCCACCCGGGTCATCAAGAACGGCGGCTTTCCCTATCATCTGGTGCTGTTGCAGCTGGAACATGACGCCAGCTTCCAGCACCATTCCCCCTTCGCCTCGATGGCAGAGTTCATTACCGCGGTGATCGACGGCTTTGCCGCCGGCGCGCCCAGCCACCACCATCTGGTGTTCAAGGCGCATCCGCTGGAAGATGGCCGCGCACCGCTGCGTCGCACGATCAGACGGCAGGCGGCGGCGGCTGGCCTTTCCGACCGGGTCCATTTCGTGCGCGGCGGCAAGCTTGCCCGGCTCCTCGACCATGCCCGCGGTGCGGTCACCGTCAATTCGACCGCCGCCCAGCAGGTGCTGTGGCGCGGGCTGCCGCTCAGGGCCTTCGGCGCGGCGGTCTATGACAAGCCGGAATTCGTCTCGAACCAGCCGCTGCCCGAGTTCTTCGCCGCGCCCGCCCGCCCCGACACCGCCGCCTACCGACGATTACCGGCTGTTCCTCTTGGAAACCTCGCAGATCGCGGGCGGCTTCTATTCGGCGCGCGGACGCCGCCAATTGCTGCGCCAGATCGTCGACATGATGCTGTCGCCCGCCGACCCCTATGACGCGCTGGAAACCGGGACAGCGGCACCTCGGCAACAGTTTAGCCTCGTCAAATAGACAACCGCGCCAAGCTTTTCTGGCTTTTTCCCTGACATGACGGTAGCTTGTAAAAAAAAAGACTACCGAGGCAGAATCAGGTCGAGGAGACCAGGCAGTGAATATCACGTTGAAACGAGGGGCGCGGGCAGTCGTCCTGATGGCGCTGGTGGGTGCGCTTGCATCCTGCGCAATTCCCCGCTCCGGTCCGAACAAACGAGAAATCTTCGCAGGATCCGTCCAGAAACAGGGCGATGCCTTCGTCGTGGCGGTCAATGACCACGTGACGCGCGCCACCGCCGTGGTGCCGGCATTCGGCTTTACCCCGGCCTTCATCAATGCCGGTCTGGTCGGCTCGGACACGATCCAGCCCGGCGACACGCTGGGACTGACGATCTGGGAAAACGTCGATGACGGCCTTCTGGCCGGCGCCGGCCAGAGCGCCACGACGCTGGAAGAAGTTCAGGTCGACGGCTCCGGCTTCATCTACGTGCCCTATGCCGGCCGCGTCAAAGCCGCAGGCAATACGCCCGAGGCGATCCGCCGGATCATCACCGAGAAACTCGAAGGCCAGACGCCCGATCCGCAGGTGCTGGTACGCCGCCTTGCCGGCGACGGCTCGACCGTTTCGGTCACCGGCGCCGTCGGCGGTCAGGGCGTCTTCGCGATCGAACGGCCCACCCGCACGCTCTCGCGCGATGCTGGCGCGCGCCGGCGGCGTCGACGATCGAGCCTGAAATCGCGCAGGTCACGATCTTCCGCGGCGACCATCAGGCCAAGGTCTGGTTCCAGGATCTCTACAAGAACCCCAGCTATGACATCGCGCTGCGCGGCGGCGACCGGATTCTGGTCGAGGCCGATACCCGCTCCTTCACTGCGCTCGGGCGCGACCGGGGCACAAAGCCGGGTCGATTTCGACAAGCCAGGCGCTTTCGGCGATCGAGGCAATCGCGACCGGTCGGTGGCCTCAGTCCGAACCAGGCCGACCCGACCGGCGTGTTCGTCTTCCGCAACGAGCCGCAGGAGATCGCGGCGCAGGTGCTGGGCCGCTCCGATCTGGTCGGTGACCAGCGGATGATCTACGTTCTCGACCTGACCGAGCCGAACGGCGTGTTTATGGCCCGCGATTTCGTGATCCGCGACGGCGATACAGTCTATGTGACCGAAGCGCCCTTCGTCCAGTGGAACAAGGCGATCAGCGCCTCGCTCGGCGTGCTGAGCTACGGCCGATACGGTCAACACCCTGGCAGGAAACTGACGACGGGAATGATCGACCCGAAAGACCCGAAAGCCGCCGGGCGCAAGCCCGGCGGCTTTTCGTCTATAATGGCGGCTTTCTGACCCAGCCGCGCATCCGCCGCATCCTGGCGCTTTCGGGCTGGGATATCAGCCTCGGCGCGCCCGGCCCCGACGACTGGGTCGGCGTCTGGGGCAAAAGCCCGACCTCGCCACGCGGCGAGGCCGTCGCCGCACGCAAAGATGCCCCCATCCTGCGGGTCGAGGACAGCTTTCTGCGCTCGCTTGCATCCGGGCCGCGACGGCGAACCGCCGATCGGCCTGAACCTCGACACGCGCGGCGTGCATTTCGACAGTTCCGCGCCCTCGGATCTTGAACATCTGCTGGCCACGCATCCGCTGGACGATACCGCCCTGCTCGACCGCGCCCGCGCCGCCATCGCGCGGCTGCAAGCCGCGCATCTGTCGAAATACAACGCCTTCGATCCCGAAGAGCCGACCGCCAGAAGCGCCCTACGTGCTTGTCATCGACCAGACCCGGGGCGACGCCTCGATCACCTTCGGCGGCGCGACCGAGGCGACTTTCAAGGAAATGCTGGTCTTCGCCCAGACCGAACATCCCGGCGCGCGGGTCGTCATCAAGTCGCATCCCGAAACGCTGCCGGGCCATCGCCCCGGTCATTTCGGGCCAGAGGACGCCACCGGCACGGGTCGAGATCCTCGACCGCGCCGTCAGCCCTTGGCGGCTCTTCGAGGGCGCCATCGCCGTCTACACCGTCTCGTCGCAACTGGGGTTCGAGGCGATCTTCGCGGGCCACAAGCCCCGCGTCTTCGGCCAGCCGTTCTACGCCGGCTGGGGCCTGACGCAGGACGAATATCCGGTGCCCCGGCGCGAACGCCACCTGACCCGCGCCCAGCTTTTCGCCGCCGCGATGATCCTCTATCCGACCTGGTACGACCCCTGCCGCGACCGGCTCTGCGATCTCGAGACCGCGCTCGACATGGCTCGAGGCCGAGGCGCGCGCCTGGCGCGAGGATCGCCACGGCTATGTCGCCGTCGGCATGAAGCCGTGGAAACGCCGCCATCTGCGGTCGTTCTTCGGCAAGCCCGCGGGGCTGACCTATGCGCGATCACTCTGCCGCCGCCCGCGCGCGCGCCGCAAAAGACCGGGGCACGGCTGATGCACTGGGCCAGCAACGCCCCCGCCGATCTGCCTGACGGCAGCCTGCGCGTCGAGGACGGCTTCCTGCGCTCGCGCGGGCTCGGCGCCGATCTGGTGCCGCCGCTGTCGCTGGTGAGCGACGATCTCGGCATCTACTACGACCCGACCCGCGAAAGCCGGCTGGAACGGCTGATCGCCGCATCGGTCGACCTGCCGGAAGCCGAATTGCGCCGCGCCGAGCGGCTGATCACGGTCGCTGAGCGATCTTGGCCTGTCGAAATACAATCTTGGCCTGCCCGGCCAGCCCGACCTGCCGCAGGGCCACCGCATTCTGGTGCCGGGTCAGGTAGAGGACGATGCCTCGATCCGGCTCGGCTGCGATGCGGTCGCAACCAATCTCGACCTCTTGAAACGGGTGCGCGCCGACAATCCCGAGGCCGTGCTGATCTACAAGCCGCATCCGGACGTGGAGGCAGGCCTGCGCCCCGGCAAGCTCGATCCTGCCGACAGTGCTGGAGCTGGCCGATCTGATCGCTCGAACGCACCGACCCGATCGCGCTGATCGACGGCGGTCGATGAGATCTGGACCATGACCTCGCTTTTGGGTTTTGAAGCCTTGCTCCGCGGCACGCCCGTCACGACGCTCGGCGCACCGTTCTACGCCGGCTGGGGCCTGACCCGCGACCTTGGCAAGACCCCGGCCCGCAGGCAGGCCCGCCCCACCTTGCCGGGACTCGTCCACGCCGCGCTGATCGGCTACCCGCGCTATCTCGATCCGGTCACCGGGCGCCCCTGCCCGGTCGAAGTCGCGGTCGACCGTCTGGCCAAAGGCGATCTGCCCGCGACCGGCCCGCTGCACCGCCTGCTGGCAAAGCTGCAAGGCCGATTTGCAGGTTTCGCGCCGTTGTGGCGTTGAGCCATCTTCAGATATTGCGCCGCGTTGCCGCGTCGCGCAAGGCGAGGGGCTGTCTGCCCCTCGCGCTCCCCGAGGATATTTTCGAGACAATGAAGGGAAGCCATGCCTTCATTGTCTTCCGCGCTCCGCCCGTTCTGGCCGGTGACGCCAGCGCGTTGGTTCGATCAGTCCGTGACGGCGCGTCGCCAACGGTGCATCACATCGCCGGCAATGGTACGAGTCTCGACAAGATCAAGGCGCGGAAGTGCTGCCAGACGGTCCTGCCCTATCGGACCCAGCATCGGCTGCCCTTCGGCGCCGATGGCCAACCCGGCGGAATAGCAGATCAGTTCATCGACCAGCCCGGCCGCCAACAGCGATGCCGCAAGCGCCCCGCCGCCTTCGCAGAAAACCCGTGTCAGGCCGCGTGCGGCAAGGCGCCGTCAGCACCGCATGCCGGATCAAGCTGGCGGTTCGATCTGGTCTGGCAAGCGATTGGTTCCGCGCCGAGCCCTCGCCAGGCGTCGCACAAGGGCGGCTTCGGCATCGGGGCCATGACAGATCCAGACCGGCACATCGCGCGCGGTTCGGGCAAGCTGGCCATCCAGCGGCAGGTCCAGCCGACGGCTCAGCACGATCCGCACCGGCTGATGCGCGATACCCAAGCCCGCGCACGGTCAGCGACGGATCATCCGCCCGCGCCGTGCCGCCGCCGACCATCACGGCATCATGGGTTGCGCGCAGCGGAATGCACATGCCGCCGCGCCTCGGGTCCGGTGATCCACTGACTTTCGCCGGTGGCCGTGGCGATCCGCCCGTCAAGGCTGGCCGCCAGCTTCAGCGTCACGACGGGCCGCCCCTCGCGGATCCGCATCAGGAACCCGGCATTCGCGGCCTCGGCCTCTGGCCGCATCATCGCTTCGGTCGACCTCGATCCCGGCGGCGCGCAAGATCGCCACGCCGCGTCCTGCAACACGGGGATCGGGATCGCTCTGCGCCGATCACGACTCGCGCCACCCCCGCCGCTACCAGAGCTTCGGCGCAGGGCGGCGTCTGGCCGTGATGCGCGCAGGGTTCCAGCGTGACATAGGCCGTGGCGCCCCGCGCGGCATCTGCGGCCTGCTGCCAGCGCCACCGCCTCGGCATGCGGTCGCCCACCGGCCTGGGTCCAGCCGCGCCCGACGATCCGCCCATCCTTCACGATCACGCATCCGACCGCCGGGTTCGGCCAGACACGACCCAGCCCGCGCCGGCCCAGCGACAGGGCCAGCGCCATGAACCGTCTCGTCGGTCTCGCTCACTCTTCGGCTTGGTCGGGCGGGCGCAATTCGCTGACGAATTTGTCGAAATCATCCGCCGCCTGGAAGTTCTTGTAAACGCTGGCAAATCGTACGTAGGCCACGGTGTCGATCCGGGCCAGCGTCTCCATCACGATCTCGCCGATTATCTTCGAGGGAATATCGGTCTCGCCCATCGATTTCCAGCCGCCGCACGATGCCCGAGATCATCTGATCCATCCGGTCGTGTTCGACCGGGCGCTTTTGCAGCGCGATGCGGATCGAGCGTTCCAGCTTGTCGCGGTCGAAGTCCTCTCGTCGACCGTTCGATTTGATCACCACCAGATCGCGCAGCTGCACCCGTTCGTAGGTGGTGAACCGGCCGCCGCAGGCCGGGCAGAACCGCCGCCGCCGGATCGCGACATGATCCTCGGCGGGGCGTGAATCCTTGACCTGAGTATCGACATTTCCGCAAAACGGACAGCGCATCGCCTATTCCCTATCTCTGCCTCTGGGTGTTTGTCCCCACTTATCCACAGGCACTATAGGCAGTCCGCAATCAATTGGGTAGGGGTGTTTTGCAGCCCCAACATCCTGTTATGGCAGATGCGCCACGACCTCACGCCGGTGCGGTCTGTCACGATGCTCGAAGAGGTAAATCCCCTGCCAGCGGCCCAGCACCGGCCGCCCGGAAACAACCGGAATTGACAGGCTGACCGGCAGCATCGACGCCTTGATATGGGCGGGCATGTCATCGGGGCCCTCGTAGGTGTGGGTCAGGTAGGACATCGCCGGATCAGTGGTGGGCGGCACCAGCCGGTGAAAGAACGCCTGCAGATCGCTCTGCACTTGCGGATCGGCATTCTCCTGGATCAGCAGCGAACACGAGGTGTGGCGCACGAAGAGCGTCAGCAGGCCGTCGCCCTGCCCCCCGGTCCAGTGCGTCACGCGGTCGGTGAACTCGTAAAGGCCCGGCCCGGTGGTTTCGATTTCGAAGGTCTCTATCGGCACTCAGTCAAAATCGAATTCGCCGCTGGTCTGGCAAAACGCTCGCGCCATACCGATGGTCAGTCCGCCGCCCTTGGCCCCCAGCACCAGAAGGCCCGTCGAACTTGCCGAATCCGCCGGGTTGGTCGAAAACCGGATCGCCTCGCCGGACCGGCGCGGCGGTTCCGAGGCGCGGTAGAGCAACTGATTGGTCGGCAGGCCCAGCTTCCGGTACGCATAATCGCCTGCCGCGCACCAGAAATCCGACGGGCCGGCAAGACCGGCATAGGGCACGGCAAAATGCTCTGGTCCCTCGACCTTCACGATCAGCCCGTTCTGAGCGCGGAACGCGGCGGCAGGCGTGGCGAGGGTTAGGGCAAGGATCAGGATCGCGACAAGGCGCATGGCAAATCTCCTTCAATCGGGCACACATTATAGCACGCAGGGGCGAACTCAAGCGCATCACAGTCAAGAGATCGGCACACCGTCGCTTGGCGCAAAAAAAAGTTGCGGATTTCTGACGTCGACGTCCTAAATTGTAGAAAAGCCCCAGCGGGATCCAACCCGTCGACACGCAACCCCAACGCAAGGAGAATCGCATGAACCGCATGACCGCCAAGGATTTCGACCAGGGACTGTTGGAGCTTTACGACTTCTACGCCCACGGCAAGATCACGAAACGCGAGTTTCTGGACCGCGCCGGGAAATATGCTGTCGGCGGTCTGACCGCGATGGCGATCCTGAACCTGCTCAGCCCGAATTACGCGATGGCCGAGCAGGTGCCATTCACAGATCCCGACATCAAGCCGGAATACATCACCTACCCCTCGCCCAACGGCCACGGCGATGTCCGCGGCTACATGGTGACGCCCACTGCGGCGACCGCGCCTGTTGGCGGCGTCGTCGTGGTGCACGAGAACCGTGGCCTCAATCCCTATATCGAGGATGTCGCCCGCCGCGTCGCCAAGGCCGGGTTCGTGGCGTTAGCGCCCGACGGGCTGACCTCGGTCGGCGGCTATCCCGGCAATGACGAGGAAGGCCGCGAGCTGCAAAGCTCGGTCGATGGCACCAAGCTGATGAACGACTTCTTCGCCGCCGTGGAACACCTGATGGGCCACGAGGCGGTGAACGGCAAGGTCGGCATCGTCGGCTTTTGCTATGGCGGCGGGGTCTGCAACGCCGCCGCCGTGGCGTACCCGGAGCTTGCCGCCTCGGTGCCGTTCTACGGCCGGCAGGCTGCGGCAGAGGATGTGCCGAAAATCCAGGCGCCGCTTCTGCTGCACTATGCCGGCCTTGATGAGCGCGTCAACGAAGGCTGGCCCGCCTATGAGGCGGCGCTGAAAGAGCATGGCAAGACCTACGAGGCGTATATCTACGAGGGCGTGAACCACGGCTTTCACAACGACTCGACGCCGCGCTATGACGAGGCCGCGGCGACCCTCGCCTGGGACCGCACCATCGCGCATTTCAACGCGCATCTCGGTTAATACCGGATGGACGGGGCGCACGGCGCGCGCCCCGTTTACCCTCCCCCTCCGCGCACCCGGTTAACAAGCCCGGCGCGCGGGCTCTGCAAATCCCCGTCAAGCCCCGCCGCAGACCTGCCCCGACCGCAACCTTCACGATATCTCGACACATCATCCCGCCCGCCCGGGCGCCGCGCCGGATTCGCCCCAAAATCGAGCTTTGAAGCTTTAAAGATCGGGGGCAAGAATGTTTTAAAGTGTTAAAGAAAAGCGTACAGGAACACGGAAATTGCGGCTGATTGCGCCTCGCAAGCTGCGCCTTACGATCTCCTCAGGATCTTTCGCAACCGCCAGTTTGCTGCCGCAAAACTCTCCCGGCCAGAGCCAACCGGTCGATTGGTCTCGTCATGCGACAGGCTCTCTGCGTCCTGCATCGCATCGGTGGCATAGGACCGCGCCAAGTCGCCGCGCCCTGTCTCGTGCAGCAGAATTGCTTTCGCAGCGTTGTATTTGAACCGTGTTTCCGCCACCGGGATGGCCATCGCGCCAAGTTCGGCCAATTGTTCCAGCGCGAAAAGATACTCGTCGGTCGCTCGGCTCATCGCCACGAGAAACGCAAATTTGATGCCCGATCCAGAAGCTTGAGTGGGATTTTTCCGGTCGAATTCGAGCAGTCTTTTGTAGGCTGCAACGGCTTCCCGGCTTTGTCCGATGTTTCAGCTGCGCAGCTGCGCGTATCCGTTCCGCGCGACCGTCTTCCCAATCATCCGACCGCGTCTCGAAGTAGAAATCGATGAGTTTAAGAGCGACTTCGGGTTCGCTGAGGAAAGATGATGGGCCTGAAGAACAATGTATTGATCGCGCTGGCTACGCGACCGTTTTAGCTTTTCATGAAAGACCTGTTCAATCTCAGGCGTCCAAGTCGAATTGCGATACCACTCTTCCGACATGCCCGAACTACAACCTGGCCGCGTTACTGATCCAGGAAACTGCGCAGCTTCCGGCTCCGGCTTGGATGTTTCAGCTTCCGCAGCGCCTTGGCCTCGATCTGCCGGATCCGTTCGCGGGTCACGCTGAACTGCTGGCCGACTTCCTCAAGCGTGTGGTCGGTGTTCATGCCGATGCCAAAGCGCATCCGCAGAACCCGCTCTTCGCGCGGGGTAAGCGAGGCCAGAACCCGCGTCGTGGTTTCCTTCAGGTTCTCCTGAATCGCTGAATCCAGCGGCAGGATCGCGTTCTTGTCCTCGATGAAATCGCCAAGCTGGCTGTCTTCCTCGTCGCCAATCGGCGTCTCCAGCGAAATCGGTTCCTTGGCGATCTTCATCACCTTGCGAACCTTTTCCAGCGGCATTTGCAGCTTTTCGGCCAGCTCTTCCGGTGTCGGCTCGCGGCCGATCTCGTGCAGCATCTGGCGACCGGTGCGGACCAGCTTGTTGATCGTCTCGATCATGTGGACCGGAATACGGATCGTGCGCGCCTGATCGGCGATGGAACGGGTGATCGCCTGCCGGATCCACCATGTCGCATAGGTGCTGAATTTGTAGCCACGGCGATACTCGAACTTGTCCACGGCCTTCATCAGGCCGATGTTGCCTTCCTGAATAAGATCAAGGAATTGCAGGCCGCGGTTCGTGTACTTTTTGGCGATCGAGATCACCAGACGCAGGTTGGCTTCGACCATTTCCTTCTTGGCCTGACGTGCCTCTTTCTCGCCCTTCTGGACCTGATTCACGATCCGGCGGTATTCACCGATATCGACACCGACATATTGCCCGACCTGCGCCATCTCGGCGCGCAGATCGTCGACCTTGTCAGAGAAGCGTTCGATGAAGCCCTGCCAGGCGCGGCCCTCTTTTTCGGCCATCCGCTCCAGCCAGGTCGGCTCAAGCTCGTAGCCGCGATAGGCCTCGATGAATTCGCGCCGGTTGATCCGCGCCTGATCGGCCAGTTTCACCATGTTCGAATCAATCGACATGATCCGGCGGTTGATGCCGTAAAGCTGGTCGATCAGCGCCTCGATGCGGGCGTTGTGCAGGTGCAACTCGTTGACCAGCTCGACCACTTCAGAGCGTAGCTTCTGGTAGCCTTCCTCGGCCTTTACAGAGAACGAGTCATCCTCGTTCAGCGCCGCGGACATCCGCAGATCCTGCATCTCGGACAGTTTTACATAGTCACGTGCGATGACATCGAGCATTTCAAGGACGCGCGGCTTAAGCGCCGCTTCCATCGCGGCCAGCGACATGTTGGCCTGCTCGTCATCATCCTCGTCATCATCCGTGGCAATCGGGTTGCCGTCGGCATCGAGTTCCGGCTGCTCCGTCTTTTCTTCGGTCTTGGCTTCGGTGTCGACGCCGTTGACGCCGCTACTGACAACCGGCTCGACTTCGTCATCCTCGCCACGGCCAAAGGTCGCCTCAAGATCAATGACATCGCGCAGCAGGATGTCTTCGTTCAGCAGTTCGTCACGCCAGATGGTGATCGCCTGAAAAGTCAGCGGGCTTTCGCAAAGCCCCGCGATCATCGTGTTGCGGCCAGCCTCGATGCGCTTGGCAATCGCGATCTCGCCCTCGCGGGACAGAAGTTCGACCGAGCCCATCTCGCGCAGATACATCCTGACCGGATCGTCGGTGCGGTCCAGCTTCTCGGTCTCGGTCGCCGCAACCGCCACTTCGCGAGAGGCGGAAGCCTCGACCAGATCGGTCGCGCCCTTGTTCTCGTCGTCTTCGACCTCGTCATCCTCGATAACGTTGACGCCCATCTCGGAAAGCATCGACATCACGTCCTCGATCTGTTCCGAGGACACCTGATCTGGCGGCAGCACATTGTTAAGCTGATCGTAGGTGATGTAGCCGCGCTCGCGCGCCTCGGCGATCATCTTCTTGACCGCCGCCTGGCTTACATCCATCGAGCCATCGTCGTCCTGGTCCTGCGGCTTCTGGTCGTCGTTATCTTTGGCAGCCATCCGGCACTCCTTTGCAGGGCGGGGTGATTCGCGATTCGGTAATACGAATCAATAAACCCGAATCACTGATTCGGACACCCATCTACCCGGTTTTCTTTAACACCTGATTTACCACGGTCACTCCTGCGAGCGGCGCGCACCCTTGGCAAAGTCGATCTGATCCAGCAATTGGTTCAATGCTGTGCGTTCCTCGCGGTTGATACGGGCACCGTTGTCACCCGTCTCGTACTGGGTCTTGTCCTCGGTCTGACTGCGTTCGGCGCGGTTGCGGGCCTCCGCGGCCTGCGTCAAACGCCATGTAATGCCTTCATCGGCCACGTCACCCATTTCCTGTACCGCATCGGAAATTTCTTTTTCCACGCCCCGTCGCGCGGCCAGTTTTGCAAGCTCCTGCGCCACACACATCGCCGCGACCTCGACGTCGCCAGGATTGCGGACCGCCGGCGTGATCTGCACATGGCTGAGCGACATCAGCTTTTCAAGGGTATCTGCGCCTGCATCCTCGATGACTCTTTCGCGGAAATCGGCCGCATCCGCGTGGCGCAGGATGGCGGACCGCAAGGCGCTATGCTCGACCGAGCTCAGATCAAGTGCCTCCAACGCGCTTTCGAACTGCGTCACGATGCCCGGATTGGCGATCAGAGTGGCAAGGATCACGGCCTCTCGCAGATGTTCTTCGGCCCCACTCGCCGCTGCAGACCCCAGATACGAAGCCTTCGTGCTGGCCATCGTTGGCAAGGGCGCACCCTTCCCGGCCATGAACGCCGCGCGCGAGGTCGCCCTGCGGGATGACTTCGCCGCGCGGAACAATTGCCAGCGCAGCTGCTTGATCTCTTCGCCGTAATGGGAGCGGATCGAGGGGTCGGCGATCTTCTTCACGGCCTCGCGCAGGGACTTGTCCAGCGCCGCCTTGCGTTCCGGGCTGTCGAACACCTTGCCCTCGGTTTCACGCCGCCAAAGCAAGCCGCACCATCGGCAAGGCCTGATCAATCAGCTTCTGCATCGCGCCCGCCCCTTGCGCGCGGACCAGATCATCGGGATCCTGACCTTCAGGCATGATCGCAAAGCGCAAGCTTTGCCCCGCCGCAAGCATTGGCAGCGCCAGGTCGATCACCCGCATCGCCGCCCGCAATCCGGCCGTGTCGCCATCCAGCGCGATAACCGGCTCGGGATGGATGCGCCACATCAGCCGCAACTGATCCTCGGTGATCGCGGTTCCCAAGGGGGCAACCGTCGCGCCAAATCCGGCCTCGACGAGGGCTATCACGTCCATATAGCCCTCGGCCACGATCAGCGGCTGGCCCTTGCCAGCGGCCTCTCGGGCGGGCCCGTGATTGTATAGGCTGCGCCCCTTGTCGAAGAGTTCGGTTTCCGGCGAGTTAAGATATTTCGCGCGCGCGTCCGCGGCCATCGCCCGTCCGCCAAGGGCGATACAGCGCCCGCGCGGGTTGCGGATCGGAAAGATGATGCGGCCGCGAAACCGGTCATAGGGCGCACCGCCATCATCTGGTTTGGCGGCAAGCCCGGCGTCAATGATCACGTCGGCTTCCACGCCCTTGCCCGTCAGATGCGACCACAATGCCTGTCGGTTGTCGGGCGCGAAGCCTATAGTCAAACGTCGCCTGCGTTGCCTCTGACAGCCCGCGTCGGGCCAGATAATCGCGCGCATCGCTCGCCGCGGCAGTCTTCAACTGCAATCGGTAGAATTGGACCGCCTGCTCCATCACATCGGCGAGTTCGGTCCGCCGGTCCGCCTTTTCCTGCGCTTTCGGATCGCGCGCAGGCACCTGCATTCCGGATTCGCGGGCAAGGATTTCAATGGCTTCCATGAAACCGACATTCTCGGTCTCACGGATGAAGGAAATCGCGTCCCCCTTGGCGTGGCAGCCGAAGCAGTAGTAGAATCCCTGCCGGTCATCGACGTGGAAAGACGCGGTCTTTTCCTGATGAAACGGACAGGGTGCCCACATATCGCCCTTGCCCTGATTGGACTTGCGCTGATCCCACATGACCTTGCGACCCACAACCTGCGACAGGCTGGTGCGGGTGCGCAATTCATCAAGGAAACCGGGGGGCAAACTCATGCCCTTAATATCGGCGCGCCTCGCCGCAAAGTCCAGCGTCTGCCGAGGCGAAGCTGTTGAGTATTCTTACAAAGAAGAAAGCCAGATCATTAAAGACAGCCCGGCTTTTTCCTCGCCCAGATACTCCCGCGCGGAGCGCACCGCGGCGCCCGCAGGGCGGCGTAATCAGATCTGCGCGGCCACCGATTTCATCGCGACCTGCAATTCATGCACCGCCGTTTTCGCCATCGAACGGAACACCATGATGTCAAAGCTGTTGGTCCCGACCCGAGTAATCGAGCAGGCCATATGAAACAGCATGGTCCGCGCCGTGTGGCCGCGTTTGAACTGAGCCGCGCGCAGATCGACAGGCACCAGCCGCGCCAGCACCGCTTCGGCATCCGCGCCATCCAGCCGTATCACGGCCCAGGCATCGGACTGATCCGTCATCGCGGCATTCCTGATGGGTTTCGGCACAATGCCAAGCAGCAGCGCCTGACCGGCCCCCGACCAGATCGCGCGCGCGCCGTCTTTGCCGGTGGCGCGGTTGGCGGATGGAAATGCCGCACCGAACGCCTTCTTTAGCGCATTGGACACAGCCTTTTCCTGCCCTTTGGCCGGGGCGACAGAGGTGATCGCCGCGGGCGTCACTTCGCTCAAGGTCAGGGATCCGGCGGTCACCGGCAGCAGCCCCTCGCAGGGGGTTTTAGCAATCAGATTAGCCACGAACACGCCCTCCTTGCAAATCGACACTGACCGGATCGTTTACTTCGCACAGCACGTCGAGACCGCGCAGATGATCGACCATGCGGACTTTCTCGCCGTGCCGCGCGCGGCCATTCTTCAGGAAGCCAAGCCCCAGGAAATGCCCCAGTGTCGGCGAATAGCCAACCGAGGTGACGTTGCCTTGATCGTTTACGCGCACCGGCTCTGCCTCGGCTGCAAAAAGATGCGCCCCTGCTGTCATTTGTTTGACCGCTCCGACAGGGCGCAGGCCGACCAGTTGTTCCCGTTCCGGCCCCGTCAGGCCCGGTCGCGCAGCCATCGTTTTGCCGATGCAATCCTTCTTGGCCGACACCATCCGCCCAAAGCCGATATCAAAAGCGGTCGTGCGGCCATGAATTTCGGCATGGGTGATATGGCCCTTCTCGATCCGCAGCACGTTCAGCGCCTCCATCCCGTAGGCGCCGCCGCCCAGGGCCTCGGCATGGGTGACCAGAAGCCGGAACAGACTGTCGCCATAGCGCGCGGGCACCGCCACCTCGTAGGCATGTTCACCCGAAAACGAGATCCGGAACAGCCGACCGGGCGTGCCCATGACGCCGACCTCACCGCAGGCCATGAACGGAAAGCTTTCATCGTCGATCGGCGCATCCAGCAATGCGTTCAGCAGCTCGCGCGATTTTGGTCCGGCCACGGCGAATTGCGCCCATTGCTCGGTGACAGAGATCATTTGCACGATCCCAGTCGGGCCGCAAGCATTGATGGACAAACTCCAGATGCTTCATCACCGCACCCGCAGCAGCCGTCGTGGTGGTCATCACGTAGTGGTTCTCTGCCAGCCGGGCGGATGGTGCCATCATCCATGACAAAACCGTCCTCGCGCAACATCAGACCGTAGCGGACGCGCCCGACCTTCAACGTCGAGAACGTGTTTGTGTAAACGAAATCAAGGAACTCCGCCGCATTCTTGCCCTGAATGTCGATCTTGCCCAGGGTCGAGACATCGCAGACGCCGACCGCGTGACGCACCATGTTCGACTTCGCGGTCACAGCTTTGCCGCCAGGTCTTCTCGCCGGGGCGCGGAAAGTAAGAGGGCCGGAACCACAGCCCCGCCTCGATCATCGGCGCGCCGCGTTCCAGCGTCGCGGCATGAGAGGTCGTGAACCGTTCCGGCGCGAAGCCGTGGCCATAAGACCCCGCGCCCATCGCGGCGATCGAAACCGGGGTGTAGGGCGGGCGGAACGTGGTGCTGCCGGTTCCAGGTATGCTGCGCCCGGTCGCGTCGGCCAGCACCGCCAGCGCCCCAACGTTGGAATTCTTGCCCTGATCGGTCGCCATGCCTTGCGTGGTGTAGCGCTTCATATGCTCGACCGAGCGGAAGTTTTCCTGTGCGGCCAGTTTCACATCCTTGACCGTAACGTCGTTCTGGAAATCCAGCCAGGCGCGGCCCTTGCCCGGCACTGTCCAGCAGGGCGTAAGGGCGTAGGCGGCATCATCGGCGGCGGGGGATCGGGACGGACGGTACCTTGAAACCCAAATCCTCCAGCGCGAGCTTTGCCCGGTAAAACCCTGATTTCAAGCCACCTTTGGTTGAGAATACACCAGCCGCCGCGCCTGCGACATCCAGCCCTGGCACGGCATCCGGCGTCGGCACGAAAGCGGCGATGCTGTCGTTCCAAGTGGGACGACCGTTCATGTGGCAAGTGAGATGTAGCGAGGGATTCCAGCCGCCCGACACGGCAAGACAATCGGCCTCGATCCCGCGCGTCGTGCCCTGATGGCGGATCGTGACTTGGGAAAGGCCAAGTCGCCCGCTGGTATTTATCACCTCGGCACCAGTGAATACTGGAAAATCGCCCGAAACCTTGGCATCGGCGCGAGTGTCGATCAGCGCAGCCACCTGAACGCCCCCCGCCGCCAGATCTCGGGCGGTGCGGTGCGCGTCATCATTGTTGCAGAAGATCGCCACACGCTTGCCGGGGGCGACGCCCCAGTGGTTGAGGTAAGCGCGCACCGCACCCGCCGTCATGATGCCGGGGCGGTCGTTGTTGCGGAACGCGATGGGGCGTTCCAGCGCGCCGGCGCAAAGCAGCGCACGTTTGGCGACGATCCGCCAGAAGGTTTCCAGCGGCGCATCGCCGGAACCCGCGCAGTGCAGGCTGACCCGTTCCAGCGCGCCGTATGTGCCTTGGTCGTACGCGCCGCGTGACCGTGGTACGGCGCATGATCCGAACATTCGGCATCGCTTCAAGCTCGGCCACGACACCTGCGGCCCAGTCATGACCCGGCTTGCCATCAACTGCCTCAACTTCGGCCCGTAAACGCCCGCCAATCCATGGATTTTCGTCTGCCAAGATCACGTCCGCACCGGCGCGTCCGGCAGTCAGGGCAGCCATCAAACCGGCAGGCCCGGCCCCGATGATCAGAAGATCGCAAAACGCGTAAGCTTTGTCGTACCGCCCGGTATCGTGAACCCCCGACAGCGCGCCAAGCCCTGCCGCGCGGCGGATGATCGGCTCGTACACCTTCTCCCAGAAGGCTTTCGGCCACATGAAGGTCTTGTAGTAGAACCCTGCCGACAGGAACGGCGACAAGAGGTCGTTGACCCCCATCACGTCGGTCCTGAGCGACGGCCAGTTGTTCTGGCTGCGCGCATCGAGCCCGTCGAAGACCTCTTGCATCGTGGCGCGCACGTTTGGCGTCTGCGCCGCCCCCCGGCCGGTTGTGACCAGCGCGTTCGGCTCTTCCGACCCCGCTGTCAGAATGCCCCGCGGGCGGTGATATTTGAAGCTGCGCCCGACCAGCCGCACGTCGTTGGCCAGCAGCGCCGAGGCCAGCGTGTCGCCGTCGTAAACGCCGGATAGTTTTGACCGTCGAAGGTGAACTTGACGGGTGCCGTGCGGGCGGCGATGCCTTTGCCCTCGATCCTCATTTGCCGCGCCCCTTCACGTCAGAGGCCAGTTCGCATTTGAGGACCGCATGGGTCACGGTGCTCCGTGTCACGACCAGCCATGCCGAGCAGCCGCTTTCGTGATGCCAGAGGTCGCGGGTTTCTCCGGCCGGGTTTTCGCGCAGATGCACGTAGTCGTCCCACGGCCCCTCGCCCGCGTCCGGCGCGGGGCGGTCAAGCGCCACAGCCGCGCCGCGATAGCTGAATTCCCGAATGTCACGTTCCCCGCAATGGGGGCAATTCAGTCTCATATCAGTCCCCTAATGCAGATTGTGCTGGCTGCCGGTGCCTTCTTCGTCCATCAGCCCGCGCCCGGTGCGGAACCGGTCCAGCCGGATAGCGCGCAGCCGGTTCGTGGTGATTTCCGGTCGCCATCAGATGGGCGAAGGAATAGCCCGACCCCGGCACCGCCTTGAAGCCGCCATAGCACCAGCCGCAATCGATGAAGAGACCCTCGGTATCGGTCTTGTCGATGATCGGCGAGCCATCGGGCGTCATGTCCATGATCCCGCCCCAACTGCGCAGCACCTTGGCCTTGCCGATCATCGGCATCAGCGTCATCGCGGCTTCCATCACATGCTCTTTCATCGGCAGGTTGCCGCGCTGCGCGTAAGAGGCGTAGAAATCCAGATCGCCGCCAAAGACGAGGCCGCCCTTGTCGGACTGGCTGATATAGAAATGCCCCATGCCAAAGCTGACCACATGATCGATGCAGGGCTTCAGCCCCTCGGTGACGAAGGCCTGCAGGACGTGGCTTTCGATCGGCAGTCGCATCCCGGCCATCGCCGCCACCTGCCCCGAACGTCCGGCCACCACGATGCCGACCTTCTTGGCGCGGATCGCGCCGCGCGTGGTCTGCACGCCGCGGACCTCGCCGTTCTCGATGTCGATGCCGGTCACTTCGCAGTTCTGGATCAGATCGACGCCGCGCTGGTCGGCCCCGCGCGCATAGCCCCAGGCCACGGCATCATGGCGCGCGGTGCCGCCGCGCGGATGGTAGAGGCCGCCATAGATCGGAAAGCGGATATTCTCGAAATCGAGATAGGGCAGATGCTTGCGCACGCCTTCGCGGTCCAGCAGGATCGCGTCGTCGCCCTGATTGATCATCGCATTGCCGCGCCGCGCAAAGGCATCGCGCTGGCCGTCGGAATGGAACAGGTTGATGAGCCCGCGCTGCGAATGCATCACGTTGTAGTTCAGATCCTGCTCCAGCCCCTCCCAGAGCTTCAGCGAATGGCTGTAGAATTCCGAATTGCCCGGCAGGAAATAGTTGGCGCGCACGATGGTGGTGTTGCGCCCCACATTGCCGCCGCCGATATAGCCCTTTTCCAGCACGGCGATGTTGGTCATCCCGTGGTTTTTGGCCAGGTAATAGGCCGTCGACAGCCCGTGCCCGCCACCGCCGATGATCACGGCGTCATATTCGGCCTTCGGTTCGGGATCGCGCCAATGCGGTTTCCAGCCCTTGTTGCCGGTCAGGCCCTGCGGTCAGGATCTTGAGTGCGGAATAATGCATTGGCGATCTCTCCTCGGGCTTTGGCCACAAAACCAAGTCCGAGGAGATAATTCAATGGCGCGTTGGGTTTTCCGCGCCCGCTGCCGACATTCGCTATCCTGTCTGCGACCGGATCAAAGCCCCTTGGCGCGGTAGCTGGCCGCGACCCTGCCGATCGCGACCAGATAGGCGGCGGTGCGCAGGTCGTCCACATCCTCGCGGCCATGCCAGACCTCGCGCATCGACTGATAGGCGATCGCGCATCGTGTCATCGAGACCGGAGCGCACCAGTTCCAGCTCGCCCGCGCCGCGCAGGTACTTGTCCTTGAAGTCCGGGGACAGCGTCCAGCCAAGCTCCTTATGCCGGCCGACAGCCGCTCCAGCTCGTCGACCAGCAGACTGGTGGCGCGCTTCTTCCTGCCGGCGCTGCATCCGGCCAAAGCGGATGTGGCTGACAGGTTCTTGACCCATTCGAAATAGGACACGGTCACACCGCCGGCGTTGGCGTACATGTCGGGGATGATCACGATGCCCTTGTCGCGCAGGATCTCGTCGGCGCCGGCCGTGATCGGGCCGTTGGCGGCCTCGATGATCAGCGGCGCCTTGATCCGGTCGGCGTTGCCATGGTTGATCACGCCTTCCAGCGCTGCCGGGATCAGGATGTCGCATCCTCCTCCAGCACCGTCGGCGCCTTCCTCGATATAGCTGGCATCGGGATAGCCCGTGACACGCCGCCATGCTTGGCGATCCAGCGGTGCACCGCTTCGACATCGAGACCCTTCTCGTTGACACAGCGCGCCGTCGCGCTCGATGATGCCGGTGATCAGTGCAGCCGTCTTCTTCGCGACAGGAACTTGGCGGCGTGATAGCCCACATTGCCAAGGCCCTGAACGATGACGCGCTTGCCATCCAGCGTGCCGGACAGATCCGGCCTCTGCGATGTCCTCGGGGTGACGGAAGAATTCCTGCAAGCGCGTATTGCACGCCCCGCCCCGTCGCCTCGACCCGGCCCGCAATGCCGCCGGCGTTCAGCGGCTTGCCGGTGACGCAGGCGCGCGCGTTGATGTCGGTGGTGTTCATCCGCGCGTACTGGTCGGCGATCCAGGCCATCTCGCGCTCGCCGGTGCCCATGTCGGGGGCGGGCACGTTCTGGCGACGGGTTGATCAGGTCGCGCTTGATCAGTTCATAGGCAAAGCGGCGGGTGATCAGTTCCAGCTCATGTTCGTCATATTGCGCGCGGGTCGATGCACAGACCGCCCTTGGAGCCGCCGAACGGCGTTTCGACCAGCGCGCATTTGTAGGTCATCAGCGCCGCCAGCGCCTCGACCTCGTCCTGATTGACACCGAGCGAATAGCGGATGCCGCCCTTGACCGGTTCCATATGTTCGGAATGAACCGAGCGATAGCCGGTGAAGGTCTGGATCTGCCCGCGCAGCCGGACGCCGAAGCGGACCGTGTAGGTCGCGTTGCAGACCCGGATCTTTTCTTCCAGCCCCGGCGGCAGATCCATCAGCGCCACCGCCCGGTTGAACATCAGGTCGACTGACTGTCGGAAACTCGGTTCTTTGATTGTGGCCATTGGATACTCCCGTTGACTATGCCGCTTGTGGATGCCGCGAACTTAGGCGACCTTAGACCGAATTCCCTACCAAGCGTTAACCGCAAATCTGGCAGGCGGTCTGTATTGGCGGTTGCGGGAATCGGGCCGAGGTCGTTCGCGAGCGGGAAACAATCCCGACGATTGGCCCGCAATTTCAACGCAGAATGCAGCGAATTTACTGAATCTTTTTAGATGTCGCCCAAATATTGCCATAACTACAGGCATAACTAGCTGAGGCGCGAATTCTTGTGTCGTGCCGTGGGGGCGCATTTAGGGTGGTGCCAGGAAAGGGTGCAACATGAGATCGCATGTTGACGGAAATGAGATTGTGAAAAAACGTGCTGCCGCACTGCGCAAACCGCGGATTCGGCAACTGCAGCGGTTTGCGCGGCAAGAGGATGGGTCGATCCTGATCTTCTCCTTGTTCCTGCTTATCCTGATGTTGATGGTTTCCGGCATGGCCGTCGACCTGATGCGCGTCGAAACCGAACGGGCGCGGCTGCAAAGCACGCTCGACCGCGCGGTTCTTGCCGGTGCCAGCCTGGAACAGACGCTCGACTCGAAAGACGTCGTGCTTGATTATTTCGCAAAGGCCGGCCTGAGCGACTACATTAGCGCCGACGATGTCATCGTGACGCCGGGCGACAACTCCAAGACCGTATACGCAAAAGCGTTCATGAGCGTGGATTCCTACTTCATGAACCTGCTTGGCATTACTCATCTGGACGCCCCTGCCGTCGGCGAGGCCGAGGAAAGCCTCTCGAATATCGAGATCTCGCTGGTCTTGGATATTTCCGGTTCGATGAACTGGAACTCCTCTTATAGCGGTGACGACAAGATCGACGATCTGATCGATGCCGCCCAGGAATTCGTCTATCTGATGCAGTGCAACCCCGATGACTTATCTGGCTCGTCTGTCTGCACCGTCGAGGCCGGACACCGTGTCGATTTCGATGATCCCCTATTCCGAACAGGTGGTCGTTGGAGAGGCGCTTTTGCAGCAGTTCAACGTCACCAACGAACATACAGATTCAAGCTGTGTCGACTTTGACGCCGCGGATTTCAGCTCCGCCTCGATCTCGCTGACAGCATCGCTTCAGCGTTCGGGCGATATCGACCCGTGGCGGAACTATAGGAACAGCACAAGCAATGACGCGGCGCGAGATGCCACACGGACCTGCAAACCCTACAGCGACAGAGCAGATCATTCCGTTCGAGAATTCCTACAGCGATCTGCAGACCGCGATTGGCAACCTGAGCGCCGGTGGCAACACCTCGATTGACCTCGGCATGAAATGGGGCGTTGCTCTGCTTGATCCGGCTTTCCGGCCGGCTGTTGTCTCAATGTCCGGATCGGCCCCCTATTACATCACGACAGAGTTCGACGACCGCCCCTACGACTACAATGCCCGCAGCATGCAAAAGGTTGTCGTTCTGATGACAGACGGCGAAAACACCTCGCAGCATATGCTGAAACGATGCTTTCCGCAGCTGGCATGTCGCCGATCTGGAAGCACCCGAGTCAAGATTACACGTCTGCTTACCATGCCGGCAGAAGCTCAACGAAAAAGTACTGGTGGCAGCGTGACAACGACTGGCACACCGGACCGGACGGTGGCGACTCTGCGACGCAGTTGACCTACCCGCAGTTCTGGCACAACTACAACGTCGATTTCTATGAAGAGGAATACTCGTTCCTGCCCGATCCGATGGATGTCTACGGTTATGACACCAAGAACAGCCGTCTGGCCGCGATCTGCTCTGCCGCGAAGGCGCAGAATATCGAGATCTTCACGATCGGCTTCGAGACCAGCAGTGCGTCTTCCGCGATCATGCAAGGCTGCGCCAGCTCTGACGCGCACCATTTCGATGTGAACGGGCTGGAGATCTCCGACGCCTTCACATCGATCGCGCGTGAAATTCACGAGCTGAGGCTGACAAATTGATCCGCCCAGTCAAAATTCTCCGCCATCTGTGTGCCAGGTGGCGGAACGAGGACGGCAACGCCACGATCGAATTCGTGATCCTGTTCCCGGCCTTCATGACACTGTTCCTGATTGTCTTTGAAACCGGCATGATGCTGACCCGCGGCGTTATGCTGGATCGCGGCCTCGACATCGCGATGCGGGAATTGCGGCTGGGAACGCTCGATCCGATGACCCACGATGGGCTCAAGGCTAGAATCTGCGAAGAGTCGGTTATCATCCCCGATTGCAGCAACTCCGTGCATGTGGCTTTGCAGCCGGTGTCGAAATCGACCTGGTCGCCGCTGACCAAATCCACCGAATGCGTGGACCGCGAGAAAGACATCAAACCGGATATCGAATTCGAATCCGGCACGTCGAATGAACTGATGCTGGTGCGGGTGTGTTCGGTGTTCGATCCGTTCTTCCCGTCCACTGGGCTGGCTGCTCAGATGAAACTGGAAAGCTCGGGCGACTATGCGCTGATCACGACGTCGGCCTTTGTAAACGAACCGTAAGGATATGAGAATGCTCAGCCTTTTGAAGAGAATTTGTACGACGTTCCGGCGCGACCAATCCGGCACGATGACAGTCGAAGCCGCGATCGCATTTCCGATGCTGATCTGGGCGGCAACCGCCACCTATACCTTCTTCGACGTCTACAAGGCGCAGAACACGACCTATCGTTCAAATTACACGATCAGCGATGTCCTTTCCCGCGAAACCTCGTCGCTTGATTACAACTACCTGTTGGGCATGTTCAAAGTCTATCAGTTCATGACCAATGCCAACGACGAATCCTGGATCCGCGTCAGCCAGTTGCAATGCGTCAGCAACTGTACCGACGAAGCCACGCGGGTATTGGCGTTTGACTGGTCGCGCGGCGTCAACGGCGCACGGGATCTGACCGATAACGATTTTGATTTCTTCAAGAACAAAGTCCCGCTTTTGGCGCAAAGTGATCGGCTGGTGCTGGTCGAGACGTCAATGACCTACACGCCGCCCTTTCCAAGCTTTCTTGATGGATTTCGGCAGCCGGGAAATGGTCAGCCATTCGGTGACGCGACCCCGCTTTGCACCGCAACTGGTCTGGGATCCTGCCTACGATCCCAGCGATGGTGGCAGCCACGAAGACGGATCGGGCACGGATGACGGCGCAATCGATCCACCCGCCTAGTCTGGCGGATCGCCCTTCAACCGATAGGCAATCATGTCTGACATGAACTTGGCCTGAGAGGCGGGCGTTACCCCGCCCACCCCAACCCGGCGGCCCGTTCGCCACCAAAGCCCCGGCGCCCAGACCCGGGGCTTTCGGCTTTTCAGGCGGATCAGAAATCCATTCGACGGCTTGAACGCGAAGGCGCCCCGATCGATGCTTACGATTTCGTCAAGCCGGCAAAGTTCGCGGCCCGAGGAATCGACGATCCTGCCTTCTGACAATTCGATGGTCAGCGCCGTCGCGCGCCGCACCTGATCGGCGAGGTACAGAACCAGCCCGCCGGTTACCAGCAGGAAGGCCTGCCAGATCAGCGCTGCCGGCGGCCGCGACAGCGCCAGATAAATCAGCAGCCCGCCAAGGGTCAGCAGGATCCCGACCGCAATCACCCGGCGGAACGGCGACGGCGAAATCTGCGCGACCATATCATCCATTCAGGCGCCCTTTCCTATCCACATCTGCCGGGCTGTTCAGGCCCCTGCCGCACGACGCACCATGTTGCAATAGATCTGTTCAATCCGGTCCCGCGAAAGCCGTCCGCCCTCTCGGTACCAGGTATTCACGCCGGTCAGCATCGCGATTATCGCCATCGCTGCAAGCCTGATATCGGGCACGCTGAATTCCTTGGCGGCATGGCCATCCGCCAATATCGTCTCCAGCTCCTTTTCATACCTGCGGCGCAGATCCTCGATCACGGCGAAATTCTGGGGGTCCAGATTGCGCAACTCCATATAGGCAATGAAAACTTCATCTGGGCGGTCGAGGTGGTAGCGGATGTGGAATCTGCTGAATGCCGCCAGCCGGTCCACTGGCGATCCGGGTTTGGCCGCTTGTGCCCAAGCCACCAGCAACTCTTCCATATGGGTCTTCATCAGGTCGAACAGCAGAGTCTGTTTGTCTGGTGTGTAAAGGTAAAGCGCACCGGCCTGGACCCCGACCTCGGCTGCGATCTGCCGCATGGAAACCGCCGCATAGCCATGCCGCGCAAACAGATGCTGCGCTGCTTGCCGGACCAGTGGGCCCGTAATGTCGGAATAGGAACCTGTCTTGCGCGCCATGCGGTCTGAATATCTGAACAATTGTTCATTTAAAAGCGTTTGCTTGCCCGTACCCCCGGTCTGATCGTATGACGGGGCCGCATCAATCCGAGGGTCCAATGACGCGTCTCTATTTCATTCTGGTCTTCGCGGTTCTTGTGGGGTGTACGGATTTTCCGCAACTCGACAGTGCGATTTCGGACCAGGCCCGGCAATCGGGCTATCCGGCGCTGGAACCGGTCGATGCCTTGCTGGCGCGGGCCGATGACCCGGCCGCCGACGATTTCGGCCGAGGCCATCGACGATCTTCGCAATCGCGCCCGGCTGCTGAATGCCCGCGCCCAAATCCTGCGTCGGACCGTGCTGATCGACAGCGATGCGCAGGCCCGGATGAAAGCTGCCTTCAACCGGTTGACGCGGCAGTAGGGGCCGCCGTTGCAGTCATTCGCGTAAGCCGCTAACAGGTTTTGCGAATTGCCGAACGGAGTCACCTTCATGCCAGAACCATTGCGCTTGGGAATTGCCGGACTGGGCACGGTCGGCGCCGGTGTTGTCAAAATCGTGCAGCGACAGGCAAAGCTGCTGGAAGCCCGCGCGGGCCGCTCCATCGTCATTTCCGCGATCTCTGCGCGATCGCGCGACAAGGACCGTGGCGTCCGGCTGGACGGTTTCGCGTGGGAGGATGATCCTGTAGCCCTTGCCAAGCGCGCCGACGTCGATGTTTTCGTCGAACTCATGGGCGGATCGGACGGCCCGGCCAAGGCCGCGACCGAGGCCGCGATTGCCGCCGGCAAGGACGTGGTGACGGCCAACAAGGCGATGCTGGCCCATCACGGTCACGCGCTTGCGCTGGCCGCCGAACAGGCCGGTCGCGTGATCCGGTTCGAGGCCGCCGTCGCTGGCGGCATTCCGGTCATCAAGGCGCTTACCGAAGGGCTGGCAGCCAATGAGATCACCCGCGTTGTCGGTGTGATGAATGGCACCTGCAACTTCATCCTGACCAAGATGCAACACGACGGCCTGACCTATGACGAGGTCTTTGCCGAGGCGGACAGGCTTGGTTATCTGGAGGCTGATCCGACGCTTGACGTTGGCGGTATCGACGCCGGTCACAAGCTGGCGCTTCTGGCCGCGATCGCCTTTGGCACAGAGGTCGCCTTTGACGACATGGAGATTGAAGGCATAGAGAGGATCACCATCGAGGATATCGAACTGGCCGCCGATATGGGCTATCGGATCAAGCTGCTTGGCGTTGCCCAGATGACGGGCCGCGGGCTGGAACAACGCATGTCGCCCTGCCTCGTGCCCGATGACAGCCCGCTGGGGCAATTGGAAAATGCCACGAACATGGTGGTGCTGGAGGGCGATGCCGTCGGGCAGATCGTTCTGCGCGGCGCGGGCGCGGGCGAAGGCCCCACCGCCAGCGCGGTAATGGGCGACGTCATGGACATCGCCCGCGGGATCCGGCTGGCGACCTTCGGTCAGCCCGCCGCCAGTCTGAGAAAGGCGAACTCGGCGCGCGCCAGCATTCCGGCTCCCTATTATCTGCGAATGAAGTTGCAGGATAAACCCGGGGCGCTGGCCAAGATCGCCGCCGTTCTGGGTGATGCCGGAATTTCCATCGACCGGATGCGCCAATACGGTCATACCGATCCGACCGCCCCGGTGCTGATCGTCACCCACAAGACCAGCCGCACCGCGCTGGAAACCGCCATTTCCGGCATGACCAAGACCTCGGTTCTGGTGGGCGAACCCGTTGCGATCCGCATCGAGGCCGTCTGAACCCTTGTGCCGCCGCTCCACCGCGCGGTAGGTGTAGAGAAAGCCATTTCAGTTCAGGACCAGACCATGACCAATGCCATTGAATTTCACGACCGCCTGCTGTCTCTCGGCCTCGCCCGAGTGTCCGAGGCCGCTGCCATGGCCTCTGCCCGCCTTGTCGGACGCGGCGATGAAAAAGCTGCCGACCAGGCTGCGGTGAACGCAATGCGCGAACAGTTGAATTTGCTTGATATTCAAGGTGTTGTGGTCATCGGTGAAGGTGAACGCGACGAAGCCCCAATGCTCTTCATCGGCGAAGAGGTCGGCACCGGTGATGGCCCCGCTGTCGATATTGCTCTCGACCCGCTGGAAGGCACCACGCTGACCGCAAAGGACATGCCGAACGCGTTAACGGTGATCGCGATGGCTCCGCGGTCCACCCTGCTCCATGCGCCAGACGTCTATATGGAGAAACTTGCCATCGGCCCCGGATATCCGAAAGATGTTGTTTCGCTGGACATGACCCCTGCGGAGCGGGTGAAGAAACTCGCGAACGCGCGCGGCTGTGAAGATCGCGACATCACGGTCTGTGTACTCGAACGTCCGCGGCACGAGGATCTGATCGCCGAGATACGTTCGACCGGCGCCGCGATCCGGCTGATCACCGATGGCGACGTGGCCGGTGTGATCCATTGCGCCGAGGCCGAGCGCACCGGCATCGACATGTATATGGGCTCCGGCGGCGCACCCGAAGGCGTGCTTGCGGCGGCTGCGTTGAAATGCATGGGCGGGCAGATGTGGGGCAAGCTTCTGTTCCGCAACGATGACGAACGCGGCCGCGCCGCCAAGGCCGGGATCACCGATCTCGACCGGGTCTATGCGCGCGACGACATGGTCACGCAGGATGTCATCTTTGCCGCGACCGGTGTCACCGATGGCTCGATCCTGTCCGGCATCAAGCGCGAACCGGGCTATCTGGAAACCGAGACCATCTTGATGCGCTCAAAGACCGGATCGGTGCGTCGGATGCTCTACCGCAATCCGAGATAGGCTGGATGACGGCCAAACCCGCCTTTCTTGGGATCACAGCATCACTCACCGGCCGGCGCTGGATCGGGCCGGGGGCGGAAGAAGACCGGCTGGCCGAGGCAATGGAACAGCTGACCACCCTGCCCGGGCCGGTTTGCCGAACCTTGGTGCGGCAGGGCGTACCGCCCGAACAGGCCGAGCGCTATCTTTCCCCCTCGCTGCGCGATCTTCTGCCCGATCCGCTTTCTCTGCGCGATATGCAGAAGTCCGCAGAGCGGTTTCTGACGGCGTTGCTTGATCGCGAGCGGATCGCGGTTTTCGCCGATTACGATGTGGATGGCGGCGCGTCGGCCGCGCTGATCATCAGCTGGTTGCGCGATATGGGGCATCAGACGACGCTCTACGTGCCCGACCGGATCGACGAAGGCTATGGCCCGAATGACGAGGCGATGGCAGCACTTGCCGCTGACCATTCGCTGATTATCTGCGTCGATTGCGGCACTCTTTCGCATGGCCCGGTTGCTGCGGCCAAGGGTGCCGATGTGATCATTCTCGACCACCATCTGGGCGGCGAAACGCTGCCGCCCGCCCTGGCCGTGGTCAATCCCAACCGGCAGGACGAAGATGGAGCCTTGGGACATCTCTGCGCTGCCGGCGTGGTGTTTCTGTTTCTGGTTGAAGCCAACCGGCAATTGCGAGCCGCCGGCAAGACGGGTCCTGACCTTATGAGCTTTCTCGACCTCGTCGCCCTGGCGACCGTCGCCGATGTCGCTCCGCTGCGCGGCGTGAACCGCGCCTTCGTCCGACAGGGGCTGAAGGTCATGGCGATGCGGCAACGCCCGGGCCTCGTGGCCTTGTCCGATGTGTCGCGGCTCGACACCGCCCCGACGCCCTACCATCTGGGCTTCGTTCTTGGCCCGCGCGTCAATGCCGGCGGGCGCATTGGCAAAGCCGATCTCGGCGCGCGGCTTTTGTCGTGCACCGACGCCTCGGAAGCTGCCTCGATCGCCGAACGGCTCGACCAGTTGAACAGCGAGCGGCGCGAGATCGAAGCGATGGTCCGCGACGCCGCACTTGCCCAGGCGGAAGACCGCGGTCTTGACGCTCCGCTGGTCTGGGCTGCGGGCGAGGGCTGGCATCCGGGGGTTGTCGGCATCGTCGCCTCGCGCCTGAAAGAGGCAACCAACCGGCCCGCCATCGTGATCGGGCTGGACGGAGATGAAGGCAAGGGTTCGGGCCGTTCGGTGACCGGCATCGACCTTGGCGTCGCGATTCAGCGGCTGGCCTCGGAGGGTCTGCTGATAAAGGGCGGCGGGCACCGCATGGCAGCCGGGCTGACGGTCGCGAAGGATCGGTTGGAACCCGCTATGGCGCGGCTGGCCGAGCTTCTTGCCAAACAGGGCGCGGGAGAGCTTGGGCCGAGGGATCTGGCCCTCGACGGCGTTCTGATGCCGCAAGCCGCGACAATTGAACTGATCGACCAGATCGAGGCTGCCGGCCCCTTCGGAGCTGGCGCCTCTGCGCCCCGCTTCGCCTTCCCCGATCAGACAATTCGCTTTGCCAAACGGGTAGGAGCATCGCATCTCAAGATCAGCTTCGGCGACGGCATCGGTCAACCGATCGACGCCATCGCTTTCGGTGCCTTTGACGGCCCGCTTGGCCCCGCCCTCGACGCGCACGGCGGCAAGCGCTTTCATCTGGCCGGGCGGTTAGAACTCAACGTCTGGGGCGGCCGCAAACGCGTGCAACTCCGGCTGGAGGACGCAGCAGAGGCAACTTGATTCTCAGCGTAAATCGACGAAAATATACCCTTGCCCTTCTCGCCCGCTTTGCCTAGATACGGCCCACATTGCGCCGTGGCCCGTTCGTCTATCGGTTAGGACGCCAGGTTTTCAACCTGGAAAGAGGGGTTCGATTCCCCTACGGGCTGCCAAACCTATTGTAGATCAACGACTTAAGGCCCATTTGGTACAGAAGTGGGACACTCGAGCCTCTACCAGCGCCATGATCCTACGCGGTTTGGACTGCCAGATTTGGGCTGCAACTGGTGCCACTTCGACGGTAATGTATTTGGGAAGTGACCCAGCCCCCAACGCGGGAACACTGTTCTGAATCTCTTCCTGTTTTTTGCCTTTGCCCGGCAATCCGGACCATCCCGCATAAGTATCCCCGGTGGTGAGTAGTCTGGGAAGCTGCCCCGAGCCCTGTTAGTGTGGCGATTTGGTGGTCTGTCATCGGTTGGGCCATGCGGTCTCACTTGGTTGTATTTTCGACGCCGGTTTTCTTCCTTTTCCCCTGCGTCATCGAGGCCCAGAAACCAGTGTAGCCCAAGGCACGACATCGCGCCGGGGCGAGAGCTTTGTTCGAATAACCACGTTCAGCGTTTCCTTATCCAGGCTCAGGTCCGAAACGAGCCTGCGGAGCCGGGCATTCTCTTCTTCCAGTTGCTTCAGCCGCCGCACCTCGGACGGTATCAAGCCGCCATAAGCCCTGTACCGCCTTGGATTGAGGCCATTCGCAAACGTTGCATCGGCCCGGCCAGAGAATGTCTTGGTTGAGGCAATTCGTTCGTGGATCGGGTGGGTACATCCTCAATGCAGTTCTGCAATCAGTTCGTCCGTGGTGATCTGCCGGCAATAGCCCTTTATCGCGTTCAGCGACGCCGACTGACGAGCGTCCGAGAACGTCGCACAGGCGTCCGTAACCTGGGTGACAAGATAGCCAAGATCGCAGGCGTCCCGAATGGCACTTTCGACGCATTGGTCGGTGAGAACCCCCGAAAGGATCAACTGCTGTATGCCAAGGTTTCGCAGGATGTAGTCGATATGCGTGGATACAAAGACGCTGGACGAGGATTTGGGCAGCACGATCTCGTCCTCACCCGGCGATAATGCGTCTATCACCTTGCCGTCCCACGAGCCCTTTGGGGATGTTGAAGCCCGTGATCTTGTAGTCCAGACTGCGGTCGCGCCCGTCCTTTGTCAGGCTTTCGATCGTCGTGTACAGAACTTCGACTCCTGCCCCGCGACAGGCCGCCTGTAGCGCCTGCATCCGGGGAACCACCGCGGTCTTGCATGAGGGTCAGAAACGGACCCTTCTTCTCGGCAAGCTCGGCAGCGTCCATCAGCGCCCATTCCGCCCCGTCCGGATGGCACGAGAAGTTCTGCACATCGATGAAGAGGAGCGCCGCCCGCGCAGGATGGATAGGAACGTCACGCGTCGTCGTGGAAAGGAAGAACTCGGTCATACGTGCTCCAACGTTTTGCAGGCCTCAAAGATCGTGTCCGCCATGGCCTCAACGGACTCTGCGTCACGCAAGAAATCATTGCGGACTTCGATCAGCACGTGCGGAATACCACGGGGCTCGGCATGGATGGGGATCGTGTAGTCGGACCCGTCTTCGATTTGGTAGGGCTGGTTGACACCCAAGGGCGCCACCCGGGCGTCGCACGCCAGATGAGAGGTCAGCGCCTCGATCAGCGGGTTGGGCAGGCGCGCCAGAAGACCGATCGGCCAGCTTCGGGGCGCGGCGTCGGAACGCCGCTGCGGATCGTAGGTGTGCACCGCCATCAGGCGGCGAGCGCCCCGGTCCAGAGCATCGGCGACGGCGGCGTGGAAAGGCGCGTGGATCTCGTCCCACCTCATCTTCCGGTCGCCCTCTTCCGTCTGATTGGCGGGGATCGCGGTCCCGTCGCTGAACTCTGGCACAAGATCGGGCGCCTGCCATGGCCGGTTGCAATCGATCACCAGCCGGCTGTAGCGCTGTGCGATCAGTGTCGCGTCCAATCGGTCCGCCAGCGCCATGTGCCAGATCGAGCGCCCCCGGATCCCACCCGATATGCCGGTCGATCTCCGCCGCTGGCAGACCCAGATCGCCCAAACCGAACGGTACGCCGCGCCCTGCATGTTCGACGGTCAACAGCCAGTCCGAACGTCCCGGACCTGCCGAAGACCGGATCGGGGTCGTCTTCGGACAAAAGGCGCGTCGCGCAGCATTCCCGTTCCTTGCAAGGCATTGCCATCCCGATGAACTTTCCACACGATGACGCGAATGACGCAAGAGGAGGCGACAGTGGACGCTACATTGACCATGGCCTGCACGAGTGATCTTTCCGGCCTCGTGCGCGGCAAGGGCTTCGCCACGGCCGATCTGGACAAGCAAGATCGCCAGCGGTATCGGCTGGACGCCCACGAACGCGCAGATCACCTGTTTCGATACGATCGCAGAATCGCCCTACGGCGCCTTGGGCGATCTGGTCCTCTGGCCCGACAAGGACACCTGGACGCGCTGCGCCCTGCCCGAGGGACGAGCGATGTCGTTCCTGATGGGAGATATCACCGAACTGGACGGAACGCCTTGGGAATGCTGCACCAGAAGCATCCTGAAGCGCACTTTGGCGCGGTTTACCGAGGTCAGCGGGCTGGAATTGCGCGCCACATTCGAGCATGAATTCATGTTGCCTGGTGGACTCTGGCACACGCGCCTTTTCTCTGCAGGGTTTTATCGAGGCTGCAACCATTCGCCGAGGCCCTGCTGACCGCGCTGGAAGGCGCCGGAATTGCGCCCGACAGCTTTCTGCGCGAATACGGCCCCGACCAGTTTGAAGTGACGCTGCCCCCCGCGTCCCCGCTGCGCGCCGCCGACGAAGCCGCGATGCTGCGCGAGATCACTCGCGCCACCGCGGCGGCGATGGGGACTGAGCGGCCACCTTTACGCCGCTGGTCGGACCCGAGGTCGTCGGCAACGGCGTGCATATCCACCTCAGCCTCTGGACAGCGGACGGCCGGCCGGTCACCCACGACGCCGACGGGCAGGATGGTTGTCTGACCACGCATCGGCCTTCGTCGCGGGCATTCTGCGGCACCTCAACGCTGTCTCGGCCCTGACGGCGCCCTCCGGCATTTCGGCGCTGCGACTCGTGCCGCATCGCTGGAGCGCTGCATTCAACAACCTGGGCGCCCAGGATCGCGAGGCCGCGATCCGCATCTGCCCGGTCAGCGCGCGCGAGCCCGATGCCCGGGCCCGGCAGTTCAATTTCGAGTTTCGCGCGGCCGATGCCGCGGCCAGCCCCTACCTGGCCCTCGCGGCTCTTGTGGCGGCCGGAACGATCGGGATGAAGCGAGGATCTGCGAGCAGCCGCCGCGACCGAAGAAGACCTCTCACTCCTTTCGCAGAGACGACCTCGGGACGCGGACCTGATACGGCTGCCAGATAGCCTTGAGCGGCCGCATTCGCAGCGTTTTCTGCGAGACCAGACACTCCGCGCGGCATTTCCAGACCGCTTCCCGATATCTATGTCGCTCACAAATTGGGCGAATGGGCGCATGTCGCAGACATGAATGTCGAGCGAACGCTTCGCGGAATATCAATCCACGTATTGACTTAGAACGCTCGCGTGCGAAGATGCGCTATGCGAATATTTGTTCGCAATACGAACAGGGAGACACTTTCGATGAATAAAGATAGCGCTCTCGCGTCACTGGCAGCTCGAAACCCGCTGAGCCGTCCGATGCAGCATTCCTCGCACCGCCGGAAATTTCTGAAAGGCGTGGCCGCGGGAATGGCCGCCGCTGCAATGCCCACCGGGCTTGCCGCGCAAGCCAGCCGGCCATTGTCGCTTCTGACCTGGGACGCCTATGCCGATCCCAATCTGTTGGCGCTCTGGAAGGACAAGACCGGCGTCGACGTGCGCTACGAGATTCACATTTCCGACCCAAGCTCGGTGAACCGTCTGCGGGCCGGCGAGACCTCGGTCTGGGATTTCATCAATGTCAACAACCCCTGGGCGCGCAACGTCATGTGGCCGGCAGGTCTGATCAAAGAGCTGCCCCGCGATCGGTTCGAGCCGCTCTATGCCCAGATGAAACCCAAGTTCCAAATGCCCTACAAATGGGCGATGAGCGAGGATGACGCAGCATCTTCTTGGCGTTGTCCAGCGATATGAGACTTTCGACTTCGTGGTCAATCCGGACGTCATCTCGCCCGCGTTGGCACAGGACGAAGGCTGGGATCTGTTCAACAACCCCGACTTCGCCGGCCGCTACGGCATCCTGGCCTACGAAGACTGGAACGTCATGGACATCTGCATGGGCGCAGGCGTCCACCCGTTCAAGGAAAAGTCGGAAGAGGATGTGGCCAAGTTCGCAGAGACCTGCAAGCGCTGGATCGACAACGCCGCGCTGATCACGACCGATTTCGTCCAGCTGAACCTGGCGATCCTGAACGGCGAGATCGACCTCTACTTCACCGGCGGCACCTACACGACGGCGGCCGCGCGGCTTGAAGGGGTGACCGAGCTGCATGCGATCACGCCCAACAGCGGACCCGCCGACGGCAAGGGCGGCATCAACTGGATCGAGCTCAACTCCGCGGTCAACAATCCCGACTTCCTGGACGCGACGTTTGACTGGCTCGAGTTCATCACGACCGTCGACGCGGCCGAACTCGTGGCCCGCGGCAACGGCAACCTGCAGCCGGTCAGCCAGATGGCGAACCCCGATCTCATGGCGCGCTTCTCGTCCGAAGAACTGGCCGCGATCCAGTGGGACGAGTTCGATCAGCGGATCGCCAATGCTGTCGAGTTCGACATCGTGCCGGACTACGACCGCCTTTATGACATCTACTCGGCAGCCATGCGCGAGCGTGGCTAGGCGTGACGCCAGAGACTGTCAGCATGAAGACCGGCCAGTGATCCTGTCACTGGCCGGTTTGTCGAAAAGCTTCGGCGCGATCGAAGGCGGTCGACGATATCTCGCTGACGATCCCCGAGGGTGAGTTCCTGACAATCGTCGGGCCCTCGGGTAGCGGCAAGTCAACGCTCGTCCGCCTGCTGGCCGGGTTGGAAACGCCCACGCGGTGGCGATCTGTTCCTGCGCGGGACGTCCGCATCACCGACACCCCGGCCAACAAGCGGCCGACGGCGATGGTGTTCCAGTCGCTGGCCCTGTTCGATCACCGCAGCGTCGGACAGAACATCGAATTCGCGATGAAGATGAAAGGGCGTTCCGCAGCGCGAGCGTCGTGTCCGGCGCGATGGAGCTTCTGCAACTCGTCCGATTGCCCGCCGACTTCTACGGACGTCCGGTTACGCAGTGCTCAGGCGGCGAACGCCAACGCGTGGCCCTGGCCCGCGCCTTTGCCTCGGACCCCGAAATCCTGTTCTTCGACGAACCGCTTTCGGCCATCGACTATCGCCTACGAAAGATCGCTTGAGGTCGAGCTGAAAGAGCTCCACCAGCGCACCGGGCGCACCTTCGTCTACATCACCCACAGCTTGGAAGAGGCGATGGTGATGTCCGACCGCATCGCGATCATGCAGGACGGACGGATCATCCAGATCGGCACCCCGGCCGAGATCTACAGCGCACCGGCAAACCGGTTCGTGGCGTCGTTCATGGGCGAGGTGAACCTTCTGACGATCGAACACACGGCCGAGGGCGGAGCGAATCTTCGCCGAAATCGGCCAACCCGCAGAAAGCCCAAGGGCGCCTATGCCATGATCCGTCCTGAGGCGCTTGCCACTTGGGCCGGGCGAAGTCAGTGCGCGGCTTACGGTCACTCAGCGCCTGATGCTGGGATCGCGGACGCAGGTTCATCTGGTGTCGGACAAGCGGCGCGACGTTGATTTCGGAACTGCCGGGGACCGCACCTGGGCTCGAGATCGGCACGACGCATCTGTTTTCCTTCGCCGCGCACGACATCGCATGGATGGACACATGAGCGCGCGCCCGACACCCGGACCCTGGTTCGCGGCCCCTGTGGCGCTGTTCATGCTGGTGTGTTTCGCCGCGCCGATTCTGATCGTCGATATGGTACAGCCTGATGCCCAGCCGCACCTTCGGTCTGACCGGCGATCTGACGCTTCAGAACTATCGGTCCGCCTTCGCCGACGGCTATGTGCGCCCTCTCGGCTGGTCGCTACTTGGAGCCGCCACGACCACCGCCGTCACGGCGGTTCTGGCCTGGCCCACGGCCGTCATCCTGCATCGCCACGCGGGCAGATGGGCTTCTGTCGCATCGGCGCTGATCGCCCTGCCGATCTTCATCTCGGAAAGCGTCCGCCTGTTCGGCATGTCGGTCTTTCTGATGCCGCGCGGCGGCATTCTGGCCGGGTCGCTCAACGCGCTGTTCGGCATCCAGATCGGATCGATCCTGAACACCTGGACCGCGGCGCAGCTGGGAATGATCTACATCCACCTGCCGTTCATGCTGTTCCCGCTGCTTCTCGGGATCAGCCTGATCCCCGCTGACCGGATCGAAGCCGCCCGCGATCTGGGCGCCAACCGCTGGCAGACCTTCCGCGAGATCGAGCTGCCGCTGGCCGCGCCCGGCCTGATGATCGGCGCGCTTCTGACCTTCGTCCTTGCCCTCGGCGCGAACGCAGAAGCGGCGATACTCGGTGGGCGTGCCGTCACCGTTATCACCGCCGCGATCGAGCAGCGCTTCAACTATGCGCAGGACTGGCCGATGGGCGCGGCGCTGACCGTCTTGGTCATAGCGGTGACCGCGATCATCATCCTGCCGGTGCTGTCGCGCCTCGACCTGAACAAGTTGACGGGCCGATGAGGGCCGGAGCGCATATCGGTGCGCTGCGCGCCCTCTGGATCGTGGCGATCCTCGCCTTTCTGTACATTCCCATCGTCTCGGTCGTCCTCGCCTCGATGGCCAACACACGCTACATGCGCTTTCCGCACAAGGTCTGGACGCTGGACGCCTACCGCGAGGCCATCGCGTCCTTCACGACATGGCAGATCCACTCGATCTCGTTCTGGATCGCGTTCTTCGTGGTGATCTTCGCGCTCGTTCTGGGAACGCTCGGCGCGGTCGCCTTCGCCCGCTTCGACTGGCGCGGACGCAGCGTGTTTCAGCGGCTGCTGGTGCTGCCGATCTTCTTTCCGCAGCCTGTCCTGGGGCTTGCACTTCTGTTGTCGCTGAACGCCGCCGGGTTCTCGCCCAGTTGGAAGACGGCAATCTTCGCGCATCTGGTCTGGATCGTTCCCATCGTCACTCTTGTCATCTCGATCCGCTTCTTCGGCTACGATCCGGCACAGGAAGAGGCCGCCCGCGATCTGGGCGCGAACAGGTGGCAGGTCGTCCGCGAGATTACGCTGCCGGCCCTCTGGCCGGGCATCTTTTCCGGCGGGCTGTTCGCGTTCCTTCTGTCGTGGTCGAACCTGCCCCTGTCGATCTACACCTCGGGGCCGGACACGCCACTGCCGGTGTGGCTGTTCACGAGGACCGCGACGAACTATTCACCGCTGGTGCCATCAGTCGCGGTGATCGGAACGTTGATCTCGGCGGCGCTGGTCGTGTCACTCGCTCTGACGATGCTGGTGGTGCGCCGGTTCCGCGCCCGGTTCTGATCGAACGATCGTCGGCTAAGTATCGCCGAATCGAAGGAAAGCCAGCCCATGCGCAGCACCAAGGTCATCCACGTGGTCTCAGCCCATGCAGAGGGCGAGGTCGGCGACGTCATCGTCGGCGGCGTCGCGCCGCCGCCGGGCGACACGCTTTGGGAGCAGCGCGCCTGGATCGCGAAGGACGAGGTTCTGCGAAACTTCGTGCTGAACGAGCCGCGCGGAGGCGTTTTCCGCCATGTGAACCTGCTGGTGCCGCCCAAACACCCCGAGGCCGATGCCGGCTGGATCATCATGGAGCCCGAGGACACGCCGCCGATGTCGGGGTCGAATTCGATCTGCGTCGCGACCGTGCTGCTGGACACCGGCATCGTGCCGATGACCGAGCCGGTGACACGAACTGGTGCTGGAAGCGCCGGGCGGCCTTGTGCGAGGTGCGGGCGCACTGCCGCAATGGCAAGGCGGAGCGGATCGACGGTCGCGAACGTGCCATCCTTCGCCAGCCGACTCGCAGCGCCGCTGGAGGTCGAAGGTCTGCGGCACGCTGACGGTCGATACCGCCTTCGGCGGCGACAGCTTCGTGGTGGTCGACGCCGCCGCGCTTGACCTCACGCTCGAGGCGGACGAGGCCCGCGAATTGGCGGAACTGGGCGTCTGGATCACCAACGCGGCCAACGATCAGTTGCGCTTCGTTCATCCTGAGCGGGATGACTGGCGGCATCACTCTTTCTGCCTGTTCGCCGGGGAAGTCGCACGGGATGGTACCGCACTGCGGGCGAAATCCATTGTAGCACTCCAGCCCGGAAAGCTGGACCGCTCGCCAACGGGCACGGCGATTTCTGCACGGATGGCGCTGCTTCACGCGAGGGGAGAGTTGGGTCTCGATGACCGCTTCACCGGCATCTCGATCATCGGATCCGAGTTTGGCGGGCGCATATTGGGCACGACACGCGTCGGCGATATGCCCGCAATTCGGCCTCAGATCAGCGGTCGCGCCTGGGTGACGGGGACGCATCAGCATATGCTGGACCCCGACGATCCCTGGCCCGGCGGCTACCGGCTGTCCGACACCTGGCCACACTACGGGCGTTGACCCTCAGACGCTCAGTACCGGGTCGCCCAGCACATCCATCAGCGGGCGAGATGCCGAGGCCCGGCGCGTCCGACGCGCGCATCTTGCCGTCGACCCGCCGGGGCGCGCCGTCGGCGATATCCACCGTGCCGTAGGAATTGAAGTCGGTGGCCGAGAAGGAGAACTCCGGCGGGCGTCGACTGGGCGAGATGCGCGATCGTCGCGGTCACGATATCGCCGCCCCAGGTGTCCTCGATGGTCATCGGTATCCCGGCCTGCACGCAGATGTCCCGCATCAGACGCGCCTTGGTCAGGCCGCCGACCTTCGAGATCTTCAGGTTGATCACGTCCATCGCACCGTCGGCCAGGCCCCGCGTCAGGCTGTCGACGCCGGTGATGACCTCGTCCAGAACGAAGGGCAGCGAGGTGCGGCGGCGCGTGACCAGGCATTCCTCGTAGGTCGGGCACGGCTGCTCGATGTAGACGTCCACGTCGCGCACAGCATTCACGACGCGGGCCGCCTCGTGCATCGTCCAGCCGGTGTTGGCGTCGGCCACCAGGATGTCGCCCGGCCGCATCTCGAGCCGCGCGACAGGCGGATGCGCTCGATGTCGCTGTCGGCATCCGCGCCGACCTTCAACTGGAACTTGGTGTAGCCCTCGTCGCGGTAGCCCGCGACGTTGGCCGCCATCGCCTCGGGTTCGATCTGCGAGATCGCGCGGTAGAGGTGAATATCCTCCTGCGCCTTGCCGCCCAGAAGCTGGTAGACCGGCAGACCCGTCGCCTGCCCGAGGATGTCCCAGCACGCCACGTCGATGCCCGCCTTGACATAGGGGTGCCCGCGCAGCACCGCGTCCATGTGGCGGTTCAGGACGTTGAGATCGCGCGGATCCAGCCCGATCACCTGCGGCGCCAGTTCGGCCAGACCCGACCGGACGCCCATCGCATAGGCCGGCAGGTAGGCCGACCCCAGCGGGCAACATTCGCCATAGCCGTTCAGCCCCGCGTCGGTCTCGACCTCGATCACGGTGGAATCGAAGACCTCGACGAAGTTGCCGTTGGACCAGCTGTAGCGGCCCTCTTTCAGCGGCAGGTCGACCTGATAGGCGCGGATGGCGGTGATCTTCATCATGGGTCCTTTCTTTCGGCTGGGCTCGAAGTGGGGTGTTTGCATCAGCGTATCTCCAGAAGGCCGCCATCGACAGGGATGATCTGGCCGGTGATCCAGCCCGCGTCGGCCGAGGCGAGAAACAGCAATCGCACTGGGCCACATCGTCGGTCGTGCCAAAGCGGCCGATGGGATAGCGGGCGATGACGGCCTGCATCAGCTCTTCGAAATGGGCGTCGTCGCGGGCGCGGGCACGAAACTGCGATTCCGACAGCGGGGTTCGGACGGCACCCGGCGCCACGGCGTTCACCCGCACGCCGCGCTGCGGCATAGTCCGCCGCAAGCTGGCGGGTCAGCGCCACCACTGCGCCCTTGGACGCCGAATAACCCGCGACACCGCGCATCCCCGCCAGTCCGACCGTCGACGCGGTAAAGACCAGCGCGCCGCCGCCCTCGATCAGATGCGGAAGCGCCGCGCGGGCGGTCAGGAACGCGCCAGTGGCGTTGACGGCCATGACCCGGTTCCAGTCGTCGAGCGACAGTGACAGCGCGTCGCCCTCCACCATGATGCCTGCGTTCGCGGCGACCGCGTCGATCCGCCCGGTCCAGTCCATCGCGGCCGCGCGCCATCGCCTCGGTCTGCGCCTGCGTCCGAGACATCGACCGTCAGCGCCTCGCGCCAGATGCCCCGCGCCTGACAACTCGTCTGCGAGAGCCGCCACCTCAGGCGCCTGTCAGGTCGGTGCAAAGAACCGCGTATCCCTCGGCGGCGAAGGCTGTGCAACTCGCGCGCCCGATGCCCGACGCCGCACCGGTGACGATGGCCGTCCTGAGCGTCGGCCCGGGCGACATTCAGACCGGGTCCGGCGCGTAGATCTGCGGGTAGAGGTGGCGCATCGCCTCGTCGTCGAACTCGACCTTGAACTTGTGCTGATCCTTCAGCGCAACCGCGCGTTTCGCCGCCGGACGCGCGTCGATCTCGGCCACCAGCCGCGCGAGGTTCGGATAAGCCTGCCATCGCGTCCTCGTCCGCCAGCATGAAGGGAATGCGCCCCGCCCAGCCCCAGACGGCCATGTCGACGATCGTGTAGGTGTCGCCCATCATGTAGCGGCCCTGCGCCAGCCTGTCCTCGACGATCTGCCAGTGCCGTCGCGCCTCGTAGTCATAGCGCTTGATAGCGTAGGGGATCTTTTCGGGCGCGAAGTTGCGGAAGTGAACGGCCTGACCCGAAAACGGCCCGACCCCGCTGGCCACGAACATCAGCCACGACAGAAGCGCGCCCCGCATGTCGTCGGGCGGCAGGAACTTGCCCGGTCTTTTCGGCCAGATAGAGAAGGATCGCGTTGCTGTCGAAGACGATCGTCGCCGTCGTCGTCGATCGCAGGCACCTTGGCGTTCGGGATTGATCGCGCGGTATCCGGGCGTATGCTGCTGACCCACGCCGGTGTCGATGGGAACGGCGACGTACTCAAGCCCGCTCTCTTCCAGAAAAAGACCGACCTTCAAGGGATTGGGGGCCGCATTGTAGAAGAATTTCAGCATCATGGTCGTCCTGTTCGGTGGGCGACGCTCAGTGGCGCAGGATCTTCGAGAAGAAGTCGCGCGCCCGGTCGGTCTTCGGCGTGTCGAACAAGCTCGGCAGGCGTGCCGGCTTCGACGATCTGACCTGCGTCCATGAACACGACCTTGTCGGCCACCTCGCGCACGAACGCCATTTCGTGGCTGACGATGATCATGGTCATGCCCTCGGCGGCCAGCTTGCGGATGGCGTCCAGCACCTCGTTGACCAGTTCGGGGTCCAGCGCCGAGGTCACCTCGTCCAGAAGCAGGATCTGCGGCTTCAGCGCCAGCGCGCGGGCCAGCGCCACGCGCTGCTGCTGGCCGCCCGACAGCTGGTCGGAATAGGCGTCGGCCTTGTCGGACAAGACCGACCAGGCCCAGAAGGCGGCGCGCCTCGGCCTCGACCTCGGACTTGTTCCATTTCTTGATCTTCAGCGGCGCCAGCGTGAGGTTCTGCATCACGGTCATGTTCTGGAACAGGTTGTACTGCTGAAACACGATGGCCATCCGGTCACGCGCGGCGCGCACCTCTCTGCGCTGAGGAATAGTTCATCGCCTCGCCCGCAATCTCGACGTCGCCGCCGGTGATCGGCGTCAGCCCCATCAAGGCGCGCAGAACCGTGGACTTGCCCGACCCCGACGGACCGACCAAGGCCGCGATCTCACCCTTCTCGATCGAAAAGCTGATGCCCTTCAGGACCTCAAGGGCGCCGTATTTTGCGCGTACGTCGCTGACCGCGAGGTGTGGCAAGACGTTTCTCCAGATGTTGGCCGAGCAGGCTCAGCGGGAAAGACAGAAGGAAGTAGCAGAACGCGATCGTGCCGAAGACCAGAATGCCGGAATAGCCCTGATTGTTCAGCTCCTTGCCGCGAAAGGTCAGCTCGAACACGCCGACCTGGCTGACCAGCGCCGTGTCCTTGATGAAGCTGACGGCAAAGGCGATGGCGGGCGGCACGATCACCGGCCAGGCCTGCGGCAGCACGATGCGCAGGTTGGTCTGCAGCCGCGACAGGTTCATCGCCTGCGCGGCCTCGACCTGCGTGTGCGGCACGCTTTCCAGGCCGCCGCGGATGATGTCGGCGGTATAGGCCACCGCGTAGAGGCAGATCGCGATCACCGCGATGGTGAAGAGCGAGGCGTTGGGCGTCACGGTCTGGATGAAGAACAGAACAAGGTAGATCACCACGATGAAGGGAATGCGGCGAAAGACCTCGACATAGGCGATGCAGATCCAGCGAAGCGGCAGCGCCCAGAGACCCGGCGTCTGGCGCAGGAAGACCAGAACGAAGGCCAGCCCGAAGCCGATCAGGCAGCCCGACCAGCGTCATGCCCAGCGTCAGCATCGCGGATTCGAGCAACAGCGCCAGGTTGGGGCCGGAGAAGAAGCGCGGTATCTGTTCGAGGATACGCTCCATCAGAAGATCCTCGCCTTCACGCGGAAGGCCCAGCGACCAAGCAGCGCCAGCCCGATCGACGCGATGAAGGTCAGCACGACATACATGCCCGCAACGACGGTGAAGTATTCCAGCCAGCGGTAGTTGACGGTCGACAGGTTGATCGCCTGCCCCGTCAGTTCGTCCACGCCGATCAGCGCGCCGACCGACGTGCCCATGACCAGCACGACGATGAAGAAGTTGGCCAAGCGCGGGATAGATGGACTTGGCGATATGCGGCACGATGATGTAGCGGACCTGCTGGATCAGTGACATGCCAAGGGTCTGGCCCGCCTCGATCTCGGTCAGCCGGACCGACAGGAAGCCCGCGCGCAGGATCAGCGTAAGATAGGCGCCGGCGTTCAGCGTCAGGCCGATCAGCAGGCAGGCCTCGTTCGACCAGCGCACGCCGACTTCGGGCAGGCCGAAATACAGGAAGTAGATCTGGATCAGCGCGGGCGTGTTGGTGATGAAGACGACATAGGCATCGACCAGGAACCGCACCGGCCATGGGCGCATAGGTCTTCAGCGCCGCGCCCAAAAGCCCGATCAGCGCGCCGCCCGCGAAGGCGAAGACACCAAGCTGAAACGTCAGCCAGGCACCTTCCAGCAGTGCCGGGAAATTTTCCCAGACGACGCCGAACTGAAATCTGTAATTCATGCGATGCGTCAGTGTCCAAGCGCCCCGGCAGCTGGTCAAGACCGCCGGGGCGCTCATTGATCTTCAGGATCAGAAGTAGGGAGTCGGCTCGACCTTGCGCAGCATCGGCGCGCCGTAGAACTTTTCCCAGGTCTCGTTGATCATGCCCGACGAGTGCAGGTTGTAAAGCGCGATGTTCAGCACCTCGGTCAGGTTGTCGTTGCCCTGAGCCACGCCGATGGCGCAGTAGGCCACGAAGATCGGATTCTCGACCACGCGCCAGTTCACGTCGGGGTAGTTCTCGGTGAACGCCATGAAGAAGTCGATGTTCTCGACGATGGCGTCCGCGCGGCCCTGCCCGACAAGACGAACGGTGTCGGCCAGCGTGTCGACCAGCTCCAGCTTGGCATTCGGCATGTTCTCACCGATCCAGTCGACGGTCCAGTTGCCGCGCATGTTGGCCAGCGTCACGTCCGTCGTTGTTGAAGTCCTCCCAGCTGTCGCCTTCGATCTTGTCGGTTGTCAGAACGGCCAGAACTTCGGTGTGCAGCGGCACGGTATAGTCGATCAGCTTCGCGCGCTCGGTGTTGCGCGTCAGCGCGCCCAGCGAAATGTCGATGCGATCCGACACCAGGAACGGCACGCGCTGCGGCGTTTCCGTCGGCACCCACTCGACTTCGACGCCGATCGCTTCGGCCAGCGCCTTGCCTACGTCGATGTCGAAGCCTTCCCATTCGCCCGCGTCGTTCCGCGTGCTCATGTTGGGGAAGTTGGGGTTGATCCCGATTCGGATGACGCCGTCCGAAAGGATGTCGTCGAGGCTTTTCGCCTGGACACCAGTCACCGCCGCGGCGGCAAGGGCAAGGCCCGCTATCCCTGCAAGGAAATGTCTCTTGAGCATTCGTGTTTCTCCCATGTCGTTCGGTCCTGTTACGGACCGTGTTCAGGCAATCATTCAGGTCTGTCGCCCGATTTGTGCGCAAAACGAACTTTTGTGCGCGTTCAACGTCAGCGAGAAACGGTTCTGTGTCAATCCTGTTCGTCGAGAGCTCCTGCTATTCGCGTGCGAAGAAGTGCGTCGGCCTCGATTTCCACGTCATAAGGTCCGATCAGATCGACACCGCCAAACAGCGTGTTGGCGGGCCGCACGTCGGCGAAGACCCGGGCGTGGACGGCCGACACCGCTTCCCAGTCGGAGGCGTTGCGCAGGTAGATGCGGGTGCGGATCACGTCCGAGGCGGCGCCGCCAAGGCTTTCGATTGCGGCCGAGTATCTTGTCGAGGATGTAGACCGCCTGCCCTTCGGCATCGCCCGCGGCAAACGGCATCGCCGCCGGGCGTCGTGGCCGTGGTGCCGCTGACCGCGATGTGCCGTCCGTCGCGGACGGCGCGGGCGAAACCCGGCCTTCGCCTCCCAGATCGAGCCGCTATCGGCCCGCATCCGTCCGGCCGGCCCCGGCACTTCGGCCACACCGAAGACTGGCGGCAAGGGCATCGAGGTGGTGGCTGAGATCGCCCGAGGCGGTCAGAAACGGCGGCTTGCGGTATTCGTCGCCGCAGTCGCCGGGGATCTCCGTCAGCGCGTCGGTGGCGGCTCCGATGGCGGCGCGGTCCTCGTCGTCGAACGTCAGGCCAAGCGCCTTGAGGTTGTCGCTCGCGATGCTGTCTCTCGCCCAGCCGTGCGCCGATGATCGTCGCGCGCACCGCATCATGGTCCAGAACCCAGGCCGAGGCCACATTTGAAACCGATACGCCGTGCTTCTCGGCGACGTCGCCCAGTGCCGCCAGCAGCTTCTGATAACCCGACCCAGCCGCCAGCGGCGTCGATGAAGCGCTTGTACTTCATTCGGCTCCAGTCGGCGATATCGTCGGGTTCGTTCTTGTCCGCCCATCGCGACGACAGGAACCCGCCAGCCAGCGTGCCGAAGGCCAGAAGGGCCACGTCATGCTGCCTGGCAACCTCGGACAGATCGCGCGCCGGCGCGGCGATCCAGCAGCGAGAAACAGACCTGGTTCGAGGCAATCTCGATCCCGTTTGCGATCAGCATCTTCAGATGCGCCGCGTCGAAATTGGTCAGCCCGATCTCGCGGATCAGCCCCTCTTCCCGCAGGCGCATCAGATGCTCCATCGCGTCCAGATACTCGGGCGAGGTATAGCGCCACCAATGGAACTGCATCACATCGACGGTATCGACTCCCAGCCGCTCAAGCGCGGTCTCGACGCCCTTGCGAACCACGTCCGCGCGTCATCGGTCCCGGCTCGGGGCACCATTTCGTCAGGATCGTCGGAGGCGATCTCACCAGCCTCGCGCATGGCCTTGTGAACCATGCCCGCGACGATTTCGGCGCTGCCGTAGTGATCGGCCATGTCAAAGGTGTCGAACCCGGCCCGCGCATAGGCCAGCAAGCCTCGGCCGCCGTCGTCCAGGTCGAACGGCCTTCCCGTCCCGTTCCTGATCGGCCATTTGCCAGAGGCCAGTGATCAGCCGCCGGATCGGGACTCCGTCCCAGCGTGGTGCGGTCTGGTTCTGTCCATGATATCGCTCTCCCATTTCCGAACATCTGTGCGCATATTGGACAGAACCTGCAACCCGCGAAAGTCCACTCCATGCGTATCGGACTTGATCGTGAACCCGAATTCCGGCCTGGGCGGAGCTGTCGGCCTGAAAGGCACTGACGGGCCCGGACACAGTGGCCGAGGCCCTGCGGCGTGGCGCCACCCCACAGGCGGGCGCGCGCGCCCGGATGGCACTGGAGCGGCTGGCAGCGCGCGTGCCGGGGGCCGAGCTGACGCATCGCACCCGGATGCCTCGGCGCGGATTGGGCCGAGGGTCTGCCGCTTGGAGCTTCGCGTTCTCCCGCCGCAGAAGATCGACCGGCACGGCCCGCGACACGCAGCAGGCGGTTCAGGCCATGCAACCGCTCGATGTCATCGTCTTCGCGGGCGGCGACGGCACCGCCCGCGACGTGATGTCCGCCGCGCCCGAGGGCACCGCGATTCTCGGCATCCCCTGCGGCGTCAAGATGCACTCGGGCGTCTTCGCCGTCACGCCCGGCGCGGCGGGGTCGATGATGGCCGATCTGCTGAGCGATCCCGACCGCGTCGCCTGGAACGACGAGGCCGAGGTCATGGACATCGACGAGGCCGCGCTGCGCACAGGCGTGATCGCACCGCAGCTTTATGGGCTGGCGCGCATCCCCGTCTCGCGCAGTCTGATGCAGGCGGCCAAAGGCGGACCGCGCATGAACGCCGCCGTCGCCTTGGCCGCAGCCGCTGCCGAGCGTCTTGTCGGCGAGATGGACGCCGGACACGCTCTATGTGATCGGCCCCGGCACCAGTGCGGGGGCGGTGATGACGGCAGCGGGGCACACGCCCGACGACGCTCGGCGTCGATGCGCTGCTGAACGGCAAGGTCGTTGCGCGGGATACCGACGCGCGGCGACTGGACGCGCTGGCCGCAGGACCGGCCCGTGCGGCTCGTTCTGGGTGTGACGGGACAGCAGGGCTTTCTTCTGGGGCGCGGCAACCAGCAGATCGACGCCGTCACTTATCCGCGCGCGCGGGCCGCGACGGGCTTGATCGTTCTGGCGACCGAGGACAAGCTGGCCGCGCTGTCGCAGCCGCGCCTTTTGGTCGACACCGGCGATCCCGCGCTTGGACGCGGAACTGGCCGGGTTCATCCGGGTCCGAACCGGCGCGGCCGCGAGATGATGATGCGCATCGACTTCGTGTTGATTAGCGTTGTGCGATATGCGAACATTTGTGCAAATCTGAAGGGAGCCCCGGAATGATCTCGAACGAAACAACGCGCGCCATCCTTGGATGGCCAACTCGGCACCCGGCGCGATCCAGGCGATGCTGGACGAGATCGGCGCCGCCTCGGTCAACGAGGTGTTCGAGCAGATCCCGCACGATCACTACCGCACCACGCCGCTCGACCTGCCGCCCGCGCTGACCTCCGAGATCGAGCTGAAGCGTGATCTGCTCAGCAAGCTGAAGAAGAACGAGGATTGCGAAGCGAATCTCAGCTTCCTCGGCGCGGGCGTCTGGCAGCATCACGTCCCGGCCATCGTGGACGAGATCGTCGGCCGCACAGAATTCGCCACCAACGTCTGGGGCAGCTACCAGTCCGACCACGGGCGCAATCAGGCCTGGTTCGAGTTTTCGTCGCAGCTTGGCGCGCTTCTGAACCTCGATGTGGTGCAGCTGCCGGTCTATTCCTGGGGCTGTGCCATCGGCCATGCGATCCGCATGGCGCAGCGGATGACCGGGCGCCGCAAGGTGCTGGTGTCGCAGCTGTCGGACCCCGAACGTCTGTCGGTCATCCGCACCTATTGCCAGCCCACGGCGATGGAAAGCCATATCGAGGTGGTGCTGGTCGCCGCCGATCCGACCAGTGGGCGGATGGACCTGAGCGACCTGCAAGTCGAAGCTGGGCGACGACGTCGCCGCCGTCTATTTCGAGAACCCGGCCTATCTCGGCACCATCGAAACCGAGGCCGCCGAGATCGCCCGCCTGACCCGCGCCGCGGGAGCCGAGACCATCGTCGGCGTCGATCCCGTCAGCCTTGGGCGTGATGACCGCACCGGGCGATTACGGCGCGGATATCGTGACCGGGCCGGTGCAGCCCCTGGGCGTTCACATGCAATGCGGCGGCGGCGTGGGCGGCTTCATCGCGTCGCGCGACGAAGAGAAATACGTGCTGGAATACAACGGCTTCCTCGTTTCGATTGCCGAGACGCTGAACGGACGGCGAAGTGGGCTTCGGCCTCGCCTGCCCGCATCAGAACTCCTACGGCTCGCGCGAGCACGGCAAGGACTGGACCGGCAATTCGACCTATCTCTGGGCGATCGCCGGCGCGGTCTACATGAGCCTTCTGGGCCCCGAGGGGTTCCGCGAACTGGGCAATCTGATCGTCAGCCGCGCACGCTATGCCGCGAAGCTGTCTGGGCGAGGTGCCGGGCGTGCAAGATCGTCTGGCCCGATACGACGTTCAAGGAATTCGTCGTGAACTTCGACGACACCGGCCGCACGGTGGCCGAGGTGAACGACGCCCTGCGCGCGCGCGGCATCTTCGGCGGCAAGGATATCTCGGGCGAAGAGCCGAACCTTGGGCCAGTCCGCGCTTTACTGCGTCACCGAAGTCCACACCGCTGCCGACATCCGCAGCCTGGCCGATACGCTCAAGGAGGTCCTGGCATGACCCGCATCCCCGAATTTCACGCCGCCAAATGGAACGAGCCGGTCGTCATGGAGATGGGCCGCCCCGGCGCGCGCGGGCCAGCTGTTCCCCGCACCCGAGGCCGAGGTCACCGAGGCCGTCGGCACCGATCTGATCCCCGCCGCCATGGCCCGCAAGGATCGCGCCGAACTGCCCGAGATCACCGAGTTCGAGGCGCAGCGCCACTACCTGCACCTGTAGCCAGATGACGCTTGGCATGATGGGCATCAGCCTCTTCGGCACCTGCACGATGAAGTACAACTCCAAGACGGCGGAATACGCGACGCTGCGCCCCGAACTGGCCGAGGTGCATCCCTATCAGCATCCCGACACGCTTGCAGGGCGTGCTTGAGATCATCCACGATTTCGACGGCATCCTGCGCAGCCTGTCGGGAATGGATCAGTTCATCTTTCAGGCCGGCGGCGGGGCCGACGCGGCCTATACCATGGCCGCCGTCGCGCGCGCCTATTGGGACGATCGCGGGATGCTGGGCCAGCGGACCGAGATGGTGACCTCGGTACAGGCGCATCCCTGCAACCCGGCCACCGCGGCGGCTGCGGGTTTCAAGGTCGTGAACCTGCCGCTGGAGGAGAACGGCTATCCGTCGCTCGACGCGCTGAAGGCCGCGGTCAGCGACAAGACCGCGCTGATCATGATCAACAACCCCGACGACATGGGCATCTACAACCCCGAGATCAAGGAATGGGTGAAGGTCGCGAAGGAGGCCGGCGCGCTTTGCTTTTACGACCACGCCAATTTCAACGGGGTGATGGGCAAGCTGTCGGCGCGTGAACTGGGCTTCGACGCCTGCATGTTCATGCTGCACAAGACGTTCGGCGCGCCCAAGGCGGGCGGCGGGCCGGCTGTCGGCGCCTATGGCTGCACGGACGAACTGGCCCCCTACCTGCCCTGCCCGGTCGTGGTGAAGGAGGGCGACCGCTACATCCTTGACGAGGACCGCCCGAAATCCGCGGGCAAGGTCCGCGAATTCTGGGGCAACGTGCCGCAGGTCGTGAAGGCCTATGCCTGGGCGCGGGCGATGGGGGCCGAGGGCATCCAGCTGGCCTCGGACATCTCGGTCGTGGCCAACAACTACATGGACAAGAAGCTGGCCGAGATTCCGGGGCTCGAAATCTCGAACCCGTCGATCGATGCGCTATCGCATGGAAATGACGCGCTGGTCGCTTGGCCCGCTGACCGAAGAGACCGGCGTCACCACGGTCGATTTCGCCAACCGGATGGCCGATTACGGCATCGACCCCTACTGGATGAGCCACGAGCCGTGGATCGTGGCCGAACCCTTCACGCCGGAAGCGGGCGAGCTGTGGTCCAAGGAAGACATCGACACCTGGATCGGCGTCATCGCTCAGATCGCGGAAGAGGCGCGCACCAACCCCGAGCTGGTCAAGACCGCGCCGCACAATCAGCCGATCGCGCAGGTCAAGGGCGATGTGTTCGAAGACCCGGCCAAATGGGCGATGACCTGGCGCGCCTACCAGCGCAAGATCGGGCCGCAAGACAAAGCCAAGGGCGTCGCCTGAGCCATGAGCGCGCATGCGTCAGTCGGCCAGAACGGATATCCCGTTCAGGTCGATGGCGGGCGCGCGCCCCATGCACCATATCGGCAATCACGCGGGCCGTCATCGGCCCGGCGCTGAAGCCGACCCAGGGAAACAGCGCCAGGATAGAAGCCCGGGCATGCCCGGCGCCTCGCCGATGATCGGGCGCCAGTCGGGCGTGCCGTTGACCCAGGCAGTCCAGCTTCGCAGCGTGCGCGCCTGCCCAAGACGCGGCACAACGCCAGCCGCCATGGCCATGTTGCCCGCAAAGTTCGCCGGATCGGTGGCAAGACCGCCGTCTGGCCGCACATGCGCCGCCCAGCCGCCGCCGATGATGCACCCGCCGTTCGCCGCCTGTTTCAGCGACAGCTTTCCGGCGGCGGAATAGATCAGGTGCGGGATCATCGGGGCCACCGGTTCGGTCACGGTGACCTGCAGGGGAAAGCCGCCGAGGTCGATCTTCATCCCGACCATCGCGGCAACTTCGGCGGCCTTCGCACCGGCGGTGTTGACGATCCTGTCGGCGCGGAAGGTGCCGCGCGGCGTTGTGACTGTCGAACGCCCCTGCCGTGCCCGCGATGCCCGGTGACGGGCGTGTCGCGGTGCAATGGACCGCGCCCGCGCGTTCCGCAGCAGCCGCGCATCGGCCGGCGTCGCACGCAGCGGGTTGGCCTTGCCTTCGCCCGCGCAGAAGCCGCCGCCAATGGCCTTGTCCGACAGGTAAGGCGCGAGCCATGCGCAGGTCGTCGCGATCAAGGATCAGCGGTCTCGATGCCAACGCTGGCCTCGATCCGCGCCTTGGCCTCGATGAAGCGCATCTGCTCCGGTGCGCGCCACGACGATGCCGCCACCCAGCTTGACATCCAGATCTTCGCCCAACCTCGTCGCCCAGGTCCTGCCACATCGCGATCGACGCCTGCAAGAAACCGCAAGAGTCGGCGCATAGGCCCGCGCCCAATCCTCGCCGTACTTCACGAATTCCGGGTACTGGATTTGCAGATGCAGCGACCCCGCATTGGCGCCCGACGCCTGCGCGCCCAGATCGCCCGCCTCGAGAAGCACCACCGTCGCACCCTCGCGCGCCAGATACCACGCCGTCATCAGACCAGCGATGCCGCCACCGATCACCAGGACATCCGCCGCGGGTCATGCCGCCCGCGCCCCAATAGAGGACAGCCCCATGAGACCGACCTATTCCGGCAGCCACACCGTCACCGTCACGCCGTTCACGCCCGGCGGGGCCGAGATCGACTTCGAGGCCTGGGAAGGCTTCCTCGACTGGCAGGTCGAAGTCGGCGTGCCCGGCGTCATCATCCTTGGCACCACCGGCGAGTTCCTGACGATCACCGACGCCGAGCGCACGGCCTTCGTCAAGAAGACGGTCGAATACGTGAACGGGCGCATGGTCGTCTGGGTCGGCACGATGAACGCCTATACGCCGAACGCCGTGCGCTATTCCAAGGAGGCCGAGGATCTGGGCGCCGACGGGCTGATGATCATCCCGCCCTATTACTACACGCCGACCGAGGACGAGATCTTCAACTACTACCGCGCGATCTGCGAGGCGCTGCGACCTGCAGATCATGCTCTACAACAACCCCTTCACGTCGAACGTGGACATGCCCGCCACGCTGGTCGGGCGGCTGGCCAAAAGCTTCGAACAGATCCGCTACATCAAGGAAGCCTCGCAGCGCATTGAACGCATTCACGATATCATCGTCGAAAGCGACGGGCATGATGAACCCCTGGGCCGGGCAGCGCGTGCTGGAAAGCTACAAGATGGGCGCGAGGGGCTATGTGAACCCCTACGGCAACTACATTCCCCGCGCGTCGGTCAAGTTCGTCGAATGGGCCGAACAGGGCCGCTGGGACGACGTGCAGGCGGTGCAAAGCGATCATCTCGCAATTCGACGCGATCATCACCGCAGGCCATCCGCTTTACGGGCACCAATGCTATTCCAAGGCGCTGGCGGCGGCGGCGGGACACCCGGTGGGCGACGTGCGCGCGCCGATCACGACGTTCGAAAGCCTTGGCGCGGAAGGGCGCGAGCGGGTGGCGAAGATGGTGCCTCTGATGGAGGAACTCGACCGGATCGTCGACACGATCGAGGCGCGACCCGCGGCTGCCGAGTAGGCTCATCTGATATAGGCCGCGCCGTTCACGTCGATGGTGGCGCCGGTCAGATGGCGGGCGCGGCCCTCGGCCAGAAAGGCCGCCAGCTCTGCCGATGTCCGACGGCGGCACCCATTCGCCCATCGGCAGCGTCGCGGTCACGGCCGCTTCTCCGCCGGTCATGGCCGCGCTGTCGACCGACATCTGCGTGCGCACGACGCCGGGCGCGATGACATAGGCCAGAATGCCCGGTCGGCATAGTTCCGCGCCACGGTCTTGGTCGCCGCCGCGATCGCGGCCTTCGACGCGGCATAGGCGATCGCACCGGGGTTCGACGTGCCCCGCGTCGTGACCCAGCTTCCGATCGCCGATGATCGCGCCGCGTTTCGCCCGCGTCCAGCCAGCCTCGAGACCGCGTGACGCAACAGGCGCGCAGGCGCATGGACATTGACGGCCATCGCCTCGGCCCAGACCGCGTCCCAATCCTCGATCGGATCCAGGATGCCGCCCGTCTGGCGCATGATGCCGGCATTGTTGACCAGAACGTCGATCCGACCACCCGCGGCCTGCCACGCGCCTCGGCCCAGAAGTCATCGACCGCGCCCATGTCCGAGAAATCGGCCTGCAGAAGCGTCGCCTGCCCCGGCCTCGCCCGCGCGGTGGCAGCCTCGGCCCCGGCGCGGTCACCGCCGTAATGCGCGATGACCGTCGCGCCCGCCGTCGATCATGACCTCGGCGATGGCCGCCCCGATACCCTTCGACGCGCCGGTGACGATGACGGTCTTTCCAGCCAGATTCGGCCATGGTCTATTTCCTCGTGACAAAGGGTGTCGCGCGCAGCTTCGGATTGCAGCGCGCATAGGGCGCCGGAAGCGCGATCTCTTCATCCAGCGCCACCGCCGCCCTCCATGTCCAGCGCGGATCCCACAGCATGCCGCGCGCCAAAGCGACCATGTCGGCCTGACCGGTCGCCAGGATCGTCTCGGCCTGAATCGGATCGGTGATCTGACCCACCGCCATGGTCGGCGATACCGGCCTCGCGCCGGATCCGTCTCGGACATCGCCACCTGATACCCCGGCCCGGTCATGATCTTCTGCCGCTGATCCAGCCCGCCGCTGGAGACATCGACCATGTCACAGCCCAGGTCCTTCAGCGCGCGGCAGAATTCGACAGACTGATCCAGATCCCAGCCGCCCTCGATCCAGTCGGTCGCCGACAGGCGCACCATGACCGGCTTTTCGTCGGGAAACGCTGCGCGCACCGCCTCGAACACCTCCAGCGGATAGCGCATCCGCGCCTCCAGGCTGCCGCCATAGGCGTCGTCGCGCGTGTTGGTGATCGGCGACAGGAACTGGTGCAACAGGTAGCCGTGGGCGGCGTGCAGCTGAACCACGTCGAACCCCGCGCGATCCGCCCGCTTCGCGGCCTGCACGAATGCCGCCTTCACACGCTCCAGATCCGCGTCGTCATCGCGATCGCGGCGCGGGCCAGTCCGGCAGATAGGGCACGGCGGACGGCGCCTGCGGCTGCCAGCCCCCGCGCCTTCGATCATCCCGCCGCCTTCCCACGGCGCGCACGGTGTTGCCCTTGCGCCCGAATGGCCAAGCTGGATGCCCACGACCGCTGTCGCCCACCGATTTCATGAAGGCCACGATGCGGGCAAACGCCGCCTCGGTCGCGTCGTCGTAAAGCCCGGTGCAGCCCGGCGTGATCCGCCCTTCGGGCTCCACCCCGGTCGCCTCGGTGAAGATCAGGCCCGCACCCGACATCGCGAACTGGCCAAGATGCACGAGGTGCCAGTCCTGCGGCACGCCATCCTTCGCCGAATACTGGCACATCGGCGCCACGGTGATCCGGTTGGGCAACCGTCAGCCCTCCGCAGCTTGATCGGCGAAAAAAGCGTGCTTGGCATTCAGAGCCCCTTCATTTTCAATTGAACCGCACATTCGTGCGGTATACTAACTTTTGTGCGTAAATTGAACATGTCGGTCACAGACTGACAAGCGGAAAGGATCTCCTCCAAATGACCAAGCTCGACGTCGCGGCAAGCACATTTCCGTTTCTTTATTCGCACGACGGCCTTGGCGCCATGAAGCATCTTCAGGACGCTTGGCTATCGATATCTTCGAACTGATGATCTTCCCGCCGCATTGCTGGCCGCGCGAGTTGAGCGCGATCAGGATCAAGGCCTACAAGGCCTGGCTGAGTGGCGAGGGCCTGAAGGTCTCATCGCTTGTGCTATCCGCTGCTGGACAACAACCCGAACGGCGTCGACGTGCTGATGCGCGAATACACGCTGGACCGCTATCGCGAAGCGATCGACTTCGCGGCCGAGATTTCCTGCCCCTACGTCGTGGCCATCCCCGGCCCGGTCAACAGCCTGATCAACCCGCCGCACGAGTGGATGCTGAACTGGTTCGTCGAGGGCATGCAGAAGCTGGTGGCCCACGCCAAGGGCACCGGCGTTCAGCTTCTGCTGGAAAACGTGCCCTTCACCTACCTGCCCACAGCGCAGGACATGGTCGACACCGCCGCGCTGATCGGCCCCGAGGTCGGCATCAACTTTGACATCTGCAACAGCGCATTCATCAAGGAAGATCCCGCCGACGCGATCCGCATGTTGGGCGATCTGGTGAAGAATGTGCATATCTCGGATTCTGGCTATGACGAGTTCAAGCACGAACGTCTCGGCACCGGCATCGTCGATCCCGCGCCCAGCGGCGAAGGCACTGAAGGATATCGGCTATACCGGCGTGACCGTTCTTGAGATCATCACCGACGCGCTTCAGCCCGGCGCCGATCCCGATGGCGACATCAAGGCCAGCCACGACATCCTGGCTGAGAGCTGGCTGGAAGCCGCGCGGCTAGACCAGACCCGCCTCGACCGGGAGCACCGATCCGGTCATTCCGGCCGAGGCGTCGACGCAAGGAAATGCGCGACATTCGGCCACGTCTTCTTCGCGTGGCCATGCGCCGCAAGGCGCTGTTTCCGCGTACATGCGCGGCGAAGCACGCCTGTCCGGACTCGGACCGCCCGCCGCGTGGCGCGTCCGCAATCCGACCCAGCAGGGCCTCGGTCGCGATCGGGCCAGGGGCAAGCGCGTTCACGCGAATACCGTCGCGGACCAAGATCCAGCGCCGCCGCGCGCATCACGCCGATCACGGCATGTTTCGACGCCGTGTAGAGCACCTGGCTGGGATGCGCACGGAACCCGTTGATCGACGCCATCACGATGACCGAGGCGTGATCGGATCGCGCCAACACGTCCGCAAACGCACCGATGCGTCGCCGCAACGCCCCAGACATTGATCGCCATGACACGGCTGCCATTCGTCCCCGTCCAGCTCGCGCATGCCCCGCCATGGCGGAACGACACCTGCATTGGCGACCACGATATCGACCGCGCCCAATTGCTCGCGCCAGGTCCGCCAGCCTGCTCCTTGGCATCAGGCGCCGCCCAGATCGCAGGCGAAGCTGCCCAACCCTTGCGGCACCTGCAGGCAGCGCCGCGCTTCAAGATCGACGACCGTGACGGCCGCGCCCGATGCGGCCAGACGCGCGCAATGGCACGGCCCAGCCCCGAGGCTCCGCCTGTGACAACGGCGTTTCGCCCGGCAAGGTCTTGCGAAAGAGTCATGTTGCGTGATCCTTCCTGCGTGGCTACACATTGGCGAGTCACTCGTACTTTTGTTCGCCATGCGAACCGATGCAAGGGAAAGGTTCCGAACTGTGCCGACGACGACACACAACCGACGTCGTCATCCTCGGCGCAGGTTTCATCGGGACTGTCCTTCGCCGCCGTGTTCGCGGATGCTGGATGGCAGGTGACTCTGGTCGATCCCGATCCCGATCGCCGGGACGCCGCGCACGACGGGATTGCGCGCACAACGCGAGGCGATCGACACTGGCCGGCCTTGGCGCGAGGACGTAGGCGGCGCGATCGCGATCGTCGCTGTCGACCCGGAACCGCCCTGGCGGACTGCGACGCTTGGTCATCGAATGCGGGCCCGAGCGATCTGAGCGATCAAGCAGGCCATCTTCGCCGATCTTTTGGCCGAGACGGGGCGACGACACGGTTCTGGCCACCGCCTCTTCGGCCATCCCGATGTCGCGCATCGTGACCGACGCACGGGCAACAGGCCCGATGCCTTGTCGCCCATCCGGTGAATCCGCCCGCCGTTCTGCGCATCATCGAACTCTGCCCCGCCCCCGGCACCACCTCGCGGAACATGATCCGGCGCCGCCGACCGTGTTCGGTGCCGTCGGCTTCGAACCCGCCGCCCTGGGCCACGAGATCGAAGGCTTCATCCTCAACCGTCTTCAGGGCGCGGTCCTGCGCGAGGCCTATCGGCTCGTCGACGAGGGCGTGGCGGACCCGGACGACATCGACACGGTCATGCGGCTGGGCCTTGGACCCCGGTGGGCGTTGTCAGGGCCGTTCGAGACAGTCGAACTGAACACGCCCGGCGGGATCACGCGCCCATGCCGCCCGCATGGGTCCGGCCTACAAACGGATGGGCGAAGCGCGCGGCGAAACGGTGGACTGGACCGACCGACGCTGGTGGCGCGCGTCGCCACGGCGCGCGAGGCGTGCACGCGGCGGCATCAGCGTCGAGGACCGCGCCCGCTGGCGGTCACAGCGCCGTCGCCCGGCTGGTGGCTTGCGCGACGGCTCTGCTGGGTGAGGCGGATGACTGAGCCCTCGCTTCACCTTCGATGGCACGCCGCGTTCCCATCACGCCCGGCGCATCGGTTGCCGCAGCCCTGACCGAAGCGGGCCATCGCGCCTTCCGCCAGACGGCCAAGGGCGAGGCGCGCGGCATGTTCTGCGGCATGGGTGTCTGTCAGGATTGCCTCGTCACGATCGACGGCGTACCGAACCAACGCGCCTGCATGACGCCCGCCCGCGACGGGGCGCGTGGTCGAAACCGCAGGTGGCCTTTCCGTCGCTGAAAGACGCCACCCGCGTCCCGCCGCCCGAGCCTGCGCGCATTCTGGAACCCGACGTCGCCATCATCGGCGGCGGCGCAGGCGGGCTGTCGGCCGCCATCGCGGCGCCGGCGGGCCGGCGCGTCGGTGGTCGTTCTGGACGAACGCAAGGTCGCTGGCGGGCAGTATTACAAGCAATCGGCCAACCTGCCACCCTGGACGCCCAGCAGGCCGAAGGTGCCGACCTGCTGCGGCAGGCGCAGGACAGCGGTGCCGAGATCATCGGCTCGGCCGAGGTCTGGGGCGCGTTCGACGGCCCGCTGTTTCTGGCCGATGTCGAGGGCCGCGCGCTGGTCGTGCGCCCAAAGACCGCCATCATCGCGACCGGCGCCTATGAGCGGCCCGCGATGGTGCCGGGCTGGACGCTGCCGGGCGTCATGACGACCGGGGCCGCGCAGACGCTTTGGCGCAGCTATCGCACGCTGCCGGGCAAACGGGTCGCCGTCTGCGGATCCGGGCCCGCTGAACGCGCAGGTCGCGCTGGAACTGGCGGAGGGCGGCGCGACGGTCGCCGTCGTGGCCGAAGCGGCGGCTGGGCCCTGGCGGCGTCCCTGGACGGCGGTCAAGGCGCGCGATGCTGGACCCCGGCACTGGTGCGCAAAGGATCTGGGCATGATGCGGGATCTGCGCAAGCGCGCGGCATCCCGCTAGCCTACCGACCCGCGCTGCACCGGATCGAGCAGAGCGATGACGCGCTTCGCGTCACGTTCAGAGACAGCCGCAGGGCAAGAGACGTCGGACGTCGTCGATGCGGTTTGCATGAATGACGGCTTCGAGCCGCAGAACGAGATCCTGCGCCTTCTCGGCGCCGACATGACCTACGATCGCGACCTTCGGCCATCTGCGCTGTGCACGCGCGACGACGGCATGGAAACCAGCGTTCCGGGCCTCTACGCCGTCGGCGACTGCACGGGTCTGGGCGGCGCGCCCGCCGCCCGGCTCGAAGGCGAGATCGCCGGGGCGAGCCGCGGCGGCACGGCTCGGGTTCGGCAGATGCCTACGATCTCTTTGCCCAACGGCGCGGCGCTGGCGCGGCATCGACGCTTTCAAAGCGCGCTCTGGCAGCTGTACGATGTCGCCCCAAGCTCGCTGACGGACGTGCCGCCCGAGACCATCATCTGCCGTTGCGAAGAAATCACGCTTGGCGAGATTACCGACGGGCTGGCCGCGGCGACCCGGCCACGTCGGCACGCTGAAACGGGCCACGCGGGTCGGAATGGGCCGCTGCCAGGGGCGCTATTGCGGCCCGGTCGCCGCCCGGCTGGTGGCCGAGGCAACCGGCAAACCGCTCGACGACAGAAGCCACTTCGCGCCCCGCGTGCCGATCAAACCCGTCAGCATCGCATCAATCCTCGCCGCGCAAGAGGCGCTGGATGAGCGGTGACTGACGTCCTTGTCATCGGCGGCGGGATCGTGGGTCAGGTCGCGGCGATCGAACTGGCGCAAGCGGGCGCACGGTCACCATCGTGGACGCCGGCTCAGAACGCAGGCTCGACGGCGAACGCCGGCAGCCTGCACGTCCAGATGCAAAGCCGCTTCATGCGGCTCTATCCCGACCAGGTCCCAACATCGAAGCGTCGCTGCCGCTCTACGTCGCCGCTGCCGAGGAATGGGTTCGGCTGGATGCGGCAGCATGGGCCGTTCGAACTGGTGCGCAAGGGCGGACTGATGCTGGCCGAGGACGCCGCGCAACTGGCTTTTCTTGAAAGAAGATGGCGCGCGAGGCCGCGCAGGGCGTGTCGGTCGAAATGCTGGACCGGCCGCGCTCTGGACCGGATCGCGCCATGGCTGGGGCCGCAGATCATCGGCGCCGAGCTTTGCCGCGACGAAGGAAAGTTGAACCCGCTGGCCGCGAACCAGCGGCTGCGGGCCGTGGCCGAGGGTCTGGGCGTCCGGCTGCGACACGGATCAGATCGTCGGTCTGGACAGCCGGCCCGACGGCGATCGAGGCGATCGGGCAGCGCAGACGCTACACAGGCCGACCGGGTCGTGGTCGCCGCCGCCTGGGGGGCGGGCGCACTGACTGCAGGATCTTGGCGTCGCGATCCCGTCCCGCGCCGAACCCCTGCACATGAACATCACCGAAGCCTGCGAGACGCAGATCAATCATCTGGTCCAGCATGCCGAACGCTCGATCACGCTGAAGCAGTTCGCCATCGGGGCAGATCGTCATCGGCGGCGGCTGGGCCGCACGGGACCGGGGGCGCGACACGTTCCCGCAGTCGGTCCAGCCGCCTCGATGCTGGGGAACGTGGCCCTGGCGGCGCGGCTTGTGCCGTCGATCGGCGGCATGCGGGTCATCCGGACATGGGCGGGCATGAACACGACGATCGACGGCGCGTCGGTCATCGGCGCCCTGCCCGGCCATGACCGGGTCGATCATGGCGATCCCCGGCGACGCGGGCTACACGCTCGGGCCGCTGGTGGCGCGGATGGCGGCGGCTTGCGTCCTGGGATCAGAGCGGCCGCAGAGGCGATCGCGCTTCAGCCCGGCCCGCTTCGCTGCCTGATCAACGCTTGATCGCTTGCGAGATGCTTTGAACCGTCGTCTGAAGCTTCGGAAGCACGACATTCACCATCTCCTCCGGCGACATGCGCAGCGTCGGAACACCGACGTTGATCGCGCCCACGACATGGCCGGAACTGGTCCGCACCGGGGCGGCAATCGACATCAGACCGGTCTCAAGCTCCTGATCCACCAGCGACCAGCCCTGATCGCGCACCTGCTCCAAGACCTTCCTGAACTTGGCCTTGTCGGTCACCGTCTTCTCGGTCATCTGCGTCAGCTGAATGTTGCGCAGCATGTCGGGCCACGTCTCTGCGGGCAGCGCCGCCAGAAGAACCCGGCCGTTCGCGGTGCAATGCGCCGGAAACCGCGCGCCCACCGAGATGCCGACGCTGATGACGCGGTGATATTGCGCGCCGCTGACATAGACGACGTCGAAATTGTCCAGAACCGCCGCCGAAACGCTTTCGCGCACGTCTTCCGACAGATGATCGATGAACGGCCGCGCGATGTCCCAGACGCCCTTCGACGACAGGACGGAATACCCCAGTTCCAGCACCTGCGGCGTCAGATCGAAAAGCTTGCCATCGGCGACCGCATAGCCTTCGTGCACAAGCGTCAGCAGGATACGCCGCGCACCCGCGCGGGTGTTGCCGGTTTCGGTCGCGACTTGCGACAGGGTCATCTTGCGCCCGGTGCGGTTGAACGCACGCAGACACTTCAAGCCCGCGCGCCAAGCGAACTGACGTAGTCGCGCGGGTTCAGCCCGCTCGCGTCGCGGTCGTCCGCCTCACGTCCGGCGCAGCCGTCATCAGACCCGACCGCGCCACCGGCCTTCGGCGTGAGCGTCTTCGCGCATCGCTGGTTCGTCTTTACTTTGCCGTCGCCATAGCCGCCTTTCTGGATGCAGACTTGAATCACGCGCTTCGTCCTAGCATAACCGCTGATCAGCAAGAATTCGTCCATCCAAAAAAATTCAAGCTTGCGCAGACTCACGATCATCGAGTGTTATATCGAACAAGAGTGCGCTATGTGAACATTCAATGCCAGGGAGGCATACAGAATGAAACGCTCGAGACTTGACGACTGACGATTTCGCGTCGCGGAGCCCTTGCAGGGCTGGCCGCAACGACGGCCTTGGCCGCGATGCCGATGCGCGCCTCTGCGCAGGATAGCAACGATCCGCTGGTGGTCGCCCCAAGGTGCGCCCGCGCAGGTCGACGCCTACAAGACCCAGATCGCCACTTTCGAGGCCGCCAATCCCGGCATCAAGGTGGTCTTCGAGACGACCTCGGACGAAGGCTATGCGCCGCAGCTCGCGGCCGCGTTCTCGTCCGGCGAGGTGCCGGATATCGTCACGCACCTGCCGTCCTTCGCAGTGCAATCCTACTATGCCAACGGCCTGGTCGAGCCCGTTCAACGACGTGATCGAGGCGATCGGCGCCGATGATTACTACCCCGGCGCCAACGACGTCTTCAAGGCGGCGGATGGCAACTATGTGCGGCACCGGCATCGGCAACTCGGCCGCCAACATGCTGTGGCTGCGCACGGATCTGATGGAAGAGGCCGGGATCGAGAAGGCGCCCGAGACCTGGGACGAATTGCGCGCCGCCTGCCAGGCGATGCAGAAGGACGGCATCTACGGCGCGCCCCTGCCCTATGGCCGCAACTCGATGACCACGCTGATCTTCATCGGCGTCATCCATCAGGCCGGCGGTCAGGTCTTCGACACCGATCTCAAGGTCGCGCTCGACAGCCAGGAAACGCGCGACGCGCTGGAGTTCTACGCGTCGATGCGCGAACTCTGCCCGCCGGGCGCCACCAACTACAGCTGGGGCGAAGCATCACCGCCTTCGTGTCGGGCGCCACCGCGACCGGCATCTACACCGGCCGCGTTCTGGGCAATGTCAACGACACAGAACCCGCCATCGCCGACACGTGACCTGCGTCACCTACCCGACGAAGTCGGCGGACATTCCAGCCGTGGACGTTCAACGACTTCCCGAGCGTCTTCATTCCGGCGCAGTCGCAGAACATCGAAGTGGCCAAGACGTTCGCCGCATCGCTGTTCGATCCCGAAGGCTACATCCAGCAGCTTCACGCCGCCCCCGGCCACGTTCTGCCGGTGCTGCAAGTCGATCAACGAGAACCCGCGTACCAGGCACAACGACGATCATCCAGAAGTACCCCGAAGAGGTCGATCTGATGTCCGCGGCCGCCGCCGGCGGCTTCAACCTCGGCTACGAGAGCAGCGCGCATCCGTCGAACGACAAGGCCGGCGAGGTCGTGGGCTCGGGCGTGATCGCCGAGATGGTGCAGCGCGTCGTTCTGAATGGCGAGAATGCCGATCAGGTGCATCGGCGAGACCACGCAAGGCCATCGAAGACATCATGAAGGGCTGATACGCTTAGACAGGATCGGGCCGCCGCCGCACAGGGCGGCCCGGTCCGTCTGCGACATATCGCATGGCACAGCAAGAACAGACTCTTCTCGAGCGCCAGTATTCCCTTCTCGGCCTGATGCTGATCGCGCCCACCGTCCTGGTGTTCTGCGCGGTCATCGTCTATCCGCTGGTTTCGGCCATCTACCTGTCGCTTGTTCAAGATCTTCACCCCCACGCTGGAAGGCGACCTGGGTCGGGCTGGACAACTACGCGGACGCTGCTGGCCAACGGGCGAGTTCTGGACGTCGCTGCGCAACAACCTGATCTGGACCGTCGGCACGCTGACGCTGCAGATCGTCTTCGGCGTCGGCATGGCGCTGGTGCTGCATCAGAACATCTGGTTTCGCAGCCTCGCGCGGTCGCTGATCCTGTTTCCCTATTTCATCTCGACCGTCGTCGCGGTGCTGGTCTGGAAATGGCTGTTCAACGACCTCTACGGCATTCTGAACCACCTGATGATGACCGCCGGGCATCATCGACTTGCCGATCGACTATCTGGGCACGATGCCCAACGCGATGATCTCGGTCATTCTTGTCGGCGCGTGGAAGTACTTTCCCTTCGTCGTGATCGCCGTGCTGGCCCGGCTGCAGACGATTCCCGACCAGCTCTACGAGGCCGCCCGGATCGACGGCGCCGGGCCCGATCGCGCGGTTCTTCGACATGACCCTGCCGCAACTGCGCGAAGTGCTCGTCGTCATCATCATGTTGCGCGCGATCTGGGACTTCAAGGAATTCGACCTGATCTTCCTGCTGACCGGCGGCGGTCCGGTCACGTCGACCCAGACACTGCCGCTTCTGGTCTACAAGGAGGCCTTCGCGCTGAACCAGATGGGCATGGCCTCGGCCTATGCCGTGATGATGATGCTGATCATGCTGGTCTTCATGATCCTCTACATCCGCCGCACCCGGATCGGAGGGGCACTGATGGCCTCGCAAGATCGCTCTTCAACCTCTTCGCGTGGTCCATCGTTCTGATGGTGGCCTTTCCGCTGTTCTGGATGCTGGTCACCTCGGTCAAGCCGCAGTCCGAACTGTTCCGCCGCCCGCCCACGATGCTGCCCGAGACGTCGACGTTCGAGCATTACTGGACGGCTGCTGTTCGACACGAACTTCCTGAGCTACTTCCGGAACTCGGTGATCCTGTCGGTCGCAACGACCGTGATCGTTGTCGCGATCGCGACGATCGGGGCCTACAGCCTTGTGCGGTTTCAATATCGGGGGCGCGAAAGCCTCGGCCTTTCTGGTCCTGTTCACCTACCTGCTTGCCGTCGGTCGTGCTGATCCTTCCGCTTTACCTGATGCTGGTGAAGCTGGGGCTGTCCAACACGATCTTCGTCGCTGGTCATCGCCTATACGACATTCGCCCTGCCCTATGCGCTGTGGCTGTTGCGGTCGTTCATGGCGGGCATTCCCGAGGATCTGGAAAGGCGGCACTGGTCGATGGCGCCATCCGGATGGGCGCTTTCGCGACGTCATCCTGCCGCAGCTTCTGCCGGGCATCATCTCGACCGCGCTGTTCACCTTCATCCTGTCGTGGAACGAATACCTCTACGCGCTGGTGCTGGTGAATTCGGACAACGCGCGCCCGCTGACAACCGGCGTGATGAACATGCTGATCTCCAGCTTCAATATCGAATGGTCGCTGCTGATGGCCGCCTCGGTGATGATGAGCGTGCCGCTGATCATCGTCTTCGCCTTCCTGCAAAGCTATCTGACCCGCGGCTTCGGCGCCGGCGGCGGTGAAAGGATAATCGATGGCCGACGTAGTCTTCTCCAACGTTCAGAAGCAATTCGGCACGTTCACCGCCGTCGACGGGCTGAACCTCGAGCATCGAGCAGGGCGAGTTCGTCTCGCTGCTCGGCCCGTCGGGCTGCGGCAAGACGACGACGCTGCGAATGCTGGCGGGTCTGGAGTTCCCGACATCGGGCGAGATCCGCATCGGCGACCGCGTGGTCAACGATCGTGGCCCCGGGCGAGCGCGACATCGCGATGGTGTTCCAGTCCTACGCGCTTTATCCGCATATGACCGTCGGCCAGAACATCGCCTATCCGCTGAAGAAACGCCGTGTTCCCAAGGCGGAACGCGCACGGATGGTCGCCAAGACCGCCGAGATGCTGCAACTGACCGAACTGCTCGACCGCAAGCCCAGAGCAGCTTTCGGGCGGTCAGCAGCAGCGCGTCGCGCTCGGCCGGGCGCTTGGTGCGCGATCCCAAGGTGTTCCTGCTCGACGAACCGCTGTCGAACCTCGACGCCAAGCTGCGCGGCTACATGCGCGCCGAACTGGTCGAACTGCACCGGCGGCTCGGGCGCACGATGGTCTATGTCACCCACGACCAGCTTGAAGCGATGACCATGTCCGACCGGATCGCGATCATGGAAGGCGGCAAGCTTCAGCAGTTCGCACCGCCGCAGGACGTCTACCGCGAACCCGCCAACCGCTTTGTCGCGGGCTTCATCGGCACGCCGGGCATGAACCTGATCGACGGCGAACTGCGCCAAGACGACGGGCGCTGGATGTTCGACGCGCCGGGCCTCTCGGTCGAAGCGCGCAATCTCGGTCCCGAGCGCGGCCGCGGGCCGCGCCTGCGATGGGCATTCGGCCCGAAGGCCTGACCATCGGCACCGGCGCCGATTGCCGGCCATCGTGCAACTGGTCGAACAGACCGGCCACGAAAACATCGTCGTCGTTCGCATCGGGCGACGATCTGCGCATGACCGGCCGCACGGCCCCGCATCAAGCTGTGGCATCCCGGCGAAGACGGTCCACCTGCGGCATCGACCCCGACACGGCGCATTTCTTTGCCGAAGGCGCGACCGGCAAGCGGCTGAACTGTGCCGCTGCCGCACGAAGCCACTCACACCGCGCAAAGCCGATCGACCAATCCCGAAGGAGGCGACATCGTGAACCGCAACAGCATCGACTGGGCGGGGCCAATGCCCGCCCTCACGACACCGTTTCGCGCCGATCATCAGCATCGACGACGAAGGCTTCTCGGCCAACATCGCGCGTCTCTACGACGCGGGCGCAACCGGCATGGTCACGGCCGGCTGCACCGGCGAATTCTGGTCGCTCAGCCTGGAGGAACGCGCGCATCTGGCCCGACTGACGGTCGAGGCCAGCGACGGGCGCGGCCCGGCGATCGTCGGAACCGGCAGCATCCGCGAAGGCGAGGTCATCGAACAGATCCACGCCGCGCAAAGAGGCCGGCGCCGACGGTGTCCTGGTCCTGCCACCCTACTTCGCCCATCTGACCGAAGCCGAGATGATCGCCCATTTCGAAGCGGTCAACGACGCGTCCAGTCCTGCCCATCGTGCTCTACAACATCCCCGGCAACGCCGGAAACGCGATCACGCCGCAATCTGGCCGACCGGCTGGCCGATCTCGACAAGGTCGTCGCCATCAAGGAATCGCAGCGGCAACTGGGGCAATTTCCACGCCACGCTGATCGCCGTGAAAGACCGCATCCGCGTCTTCTGCGGCCCCTCTTCGGTCTTTGGCGTTCCGGCGACGCTGGCAGGTGCCGACGGGCTGATCGACTGCTTTCCGAATGTCTGGGCGCCCGGCTGTCTGGATCTCTGGCACAACGACGCGGGCGGGCCGCACGGACGAGGCCTGGGCGCTGCAAGCGCACCGGCATCGCGCTGACCGAGCTGTTCACCTCGGACGGGCGCACGCTCTATCCCGCCACCAAGGCCGCGATGAACCATCTCGGCCTGCCGGGAGGCGGCGCCATGCGCCCGCCGCTGCGCGATCTTGACGGTGCCGCCGCTAAAGGGCCTGATCGACGGGCTTGACAGTGACCCTGCTTGCAGCACCCGCCAAGGTCGCGCTGACCCAACTGAAGGAGTATTCGAATGGATCTTGGACTGAAGGGCAAACGCGCCATCGTGACCGCCGCCATCCGCGGGCTTGGGCTTGCGACCGCCCGGTCGCTGGCGAGCGAAGGCGTTCATGTCGACGATGAACGCCCGCAGCGAAGACGCGCTGGTCGACGCCGCAGACGCGATCCGCGCCGAAACCGGCGTTGAGGTCACCCCGGTCGCCGCCGATTTCAACACCGACGAGGGTCGCGCGGCGATCCTCGAGGCGGCGGGCGATGTCGATATTCTCGTCAGCAATCCCGGCGTCCGCCAGGTGCCGACGCCTTGGGAAGAGATCACGCCGAAGACTGGCGCTACTGGCTCGAGGTCCACTTCCTGTCGTCGATGCAGATGATCCAGGCCGTGGCACCCGGCATGAAGGCGCGCAAAGTTCGGCCGCATCGTCAACATGTCCGTCAGCTTCATCAAGTTCCCGCAGGTCGGCTTCGCCCACAGCCACGCCGCGCGCCTTGCGCTGTCCGGCGCAACGGCGGCGATGACGCGCGACCTGATCGGCCACAACGTCACGATCAATACCGTCTGCCCGGGCCTCTTCGACACCGACGCGCTGCACACCAACCTTCACGGCCACGCCAAACGCGGCAACACGACCTACGAGGCGATTGTGCAGGACCGCAAGGACAACTGCCCCGCGGGCCGCTTTGCCGACCCCAGCGGAATGCGGCGACCTGATTGCCTATCTCTGCTCGGCGCAGGCGGGCTTCATGTCGGGCCAGAACATCGTCAACGACGGCGGCGTCTATCAGGGCCTGTTCTGATGCGCGTCGCGATGGTCTCCGGCGCGGGGCGCGGACTGGGCGCCGCCATCGCCGACAGGCTTCTGGCCGACGGCTGGACCGTGTCGCTCGGGTCTGCGCGACCAGAGCCAGGCCAAGCGTTTCGACGCTGGCGCCAGACCGGCTGCTGGTCACCGACTTCGACGCAACCGACCCCGCACAGCGCCGGCACTTGGGTCGATGCCACGGTCGCACGACTTCGGCCAGATCGATGCGCTGGTGAACAATGCCGGCATCCTGCGCATGGTCGATTTCGACCAGGGCACCGAGGACGATCTCGACGATCTCTGGGCGGTCAACGTCAAGGCGCCCTTCCGCCTGATCCGCGCCGCGCTGCCCCATCTGAAGGCCACCGGCGCGGGCCGCGTCGTCAACATCGCCTCGACCGACGCCAAAGCGGTACCGCGGCAGGCACATCGATCGGCTATTCCATGACCAAGCACGCGCTTCTGGCCATGACCCAGGCCGTGCGCCACGCAGGATGGGACGACGGCGTGCGCGCCACAGCACTCTGCCCCGGCGCCATCGACACCGACCTGATCGCGGACCTGCCCGGCGTCACACCCAAGGCCGACCGCCTGACGCCCGAAACCGTGGCCGGGATGGTCGCCTTCATCCTGTCGCTGCCCAATCAGGCCAGCGTGCCGGAATTCATCGCAAACACACGATTGGAAACGGTGATATGACCCTTGACCCCGCACATCAACGACGAACTGGCCGCCTGGGATCGCGACAGCCTGCTGCACCCCACCACCCACACCGCCGCACCATGCGCGCGGCGATGCGCCGGGTCGCATCATCACGCGGCGGCGACGGCGTCTATATCGAGGACCGCGACGGCAACCGCTTGCTGGACGCGTTTTCGGCGCTTTACTGCGTGAACGTCGGCTATGGCCGGACCGAGATCGCCGATGCGATCTCCGAACAGGCACACAAGCTGGCCTACTTCCACAGCTACGCGGGCACGGGAACGAACCCGCGATCCGGCTGGCCAAGATGATCATGGACCGCGCGCCGGATCACATGGCACGGGTCTATTTCGGCCTGTCGGGATCGGACGCCAACGAGACCAACGTCAAGCTGGCCTGGCACTACCAGATCCTGCGCGGCAAGCCGGAAAAGACGCAAGATCATCAGCCGCTGGCGCGGCTATCACGGCTCCGGCCTCGTCTCGGGGTCGCTGACCGGGCTTGCGCGGCTATCACACGCGCTTCAACCTGCCGCTTGCCGGGCTTCCTGCACACCGAGACGCCCGCATTACCTGCGCCGCCCCGACTCGCGACATGAGCCGAGGCCGATTACCTCGACCACCTCATCGCACGGCTTGAAAGCGCTGATCGACGACGAAGGCGCCGACACCATCGCGGCCTTCATCGGTGAACCCGTCATGGGCACCGGCGGCATCATTCCCCCGCCACGACGGCTATTGGGCGCGGGTGCAGGAGGTGCTGAACCGCCATGACATCCTGCTGATCGCCGATGAGGTCGTGACCGGTTTCGGGCGCATGGGCACGATGTTCGGCTCGGACTTCTACGACCTGCAAGCCCGGACTTCATGACCATCGCCAAGGGTCTGACCTCGGCCTATGCGCCGCTGTCGGGGTCGATCATCTCCGACGCGCGTGTTCGACGTGCTCAGCCAGGGCAGCGACGACCACGGCCCGCTCTATCACGGCTGGACCTATTCTGCGCACCCGGTCTCGGCCGCCGCCGGGGTCGCCACGTTGAAGCTGGTGGACGATCTGGGCCTTGTGGCCAGAACGCCGGCGACCATGGGCCCCTATCTCAGGCAGCGCCTGCAAGATGCCGTCGGCGCTCACCCGAATGTGGCCGAAGTGCGCGGCGACGGTCTGCTGGCCGCGGTCGAGCTGATGGAGGATCCAGCCGACCCGGACACTACTTCCCGACCGATGAGCGTCGCTCCGAAAATCGCCGCACGCGATGCTGTCGCCGGGGCGTGATCGCGCGCGCCGATGCCGGAAGGCGACATCATCGGCTTCGCGCCGCCCCTTCTGCATCACGCGCGACGAGATCGACCTGGTGGCCGACGCGCTGCGCGCCGCGCTTCACGACGTTCTGCCGTCGTGACCCCGGACCGGCCCTGGGACACGCCCGAGGCCGACTGGCGGGCGCGGGTCAACCGGGTCCGCGCCGGGCGCGCGCTGAAGCCCGATCGCTGGCCGGGCGGCGCGCGCTGCGCCTTCGCCCTGTCCTTTGACTGCGATCACGAGACCTTCGAACTGGGCACCGGCCGCGCCGCGATCGGGCGGCTTGCCTGGGGAGAGTTCGGGCGCCGCACCGGCGTGCCCCGCATCCTCGACGTGCTGGCCCGCCACGACGTGACCGCCAGCTTCTTCGTGCCCGCCGTCGCCGGGCTGATCGACCCCGAGGCACTGAAGCCCATCACCGAGGCCGGCCACGAGATCGGCGTGCATGGCTGGATCCACGAAAATACCTCGCTTCTGGATCGCGCGACCGAGCGTGACCTGATGGCTCCGCGCCCGCGACGCGCTGCGAGAGCATGACCGGGGCCGAGCCCGTCGGCCACCGCGCCGCCAACTGGGATCTCAGCGACGCACACCATCGACCTGGTCGCCGAACTGGGCTTCGCCTATGACAGCTCGATGATGGCCGACGACAGCTGCTACGAGCTGCTGAGCGACGGCCAGCCCACCGGGCGTCGTGGAAATCCCCGTCGATTGGGTGCGCGACGATGCGGTCTATCTGCTGTTCAACCGCGATCCGCCGACGCGGCCCTGGACCCCGCCCGAAGCCGTCTTCGACATCTTCCGGCGCGAATTCGACGCCGCCTACGACGAAGGCGGCCTGTGCCAACTGGTCATGCACCCCTTCGTCATCGGCTACCGCTCACGCATCTGGATTCTCGACCAGCTGATCGCCCATGCCAAGTCCGCGGGGTTCGGTCTGGTTTCCCACCCACGCCGATCTTGCCGCCTGGGTGGTCCACCCCGACGCCTACCAAGGACAGACCACATGACCGACTTTTCCCACCTCGTCCGCGAAGCCAACCTGATCGACGGCCAGTGGGTCGGCGCCGACAACGGCGGCCTGATCGACGTCACCAATCCCGGCCGACGGCAGCGTCATCGCCCGCGTACCCAATGCCGGCACGGCCGAGACGCGCCGCGCCATCGACGCCGCCCACGCGGCCTTTCCGGCTTGGTCGACCATGCCCCTGAACGAACGCGTGGCGCTGATGCGCAGGCTTCACCAGGCGATCATGGACAATCTCGACGCCATGGCGGCAATGCTGACCGCCGAACAAGGCAAGCCCCTGTCCGAGGCCCGTGCCGAGGTCGGATCGTCGGCCGCCTATGTCCTGTGGTTCGCCGAAGAGGCCCGCCGCACCAACGGCGCGATCATCCCCGCGCCCATCCCCGGTCGCAAACTTCTGACCACGCGCCACCCGGTCGGTGTCGTCGCCGCGATCACACCGTGGAATTTCCCGTCCTCGATGCTGGCGCGAAAGCTGGGGCCGGCGCTGGCCGCCGGCTGCACCACGATCGTGAAACCTGCCAGCGCAACGCCGCTGTCGGGACTGGTCTGGGGACATCTGGCCGAAGCAGTGCGGATTTCCCAAGGGTACGGTCAACGTGCTGACCGGCAGCGCGAAGGCCATCGGCGGTGAGATAACCTCGAACCCGAAGGTCGCCAAAATCACCTTCACCGGATCGACAGCAATCGGAAAGCAACTGCTGGCCGAGGCGGCCAGCACGGTCAAGCGGATGTCGATGGAACTGGGCGGCAACGCGCCCTTCATCGTCTTTGACGACGCAGATCTGGAAAAGGCGGTGTCGGGGCCATCATCGCCAAGTTCCGCAATGCGGGTCAGACATGCATCTGCACCAACCGCCTTTACGTCCAGTCCGGCATCTACGACCGCTTCACCGAAGCTTTCGCTAAGGCAGTTGGCGGTCTGAAGGTCGCGCCCGGAACCGAGGACGGGGCCGAGCAAGGCCCGCTGATCGACCAGGCCGCGATGAACAAGATTGAGGCGCTGGTTGCCGACGCCAAGTCCAAGGGCGGCGAGATCGTGACCGGCGGCGCACCCCATGCACGAGGTGGGTTGTTTTACCAGCCTACCGTCATCGCGGGCGCCACAGCCGAGATGCGTTTCACGACCGAGGAAATCTTTGGTCCAATCGCTCCGATCTACCGCTTTGACAACGAGGACGAAGCAATCAGCTGCTGCCAACGACACTGACTACGGGCTTGCCGCCTACGCCTTCACCCGCGACATCGGTCGTGTATTCCGGCTTCAGGACCGACTTGAATACGGGCTGATCGGGATCAACGAGGTTTTGATCGTGTCGCCCGAGATCCCCTTTGGCGGTCTAAAGGAAAGCGGGCTTGGCAAGGAAGGCTCTTGGCAGGGGATCGACGATTATCTCGATACAAAATTTACCTGCATCGGCGGCGTTTGAGGCGCGCCAAAAGGTCAGGTTTCTGAGCGCCGCCGGATGGGCAGCGACGAAATGCGGACTGATGAGAAATCGCAAGAAACTCCGCGGCAACGGTTTACAGCGTTCACTTGGAACGCACCCGGCGACGGGAGTTCCTGAATGGGTAGTGGCCTGTGTCAACGCTCTCCGGTGTCTGAGGGGAGTGGTCTTGAACCTATTCTCACACGCGGAAGCCACGCGTCGTGGTGTCACAACCCAATCCGCCGTCCAATCAGGCGGTGCTTCGCAAATCTGCTTGCTATTGCACCATCCGAATTAGGATCGAATTGACGGCTTCAGGACGACTCCGAGCGCAACAAAGCACGATTACAACTTGCCCCTCACACTCGGCGCGTCATAGGCAATTGACGCTAATCATAAATCAATCACATCTGTCAGTGGGACAATTTCACCAGAAAGCTACAGAGAACTAGAGGAACTTCGATTGTCCCACCGACTGCCAACCCTTTGTTTCATTGCCGTTTTAGTCATCCCCTACGGGCTGCCAGTTTACTGCGATATCAACGGCTTAAGAGCGATTTTGGACAGAAGTTGGACACTTGGCGCCCCTCTAGTGCTTTGATCCTAAGCGTTTTTTGTGCCAACTTTGGGCAGGACGTATCGTGCGTCTACAATACGACATGACTGACGCGTACGGGATCTGGCCGCTAGAACCAGGCGCATCGTTGAAAGAGGGAGTGACAGCCGTGTTTCAGGACAGAGCCGATGCAGGGACCAAGCTGCTGGCAGTGCTTCCGTCGCTCGACCCTGCGAGGACCGTGGTGATCGCCCTGCCCCGCGGCGGCGTCCCGGTGGCCGAGGTGATCGCCGACGCGCTTGGCATCCCGCTCGATATCGCACTGGTGCGCAAGGTGGGTGTGCCCGGTCACGAGGAGTTGGCATTGGCCGCCGTCACCGACGGCACGGACCCCAAGCTTAGCATCAACCAAGATGTTGCACGTTCCGTGGGCCTGTCCGACCAAGAGATCTGGGCTCTTGCGAAGGACGAATTGGCTGAGATCGACCGTCGGCGAGAGAGCTACCTTGGCGGACGGGCCCCCATACCAATCAAGAACAAGTCGGTTCTGTTGGTGGATGACGGAATTGCCACCGGCGCCACGATGCGCGCCGCTTTGGACCTGCTGCGTGCGCAATGCCCGGCGCGGCTTATTCTAGCGATCCCTGTGGCCCCGGCCGACAGATTGGCCGCGCTCGCTCCTCTTGCCGATGAAGTGATCTGTCTTTCAACGCCGGATCCCTTCGGTGCGGTCGGTGCACACTACCGGCATTTCGATCAGGTGCCGGATCGAGCGGTCACAGAGGCCCTTGCTCGCAACGCGAACCGGCCCGTCTAAGAGTCCGATTCAAAATGAGTTGATGTTTTTCAAGCCCTTGCGAGTAGTCTTGTCATGCGGCGGATATGGGCGATGAGGATCCATGCCTCGGCACTCTCTATTGTTTTTTCCCAGTCCTTCGCCAACCGGCGGCATTTCCCGAGCCAGGCAAAGGTTCGCTCGACAACCCACCTGCGGGGCAGAACCTCGAACCCGTCGGCTGTGTCGGAGCGTTTTACGATCTGGATGACCCAGCGGCCAATGCTGGTCAGAGTATCGCGCAGCTTCGGCCCGGCATAACCTCCATCCGCAAACACGTGGCGCAGCTTTGGGGCCTCCCGAGCCAGTTGGCCGAACACCTCCGGTGCGCCGTCACGGTCCTGAACACCGGCACTATGAACCCGAAGTGCAATCAGATGGCCGCTTGTATCGGTCATGATGTGACGCTTGCGGCCCTTGATGCGTTTGCCAGCATCATAGCCGCTAACCCCTCCGTTTTCGGTGGTTTTCACGCTCTGACTGTCAATCACACCCGCTGTTGGCTGGCGGTTCCGGCCTTCGGCCTCACGCGCCAGAGCAACCAGTGCCCGGTTGATCTCGGCCAGAAGACCGTTGGTGCGCCAGCCGTAGAAATAGTATCGAACCGTCGATACCGGCGGGAAGTCTTTCGGTAAAAGCGACCACGCGCACCCCGCCGATGCAATATACTGGATCGATCCCACACGCCGCGCAGTTCAACCTCGCGCGGCCTGCCAAGATGGTTGGGACCGGGTAAGAGCGGCCTGATTATCGACCATTCCGCATCTGTAACATCACTCGAATATCGCGGCGTCGCGCGCTCATGTAGTTTCCGGGTGAATTCAGTCCAGGCCATCTTGATCTCCGTTCAGCTTCCAACCGAACAGAATCACAACCTACTGAATTCACTCAACTCATTTCCGATCAGGCTCTAAGGCCGGGAGCGATGGGCTCTCTCAGCCAGACGAGCCCGTTGGCCGACGGCCATCAGAACTCGACCCAATGGGCTCGTTCTTTTCGGCCGTTCCGATCATCTTACGAACTGGCAGCGGGCCGCTGCGGGCCTCGTCGGCCCCCCAGACGACCAATCCGCGCGGTGAACGGCGATTGGCAGCTAGCCCAGGCCCGGGTTCTCGAAAAGCGCTTCCGCCGTTGCAAGATAGCACCGCGCCTGGGCCGGCCATTTCCGCGGTGTGCGGATTTCCGCGTCGCGCAGGTGGTCGATGGCCAACCTCGCACGCGTCAGGCACCGGTTGACTCCATAGACTTTCAGCAACTCGCTGGTCGGAGGGGGTATTCCCGATTCTGCTAGGCGGAACAGCAAGACGGCACGGATCCAGCCCGCGCCCAACAACGCGCATTCCAGGCCAAGAGCGTTGAACTCGTCGAAGGGATCGATCAGCCGAAACCCGTGATCGAATTCGACCCGGTCGAACACGATGGGCGGATGCGTCAGGCACACGTGCTCGGGGCGTAGATCGCCGTGGCCTTCCACGACGATGCCGCTCTTACCGCGCGCGAGTATTTCGGGCCGGCAAGCTTGGATCCCGGAGATGCCGTAGTCAAGTATATCGGCCCGCAGCGTCGTGCCCAGTTCGCTCTGCATCTCGCGCAGATGCTTGGCGTTGATCCGGCTTTGGCGTAGCAACCGCCGATAATAGGCGGCTCCGGCCTCCGCCGAGTTTGCGCGCGCGCGGTAAAACGGAACTAGGAGGTTGCAGACCGCCTCGATATCGTCAAGGCGTGGTGCCGGACCAAGGCGTAAGCGCCGATCCAGCATCGCTGTCGCGGGCAATCGGACGATCTCGATCAGCCAGTCGACGATCCGCCCTCTCCCTCCCAGCGTCAGGCTGCCATCTGTCCGCTGCACAAGTGGCATGAGCCCGCAATAGATATCACCTGCCAACTCGCGGTTCAGACGCAGTTCCTCGCGGCAGAAATGCGCCCGCGCCTTGAGCGTCCGCAGGTCGATATGGGCCAGGTGCACGGGCTTCTTGAGCTTCCATGCCCGGTCACGGGTAAGGAACACCAGAGAGGCATGGGTTTCGATACAGTCCGGCGGCGGCTCGTCCGGCCAGGCGGTCCCGCCTTCCAAAAACGCCCGTCTCTCTTCGAGCGTCACAATGGACGAAAGCGCCGACCTGGATTTGCCCGCAACTGCCGGCATCGTCATTGAGCTAGTCCCACAGTTCCTGAATCGTCTTGCGCATCGCATGCCGCACCTGATCGAACTCGCCCGACGGACACATGACGCCGGAGCAGATCGAAGACAGCGGCCACGGCGCGCTCCGGATCTTCAAGCGGCTCCTTGTCGAACTGCGCCTCGATGCGGGTCAGCAGAGCGGTCTTGTTCCGCGGCTTGATTGGTGTCTTGGATGGGTCCCAGCCGGCGATAAAACACGCCCCGGACAAGCACCGGAAGTTGTGCTGCCAAGTCCGCAGCCTCGTCCACGGTCAGAAAGTCGCGGATCGCGTGCAGCGTTTCGTGCAGAAGAAGATAGGCCCGCGGCTTCTCGGGCCATCCGAGGTCCTCGCGAAGTTCGTTGAGCCATTCGGCAAAGACCTGCGGAGCGTGATCGAGGGTCGAAATGCCCGTGGTCGCCATGGTGTGTCCTTTCCGCTTTGACGGTTTTGGTAGTGTGACCATCGACCATGCAAGCATGCGGTGCATTGACGGAAATCAATGCCGGGCTGGCAGCCTCAGGTTATCAGGTCCTATGTTGTTCTTCGCGCTCAACGGATCGGAGCAATTGGGTCACCGCATCGCTGCGGCCGGCGATTTGGTGATTGCTCATCATGAAGAGCGCGAATTCGACGGCGGCGAGCACAAGGCGCGTCCGTTGATCAGCGTGCAAGGGCGCGACGTGTACGTGCTTCACTCGCTTCAGGGGGGCGGAGGTGCGTCGGCCAACGACCGGCTGGTGCGGCTTCTGTTCTTTCTTTCCACCTGCCGCGAAAACGGCGCGGCGCGAGTCACCGCGATCGTCCCCTATCTTGCCTATTCCCGAAAGGACCGACAAACCAAGCCGCGCGACCCGGTGACGACACGCTATGTCGCACAGCTTTTCGAAGCCGCCGGGGCCGACCGCGTCATTACGCTCGACGTGCACAATCTGTCGGCCTTTCAGAATGCCTTTCGGTGCAGCACGCTGCATTTGGCAACCGACAGGCTTTTCGCAACCGATGTAGCGGCGCGGGCGAATAATCTGCCGCTGGCCGTCGTTTCGCCTGATGCCGGAGGGGTAAAACGGGCGCAGCTTGTTCGCGAGGCACTGGAAGAGACCGCTGGAAAGCCAGTGGACTTCGGCTTCATGGAGAAGCGCCGCAGCGCTGGCGTGGTCTCGGGTACGCACTTCGCCGGCAACGTCCAGGGCCACATGGTTCACATCATCGACGACATGATCTGCGGCGGCGGCACGATCCTGCGTGCGGCCAAGGCGGCACGCGACCACGGCGCGGCAGAAGTACACGCGATTGCGACGCACGGGCTGCTGACAAGCGAAGCCGTGGCCGCATTCGCGGCCGACTCGCAAATCGACAGCATCACGCTGACCGATAGCACCGCGCCATTCACATTCCCCACTGCAGCGTTGGGGCAGAAACTACGGGTGATCGGTTGCGCACCATTGATCGCCGGTGCGATCCGGGCCCTGCGCGAAAACTCTGACCCTGGCGAGTTGCCACTTCAGAAGGTCGCCCTCGTTGACGGCGGTAAATGACGCCCCGACCGGATTGGGCCAATCTGGCGGGCAATCATGCAATGGAGGCTCGCCCATGGAAATTTCGAAGGCATGCACGCGCATGCTGATTAGGTCAGCGCCGACACACCGGTCAGCGAGATCGTACATATGATGCAGAAAGACGACATCGGCGCGGTTCCCGTGGGCAAGGATGACAAGCTGATTGGCATGATCACCGACCGCGGCGTCGTGATCAGGATCGTGGCTGAAGGGCGAGATCCCAAGAAAACCACCGCCGAAGAGGTGATGACCAAGGGCATCATCTACTGCCGCACCGTCGAGACGGTCGAGGACGCCATCCACCTTATGGACCAGAAGAAGATTCCGTAGGCCGCCGATGATCGACGACAACAAGCGGATGGTGGGAATGCTCAGTCTCTGCGACGTCGCACATGTGGTCAGCCACAATCTTGCGGGCAAGCTATTGCACGCCGTTGCCGAACACCACGCCTAAGGGGCGAAGCCGCAAGTGTGCAGAAGTGGCGTTCGCGCCCCGCGCTGTGGTTCGCCCTACGTTCGAACGATAAACTGCACAAACGCACAAAGGTAAACGCCATGCAGACTGACCCAGACATATCTTATCGCAACCTCGATCCATCACCGGCGATCGAGGCGCTGGTCGCCAAGCGCATAGCGGTGCCGGAGCGGATCAGCGACCGGATCATCGGTTGCGAGGTCACGCTGGAAGCGCCGCAGAAACGCCGACTCCACGGTCGCGCGTTCAGAGTAAGGTTGAATCTGCACGTTCCCGGACCCGACGTCTCGGTTGCCCGCGAAGTGGCACAAGGCAGCGCGCAGGACGACCTGACCCTGGCCGTTAACCGCACATTCTCGGCAGCCCAGAAGCAACTCAAGCGACACAAAAAGGTGATGGGCGTGATCGAAATTAAACATCATCCGCCGGTGCTGCACGGCGAGATCTCCACGCTCGAACCCGAATTGGGGTATGGCTACCTGGGCGCTGACGATGGACGCGAGGTCCACTTCCAGCGCGATGCACTGACCTCCGACGTCTGGGACCACCAGGCCAAGGGCCGCCGCCTGCGCTTTCGCGAGATGCAGGGCGAAAAGGGTGCCTATGCGACAGCTGTCACCGTGGTCAAATGACACCATTCGAGCATCGGCAAACCTCGCTGCAACTAGCAGCCGGGCGCGGATAGATCGGTTTTTCGCGCGAGCCAGAAGAGGGTCCGAATTTCACGACCAGCGGGAACGGGGGCATTCACTTCGGCGCAATCAAGGCTAGCATGTGGTCACGGTAAAACGCATCGACGCCGTCCACGTTCAGATGATCTGTGTCGAAGTAGAAGGCTGTATCCTCGATTGCCTTACTAAGATCATGAAGCACGATGCCGCGCGAGGTCAGTCGCTCGCGCAGAGCTGCGTCGAACGCCGCCTCTCCCGGCAAGCTGTCCCGGAACGTCTTCGGCACCGGCGGTTTGATGACCAGGACTTCGACACCTGCCGCCCCCGCCAAGTCAAAGAGAGCTTCTAGGCTGTCCAGATAGTGATCGACCGTTTCGGCCCGGATTGCGCCGTTTGGGTAGAGGTAGGCGATGCGGGCCAAGACCGCATGGCGGGACGGGCGGAAGCGGCGGTCGAAATTCGGCAGCGCCGCGCCAACCCTCCTGCGGGAACCGTTCGACTGGGTTGAGCTTGGAGAATCCGGTCAGATAATCGAGCAGGCCCCGCAGGTCCATCCAGTTTCTGAGCGACAGCTCCGCCATGATGCGCGCCGTGGAAAGCCGCTGCGGCGTCCGGCGCAAGAGCGCACGGTCCGTGATCCGGGCCTCATTCCATTCATCGCCGCCAAAGGCGAATGAGTTGATCATGTAGATCAGATGTTTCACTTCAAGATCATGTAGCGCCTGCTCGAAGACGAAGCGGTTGTAGAGGGGGCCAGCGCCGAGTCTCGGCAAGCACCATCATCGACTGGCCGGTCTCCTGCTGCAAACGGGCGGGCACGTCGCCGTATTCGAGCGGAAGCGCGTGCGAAGCTCCCAGGACCAGCCAATCCACTCGTTCCCCTTGCGCGACGAGAAGCTTCTGGAACGGGGTCTCGGTTCCTGCCCGCGCAACGGTCCGCTCGGCGATCGCAACTACAACGACGTAGAGGGCCAAGAAGATGCCGACAAAGGCGAGCAGCGTTCTGACGGGTGATCTCGTTTGGGGGCGAAGGGATGTGTCCATGGCGAGGCGCTCAGAATTGCATGTAGACAAAGGTTTCGCTCTGCCACCGGCCCAGCAGGAGGAGCAGGAAGAGGCAGGCATAGACGGCACCCCAACGGACTGCCCACGGCAGACGGGCCAGGCGCCGCCAGACCGGACGCCGCTCGTCAAAAAACTCGATGACGAGAAGGCCCAGGATCAGACTGGCAAGGAAGGCATGCTCGGCCGTGAACGGATATCGGAGGAGGAGTGCGGGGAGCTCCGACAGTGCGGTCCAGACCCTTGCAATCACTGTCCAGCCATCGCCGAGCGACGCGGCACGAAAGAAGACCCAACTGATAAGTACGAGATGAAAGACGATGAATGATGCCGCCACCCGACCGATAACTCGTGGAACGCGCCCTTTGACCCTGCGGTGAAGCGCTTCGCCGACAGGGGAGAGCGCCCGCTCCGCCCAAAGATAAGCGCCGTTCAACGCGCCCCAGATCAGAAAGCCCCAGCCGACGCCGTAGCCGAGTCCGGCATGCCAAAGTCCGCTTATCAGAAAAACGGCCATCACATTCAGGTAGAGCCGCAAAGTCCCGTTCCGGCTGCCACCGAGTGGGATGTAGAGGTAATCGCGAAACCACTGAGCAAGCGTAATGTGCCAGCGGCCTGACCAGAACTCGCCCATCGACCGTGCGAAATAGGGGCGGCGGAAAGTTCTCGGCCAGACGGATGCCGAAAAGGAAACGACACGCCACGGGCAATGTCGGTGTAGCCCGAGAAGTCGCAGTAGATCTGGAAGGCAAAGAAATAGGTCGCGATAATCAATTCCATCGGGACCGCGTAGGCGGCTATTGCGTAGTTTCTGTCAACAAAGGGGGCCAGGTTGTCGGCGACTACCACCTTCTTGACGAGCCCCCAAAGGATGAGCTGCAAACCAAGGGCGAAGAGGGCCGCGTGTGCCTTCCGGTTCCGCTTCAACTCGAACAGAAAATCCCCCGCTCGCGTGATCGGGCCGGCGAGGATCTTGGGAAACCAGGCCAGGTACAATGCATCCCGAAACGGGTGCGACATAACGGTGACCTGACGATACCGGTCGATGAGCAGGCTCGCAGCCATGAAGGCGTAGAAGGAAAATCCTGCGGGCGCCGAAAGACCGAGCGTCGGAAGGCCGGGTATTGCCTCGGCCGCCGCATCATAGAACTTCAGCACCACAAGTAGGCCGATGACGCTAGAAAGACCCAGCGTCAATGCAAGCCGTCCTGGCCCAGACCGCTCGCGACCGTGCCATGGCCTCGCCCGCCCCAAACGTCAATGCCGCGACGATGGCAAGGATAGCCGAGGTTTTGAAGCCCGAAACTACCGTAGAAGACCAGGCTTGCCAGCATCAGCCACACAAGCCGGAACCGTGCGGGAAGCACCCAGAACAACAACACCGCCAGCGGCAGGAGCAGCAGAAATTCGAGCGATGTGAACAGCATGGACTGCCTCTTGTCGCTTCTCGCTGGCCTGATTCAGTAAGACGCGCCCCCTGCGCGTAGTACGGGCGGCACAAGGTCGATCGGGATACCGGCATTGATAACCAGGTAGTCGGCCAGCGCATCGCGCTCGGCAGCAGTGGTTTTGATCTCGGTATGGCTCGGCGAATTCAGGGTGCGAAGCCAGGCTTCACGCGTCCTGTCCTGTGTGATGACGACCGTGATGATGTGGCAAGACTGGCAGAGCTCCAGCGCCATGTCGCGTCCGTCCCGCGGCAACTCGCCGCCCGGATCAAGCGGCGCGTTCGCAGCCAGATAATGGGCAAGCGTGTCGATCTGCCAGTCATCCAGCGGGCCAAGACCTGGAGACTCGGGTTTCGCCGCATCAAGCGCCTCGCGCCAAGCGGCGGGATCGCCGCCGGTTTCGGCAATCCTGACGGCGAGGCTCTGTTGCAGGCCCTCTTCCTGGACCGTTTCCAGCAAGGTCCGTCCGCCCGCGGGGATGAAGTCAAAGATATCATCGTCGCTCTGGCCGTTTGCCGGACCGAGGACTGAGAAGGACAATAGCGCAGTCATCGCGATGCCTGAAACAACGGGTCTTATCATTTTCTTTTCCTCTCTGTGGAGCCGACGCCTAGGGAACATCAGAACCGCCACTCGGGCGGGACGTCCTCAAAGCGCAGCGGCATGTTGATAGCAGAATAGCGGGCAAAGGTTTGCCGCTCGACCTCGGTCATCGGAATCTCCAGGTGAAACGGCGATTTGAATGTGCTTTTCCAGCCGATCTCATCGCGATCATGCATCAGGTAGCCGGAGAACAGCGAATGGCAGAATTGGCATTGCGCAATCGCCAGCTCCTTTCCGTCCGGTGGCAGCAGCGCGGCGTCGCAGCTTTGGGCGAGTGCAAGCAGAACGTCCTCGCCGACCGGCAGGTTCAGTTCCGCATATCCTGCGAAGGTCGCGAGTGCTTTTTCGTCCAGATCGGTCGTCAAAGACAGAGCCCAAGCTTGCCAATCCTCAGCGCCTTTTTTCCACCCGGCAACCTCGGTCAGCGTTTCGGCATCGACATGGTCGAGAAGGTCCAGCAGCAACGCCCGGCCACCCGCTGGCATGAAGCCGAACTGATCCTCTTCCGCCAGCACCCCGGAAGTTACCATTAGCATTGGAAGAAGGCCAAGGGTCAGAATATGGCGTCTAGTCTTGCGCATCTTTTTTCTCCGCCGGGTGGCGGACTCCCGGCGTGGTGAACGTGAAGACCGGCACTGTCATCGTACGAACAGCGTTTTCCGCCGAGAACCCGGCACCGCGCATGAGATCAAGCTTCATCGCGGTCTGATCCTCGTAATACTGCTCGCCGCAACTCTGGCAGACCAGTGCCGGGATGCCATCGACGACAACCAACCGCTCGCCCTCCCAAAGTGCGGTCTTGACGTCCTGACGGGCCAGAACGCCACCAGAACATGCAGTACACCCGCTCTGCTCTGGTTCCGCCTGTGTCGCAGGAGCCGCGTACGGCTCCTGCGATTGGGATTGCGGATTGCGCTCAGACAAGGGCACGGGCCGCTCCTGCGATGTGCTCGGCATTGGGACGCATCCACAGGAACATCTCGGGCGAGGCCGGTGGTGGCGCATCCGGGAAAGCGACGCGTTTGTAGCGTGCACCCTCGACGTTCTCGGCAACCCGCGCGATCACTTCGGCACCCGGACATAGCGTGTAATAGGACTGGTCAACCGTTAGCAGGCGTTTGGTCTTGGAGACCGAATTCACAAGCGTCTCGGTGTCCATTTCCTTAAGGACACGCAGGTCGATCACCTCGACACTCATGCCTTCGCCGGTCAGGACTTCGGCAGCTTCCAGAACCCCGGGCATGCCCGCACCGGAGCTGACGATTGTCAGGTCGTTGCCTTCCTGACGGACCGCCGCCTTGTCAAGCGGCACCTCGTACTGCTCGTCCGGCACCTCTTCGGTCAGCGTGCGCAGACCGGCAGGATAGAGAAATACGACCGGATCCGGCGACCGGAGAGCTGACACCATCAAGCCCTTGGCATCGTAGGGCGTCGACGGAATGACCGTACGCACGCCGGGAATGTGAGCATAATAGGTGTCCTCTTCGTAACAGGAATGCTGCCCCCCGAAGCCGGGCGTCTGGCCAGTCATCTCGATGATCCACACCACCGGCATCGAAGCCTTGCCGCCGGTCATGTGCCGCAGTTTACCCGCAACGTTCTGGATCACCTGAAGCGGCATCAGCGCCCCCTGATAGGGGATATACGTCGCCGACCGCGACCCGGCGAGACCGGCCCCGAGTACCGCCGAGGCCATCCAGTTCTCGTCGATCCCGGTGTTGACCACGCGTTTGCGGCCGAACTCGGTTTCCAGGTTGATCACCGGCTTGCCGGGGTTCGACGCCACCGGCGGTGTCAACTCGAAAATCCAGGTCATCGCCGGATCCTGCTGCATTTCGTACTGTACGGCCTCAAGGACCGAGTACATCCAGCTTTTCTGTGCCATCAGTCTTTCCTTTCAAATGGGGTCCTGTGCCTCAGCCGAACTGGCGGGCGGGAACGGTACCTTCGGCGAAGACGTGCTTGAGGCCGTCTTCGGGTGTGCAGAGCGGCTGTTCGCTGGCCCAGGCGAAGGCGGCTTCGATCTCGGCCTTGATCTCGGCTTCCATCTCGAGTGCGCGCGACTCTTCCAGCACGCCCCAGTCCGCAAGGATCTTGCGCGCGATATCGACCGGGTCGCGTTGCATCCACGCACGGACCTCGCGTTCGGGACGGAAAGACGTGATCGCAAGCGGATCATATCCGAAGGCACCCAACTCACCGGCTTTCGCCCCCGGAGCACCCCAGTGGTTGTAGTAGCGATAGGTCTTGGCCTCGATAAAGCTGGGTCCGCCACCTGCGCGGGCCCGGTCCACCGCCTCTTTCGCCGCGTTGTAGACCTGCAAAACGTCTTGTCCGTCCACGACCTGCGACGGGATGCCATAGGCCGCGGCCGCGTCGGCAATATCCTTGTGCGGGCAGGAATAGGAATAGTGCGCGTACTGGTGATAGAGGTTGTTTTCGCAGACATAGATCAGCGGCAGGTCCAGCATCTTGGCGTTGTTCAGCGTCGAGTGGAAATGCGGCGCGGCGTAGTTGCCATCACCGGCAAACACGACCGCCACCTGATCCGATCCGCGCGCCCGGAACGCAAACGCCGAACCCGAGGCGATCACCGGGGCCGGCCCGATCATCCCGTCCGCGCCGATGAAGCCGACCGATGGGTCGGACAGATGCATTTCGGCCCCATATCCGCCGTTCAGGCCGGTCGCCCTGAAATCGTTCTCGGCGCACATCTTCGGAATGTCGACACCCTTGGCAATGGCGTGACCGGATGGTCTGTGCGACGAATAGACAAGGTCGATCTGGTCGAACGGCCCACTGTTGCGAAGTGTCGCGCAAACCCCGGTCGCGACGGCCTCCTGACCGGCGTAGAAGTGGTTGTAGCCGCGGTAGTCCGGATTGGTCAGCATCTGGTCGGCTTGAGTTCGCTCATGCCACCGGATCTTCAGGATCGTCCGATACATATCGACGAGCTTGTCGTCGGCAGATCCTTGGCATAGTAGCCGATCTCGCCATTGGCAAAAGCCCTGTGCCCAGAGACCGTCGCCACCGCTCCCGTCAATGCTGCAAGTTTCAGAAAGCCCCGGCGGGATTCAGATGTCGGCATCCCGACCTGATCGGCCGTAGCAACTTTCGGATTGGCTTCATGGTCCATCACATTTCCTCCCGTTTACGACCTCGCGATACGCGGACTGCCACTCGAGAATCATGCTCTCTATTCGTCTGATTGTCCTTAACTTGCGTCAATTGCCCCGACCCCTGCCGGCATTGTTTCAATTTTTGTCCAAGAGATCATCAAACGCTAAAGAGGGGTGCGATCGGCACGCGCCCTGGCAGTGGGCGCCGAATTCCGGAGGTGTCTCGTTCGCGGCCAAAAGGCGTTTTCCGGCCTCAGCCAGAGTGTTGAGGACTTGCTGGAGCAGGGCGGCGAAATCCGCGCGGATCAGCTGATCTTGCAGGGCGTCCGCAGGCATGGCGCATTCAAATATGCTTGGATTTCCCTCAAGTGACGCAACCGATTTCGTTTCGCCCGCCAGGTCGAAGGCGCCCGATCCGTCGGTGATAGCGACCGAAAGTTCGTTCGGTGGAGAACCGTGTGGATAGCTCCGACGCCACGGATCGCGCTCTCGCGGAGCGCAGGGGCCTGAAGCCTTTTCCAGATCTCAAGATCGGCTTCAGCGCCGCTTAGTCGCTGTCGATCCGGCTGAGGCTGGGATCCCGAGAGCGCTTCGGGCAACATCCGAATCGCAGGGGGGTCGTCTGGGTGCTGGATTGTGCTTCATCCTCTTCTCACCGTAGGAGTGATGGATCAACTTCAAGGCCGCCGGACATATTTCAGGTCAAAACCGAAACGTCTTAGCGCGTTGATTTGCCGGCGTTCCACGCGCCTGAATTCAGAAGGTTTTTCAATAGAGTGGCGGATTAGCATGGGCGTAGTAAGGCAGAAATATTCTGATTGCAGGAACCCGAACCCGCCTTCGACGTTGATACGGCACAAGGCAAAGCGGAGACGCTCAATGCCGAAAATCTGACGATGTAGATAGGAGAAAGAGTATGAGAAAGTTTTTCACTTCAACGGCGCTTGTGCTGATCACGTCCGGCCCACTGCTGGCAGAGTCGCATACCGGCGGCACCATGTTCGTTGATCATAATGCGCAAGGTGACATCTATGGATCGAACCTGATCGGGATGCGTCTTTACGTTTCCGAAACCGAGATCGACGAGTCGATCGACCTGACCGAGGAAGCCCGCGCAGAATGGAATGATGTTGGAGAGATCAAAGATCTGCTGATCTCTGGCGAAGGCGATGTGAAAGCCGTGCTACTCGATATCGGTGGCTTCATTGGCTTGGGTGAAAAAACCATTGCCGTTGACATGGAAAGCCTTCGTTTCCTGCGCGAAGGTGACAACCCTGACAACGTTTTCGTCGCAATACAAGGTACCGAGGAATCGTTGGAAAGCGCGCCCGAGTTCCAGCGCACCGCGATGGAAGGTACGGTTGACGAAGGCGCGACCGATGAAGCTGCAAGCAGCGACGGCAGCGCCACGGAGGAGACCGCGATGGCGGAAGCCGATCCCGCTGTTTCTGGCGATCCGATAGCCCCTTGGGAGCGTCCGGTAATCGAGCGCGACGGCTACCTGAATATCGAGGCCGCCGCCCTTACCGCAGAGGATCTGGATGGTGCGCCGCTTTACGGGGTCAATGACGACTTTATCGGTGAAATCGAAGATCTGGTCGTGACTGAGGATGGAAAGATCGAGCAGGCGATTGTCGATATTGGCGGTTTCCTTGGCATGGGTGAACACCGCATCGCGATTGCATTCGACGAGCTTCAGATCATCCGCACCGACGATGGATCCGATTTGCGGGTTTATGTATCGGCCAGCAAGGAACAGCTGGAAGCGCGCGAACCCTACGACGGCTGATCGAGTGACAGCCACCAAACAGGAGGGCCACCAACCGGTGGCCCTTTTCTCATGCGCGCGTTCAGCGGCTCAGCGACAAATCCGGCCAAGGACGGACTCAGTCCCGCCGTGCCAGACAAGAAATACATGCCCGTCAGCAGGCCGGGCCATAACTCCTCCATCACGAAGTCCTAAAAACCGGTCTTCGTCTTGGCGGAGGTATTCGTTTCATGTTGAAAACCGACAATCGCAACAGCAGCCAAGATACCTTTGATGGAGTGCGAGGACATCGTGTCGCAAGGGATACCTTCACGTCACTTCGCCGGTTTCTGGGGTGGTAGGTCTGTGGGATTGGCCAGCGGAAGTAGAAAACACCGTGTCTTGAGGAGCTTAGGTAGGCTGCTTGGCGCATAGCATGTGTCTCACCTGTGCGTTGCACTGCGAGAAAGCGCCATCTAAGCCATTGATATCAGAGGAAGTGGTGGGCGACCCTGGAATCGAACCAGGCGTGGGTCTCCCCGGCGGAGTTACAGTCCGCTGCCGCACCTTGCAGCCCGTCGCCCGCAGCCCGGCATGACGCCCGGCGCGAGGGGGTGGATACAATTCGCCCCCCGCAAGCGTCAACAGGAAAATCCCTTGCCTCTGGACCGTGCGCGCAGCATTGTCGCGCGCCAAAGCAGCAATGGGCGAAAACCATGAAGAAACCCAAATGGGTGATCGAGAAGGAACAGGCGCGCCGCGCCTCGGCGGCGGAAACGATCTGGCTTTTCGGCCTGCATGCGGTGCGCGACGCGCTTTTGAACCCGCGCCGGGCTCGACTGCGGTTGGTGGTCACCAAGAACGCGCTCGACAAGCTGGCCGATGCCGTGGCGACGGCGGGAATCGAGCCCGAGATCGCCGATCCGCGCAAGTTCAACGTGCCGATTGATCCGGCTTCTGTCCATCAGGGCGCGGCGCTGGAGGTCAAGGCGCTGGACTGGGGCGGTCTTGAAGACTGCTGTATGGGCAAGGGCGAGGGCGCGCCGCTGGTCGTGTTGCTCGACCGGGTGACCGACCCGCATAATGTCGGCGCGGTTCTGCGCTCGGCCGAGGTCTTCGGTGCGGCGGCGGTCGTCGCCCCGGCGCGGCATTCGGCGCCGGAAACCGGGGCGCTGGCCAAGACCGCCTCTGGCGCGCTTGAACGCCAACCCTATCTGCGGGTCAAGAACCTTGGCGATGCGATGGAGCGGTTGCAGCGCATGGGCTTTTTGCTGATCGGCCTCGACAGTGCGGCAGAGCAAACACTTGATACGGCGCTGGAAGGACTGTCGGGGCGTCCAGTCGGGCTGGTTCTGGGGGCTGAAGGGCCCGGCATGCGGGAAAAGACGCTCGAAACCTGCGACAGGCTCGCCCGGATCGACGCGGCGGGGCCGTTTGGTTCGTTAAACGTGTCAAATGCGGCGGCAGTTGCACTTTACGCGGCGACACGACGTTAGGCGGCCATCGGCCTGCCCTGTAATAATCTCGGTTCGACACGGCATCCTGTCGAAGCGGGCCCCGGCCAAAGTGGCAACCATCGCTTCGCAGTTTTAGGGGTAGAGGACCGCGAATACGCCATTCAGAACAATGCAATGCACCGACGCGCGCGGCGCGAACCTACCAAACACCGAGGGGCGTTTGTGCCGCACCGCCTACACCTTTGTTCACACCTCTGTCAGGGGGCTGGCCCGGGCAGAAAAAGAGGCGCATCCTGTTTCAGACCATTCGGAGACCGCCATGCAAACCCGCCGCCGCTTTCTGAGCCTTGCCCTTGCCACGCCCCTGATCGGGCTGCCGTTTCGTGCGGCGATGGCCGCCTCGTCAGAGGTCTTCGCCACCGGTGGGGTCGCGATTCACGGTTATGATCCGGTCGGATATTTTGACCAGTCATCCCCTGTGGAAGGATCTTCGAGCTACCAGTTGAAATGGATGGGCGCTGTCTGGCGGTTTGCTTCTGCCGATCACATGTACGCTTTCGAAATGAACCCACACCGCTTCGCGCCGCAATATGGCGGTTATTGCGCCTATGCGATGGCGCAGGGTGCCGTCGCTACAACCGTGCCTGACGCCTGGACAGTTCATGACGGAAAGCTTTACCTCAACTTCTCGACCGGCGTGCGGCAGATCTGGCAGCAAGATATTCCCGGTCATATCGCCTCTGCCGACCAGCATTGGCCGGAGGCATTGAACGGCTAGCTTGATCACAGTTGGCTGACATGCTGTTCACAACTTGCTTACAGGGCCTTTTATCGCGGTCTCGCGTCCCTAGATCATCTGTATGAAGCGTGGGCCTGGAACTCCTGCGTTTCACTTCACTGTCCCTCGTTCCGTACCTGGCGTCCGGTCATCGTGATCGGACGCTTTTTTCTGCCCGGATCCCCTGCTAAGCCATCCGCATGACCTATTCTGACGATCTCCTCAAAGCTGTCCTGCAACGCACCCGCGTGATTGCCTGCGTCGGTGTCTCGATGAACCCGGTAAGGCCCAGCTACTTCGTCGCACGTTACCTTGGGCTGAAGGGGTACCGCGTGATCCCTGTCAATCCGGGCCATGCAGGAAAGACGCTGTTTGGAGAGCTGATCATGCCCGATCTTGCCTCGATCCCGCCCGAGGCGAATGTCGATTTCGTCGATGTATTCCGTCGATCCGACGCGGTGCCGGGGATCGTGGACGAGGCCTTGCTACATCTGCCGGGGCTGAAAACCATCTGGATGCAAATCGGTGTCGAGCATCCCGAGGCGGCGGCGAAGGCCGAGGCGGCTGGCGTGACAGTGATCCAGAACCGATGCCCAAAGATCGAGTATCAGCGGCTGTTTGGCGAGTTGCGCATGGGCGGATTCAACACCGGTGTCATTTCGTCACGGCTTTAGTCGCGACGTTGTTTGGTTGGCCGCGACGCCTTTTCCTCTAGTCCCGACGTACCGTGTCGCCGGTCGAGTTCAGCCAGAACGTCGGCAAACGGCACGTCGCGGGATGCCAGCATGACCAGCAGGTGAAAAAGCACATCTGCGGCTTCCGATGTCAGGCGTTCACGGTCGCCTTTGGCCGCTTCGATGATGGCTTCAATCGCTTCTTCGCCGAATTTCTCGGCACATTTCTCCGGGCCCTTTGCCAGCAGCTTTGCCGTCCACGAGGCTGTCGGGGTCGGCGGATTTCCGGGCCTCGATGGTGGCGGCAAGACGTTCTAGGGTCATCAGTTCAACCTCATCGGTATGCCCGCGGCGGCCATGTATTCCTTGGCTTCGCGGATCGTGTAGTCGCCAAAATGAAAGATCGACGCGGCCAGCACAGCGGAGGCGTGGCCCTTGGTAACGCCTTCGACCAGATGATCGAGCGTGCCGACGCCGCCGCATGCGATCACCGGAACGCTGACCGCGTCCGAGATCGCCCGGGTCAGCGGAAGGTTGAAACCGGCGCGGGTGCCGTCGCGATCCATCGAGGTCAGCAGGATCTCGCCCGCGCCTTTGGCGGTGACGGTCCTGGCGAAGTCCACCGCGTCGATGCCGGTTGCCCGGCGGCCGCCATGGGTGAAGATCTCCCATTTTCCGGGGCTTACGGTCTTGGCGTCAATCGCCACGACGATGCACTGGCTGCCGAACCTGTCGGCGGCGCGCGCGACCACATCGGGGTCGGCCACGGCGGCGGAGTTGAAACTGACCTTGTCGGCACCCGCCAGCAGCAGGTTGCGGACATCCTCGGTGGTGCGGACGCCGCCGCCAATGGTCAGCGGCATGAAACATTGCTCGGCCGTCCGGGTGGCAAGGTCGTACATGGTGCCGCGGTTCTCGTGCGTGGCGTGGATGTCGAGGAAGCACAGCTCATCCGCGCCGGCCGCGTCATAGGCGCGGGCGGATTCCACCGGATCGCCCGCGTCGATCAGGTCGACGAAGTTCACGCCCTTGACCACGCGACCATCGGCTACGTCGAGGCAGGGGATGATGCGGGTTTTCAGCATGTTCGGCGGACCTTTGCCAGTATCACGGACCTTTTATGGTGAAAGCCTTGCGCTGACCAGACAGCAGGCGACAATCGCAGGATTGCGGACAATCGGAATATTTGGAGGATGAGTGATGAACCTTGTGAAAAGCGCCGTTCTGGCCTGTGCCCTGGCGACGCCGGCCCTAGCCGACGTCGAGCAGGTCAAGGGATCGGGCTCGGTGGCTGAGGTCGCCGATGCGCTCGTGGCGCGCGGTCGAAGGCGCGGGCGCCACGGTCTTTGCACGGGTCGATCATGCGGCCGGGGCAGCGAAGGTCGGCGAGACGCTGAACGATGCGCAGGTGGTGATCTTCGGCAACCCGGCACTTGGGACGCCCGCGATCCAGCAAGATCCGCTGGCCGGCCTGTACCTTCCGCTCAAGGTGCTGGTCTACGCAGATGCCGATGGCCAGACGTGGCTGGCCTATGAGGATCCCGACGGAAACGTTCGAAGATCTCGAGGTCGACCATAACGCTGAATTCATTGGGAAAATGCAAGGCGCGCTGAAGAACCTGACAGCAAAGGCCGGCGGTTAATCTCGCAGCGCGGCCAGCGCCTCGGCCAGGTCGATCGCCCCGTCATAAAGCGCGCGGCCAGAGATTGCGCCGTCGAGCGACGCGCCGCAGTTCTTCAATGCGATCAGGTCGTCGAGCGACGAAACACCGCCCGAGGCGATGACGGGGATCGAGACGGCGCGGGCCAGCGCCGCGGTCGCTTCCACATTCGGGCCCTGCATCGCGCCGTCGCGGTTGATGTCGGTGTAGATGATCGCCGCAACGCCTGCGTCCTCGAAGCTGCGCGCCAGGTCGGTGACCATGACGTCGGTTTCTTCGGCCCAGCCCTTGGTGGCGACCCGACCGTTGCGGGCGTCTATGCCGACGGCGACCTGACCGGGAAAGGCGCGGGCGGCGTCGCGCACCAGGTCGGGGTTTTCGACCGCGACTGTGCCAAGGATGACGCGGGCGAGGCCCTTGTGACAGCCAGTGCTCGATCGTGGCCATGTCGCGGATGCCGCCGCCAAGCTGGGCGGGGACCGAGGTTGCGGCAAGGATCGCCTCGACCGCCGCGCCGTTCACCGGTTCACCGGCAAAAGCGCCATTCAGATCAACGAGATGCAGCCATTCGCAGCCCGGCATCCTGAAAGGCTCTGGCCTGCGCGGCGGGGTCGTCGTTGAAGACCGTCGCCTGCTCCATCTCGCCCTTGTAAAGGCGCACGCACTGGCCGTCTTTCAGGTCGATGGCGGGGTATAGGATCATGGTTCTGGTCCTTTGCGAATTGTTGCGGTCTTTGGCATGAACCGCGCATGATTGCAAAGGGCATCGGACCCCACGTCACACTTGCTGGAACCGCGACATGCATTGGCATAATTGGCTGCGAACCTTTCGGGAGGAAGACCTATGAAAAGACTGATCATGAGCGCGACTTTCGTGGTGCGTCAGCGGTGTCGGCGTTGGCGGCCGATCCGGTAGAGGGCGTCTGGCAGACCGAGGTTGATGACGGCTCATATGCGCTTGTCGACGATGGCACCTTGTGGCGTGAAGCTATCTGTGGCGTGATCTCTCGGACGTTCAATGCGGATGGCGAGTACAAGTCTGAAAACCTTGGCAAAAAGATCGTTATCGACATGGCCGCCAAGGGCGGTGGCAAATACGAGGGTCAGGTCTGGCGACCGTCGAACAACAAGATCTATATCGGCAAGATGGATGTCAGCGGCGAGCAAGATGAAGTTGCGTGGTTGCGTTGCCGGGGGCTTGCTGTGTTCGTCGCAGAACTGGATCAAGGTGCAATAAGCTGATAGCCTCGAAAGCACCAATTCGATTGGCAACAGGGCTGTTTCGGGAGTGTCGAATGAAGAGTGTATTGTTATTGCTGCGGTGGTTGCGGTTCTTGCGGCGGTCACCGGCCTTGGCTGCGGACCCTGCAGTTGGCTTGTGGCAAACTCGAGCCGGACCGTAAGGACTTGATTTCGCACATACAAGTCCGGGAATGCGGAGCGGCGCTTGTGCGGCAAGATCCTGGTCGCGTTCGATATGAGTGGTCAGAAGGTGACGACTAAGAATGTCGGCAAAGAACTGTTCTGGGACATGGTGCCGAAGTGGCGGTGGGGCCTATGCGGGCGGCACGGTCTGGGTGCCGCTGCTGAATGTGCAGGCGAAGGCCACCATGCAGCTTGCCGGAAATACGCTGAAAGTGCGGGGCTGCAAGGGCATTGTTTGCGACGGACAGGTCTGGACCCGCGTTCAGTAAGCTACGGATTCCATTGTAGAAAATTTGCAATCAGCCGAAGCCCTGCGGCCTGGCTTTTCTCTGGGTGGAACTGGGTGCCGATCATGGTGTCGTGTCCGACGATGGCGGTGATGTCGCCGCCGTAGTCGCAATGCGCCAGACGGTGCGCGGGATTGTCCACGACGAAGTGGTAGGAGTGGACAAAATACGCATGATTTCCGGTAGTTAGACCCGTCCAGTACCGGATGGGGCTGATCGATCATGAGGTCGTTCCAGCCCATATGCGGCACCTTCATTGCAGGGTCGGAGGGGGTGATGCGAACCACCTCTCCGCCGATCCAGTCAAAGCCCGGCGTCGGCTGATATTCCAGCCCGCGGGTCGCCATCATCTGCATGCCGACACAGATGCCCAGGAACGGCCGGCCGTTGGTTATCACAGCGTTTTCAATGGCTTCGTAAAGACCGGTATGGTCGAAAAGTTGCGCCTTGCAGGCCGGGAACGCACCATCGCCCGGCAGCACGATCCGGTCGGCGCGGGCGACATCCTCGGGGTCGGAGGACACCAGAACGGTGCCGCCGCCGATCTCTGCCGCCATGCGCTGAAACGCTTTTTCGGCAGAGTGCAGGTTGCCGCTGTCGTAATCGATGAGCACGGTCAGCATTGGCGCGGAATCCTTGGTCTTGTACGCTTTTCTTAAAACACCGGGTCGTGCAGCAAGCATGTTTTAAAGCATTTGCTTCAGAGCGCGCCCTTGGTCGACGGGATCGCGTCCGATTTGCGCGGGTCGGTTTCGACCGCCATCCGCAAAGCGCGGGCCACCGACTTGAACGCGGCCTCGGCGATGTGGTGGCTGTTGATCCCGTGCAGCTGGTCGACATGCAGCGTGATGCCGCCATGGGTCGCGAGCGCCTGGAAGAACTCGCGCACCAGTTCGGTGTCGAACGTGCCGATCTTCGCGGTCGGCATCTCGACGTTCCAGACCAGGTAGGGCCGCCCGGAAAGGTCGAGCGCCGCAGCGCACCAGCGCGTCATCCATCGGCAGGTGGCATTCGCCGTAGCGCCGGATGCCGCGTCTTGTCGCCCAAGCGCCTGGGTCAGAGCCTGACCAAGCGCGATGCCGACATCCTCGACCGTGTGGTGATCGTCGATATGCAGATCGCCCTTGGCGCGGACTTTCATGTCGATCAGCGAGTGCCGCGCCAGCTGGTCGAGCATGTGGTCGAAGAACCCCACGCCGGTCTGGTTGTCATAGGCGCCGGTGCCGTCGAGGTCGAGTTCGACCGTGATCGCGGTCTCGGCGGTCTTGCGGGTGATCTTGGCCGTTCGCATTGGGCGCACTCCGTTGATATCCCGCGCCTTATAGGGGGGGACGGCGGGCAATCCAAGATCGCAGTCGCCGCAGCGCGCCAGATAGTTCAACCTTCGGAACCTGGCGAACCGTCGATGCCCGTTCGCGCGACCGCGGGATCGGGTCGATAACGAACCTTGTCTGGCAAAACAAGTTGACGGGCGGACACCGCTGGGGCGGATTAGCACGTTTTTCGGGGCCATTGGGCAGAAGGACGGCTATGCAGACTTGGCAGTCGTGCGGGGTTGATAGCCATTTGGCTCGGGCATCAAGAAGACTCTACGCGTGGTGTCAGATTGCAACCGGTCGGGCGCATACCACTTCGTCAGAACGTCCTTGGACAACAAATCCGGGTTCCGTTCGACGAAATCCTGAAACTCACCGCGCGGTGATCCTTCGATGCGCTCCGCAATCAGACTCATGAAAGCGTACGTTATTGTCAGGTTGAATTTCTGCGGAGCCCCCGCCTTGGTGGCAATCGACCGGATACCCTTGGCATAGGTCGCGGCAGCGTCGAATTCCTGTATGACGAGTATCCGGTCTGGCCACCGCTAGGCTGAATGCGGCTTGTGGTGGGGCGGAGGTTGATGTCAACTGATACCAAAGGGAGGATGAGATGAGCACCTGCGTCTTCGTGCAACTGCGCTGCAAGCCCGGCACCACCTACCGCGTTGCCGATGAGATCATGCTGCGCGAGATCCATTCGGAGCTGTATTCCACCAGTGGCGAGCATGATTTGCTGCTGAAGCTCTATATCCCGGCGGATGAGGATGTCGGCAGGTTCATCAACGACAAGCTTCTGGATATCGAGGGGATCGAGCGGTCCCTGACGACATTGACCTTTCGGGCGTTCTGAACCGGTCCGGGAAATCGTCGAACGAAGGCGAGTTTGACCGCCCACCGGCTTTTGAAACCATCGTCCCGATGGAACCCGGGCCAATCACGCCCTGACATTCAACGCGAACCACTCAGTTGGGGTTGATCATAGCCCCCGAGGCAACCTGTCGCCGTGTCCGGTCGTCAAAGTCCACCGTGGACCAATACGGGTGGGTCGCTGATCTGTCATCGCGCCAGCTACGTTGCCCCTAGGTAACTTTGATTGGACATGTGGGTCTGCATTTCGCAACATTGACCGATGATCGCTTTTAGAATCGCGCTGCTGCTGGCGTGAATGTCGATGTTGATCAATCAGGGAGATCACAAGATGGGTAGCAATAAACAATGGCAACTTTCTCGGCGTAACCTGCTTTTATCCGCAGGCGCTCTTGGTTCTGCGGGCCTGTTCGCGCCACGCATCGCCTGGTCTCAGGACGGAAAGATCCTCAAGGTCCGCTCTTATAGCGACCTGCAAATCCTTGATCCCGCCTTCCGGTTGTCGGCCCCTGAAGGCGATATCATGCGCGCCATCTACGCGGGGCTTGCCACGAACGTTCCGGGCGACGAATGGAACTGGAAAGCGGTCGCCGTCGAAAGTCTTGAACAGCTGGACGAACTTACCGTCGCGTTCAAGCTGCGCGACAAGATCGGATTCACCGACGGTTTCGGCCAGATGACCGCCGAGGACGTGAAGTTTTCCATCGAGCGTATCGCCGACCCGGCCAATGAGAGCCCGTACGCGGGCGACTGGTCAGCCTTGAAGGAGGTCGAGGTGAAGGATACCCTGTCCGGCCTTATTCACCTCAAGAATGCATTCGCGCCGCTTTGGACCTCGACCTTGCCGACGACGACTTGCTCGATCCTGTCGAAGGCCGCCGTCGAAGCGGCGGGTGGCAAGATCGGCGCCGAGCCGGTGGCGCAGTCTGGGCAGTATATCCTGACAGAATGGACGCCGAAACAGCGCACGATCCTAAGGCGCAATCCCGACTGGGCCTACGAGCCGGGCGGATATGACGAGATCCAGATTTTCCCGATCGAAGATCCCGCGACCGCCGAGCTTGGTTTTGAGGCGGGCGACCTTGATTACACATGGACGGCTGTATCCTCGATCTCTCGCCTGAAGGAAAACCCGCCTGCGGGTGGGGTGGTGCTGGAAAAGCCCTCGCTCGCCTATGTGTGGCTGGGGATAAACAAGGATGTCGCGCCTTTCGATAACCCGAACATCCGCCGCGCGGTGCAGCATGCGATCGACACCGAATCCGTCGTCGAGGCTGCCTATTTCGGCGCGGCCGCTACATCGACAGGTATCATCGCGCCGGGCCTTCCGGGCCACCGCGACAAGGTGCTTTACGGCTACGATCCCGACAAGGCCCGCGAATTGCTGGCGGCGGAGGGCGCGACCGATCTCAGCGTCACGCTCGACATCCTGAACCAGTCCGAACGGCTGACCGCGGCGCAGGTTGTTCAGGCCAATCTGGCGGATGTCGGCATCAGTTGTGAGATCAAGCAGAACGACAGCGGGACGTTCTGGACGCTCGGATCAAAGGACGGAGACTACTGGGACAAGCTGCAGCTGATCATCGGCCGGTTCTCGATGGAACCTGACCCGAGCTGGGCGACCGCCTGGTTCACGCCCGACCAGATCGGTGTCTGGAATTGGGAAAGGTTCGACAGCCAGGAATTCGCCGATCTGCATGCCGAGGGTATGATCGAGACCGATCCCGCCAAGCGCGATGTGATCTACAAGCGCATGCAGGACATCATGGAGGAAAGCGGCTGCTACGTATTCCTGACCCATGAAGTCACGGGCATTCTGCACCGCGATACGGTCGCGCCCGGCCTCAAGCCGAACGGTGAGCCGCTTCTGGGCGATTTCAAACCGGCCTGAGGCTGAACAGCCGGGGCGGCAACTCGCTGTCCCGGTCCATGGGGGATTGCCCGATTCTGGCTTACGCGCTTAAGCGTCTGGTCCTGGCCATTGTCATCATCTCGGTGGCGATGACGCTGCTGTTCGCGATGATCTACCTTATTCCGGGCGATCCGGCCAAGGTCGCGCTGGGGCCGCGCGCCACCCCCGAAATGGTAAAGTCCCTGCGGGCCCGCATGGGGCTGGACCAGCCGATATGGGTCCAGTTCTGGCGCTTCTACAGCGGCGTCTGGCGCGGCGATCTGGGGATCGAGGTCCTGTCCGGCCGCCCGGTGCTGACCGTGGTGATGGAGCAGTTGCCCTACACACTGGCATTGATCGCAGGCGGAATAACCTGGTCCGTGGCGCTTGGCATACCGCTGGGCTGCATTGCGGCGATCAAGCGCGGTGGCTGGGTGGACCGGGTCGTCGGCATCATCTCGGTCGCGGTGATCGCGGTTCCGTCATTCGTCATCGCGATCTATGCGCTGCTGATTTTTGCGGTGTCGCTGCGCTGGCTTCCCGCTATCGGAGCCGGCGAGCCGGGCGATCTTGGCGACCAGCTTGTACATCTGATCCTGCCCTCGCTCGCCGTGGGTCTTGGCTGGGTTGGATATATCGCCCGAATGGTGCGCGCCTCGATGCTGGAAGTGCTGGAAGCCAGCCATATCCGCACTGCGCGCGCCTTTGGCCTGCCGGAAAACCAGATCACCTACAGTTATGCGTTGCGCATCGCGATCCTGCCGACCGTTACGTTGCTTGGTGTGGGCGTCGGGCAGATGCTGTCTTCGGCGGTCTTTGCCGAGATCGTGTTTGCGCGCCCCGGCATCGGCAAGCTGGTCTACGATTCGATCCTCACCCGGAACTATCCCATTGTGACTGGCTCGGTGTTGGTCACGACTGCGTTCTTCGTGTTCGTCAATGTCATCGCCGATCTTATGATAGGAGCTCTGGACCCCCGTGTCAGAAGCGGCTTCGGTTAATCCAGCCCCACAGCGAGGCAGCGGGTCGTTCGCCAAAGCGATGCGCAAGATGCTGCGTGAACCGCTGGGCGTCTTGGGCATCAGCCTCGTACTGCTGGTGGTATTCGGCGCGGTGTTTGCGGATTTGCTGGCGAGTGCCGATCCCACCAGGATTTCGCCCCGCGACCGGTTTTCCGGCCCCGGTTTCGAACATCTTGCCGGAACCGACCAGCTGGGGCGCGATCTTTTTTCGCGGGTGCTCCACGGGGGGCGGATCGCACTGGCCGTGGCGCTCGGCTCGACAGCGGTTTCGCTGGCGATCGGGATGGTGCTGGGGCTGATCGCCGGATATGGGCCGCGCTGGCTTGATAATCTGCTGATCCTCGTCTTCGACGCCATGAAAAGCTTTCCCACCGTCATGCTGGCCCTCGCGCTGGTCACGCTGTTTGGCCCATCGCTTACTGCCGTGGTCGTCGTTGTCATTCTGGTAAATGTGCCGGGCTATGCGCGTATCATCCGCACCCAGACCATCGCGCTTAAATCCGCAGAGTTCGTCACTGCGGCGCAAAGCATGGGCGCCAGCACCGCGCGCGTTCTCAGGGTGCACATCCTGCCGAACGTGATCGGGCCGCTTCTGATCCTCGCCTCGATGGACATTCCGGTGGTCATCGCCATCGAGGCGGGTATGAGCTTTCTCGGTCTGGGTGTACGCCCGCCGACGCCAAGCTGGGGGGCCATCCTGAATGACGGCTTCGCCAATATCCGCGAAAGCTACTGGATCGTCGTGGCCGGCGGGATGCCGATCATCCTGACGACGCTCGGCTTTACCTTTCTGGGCGAGACCCTGCGCGATGTCTTCGATCCTAGACTGAAGGGGCGATGATGTCGGTATTGTCCGTAAATGGCCTGACCGTGTCCTTCACGACCGACGGTGGCACATTGACGGCATTGAGGGATGTGTCTTTCGACATTCCCGATCAACGGATCGTCGGCGTCGTCGGCGAAAGCGGCTGCGGAAAATCGACGCTGATCAACGCCATTCTGGGTCTTTTGGCCGACAATGGCCGGATCGACGCCGGCAGCGTCCTGTTCGAAGGCGACAGGGAGCTTACACGCCTGGGCGACAGTGACATGCGCGCCCTTCGCGGCCAGCGCATCTCTACGGTTTTCCAGGATCCGATGGGGGCGCTGAACCCGGTCCTTTCCGTCGGGCATCAGATGATCAACGTGCAGTATCGGTCGGGCCGGTCGAAAGCGGAAAAGATCGCCCGTGCGGTCGAGATGCTGCGCAAGGTGCGCATCCCCGATGCCGACACGGCCCTGTCGCGGTATCCGCACCAGTTTTCGGGCGGCATGAAGCAGCGGATCGCCATCGCCATGGCTCTGATGATGGAGCCGGCATTGCTGATTGCGGATGAACCGACGACGGCGCTGGATGCGACACTGGAAGTTGCGACGATCGAGCTGCTCAAGGAGCTTCAGAAGGATATCGGCTGTTCGGTTCTGTTCATCTCACACCATCTTGGGGTGATTGCCGAACTTTGCGACGATGTGATCGTGATGTATGCGGGCGAAGTGGTCGAGCGTGGGACCACGCGTCAGGTGTTCAACGATCCGCGCCACCCCTATACGTTCCGCCTGCTGGATTGCGACCCGGCGCGGCAGCATCGAGCGGGTGCGCCACCTGCCGACAATCCCCGGCGAAATCCCTGATCTTAGGCAGCGGCCCGAAGGCTGCATCTTCGCCGCGCGTTGCCACCGGGTTCACGACGCCTGCTCGCGCACGCCCCCGGCAACCGAGGTCGGGGGCGGCCATGCCGCACGCTGCTGGCTGGCGGACATTCCTGAAACCGTGAAGGTGACCGCATGACCGGCGATCCGGTTCTGGCAGTCGACAGCGTCGAAGTGACGTTTCCGCTGGGCCGACCGCTGCTGCGTCCGTTCGGGCGACCGACTTCGATCAAGGGCGTCGCGGGCGTCTCCTTTGAGGTCCGGCGCGGCGAAACCTTCGCACTGGTCGGGGAAAGCGGATCGGGCAAAACCACGCTTGCCCGCGCGATCAACGGTCTTCAGCCGGTATCGGCCGGATCCGTAACCTTTGAAGGCCAGCGCATCGACGGTCTTGGGCGGGCCGCGATGAAGCCGCACCGACGCCGGATGGCGATGATGTTTCAGGATCCTGTCGGATCGCTTTCGCCGCGGCAGACCGTGGGCGCGCTGATCACCGAGGCGTTCCGGATCCACGGCACCGAGGGCAGAGACCTGCGGGCGGAAACCGCGCGGCTTCTGTCGCTTGTCGGACTGCCCCAGGATTTCGCCGACCGCTATCCGCATCAGCTTTCCGGCGGCCAGGCGCGGCGCGTCGGGGTCGCGCGGGCCATTGCCTTTAACCCGGTTCTGATCATTGCCGACGAACCGACGGCGGGGCTTGATGTGTCCGTTCAGGGCGAGGTGCTGAACCTGCTGAACGACCTTCGCGAACGGCTGGGTCTTGCGATGGTGATCATCACCCACAATCTGCATGTGGTTCGCCATGTCGCCGACCGGATGGCGGTCATGTATCTTGGTCGCTTCGTTGAAACCGGCCAGACCGAGGCGATTTTTGCGGCCCCGAGCCATCCCTATACCGCAGCCCTGCTCTCGGCAAACCCCGAGCCCGACCCCGACAAGGCGCGAGATCGGATTTCCTTGCCCGCCGAAGTGCCGTCGCTGCTGGCGCGGCCACCCGGTTGCGAGTTTCACACCCGTTGCCCCTGGGCGCGCGCGATGTGCCGTTCCACTCCGCCGCCGCCCTCGGAGAAACTGGGAAGGGTGCTGACCTGCCACTTCCCGCTCGCGCCCGGCGAACGGCCGCCTGAAAGGATCGGATCATGACCAAGAAACCGCATATCACCGTCGAGGAAACCGTCTGGATTCCGATGCCCGACGGCGCAAGACTCGCGGCGCGGGTCTGGATGCCAGACGACGCGGTCAAGACGCCGGTCCCCGCGATCCTCGAATACATCCCCTATCGCCGCCGCGATTTCACCCGGGTGCGCGACGACAACACCCATCCGCGCTTTGCGCGTGCCGGTTACGCCACAATCCGCGTCGACACGCGCGGCGCTGGCGACAGTGACGGGCTGATGCATGACGAATATCTTCAGCAAGAGTTGCAAGACGGCTGCGACGTCATCGCCTGGATCGCGGCACAGCCCTGGTGCGACGGCAATGTCGGGATGATGGGCAAGTCCTGGGGCGCCTATAACTCGTTCCAGGTTGCGGCGATGCGGCCACCTGCGCTGAAGGCGATCATCCCGGTGATGGGCACCGATGATCGGTGGAAGGAAGATATCCACTTCCGAAACGGCGTGATGGCCACCGACAATTTCTGGTGGGGCTCGATCATGCAGCTTCTCAACACCGCGCCCCCCGATCCCGATGTGGTCGGCGACCGCTGGCGCGAGATGTGGAAAGAGCGGCTGGAGGCGATGACGCTCTGGACCAATCTCTGGACGAACATCAGACCAATGACGCGATGTGGAAGCACGGCTCGATCAGCCAGAACTACGGCGACATCCAGGTGCCGGTCTATTTCTTCGGCGGCTGGTCGGATCTTTACCGCGACACGCCGTTCCGCATCGCCGAACACCTGAAGGTTCCCTGCAAGGTGCTGATGGGCCCCTGGGCGCATCTTTATCCGCATGATGGCATTCCCAGCCCGCAGATCGATTTCGTCGACGAAGCGATCCGCTGGTGGGACCGCTGGCTGAAGGGGATAGAGAACGGCATCATGGACGAGCCGCGCCTGCGCTTTTACCTACAGGACAGCGTGGCCCCCGACACCACGATCACCCATCGCGACGGGCGCTGGGTCGAGGTGGCTGACTGGCCATCATCGGAAGTCGACGCGCGGCTGCTGTGGCTGAACACCGGCACGCTGGGCGAGGCAGCCGACGCGGACGGCGAAACCATGACGATATGTTCGCCGCAGACTTATGGCGCGGCGGCGGGCGATATGACCTCTTTCGCGACACCGGGCGACATGCCGGGCGACTGCCGCATTGACGCGGGCGGGGCGCTGATCTTCCGCTCGGCTCCGGTCGCGTCGGCAATGGACATTCTGGGGCAACCGAAACTTCGCCTGAAGGTAGCCGCGGACAAACCGCAGGGTTTCGTCGCCGCGATCCTCGCCGACGAGGCGCCGGACGGAGCCCAAAGCCTGATCACCCGCGGGTTCTTCAATCTGACACACCGCGAAAGCGACGAAAGGGTCGTGCACATCGCGCCGGGGGATGAGATGGAGGTGACCGTCACGCTGCACGGCATCGCCTGGCAAGTGCCCGCGGGCCACCGGCTGGTCCTGCATGTCGCCTCGACCTACTGGCCGGTTCTGTGGCCCGCGCCGGAACCGGTGACGCTCAGCCTCGCACCCGGCCATTCAACGCTGGAAATCCCGGTTCTGCGGGCAACCGACCGTTCCACCCCGCGCGAACTCGCCGCCCCACCACCGCCCGCGCCGCGCCGGGTCACCGCGCTTGGCACGGGCTCGATGGAACGCGGCATCACCACCGATCTTGTCACCGGAAAGACCCGCCACCGGGTGTTCATCGATGGCGGGGTCTTCGGCCCGATCGGCAAGGTCCGTTTTGACGAAATCGGGACCGAGTTCCACGATGTCTCGGAACGGATCTACGAAATTCACCCGACCGACCCGCTTTCCGCACGCGCCGAGATGACCCAAAGCCGCACGCTGGAACGCGGCGACTGGAAGGTGCGGATGCAGACGTTTTCGGAAATGACCTGCACCAGAGGTGCGTTCATCTTGACGGCCCACTGCGAATGCTGGGAGGGTGACAAACTTTTCCACCGCGTCGACTGGCACCACGAAATCCCCCGCAACGGAATGTAACCAAGGACCGCGCCATGCCCGCCATCCCCATCCGCACCGACTTTCCCCGCAAGGTCCGCGAGATCGAGAATACCTGGATCGAGATGCCCGACGGCGTAAAGCTCGCCGCCCGCATCTGGCTGCCTGACGATGCCGAGGCCGATCCGGTGCCCGCGATCCTCGAATACCTGCCTTACCGCAAGCGCGATGGCACGGTCGAGCGGGACCACCTGACCCACCCCTATTTCGCCGGCCACGGCTATGCCGGGGTGCGGGTCGATCTGCGCGGCACCGGCGACAGCGAGGGTGTGTGCAAGGGCGAATATCTGAAACAGGAGCTCGACGACGGTGTCGCGGTAATCGAATGGCTGGCAAAACAGCCCTGGTGTTCCGGCACGGTCGGCATGATCGGCATATCGTGGGGCGGGTTCAACGGGTTGCAGATCGCCGCGCTCAAACCCAAGGCGCTGAAGGCCGTCATCACGCTTTGTTCGACCGATGACCGCTACGCCGATGACATCCATTTCATGGGCGGCGCGTGTCTGACCGACAAGCTCGCCTGGGGCGCTACCGCCTTCGCCATCGCCCATACGCCGCCCGACCCCGCTATCGTCGGGGACCGGTGGCGCGAGATGTGGCTGGAACGCCTGAAAGGCAACGGGCTATGGATGCTCGATTGGTTTCGCCACCAAAGGCGGGATGAGTTTTACCGCCACGGTTCGATCTGCGAGAACTATGCCGATGTGCAGATCCCGGTCTATGCGGTCGGTGGCTGGGTCGACGGCTACACCAACCCGATCTTCCGGATGATGGAACATCTTCCGGGGCCGCGAAAGGCGCTGATCGGTCCGTGGGCGCACAAGTATCCGCATTTCGCTGAACCGGGGCCGCGCATCGGCTTCCTGCAGGAATGTCTGCGCTGGTGGGATCAGCACCTGAAGGACATCGATACCGGCATCATGGATGAGCCGATGATCCGCGCCTGGATACAAGATCCTGCCCCGCCCGCGCCGTACCACGCCGAGCGGGCCGGGCGCTGGGTGGCCGAGGACGGCTGGAAGACCGGGGCTGGCCCCAAGCGGACGCTCACCCTGTCGCCCGGTCGTCTGGACGGTGCGGCTTCGGGTGATCCGATCACGATCAGATCGCCGCAGACCGCAGGGCGTTTCGCGCAAGCGTGGTGTTCGTACGGCTCCGCACCCGATCAGGCACTGGATCAGTCAGGTGAGGACGGCGCGATGACTATGTTCTTGTCGGACCCGCTCGACGAGGATGTCGAAATCCTCGGTTTCCCGATATTTACAGGTGAGATTACCTCTGACCGACCCGTCGCCAATCTGATTGCGGTCCTGTCGGCCTCCGACCCGGACGGCAAGTCCACACTGGTCAGTTTCGGCGTCCTGAACCTGACTCATCGAAATTCGCATTCCGATCCCGAAGCGATGACGCCAGGCGTCGCCCGAAAAGATCTCGGTTCAACTCAACGCAATCGGCCAGCGCTTTGCCAAGGGTCAGCGTTACCGGCTTGCGCTGTCGACAAGTTACTGGCCGATGGTCTGGCCCGCGCCCGAACCGGTCACGCTGACGCTCAGTCCCGGCACCGGGCAACTGACCCTGCCACAGCGCCCGGCGCAGCCGCAGGATGAACGCCTCGCGCCTTTCCCGCCGCCCGAGGGTGCCGAACCGATGAAGGCAGAGCAGTTGACGCCCCGGCAACTCGGGACGATCGGTGACCGAAGACCTCGCCACCGGCAAGGAAACCTATCTGCGCGCAGGCGACACCGGAGAGGTTCGACATGCCCATACCGGGTTGGCCGTGCGCTACAGTGACGAGGATCGGTTCGAAATCTATCCCGACGATCCCAACTCTGCGCGCGGCACCTGCACCTGGCATAAGTCCTACGCGCGCGGTGACTGGGCGGCGAAGGTCGACGCAACGGTCTCGGTCGAGGCGCTCTGCGACGTCTGGCGCGTCACCGCCCGCGTCGTCGCGCGAGACGGAGATAACGAGCTTTTCCGGCGCGACTGGAGCGAGGACATCCCGCGCGATCTGGTCTGAGGTCTAGGGAGTACAGATGCGGATCGAGATTGCCGGTTTCCATGACTTCGTGATGGAGGAGTGCCGGCCCGGCCTGCTGACGGCATGGATATGTTGTTCGGCACGGCCTTTGAGTCAGGTTGGGTGGTTTTAGCAAGGAAGAGCCTTGGGCTCATCGTGATCCTTGAAGGGATGCGGGATGAGAACGAATACTTGGCCGAATGGATCGACTGACAAACACGTCAAGAAAATCAAGCGTAAGACGCGCAGCAGGCAATTCAGGTGTGCAAGGAAGCGATCGCGCAGCAATTATCGAAATGTGGAGCTGATGGTAACGAACGAAATCTTGCTGATTGCCGCGACGCTGGTGCCGACCAGCCAGACCATTCCGTTGCGGGTTGTTCATCCTTCGGGCCCCTCGACTGGAGTTTGGTGATTGCAGCCCAACTTCTGACCGGATGAACACCCAGCGCGCAGGATCAACGTGGCCTTTGGTACCCAAGGACAAAGCCCACCGCGCGCCAGTGGCTGGTGGCGACATCGACCCCGACGAGCGCGGCCTGAGTTATGTGTTTCGGGGTGCGGATCGAGGCGGCGAGGGTTTTGGTCTCGAAGTTGTAGTTGTCGTAGATCGTCCGGATGTCATGGATCAAGGCGCGGCCGTCGAGGTTGATGGGATCCATCGGCGCGCCGGGATGGTCGGAATTGGCGGCCTCGACGGCGTTCAGGGCCAGTGCCCGAATGCAGTTCGCCATCGCGGCGTGATCGGCCTTGGTAGGATCGAGCACGGGGCAGATCTTCGCTTGTCAGTCGCCGAGGGTTATGTCGGCCGGCAGGCGGGCCGCGGCGATCCGGCGGGCATTGGCCAGGTCGTTGCCCTCGGCGCGGGCGCGGGCGGATTCGGGCGAGTGGTCGTGATCGAGCCACCGCTGCACGCAGCGTTTGAGCAGAACGGTTTCGGGCACATCGAACCAGACGGAAAGGTTCCAAAGTGGCGCCAATTCGCGCCAGGGGTCTTCGTCGAACAATAGATAGTTGCCCTCGAAGATCGCAATGTCGCAATCAGCCTCGAATACCGCTGCGCCAGCAACGGCGATATCCCCGGCGCGATCGAACAGGGGATAGACGACCTCGCCACCCGCCTTAATTCGGTGCACGAGTGAGATGAAACCGTCAGCGTCGAATGTCTCAGGCGCGCCCTTTCTGTCTCTTATTCCACGTTCGTCCAAGATGCGGTTATCGAGGTGAAAGCCGTCCATCGGGACCGTGCTTACGGTGCGACCGACTGCGCGTATTGCGTCTGCCAGGCTACTGGCCAGCGTGGACTTCCCGCTCGCTGGAGCGCCTGCAACCGCGATCAATTGGCGGCCGGCATCGCGCGGCAGAGCAGCGATGCGCAACGCCAATTGCTCAACAGAGGTCGCGCTGTTGCCGCCGCCATCGTCATTTGCCGTCGCAGCTTTGCGGACCGGCGATCGGCTTGACCGGCTGGTCATGTCAGGCGAACTCATCATCCACTTCGGGCTCTTTGGCGCCGGTCATGTAGGCCACGGCATCGGACATCGAATGCTTCTTGGGGTCGATGATGCACAGTCGCTTGCCCAGCCGGTGGATGTGAATGCGGTCGGCGACCTCAAACACGTGCGGCATGTTGTGGCTGATCAGGATAATCGGGATACCGCGCGCCTTGACGTCGCGGATCAGCTCCAGCACCCGGCGCGATTCCTTGACGCCCAGCGCCGCCGTGGGTTCGTCCATGATGATGAACTTTGCTCGCAAACGCCGCGGCACGGGCGACGGCCACGCCCTGACGCTGGCCGCCCGAGAGCGTCTCGACCGTCTGGTTGATCGACTGCACGGTCATCAAGCCCAGCTCGGTCAGCTTGTCGCGGGCAAATTGCTCCATCTTCTTTTTGTCAAGCATCCGCAGGTACTTGCCCGTCCAGCCTTCGCGGCGAATTTCCCGACCCATAAACATGTTGTCGGCGATGGACAGCGCCGGCGACATGGCAAGCGTTTGATAGACAATCTCGATCCCCATGTTCCGCGCCTGGATAGGCGAGGTGAAATGGACCGGTTTGCCCTCGATCAGGATCTCGCCCTCGTCGGGGATCGTGGCGCCGCAAATCGCCTTGACGATTGAGGATTTGCCGGCGCCATTGTCCCCGATCACCGCGAGAATTTCGTCATGACGCAGTTCGAAATCCGAGTGGTCGATGGCGGTGACGTGGCCGTACCGTTTGACGATATTGCGGCCCTGAACGATTGGTGTGCTTTCAGACATTACGCCGAGACCTTTCTGATCCACTGGTCGGTTGCGACAGCAGCGATGATGAGAATGCCGATCAAAAGGAACGTCCATTGCGCGTCAGCGCCCATCAGCCGAAGGCCAAGGGTGAACACGCCGACGATCAAGGCCCCGAAGAGCGAACCGACGATCGAGCCGCGACCGCCGAAGAGCGAGATTCCCCCGATCACCACGGCAGTGATGCTTTCGATGTTGGCCAGCTGTCCGGAGGTCGGCGAGACCGAGCCGATCCGCCCGATCAGGGCCCAGCCGGCAAATGCGCAGATAAGCCCCGACAGGATGTAGACCGACATCAGCGTGCGATGCACGTTCACGCCCGAAAGCTCTGCAGCTTCGGGATCATCGCCCACCGCGTAGACATGTCGCCCCCATGCGGTCTGGCGCAGCGCGAAGGCGAGCGTGAATACCAACAGCAGCATGAAGGCCACACCAACGTTGAACACTGCGCCGCCGATGTTGAACTTTGATCCGAAAAACTGAAGGAACGGGGCGTTCGCCTCGATATCCTGCGAGCGGATCGTTTCGTTGGCGGAGTAAAGGAAATTGGTGGCCAGAATGATCTGCCACATGCCCAGTGTCACGATAAACGGCGGGAGCTTTATGCGCGAAACCAGATAGCCGTTGATCGCTCCGATCAACGCGCCACAGCCAAGCCCGCAAACGACCGATATCGGGGCTGGAATTCCATAGCGGAAGGTGAATTGTCCCATGATAACCGAAGACATCACCATGATGGCGCCGACGCTGAGGTCGATGCCGGCCGTCAGGATCACCAGCGACTGTGCCGCCGCGACGATGCCGACGATCTGGACCTGTTGCAGGATCAAGGTCAGCGCGAAAGGAGAGAGGAACTTCGATCCAAGGATCAGTCCGAACAACGCGACCGCGAAAACCAGGACGATCAGCGGAACCAGCGAAGGATTTACGTGCAGGGCATGTTGGATAGTGCCAACCAAGCCGCGGCGATGGTCTTCGAATTTTGCGACGGTCTGGCTGGCTTCGGATAAAGTGGATTCGAATTCCTGCCCCTTGGCGCCAGTTTCTGGCATCGATATTTCCCCCGATTTCTGCGAGCTACGCCAATGCGGCTATTGCGTGACGATGTCATCAGGCCGTTAGGCGTCGATATTAGGGTGAAGGGGCGGACTGGCCGCCCCTCCGGGATGTCAGACAGACGTTAACCCCAGCAAAGATCCTTGCCTTCGGCAACCGAGATCGATTCGACCCCGTCGACTGGTTTGTCCGTGATGAGTTTCACGCCAGTGTCGTAAAAGTCCTTGCCGGGAGTGTTCTCTGGCTTGACGCCCTCATCGGCCCATTTCTTGACCGCTTCCACGCCCAGCGAGGCCATCAGCAGCGGGTACTGCTGGCTGGTCGCGCCGATAACGCCAGCCTCGACGTTCTGCACGCCGGGACAGCCGCCGTCGACCGAGACGATCAGGACGTCGTTCTCGCGCCCAATGGCTTTCAGCGCTTCATATGCGCCGGCTGCAGCGGGTTCGTTGATCGTATGCACCACGTTGATCGTCGGGTCTTTGGCAAGCAGGTTCTCCATTGCCCTGCGACCGCCCTCCTCGTTGCCGTCAGTAACGTCGCTGCCAACGATGCGCGGGTCGGTCTCGTCGCCGATCACGTTCGGATCGGCAAGGTCGATGCCGAAGCCGTCGAGGAAACCCTGATTGCGCAGGACATCGACGGTGGGCTGACTGACATTGAGATCAAGCGTTGCGATCTTGGCGTCGGCGGCCTTATCGCCAAGCGATGCTGCTGCCCACTGGCCGATCAGCTTGCCGGCCAGGTAGTTATCGGTGGCGAAAGTGGCGTCGGCAGCGTCAACCGGATCGAGAGGCGTGTCGAGCGCGATGACCAGAAGCCCGGCTTCGCGTGCCTGCGTCACGGCGCCGACAATCGACGAGGTGTCCGAGGCGGTCAGCAAGATGCCCTTGGCGCCATCGAGAATGCAGGTCTCGATCGCCTGAACCTGGGTTTCGTGGTCGCCGTCGACCTTACCTGCGAATGCCTTGAGTTCCATGCCCAGTTCTTCGGCCTTGGCGGTTGCGCCCTCTTTCATCTTTACGAAAAACGGGTTGGTGTCGGTCTTGGTGATCAGACAGACGGTCATTGCATGGCTTTCGGCAAATGCAGCGCTGGCGAGCGCCGTGGAAACGAGGCCTACAGCAGCCCCTACTGCGAATTTCTTCAAGGTACTTCCTCCCAAAGTTCATGGTTTCGACGGGCCAATTAACCCGCTGCGGGAGGCTGGTGTCCACTACCATTTTGCTCTCCCCTGCCTTTTTTTGACCACGATTCGCGTCAGGGTGTCAATAAATAAATCAACTTCAATTATTATTGACAGGAGCAATTGCCGGACCCATCTTTTCAGGGCAGAGGGAGCAACATCGTGGCCTCGAAAGACAAAGAACCGGGCTCGAAAACGCAAGCGGCATCGCGCATTCGCGGGTCGAACCAGAGCGCCCTGCGCGACCATAATGAGCGCTTGATCCTGACCCTGCTGCGCAGCGCAGGCCCGAAACCGAAAGCCGAAATCGCGCGCATGTCAGGGCTGTCGCCGCAGACAGCCTCGGTGATCATGCGCAATCTGGAGATGGAAGGCCTGATCGAGCGCTGTGCGCCCGTGCGTGGCAAAGTCGGGCAACCTTCAATCCCGATGCAACTGGCCGACAATGGGGCGCTGTTCTTTGGACTGAAGATCGGCCGGCGAAGTGCGGATCTTGTGCTGATTGATTTCAGAGGGCGAATCATTTCCCGGGTCCATTCGACGTACCAATACCCTACTCCCGAAGGAACGCTGCGCTTTGTGACCGATGCAGTCGACCGCCTGACCAATCAGCTTCCTGAAAAGCAACGCAAGCGCATTGCCGGGCTCGGGGTCGCGATCCCTTCCTATTTGTGGGAATGGACAGGGATCATTGGAATTCCGATCGAGCGAATGGCGGTCTGGCGCGATCACGATATTTGCAGTGAGATCGATGCGTGTTTTGATTTTCCTGTTTTCGGTCAGAATGACGCCTCGTGTGCCTGTGGGGCAGAGTTGGTGTTTGGCACTCGCGAGCCGCCGCCTGACTTTCTATACCTTTTTGTCGGCTTTTTCGTTGGCGGTGGCATAGTTCTTAACAATCGATTGATAACAGGACCGACGGGAAATGCGGGCGCCCTGGGAACACTGCCCTGCCGTACGTCAGATGGGCCAACGCGGCAGCTGGTCGAGGTGGCTTCGCTTTCGAGCCTTGAGAAACTTGTCCGGGAGAGCGGTGGCGATACGAGCGCAATTTGGGAAAGCTCGTCTTCCTGGAATGTGGACCAGAAACTGCTTCGCAAATGGCTTGGACAGACGGCTGACGGGCTGGCCCAAGCGATTGTCGCATCCTGCTCGGTTATCGACTTTCCGCTTGTCCTTGTTGACGGTTGGATGCCCGAGCAGATCCGTCGTGACCTTGTAGACCTGATTACGAAAAAGCTGCTTAAGTTCAATTTTACCGGACTCGTTCGTCCGGACATCCGTGAAGGCTCCATCGGACCCGACGCCCGCTCTCTCGGTGCAGCGAGCCTGCCGCTGTCGAGTCGATTTCTGATTTCGTAGAACGCACTCTAGCAATGCGACCTTTGCTACGTGCAAGAATTTGAGGGTGGTCGTGCTCTTCCGAAGCTGACAACCGAACTCAGCCGTGCTGACTTGCGGCCAAGCATTGAATCTGGCGAACTGCAAGGGTCTCGCATGGCCCTACCAGATCAAGAATGTCCAGCGCGCCGCTCCGGCCTCTGGGCCGTGGAATGGTCACGTTGCTCAATGGGATCCCAACACACTGGTCTTTTACCGAGGGTCATTGGGTTTTGGTGTCGTGGGCGAGGTCCTGCAGGATTGGGCAGTCCGGGCGGTGGTCGCCGTGACAGGCTTCCACCAGGTCGGCCAGCGTGCCGCGCATCGCCTGGAGTAGCGCAATCTTCTCGTCGATCTTCGCAAGATGCTCTTCGGCCACAGCCTTGACCTGCGCGCTTTCCCGGCTGTCGTCCTCGTAAAGCGCCAAGAGCGTCCGACAATCCTCGATCGAAAAGCCAAGCGCGCGGGCGCGGCCCAGAAAAGCCAGCTTGTGCAGGTCGGTATCCCGAAAAGCGCGGTAGCCATTCGCGCTTCGCACAGGTCGGATCAGGCCGATGTCTTCATAGTAGCGGATGGTCTTGGGCGGCAGGCCCGAGCGGTCAGCGACTTCTCCGATGTTCATGTCCTGTCTCCTATTCGGCGGGCTGGGGCTGTGCGCGTGCCTTGGGCGGGCGGGAAACCGTGCGTTCGTCCATCACCGGCTTGAGGCGACGCAGGCGCAGCGCGTTGCTCAGGACCGACACCGAGGACAGCGCCATCGCCGCCGCGGCAAAGACCGGTGAAAGCAGGACGCCGAAAGCGGGATAGAGAACACCCGCAGCAACCGGGATCAATGCGGTATTGTAGCCGAAGGCCCAGACCAGGTTCTGGCGAATGTTGCGCATGGTCTGGCGAGACACATGTGCCGCATTCACCACGCCGCGCAGATCACCTGACATCAGCACCACATCGGCGCTTTCGATGGCAACGTCCGTGCCGGTGCCGATGCGCGATGCCGACATCGGCATGGGCGAGTGCCGGTGCGTCGTTGATGCCGTCGCCAACAAAGGCAATCTTGCGCCCCCCTGCCCTGAGTTCATCGAGCGCGGCCACCTTGCCATCGGGTAGAACGCCCGCGATCACCCGGTCGATGCCGGTCTCGCGCGCGATGGCTTCGGCCGTTTCGCGTTTGTCGCCGGTGATCATGGCAACCTCGTAGCCACGCGCGTGAAGTGCCGCAATCGCGGCGGCGCTGGCTGGTTTCACCGGGTCGGAAACGGCGATCACGGCCGCGATCTGGCCGTCGACAGCGGTATAGAAGTGCTGTGCGTCCCCGTCCCGCCAGGTTCTACTTCGATTTCGGCCAGAACACCGGGGTCGATGCCTTCGCGGCGCATCAATCGGTCGGCACCGATCAGCACGTTCCGGCCCTCGACCTCGGCCTTCACACCGTAGCCGGTGATCGACATGAATTTGGTGACCGGAGCTAGACTTATGCCCTCGGCCCGCGCGCTACGCACGACAGCTTCCGCGATCGGATGCTCGGATTGATCCTCGATCGAGGCGACAAGGCGCAGAACCTCCTCTCTCGCAAAGCCGTCGGCGGTCACCAGATCCGTCAGGGTCGGCTTGCCTTCGGTCACGGTGCCGGTCTTGTCGAGAGCGATGACCTCGACCTCGGCCAAGGCTTGCAGCGCATCACCCTTGCGAAACAGAACGCCCATCTCGGCGGCCCGGCCCGTGCCGACCATGATCGAGGTCGGCGTGGCAAGGCCCATGGCGCAGGGACAGGCGATGATCAGCACCGAGACGCCCGCGACAAGCGCGAAGGTCAGCGCCGGATCGGGGCCGACGGCAAGCCAGACGGCCACCGTGACAAGTGCCAGCGCCAGAACCGCCGGGACGAACCACATCGTCACGCGGTCGACCAGCCCCTGGATCGGCAGTTTGGCGCCCTGCGCCTCTTCCACCATGCGGATGATCTGAGCGAGCGTTGTGTCGGCGCCGACGCGGGCAGCCCGGAATGTCAGGCTGCCGGTGCCGTTGACCGTGCCGCCCGTCACGGGATCGCCGATGGCTTTCGCGACCGGCACCGGTTCGCCGGTGATCATGCTTTCATCGACGTTGCTGGTCCCCTCGACCACCTCGCCGTCGACGGGGATCCGTTCGCCGGGCCGAACGATCACCGTATCGCCCACCCGGAGATCGTCAATGTCGACCTCGGCGGTCGCGCCGTCGCGCATCACGCGCGCCGTGCGCACCTGCAAGCCCAGAAGCGTCTGGATCGCGGCCCCGGTCCGCCCCTTGGCCCGCGCTTCCAGCCAGCGGCCAATCAGGATCAGAACCACGATCACCGCCGCAGCCTCGAAATAGACCGCGCGAACACCGTCGGGCAGCAGCCCGGGCAAAAAGGTCGCCACGACCGAGTAGGACCACGCCGCCCCTGTACCCAAGGCCACAAGAGAATTCATGTCGGGCGCACGTTTCAGGAGCGCCGGAATACCTTTGGCGAAGAACTGCCATCCCGGACCGAACAGCACGATGCTCGCCAGCACGAACTGGATCAGCCACGAGGTGCCGATGCCGATGGTCTGAGCGATGAAGTGGTGGAACGCCGGAAAGACATGCGCGCCCATCTCCAGAACAAAGACAGGAATCGTCAGCACCGCAGCGATCAGCGTGCGGCGGGCCAGTGCCCGCGCCTCTTCGGCCTTGCGTTCGACACGGCCGAGGCTTGCATCGGCTTCGGCCATTTCCGCCGGATAGCCGATCTCGGCGCTTGCGGCCATCAGATCGGCCGGCGTCGCCTCGCCTTCAAGGTATTCGACGGTTGCCGTTTCGGCGGCGAGGTTCACTGAAACACTCAGGACACCCGGCACCGCTTCCAGTGCCTTGTCCACCCGACCTACGCAGGAGGCACAAGACATTGACGCGACGTTCAGCGTCACACGTGCCTTGCGGGCGGGATAGCCCAGCGTCTTCAGAGCATTAACCGCCTCCGCCAGTCGCGCCGGTGCATCAACGGTCAGCGTTGCCGTTTCAGCCGCCAGATTGACGGAGACGTCGCTGACACCACTTAGGGCGGCCAACGCCTTTTCCACCCGGCCCACGCAAGAGGCGCAGGACATGCCCTGAACGGACAGGCTGACAGAGGTCGATTCGGTCATCGGACGACTCCTTTTCTTATCTTCCGGTCCTACATAATGCTTCCAGTGACTGGAAGCTCAAGAGGCAACGGAGATCTTTTCTCCGATCTTGACCTTCCCCCTGCGGGAAGGTCCATTTACATGCCAGTCAGCTAACGGAGTGCCCGATGAGATTTCACGTTCCCGACATGAGTTGCGGCCATTGCACGGCGGCCATCGAGAAAGCCGTAAAGACCTCAGATCCGGCGGCAGAAGTCCAAACCGATCTTCCGGCCCATACTGTAAGGGTCGAGTCGGCGCTTTCCCCCGACGCCGTTCAGGACGCGATCAAGATGGCAGGATACGGCGCTCAACTGGTGGATTGACGGTCAGTTGGGGGGCTCGCATGTGCCTCGCAAGGCCCGTCATTCGGTCAGCTTCGATCAGGCGGCGTCCGCGATGCCTTCAAGGTCAATTCAGTTTTTCGCTTTTCATTCTCTCGCCTTCGGTGTGAACCGCCCGCGCGTCCTGAATGACTCCTGGCCGCGTCGATCCGATATAGCCGGGGATGTTCCAGGTCTTCTGATCTCTCGGTTTGCTGCCGAATCCCGGCATGAGCCCGGCCACATACTCTAGTTGCGGTCAGACTCTAGGAATTTCCGCGCCTGTTCGCTGGTCTCGAAGATATGGGTGCGGGCATCGGGAAACACTTCGCCCAGTTTCATCCGCATGAAGGCCGACCCCGAATAGCGCGTCACGGTGCGGTAATAGCGCTCGGTCAGCTCGGCGACCATACGCGCCCAGTCCGCTTCGATCGTCCTCGTCGATCCGGAAGCCGTCGTAATTCACGATAACGTCGACGCGGCTCGGGCAAAGGCGCGCAGGCCTCGGCCACCAGCCGGCCGACCAGGTCGACCTCTCGCGGGTGCGGACGCGCATCTTTTCGAAGTTGAGGAACAGCCTGCCGGGTGGTCGGTATCAAGCGCGATCCGATCGGGCAGATCGAGATGCAGAAGGTCGGTGCGCAGGTCCATTTCGGCGATCGCAGAAGATGCGCGGATCCATCGGCTGCGACCTCTTCGATGATCGGGCCGGACCTCCATCAGTCGCGAGTATGTCGCGCTCGATGTCGATGCCGGGCGCGACCTCGATCAGCTGCAGCCCCTCGCGGTCAGTTCGAAGACGCAGCGTTCGGTGACGTAGAGCACCGGCTGACCCAGCCGCGCGGCGCGCGCGCCGGAGAAGGTGATCTGCTCGACCGCCTTCAGGAACTTGCGCGCGCGGCCCTCCTGCCGGATCTCGCACACCGTCTTCGGCGATCGCGATGTCGCAGGCCCTGCGCGGTGAAGGTGCCCGGCGAAGACAACCGCGCGGGCGTTCTGGCTGATGTTGATGAAGCCGCCGGCGCCGGCCAGCCGCGGCGCCGAAGCGCGAGACGTTGACGTTGCCCACGCGCGTCGGCCTGCGCCAGCCCGAGGCAGGCCATGTCGAGCCCGCCGCCGTCGTAGAAATCGAACTGGTTGTTCTGCGGGATCACCGCGTCGGTGTTGACCGCGGCGCCGAAATCGAGGCCCGAGGCCGGCTGGCCGCCGATCACGCCGGGCTCGGCGGTCAGCGTCAGGTGGTCGAGCAGCCCCTCTTCGGCGGCGACCGCGGCCACGCCCTCGGGCATGCCGATGCCGAGGTTGACGACGCCGTTCACCGGCAGCTCGAAGGCGCAGCGCCGCGCGATCACCTTGCGGGCGTCCAGCGGCATCGGCGGGATCTCGCCCTCCGGCGGTGCGGATCCGGTTGGTGAAGGCCTGGCTGAAGGCGGTGCGGTAGGTCTGCAGGTGGTTCTCGGGTCGCGCGACGACGACCGCATCGACCAGAATGCCGGGGATCTGCACCTCGCGCGCCGGCAAGCGAACGCGCCCGGGCGATGCGCTCGACCTGCACGATGACGACGCCGCCCGCGTTCTTGACCGCCATCGCCTGGGCGAGATTGTCGATGGTCAGCGCCTCGCGCTCCATCGTGACGTTGCCGGCCTCGTCCGCCGTGGTGCCGCGCAGAAGCGCGACGGTCAGGGCTGCGCCGGGTAGAACAGCACTTCCTCGCCGTCGATCTCCATCAGTTCGACCTGCGGCTCGGTCGAGATGTCGTTGATCGCGCCGCCGCCGTTGGCGCGGATCGACGAAGGTTTCCAGCCCGACCTTCGACAGCATGCCCGGCTTGCCCGCCGCGATGTCGCGGTAGAGCTGGCTGATGCAGCCCTGCGGCAGGTTCCAGCCCTCGATCTTGCCCGCGACCGCCAGCGCCGCGACCTTGGGGATCAGCCCCCAGTGCCCGCCGACAACCCGCTTCAGACAGCCCCTCGTGGCCCAGCCGGTTCAGGCCGCGTGTCCTTGCCGTCGCCCTGCCCGGCGGCGAAGACCAGCGACAGGTCGCGCGGCGTGGCCGGTTTCGAGAAACCGCGCCTCGATGGCGGCCAGCAAGCTCGTCCGGCACGCCGATGCCGACGAAACCCGGACGTGGTCAGCGTGTCGCCGTCCTTGACCAGCGCGGCGGCTTCGGCGGCGGAGACGATCTTGTTGCGCATCGCGAAATGTTATGCTGCCGCCAGGCCTCCGTCCACCGCCATGGCAATCACCGGAGGTGCCCTCGGCTTGGTTCAACCACTCGAACCATGCTGGCCCTGCGAACCGCCCAATGATCACAACCTTCATCGTTCGCGGCGCGGTCAGAAGCGCCAGGTACAAATTCGGCGCGGCACCTAACCGCCTGTAACCTCTTTGGGAAGTATTGCCCCCGGATGCTGAATGACCTTGCACGACAGTTCATGGCCAAGCGTCAGGCAGTCCCTCACATCTTTGCCAAGGACATACCCTGCCAGGAACCCGGCGTTGAAGCTGTCGTCAGCGGCAGTGGTATCGACCACGCCTTTGACCGGTGTCACATCCAGCACCATCGATTCCGGATCAATAGAGTGCGGTCCGCGCTCCCCCCGTTTGAGCGCGCCAAAGCTGACGCCCGCAGACGATAGAAACGCCAAAACCGCTGCCCCCTCCGTCTCGCCAAACAGCGTCATCTCATCATCGAGGGACGGCAGCGCCACGTCGCAGCGGCGCCAAAACTTGATCGTATCCCTCCGCGCAGCCTCGGCGTCCGGCCACAGGCGCGGGCGGTAGTTGGAATCAAAGGCGATTTTGCCGCCCTTCGCGCCATAGCCATCGGCCCAGGCACAGATCGCATCGCGGGTGGCTTGCGGCAAGATGGCAATCGAAATGCCGGAAAGGTAAACGAGGTCAAACGCGTCAAGCCGCTTCAGCGTGACGTCGCAGGGTTCCTGGAACAGGCTGCGCGCGGCAGAGGCCGAGCGCCAGTAGCTGAAGTGCCTTTCCCCCGCCCCATCCCGCGTGATCATGTAAAGCCCCGGGCTGCCTCCGGTCCGATGCTCGATCAGCTCGGTAGAGATACCCTCTGCCTTCAAAGCCGCCTCGATACGTGCCGACATCGCGTCGTTACCAAGTGCGGTCACATAGATGATTCCGGCATCCGCCTAATCAAGCGATCGGCGCAGATAGACGGCGGTGTTGTAGGTGTCCCCGGCCACGCCGATCTGCGCGGTGTCGTGGTCGATCGGCGACAGTTCTATCATCACCTCGCCATGGCAAGCGATCCTTTTCATGCGCCTGTCGCCTCATCCTGCTGCCGCCTTGTCCGCTGTCCTGCTGCCTGGCGGGTGCCCCGGCCCAAAGACTGGCGGTCCCCGCTTGCCACCCGGCGAGGTGGCACTGCAATCATTCGGCTGCCTGGCGTTTTGGCAACACCCAGTCGGGGCGAACGAAATGGCAGGTATAGCCGCCTGGAACACGCTCCAGATAGTCTTGGTGCTCTGGTTCTGCTTCCCAGAAAGCACCCGCGGGCTCGACCTCTGTCACGACCTTGCCCGGCCAAAGACCCGAGGCATCGACATCGGCGATCGTGTTCAGCGCTTCATCGCGCTGCGCCTCGGTGGCATAGTAGATGGCCGATCGGTATGACGGACCACGGTCGTTGCCCTGGCGATTGGGTGTCGCGGGGTCATGGATCTGAAAGAAGAACTCCAGCAGCCTGCGATAGCTGATCTTCTCTGGGTCGAATATGATCTCGATGCCTTCGGCATGGGTGCCGTGATCGCGATAAGTGGCGAATTTCACGTCACCGCCTGTGTACCCGACACGAGTAGACACCACCCCCGGCAATTTGCGGATCAGATCCTGCATGCCCCAAAAGCAGCCGCCGGCCAGAATTGCACGTTCCGTCATCCGATTTCCTCCACTTGATCCAGAAAGTCGCCATAGCCTTCGGTCGCCATGTCGTCGCGATGAACGAACCGCAGGCTGGCCGAGTTGATGCAATACCGCAGGCCGCCACGGTCGGGCGGGCCATCGTTGAAGACATGGCCCAGATGGCTGTCGCCGTGCCTTGAGCGGACCTCGGTACGGACCATGCCATGTCCACCATCTTGATTTTCAGTTACATGTTCGGTGACAATCGGCTTGGTGAAGCTGGGCCAGCCGCAGCCTGACTCATACTTGTCTGACGACGCAAAGAGCGGCTCACCCGATACGATGTCAACGTAAATGCCCGGCTCTTTGTTCCCCGTCAGCGCACCCGTGTGGGGGCCTTCGGTGCCGTTCTCCTGAGTGACACGAAATTGCTCAGGTGTCAGCTTTTCCAGTGCTTCCCGGGTTTTCTCATATTTCAATGTGCCGATCCTCCGGTTTCGTTCTCGTATTCCGTGGACAGAAAATAGGGCTTGGGTGGCACTATTTCCAATCCTCTGCGTCGATCGTTACCACGCCCTCATCGCAGCCCCTATCCGCAAATCTGGAAAGCGGCCGGCCGAATGTCATTGCGGTCCCGAAAGGATAGTGGCCCTGCCTCGATCAGCGGGGTCGATCAACGCGTCGAGTCGACCACCGGTCTATCCCTGCATGAAATCTGCGCGGAATAGCATTCGTAAATCAAAGTTTTTATCATATAAACAATAGATTATCTGCCTCTTTTCACTCGGTTTTCCATTACATCACGCTTGGCGAGTTTCCGCTTTTTGGAGGTTTTTGATTGACCCGAGGCGCCTTACAGGTGTCACTTTGCCGCACGGGGACGTAACAGGTACAAAATCCAGGTCGTCCCCTGTCCGACGAACAAAAACACAACAGCGAGGGACACATGTCTACAAAACTAGTGATCGGAGTGGACGGCAGCGGGTCAGGTGGCCGCGCTCTCGACTATGCCAAGAAACTCGCAAAACTGATTGGGGCTTGCGAGCTTATCATCGTTCATGTGATCGAGTGGTCACCCTATTCCTTCCAGACGCCGGAAGAAAACGCCGAACGTCACAAACGCCGTGACGAAGAGATCCATTTGGCACAGGACCGGATCCTGACGCCTGCTGTCGAGAAATTGAAGAAAGATGGCTTCAAAGCGCGCGGCATCGTCAAGCATGGCCACGTCGCCGATATTCTGGATCAGGTCGCTGTCGACGAAAAGGCCGAGCAGATCATCGTTGCGCGCACATCGGAAAGCGGGCTGGTGCAACGGGTTTTCGGATCATCAACAAGCAATCTCGTGATGCATGCCCACGTCCCTGTAACGGTCATCGGCTAGGAGAGCAGATATGAAACTAGCACTCTCAACTATAACGGCCGGGCTGACGCTCGCTGCCACATCGGTTGCGGCTCAAGAGGCCAAATCCATCGACCAGACCGTGAACGAGATCTTCGCCTCGTCGACCGGCTGGTTCGTCAATGCGATCTTCGCGCCCCTGCCATTCCAGATCAACGGGGCCGATTTTCCCTGGATCGTGATGTGGCTGGTGGTAGGTGCGACGGTCTTCACCCTCTATTTCGGCTTCGTCCAGTTCAGGGCCTTCGGGCACTCGATCTCGCTGGTCAAGGGCGACTATTCCGATCCCAATGACGCGGGCGAAGTCAGCCATTTCCAGGCGCTTGCCACAGCACTGTCGGGCACCGTCGGCCTTGGGCAACATCGCGGGTGTTGCCGTGGCCGTCGGCATCGGCGGGCCGGGGGCGACCTTCTGGATGATCCTCGCGGGTCTTCTGGGCATGGCCTCGAAATTCACCGAGTGTACGTTGGGTGTGAAATACCGGAACGAATACCCGGACGGCACCGTATCTGGTGGTCCCATGTACTATATGTCGAAGGGGTTTGCCGAACGTGGTATTCCCGGCGGCAAGTTCATGGCCGTGCTGTTTTCGATCTTCTGCATCCTTGGCGCCCTGGGTGGCGGGAACATGTTCCAGGCCAATCAGGCGCATGCGCAGATCTCTGGCGTCGTCGGTGAATATCCGGGCTGGATCACCGGGATTGTCTTTGCCGCTGTGGTCTTTGCTGTGATCGTCGGCGGTATCAAGTCGATCGCCCGTGTGACCGAAAAGGTGGTGCCGTTCATGGGCATTCTCTATGTCGGCACTGCGCTCTGATCATCCTGCTCGTCAACTACCAACACATCGGCTGGGCTTTCGGCCAGATCTTCGCCGGCGCCTTCACCGGTCTCGGCGTGGCCGGCGGCCTTGTCGGCGCGCTGATCCAGGGCTTCAAGCGGGCGGCCTTCTCGAACGAGGCGGGCGTCGGCTCGGCGGCCATCGCCCACTCGGCGGTCCGCACCAAAGAGCCGATCACCGAGGGCTTCGTGTCGCTGCTTGAGCCGTTCATCGACACCGTTGTGATCTGCACCATGACGGCGCTGGTCATCACCATCTCTGGTGTGCAGATGGTGGATCCCGAAACCGGCCGGTTCATCCTGAGCGAGAACGGCATGATCGCGACGACCGGCGACGTGCAGGGCGTTGCACTGACCTCGGCGGCCTTCGCCACAGGCTTCTCGTGGTTCCCCTACGTGCTGGTGCTGGCGGTGGTTCTGTTCGCCTTCTCGACGATGATCTCCTGGTCCTACTACGGCCTCAAGGCCTGGACCTACCTCTTCGGTGAAGGCAAGACGACCGAGCTGATCTTCAAGATTATCTTCTGCGTCTTCGTCGTGATCGGTGCGGCGGCCAGCCTTGGCCCGGTCATCGACTTCTCGGATGCGGCGATCTTCGCGATGGCGGTGGTCAACATCTCGGCGCTCTACGTGCTGATGCCGATCGTGAAGAAAGAGCTGCACTCTTACCAGTCACGCCTGAAATCCGGCGAGATCCGCAAGTTCGTCGAAGCCTGACGGCTGGAACAAACCAAGCAAAGGGCCGGTCCGGGCGATCCCGGGCCGGCCTTTTTGTCGCGCCAGCGAGGCGCTGATACAGTTGCTGCTGCCACAACCTCTCGGCATTAACCCCAACGCAACATCTAGCGGCATACGCGTTCGGGCGTTAGCGAGAGGCGGCGTAGTCCGATTCAGGGTCCGGCCGAAACGCTGTGGCAACCTGCGCCGCGGATGCTACGCCGAGAGCTTATCGTCATCCACGCTGCCCGAACACCAGCCATCCAACTCTGTCACCAAAGTCACGCAGGCCCGGCCCTTGTGCTTGGAGGCATAGAGCGCCGCATCGGCATCGGCGAGCATCGCTTCGGCAGCGGGCTCGGCGTAGAGCGTGCTCATCGTGATGCCGACACTGCCCGAAATCCGACAGGTCCGGCCCTCGAATGACACCGGCTCTTCCAGTCGCTCGATGATGCGGGCCGCGATGCTGCGCAGTCGCTCGGGGTCAAACTGACGGTCGAAGATCAGCACGAATTCGTCGCCCCCGACCCGCGCGACGGTATCGGAGTCACGGGTTTCATCTGCCAGCACCCGCGCCACGACCTGCAAGACATGGTCGCCCGCCGCATGGCCGTAGCTGTCGTTCACGTCCTTGAAGTAGTCCAGATCCAGATGCATCAGCCCGAACCGCGCGCCTGATCCGACAAGCCGCGCCAGCACATGATCCATCGCGCGCCGGTTTTTGAGGCCGGTCAGGGTATCTGTAAAGGCCTGCTCTTCTGCCGCGATCCGTGCGTCCTGCAGCCGAAGGTTGAGGTCGCGCGATTCGTTCATCACGGCCGATTTCGCCTCGATCAGATAAAGCATCTCGACCGTCAGATCGGTGGGCGCAAAATCGGCGCTGGTCAGGTTGTGATCGCGCACGGCATCGGCCACGGCGATCCCGAAGGAAAGGTTCACCAGCAGGCCGGCATCCGTCGGCATCGGCGCCGCAATGCCGCGAAAGGTTGTATGCGGCGCGTCGCGGAATCGCAGGTGCAGCGCAGCCCCGGCAGCCTTCCGCAAGTCCTCCATCGATCCGATGGTGCGCGGGCGCCGCAGTTCCAGCACTTCCAGAAACCGCCGCCCCGACAATTCGCCGCCGTGGAACAGTTTGGCCAGCGTCGGGCCAGCGTGAAGAATATGACCCGTCTCGGACAGTCGCATGTGCATCGGCATAAGCCGGTCCAGGTCGGTAACCGCCAGAACGGTTGGTTCGGTGTGTTCAGTCATCTCAGGCCGCCGACGAGCCCAGGGCGAAGGATTGACCCTCGGCAAATCCGACATCCAGAACCTCGACCGTGATCATCTCGATCCCGGAACTGCCTCCGACATGGTCCAGAAGCACAAGCGCGCCATAATCATCCGCCATCGCCCGCAATATCCCGACCAGGACATGACCAAATCCCGGTCGGTCGAATTTGCAGTACAGCGTGAAACTGGTGGTCGTATTGTCACGCACCTCAAGCGCCGGCAGCACCAGGTCAGGCAAAGCCAACCTCACCCGGTCCTGAAGATCGTCAAGCGAATGCAGAAAATCAACGAAACTGACGCCGCCGAACCGCAACAATCGGCGCAATCCGCCAGAGCCGGCATTCGAGATCAGATAAGTCCCCAGATCCTCCATCAGCACCGACACCGACTTGTCGAGCCGGGCCGAAGCCGACTGCAACACCTGATCCGTGACCGCGTCCTCGTAAATCATCAAGGCTTCGAAATTGTCGAATTCGAGCCCCGCGGCGATCGCGATCTCTGACCAGGTATCGCCGCCATAAGTATCGCGCAGAAAACATTGTATCGACCGGTTAATCAGCCCGTGCATCGCTGCATTCCCTCAAGTCCGGAGGTCAGGCTAGCGCAGCACTGTTAACAACCGGCAAATGTCAGGGCAGCATGATGAAACGCGTGTCGCCAAAGCCGATCGTGTTGACGGTCGCGGGCACCAGATCGAACTCTTCCGCGATGATCCGGTCGATCACTTCGTCCGAATTCACGCTGACCTCTGGCCCTGTCAGACGTGCCGGCAAGCCGTGATTGCGCCATTGGCCGGTCTCGGTCCGGCTCCACATTTCGATCCGAACCCAGTCGCCGGGTTGTTTGGTGGCCAGCAGGATTTCAGGCCCATCGCTATCCGGCAGGAAGTCGGCAACAAGCAACGCACAACCGGGATTCTTCGCAACCGTCCGACGCCCACAGGACTTAATCCATCCAGCGGGCGTGGCAGCGGTGCCAAAGACGCCCTCGGGGATATCCGCCCCGACGGGGCGCACAGGAACCAGGTCCAGAAACTCTCGCATCCGGTCTGATTGCGGTCCGCTCAGCAACTGATCATAGGTGTAGAAATCATCGGTCTTGTCCAGCGCCGCCAGTTGTTCGGCAACGACATCCTGACCCTCGCGCTCAATTGCGGCGAACAGAGGCACAACGCGGCGACCTGCGACCCCCCATTCCTTGCCGATGGACCAAAGATCCAGATCCTTTATCTGGGTGCGGCCCTGCTGGTACCGCGCCAACTGGTTGTTTGCAGAGATCCGTTGCGGGTTCATCACCGGCGTCAGCCACAGCGCTGCAACCAGCCATGACAGCCAGCGCCATATAGGTGTTGAACTGGCGGATATCAGCCATCCATCGGTGCCGTCGCAGAACCGCAATGGCATAGAGCAGCGCGTAGACCAGCACGACCCCAGCGACGGCAGTTGCCGCCAGCCGTTCCGGCGACCAGCCATACTGGTTCACCCGGACCCAGATCGAAAGAACGGCCAGCCCCGCCAGCACCGGCAAGATCAGCGCCAGAATCTGGCTGGCCAACCGCATGAACGGCATCGTGACAGCCTCGTCATCCGACTGGTCGATTGCGGTGCTGACCAAAGTGATGCCGCCAAGCGCCATCGCCATGAGCGTACTCGCCACCGAAAGGCCACCGAAGAGGCCGGACAGCCCACGAAGCGGCACCATGGCAACGAAGATCGCCACAACCACCAGAACGACCGGCAGCAAAAGCCTGAGCAGCCTCAGAACCAGATAGGGCGAGACATATTCCTTTAGCTCGTTCACCACGGCCAGCGCCAGTCCCAGCACAAGACCGGACAGCACGTAGGGCACCGGCGCGATCTCTAGCAAAGTGTTGATGATCTCTAGCCCAATGATGCCGAAAAGCGCATTTGAAAGCAGCACGACGGCCCAGAACAGCCCCAGGAACAGCCACGAAGCGACATAGCGCACGACGATGTTCCAAGACTGATTGAAAAGCTCTGGATAGTCGCGCCAGTTTCCGACCGGACCCAGCGCCGCGATCAGAAACGGCACCGGAAGCGACGCGAGAATCGCGAAGGCGACCAGCGGATGGCCGGTTTCCAGATAGTCCTCGACAGTTTCAAACCGGAAACTCGCCCAGAGAAACAGAACCGATGGCACCACTGACACAAACAGTCCGACAAGCGCGGCCTGCCCGGCGCGAAGCGGGCCCGAAGCGGCCAGCAAGGCGGCAAAGAACGCGCCTGCCAAAGCCGCCAGAAACATAAGCGCTCGGTCGTTATTGATCTGATCAGGCAGGACGTCCGCCAACACCCAAAGTGCCAGGCCGGCCACCGCCCCCATCGTCGCCATCCGCGCCCGCTCTGTCGACGCGCTGCCCATTTCCACAAAACCCATACGCCTACTCTCGCTTTCTCACGCAGGTTAGAGCAGTTCGAGGGGATGTTGAATTACAACATTTGCGACAGAATGGCCCGGCACGCTGGCCTGTCCGAGCAGCGCCGGGACGCCCGGAGGTCAGAAATCAGTCGGCGCGCCACCTTCGGCCTTTCGCCGGGCCACGAACTCGGCCAGTTCCTCGCGGATGGCGTCGTCCATGGCTGGCGGCTCGAAACTCCCGATGATGTCCTTGAACATCTTGTGCGCCCGCTCTGCAGTCCAGACGCCGCCAGCCAGATCCCAGGCCTCGTAGTTGCGCCAGTCGCTCAGGAACGGCTGATAGAACGCCTCTTCATAGCGATCCTGGGTGTGCTGGATGCCAAAGAAATGCCCGTCATGGCCAACCTCGCGGATCGCATCGAGCGCAATGTCATCCGGGCCGGTCGCATAGGTCGCGGGCTCGAAATAGCGCTGGATCTGCTGCAGATATCTCGCAATCCATGATGAATTTCTCGGGGCTCGCGATCAGCCCGCCCTCCAGCCAGCCGGCCGCGTGATAGACCATGTTGGTGCCCGACTGCACCGCCGCCCACAAGCTGTTCGAGGTCTCCCACATCGCCTGCCCGTCCGGCACATTCGCCGCACAGACGCCCGATGACCGCAGCGGCAACCCGTAAAACCGCGCCATTTGCCCGGTCATCTGCGTGGCGCGCATGTATTCCGGCGTTCCGAAGGCCGGCGCGCCGGATTTCATGTCGACATTCGAGGTGAATGTCCCAAATGCGCAAGGCGCTCCCGGCTTCATCCATTGCGCCATTGCGATCGTGCACAGCCCCTCGGCAATCGACTGCGCCACCGCGCCCGCCATCGTCACCGGTGCCATCGCCCCGGCCAGCGTGAACGGCGTCACCACCGTGGCCTGACCGCGCCGCACGCAGCGCATGTAGCCATCCAGCATCGGCGTGTCGTGCTTCAGCGGCGAGGTCGAGTTGATGTTGGTATACATCCGCGGGGTCGCCTCGAATTCCTCATGCGACAGCCCGCCGGCGATGCGCACCATCTCCATCACATCCTCGACCCGCTCTTTGCCAAGGCTATAGGCATGCGCGACCTTGTCGGTCAGGGTCAGCTTGTCATAGAGCACGTCCAGATGCCGGACCGAGGCATGCACGTCCACCGGTTCCACCGGATAGCCGCCCGCGACGTGGATGCAGTTGAAATATTGCGTCAGCTTCAAAAGGTTCGCGCAATGTTCGCGCGTCCCCGGCATCTTGCCGGTTTCCAGATCCCAGTAGTTCGGCGGCGAGGACACATTGACGAAAACCATATGCTTGCCGCCGATGGTGATCTTCCGGTCGAGATTGCGCGGGGTGATGTCGAATTGGGACGGCGCGCGCGCCAGCATCTCCATCACGAAATCGCGGCCCATGCGCACGTTGGTGCCGTTCACCGTGCAGCCGGCCTCCTTCAGGATCGCAAGGCTTTCGTCGTTCAGAAACTCGATGCCGATCTCTTCCAGAATCCGCATCGCACCGTCATGGATCGCCTGAACGCCCTCTTCGCTCAGGGGTTCGGTCGGGCGATCGGTGTTGACCGGCACCCGCCACGGCATCTGCTCGATCACATTCGGGCTGGACCGCCGGACATTGCCCGAGCGTCCGCCCGAGCGTTTCCTGCGATTTGCGTCGTCGGTCATGAGGGCCTCCCTGTTCACGGCAAGGGAACCCGAAAGCCGAGCGGTATTCGGCACGAAAAGCGACGGGCGATGTCGTTTTTCAGTGGCAGAGGGGCGAATTACGGCGATTGGACGTGTGGCGCTGAAAGACTGCTTTGCGGACTTAGTGAACTTTCGCTGCAACTTGACGAAGGTTGGCTTTTGTCTTTGATCTATCGAACACCTTTAGCAAGCAATCGTGAAATCAGGTTTTCGGCCATTCGCCATTGCCTCACCAAACGGATCCGCTTCCCACTGTTCCATCGCAAGGTCGACGTCCCATTTGTTGATTTCCTTCGCGGTCGCGTATTGCTCTTCTGTTTTGCACTTGGCCAGGTGCCGCCGCACTTCGCCTACCTTCAGGCACTCACGCGCAGCAGGCCCGTTCAGGGCGGCGTCCGGCATGGGCGCAACACCATAAATGGCGCTCAACTCCTGCCGCTCGGCGCCAGTCAGGCCGTTCACCACCATCGGCCCCAGCAACAGCGATTCCGACAGGCAGCCATTGGCGGTGACAACCTCGTGCCGGTCGCAGGCAAAATGGATCCAGGTGATCTTGGTCTTGCCCTTCATGTGCCGGATGCCGCGCAGTTTGGTCAGGGATTTGGCCGGGGCAAAGGCCTCGGTCTCGAACCAGCCATCCAACTGGCCAGCGCCGCCGACAAACATCCGGTGCTGCGGCGACACGATCAGGTCTTGGCTCGGCAGCCCCTTCCCCAACGCACCAGCGGCGATCAGCACCGGTTTTGCGTCTACGTCAACCTCTTCCAGCGGGTGGTCGCCGCTGCGCACCCAGCGGATCGGCTGCGGGCCGTGATCGAGCGTGTTGACCAGATCGCCGACCTGCAGCGTCTCCACCGCGCGCGGGCCGTCGGGCGTGTCGATCATCGTACCGGGGGCGTAGCAGGGGATGCCCGCCGCCTGCAGGCTCTGGGTCGTGTTAATCGTTGCTGGCGCAACGCCTTGCAACAGAATGGTTTCGCCATTCGGAAAGCTTAGAAGCGCGTTCCCAAACCCGTCATCGGTGACCGTGACGTCCCAGGCATTTACTGGATCGCCGTTGCTGTCCGTCAGGTTGGAAAGATCAAACTGGTCGTTAAAGGTCCCGTCGCCATCACTATCTCCGGTGTCGAAATCCGTGATGGTCGTTGCACCAGAGCCGTCTGCTAGCACAAATACGTCGTCACCGGTTCCGCCAGACAACGAGTCATTGCCCGCGCCACCCACAAGGGTGTCGTTGCCCGCGCCGCCGGAAAGCGTGTCGTTACCCGAGCCGCCCGAGAGTGTGTCGTTGCCGCCACCGCCCTGCAGGCTGTCGTTGCCCGCCCCACCGCGCAGAACATTGGCATTGTCGTCGCCCGTGAGGGTATCATTGAAGTTCGAGCCGGTGAGGTTTTCGATCCCGGAGAGCGTGTCGCCCTGCGCGTTCCCGCCAGTCCCGGTGCCGGTCGCAAGATTGACGGCGACCGCACTCCTGAGGCGCTGTAATCGGCGCTGTCAGTACCGGTGCCGCCGACCAATGAATCCGCTCCGGCGCCGCCGATCAGTGTGTCGTCGCCTGCGCCACCGTCGATGGTGTCGTTCCCGCTGCCACCGTCGATGACGTCGCCACCGGCGCTACCGACTATCGAGTCGTCGCCCGCACCACCTTCGATCCTTTCAATGCCGGAGATGGTATAGCTGGAGAAGTCCAGACTGTCGTCACCCGAGGTGCCACAATACGGTCATAGCCCGCGCCGCCGTCGATCGTTTCGATGCTGGTCAGGTTCGCCAGCCCGCTTTCGACATAGAGCACGTCATTGTAGCTGCCGCACGATCTGGTCATTGCCGGTGCCGCCATCGATCTGGTCGAGCCCGCCGCCCGAGCCGTAGATCGAGAAGGTGTCGTCGCCAGCGCCGCCCAACAGCGTGTCGTCGCCGCTGTTGCCATAGATATTGTCGCCGTCGGCCGGTGCCGGTGATCGAGTTGTTGCCCGCGCCGCCGTCGATCTGCTCGATGCCGATGATCGCCGGACCACTGGAGAAATCCAGCGTGTCGTCACCCGAGGTGGCAACAATGCGGTCATAGCCTGCGCCGCCGTCGATCGTTTCGATGCTGGTCAGGTTCGACAGACCGCTTTCGACATAGAGCACGTCGCTGATGGAACTGCCCAGGATCTGGTCATTGCCGGTGCCGCCATCGATCTGGTCCAACCCGCCGCCCGAGCCGTAGATCGAGAAGGTGTCGTCGCCAGCACCGCCCAACAGCGTGTCATCGCCGCTGTTGCCATAGATATTGTCGCCAGTCGGCGGTGCCGGTGATCGAGTCGTTGCCCGCGCCGCCGTCGATCTGCTCGATGCCGATGATCGCCGGACCACTGGAGAAATCCAGCGTGTCGTCACCCGAGGTGCCGACAATGCGGTCATAGCCGTGCGCCGCCGTCGATCGTTTCGATGCTGGTCAGGTTCGCCAGCCCGCTTTCGACATAGAGCACGTCATTGGTAGCTGAACTGCCCAGGATCTGGTCATTGCCGGTGCCGCCATCGATCTGGTCGAACCCACCGCCCGAGCCGTAGATCGAGAAGGTGTCGTCGCCCGCGCCGCCCGACAGGGTGTCGTCGCCGCTGTTGCCATAGATATTGTCGCCGTCTGCCGTGCCGGTGATTGAGTCGTCGCCCGCGCCGCCATCGATCTGCTCGATGCCGGTGATCGTCGGTCCGCTGGAGAAATCCAGCGTGTCGTCACCCGTGGTGCCAACAATGCGGTCGTAGCCCGCGCCGCCGTCGATAGCTTCGATACTGGTCAGGTTCGCCAGTCCACTTTCGACGTAAAGCACGTCATTGTAGCCTGAACCGACGATCTGGTCATTCCCGGTACCACCATCGATCTGATCGAGCCCACCGCCCGAGCCGTAGATCGAGGAAGTATCATCGCCCGCGCCGCCCGACAGGGTATCGTCACCGCTGTTGCCATAGATATTGTCGTTGCCATCTCCACCTTGAAGAGCGTCGGAGCCACTGCCCCCTGTAAAGCTATCATCGCCAGAACTGCCAACAGTCGAAAAGAAGTTGAACTCTGTGGTGCCGCCTAACGTTGCGTTGAATGTTCCATTGGCCTGCGCATCGCCAATAGTAAACGTTGTCGCGCCATTGCTTATGGAAAGCTGGCCAGAGTTATTATTGAGAGTAATCGAAAAGCTGGAAGGGAGCGCCGACAAATCCAAGACGCAACCGCCAGCGGACTCGTTGACCGAACTCCAGAATGAAGGATCATCCCAATTTGAAGTTGTTACAGTGTATGTCGCCAATGTTCGCTCCGAGGCTTCCGGGCGACACTATGAGAAAAAGATTTCGACTTAGTTTACGACGAGAGTTTCTCCACTGGGTTCGTAAATGCTGCAACATCGAATAATGTCGGCTATGCGAAAGCATCGGTGCAGCGTTGACCGAGGGTTGGACGCCCGCATAGGGTCCCGTTTTCCCCGGATGATCTTCGCCTTCCCCGAAAGCGGCCATTAGCTGCGGCACAGAAAATCGGTAAAGAGGGCTCTTCAGGCAGCTTCGCCGCATGATCAACGAACGACTGGTCAAAGGTTCTGTGCCTTTCTCTGCGCGACGCACCAACTGGCATGTCGTGGACATTGCGAACTTTCGGCGCGGCTGCACCACTAACCGCTTTGCTTGCTCCGTGGTCTGTCGCCACCAGTAGGCAAAAGTCTTGGTGAGGCCCCTGCTGGTCGGCACGCATCACCAGCGGCGAGCGCGCGTGCCATCTCAACCCCAACCACCACGCTTAGCTCGCTTTCCGCTTCGTAAAGACTTCCCTTGACAGAATTGACGGCTTCCTTCAGATTATCAAAATACCAATAATGGAATTTATTATGCCAGATGTGGAATATTAATGGACCCAACCGAACGCACTTTGCAAGTCTTGGAATTCATCATGTCCGCAGGGCCAGGTCCGGTGAAGCAAGTCGACATCGCTCGGCACTGCGGCTTGTCGCCTTCGACGCTGAACCGGATCGTCAGGTCACTGTCGGAATGGGGATATTTGTTCCGCACAAGCGAAAAGTACTGCGTGCGCAACTTCAGGCTGGAGCGGAACGTGCCGATGTCGCAGACTTACCTGGCCAAGCTCGACAGTACGATGAGAGATCTGTCCATCCGGCTGGGCGTATCGGCCGAGGTGATCGTGGTCGCGGGCCACGAGCTCTTGTGGCACTCAAAGACAGACCATCCGGACCCGAACGTTGCCATCCGCGCAAGCGTCGGATTTCGCCGCTCGCTCTACGAGTTGGACGTGCTGTCGCAGTTGTACCTGAGCCGGTTAGAGTGGAGCGACATCGAGGCGCAGTTCTTTACCGGCGGTTTCTTTGAGACCTTGCGGAGACCCGGCCAAGCGACCCGCTGGCTGCCGGAGGCCAAGGTGCGAGAAACGCTGGATCGCAGGCGCTCGGACGTGTTTGCCGCCGACACCGAGGTCAATCACGTCGGGATTCGCCGGTGTGCGACCGTGGTCGAAGACCGGAACGGCAAGTTCCTGCATCTGCTGGCGCTCGCCGAACCGGACGATTCTTCGAACGAAAAAATGGAAATGCACCGCGACGCGCTTCTGACCGTGCGCGCAGAATTGTCTGAGATTGGCCACGCAGAGAGCGCCGCCAATCGTCTTGCTCCAACGTATCACGCGATGCCGCTTCGGGGGGGATAGAGGCCCCGGCGGGAGGCAACCAAATGGGAGGAACCATGAAACATCTGAACGCACCCTGGGCGCGCAGGCGGGTCACTGCATGACCTGGAAAACCCTGAACAGCATCATGTCCGTTGTGCTGATAATGGGCGGACTGGCCTATGCGCTGAACCTGAATCACAGCGCATCGCAAACGATCTACTTTTCGGGGTCGGGCGTCGGTCCCACCTACTTCCCCAACGTCCTGACCGGGTTGCTGGTGATCCTGTGCGTCGTGGTCCTGATCAAGAACCTTCGGAACTCGGACCCCGACAACGTCGAAAAGGTCGTGACCGAGAATTCCAAGTACATCCTTGCCACCCTGGCGCTGACCATCGCCTTCATCGCGAGTTGGCAGTACCTCGGATACTTTTACCTGAATGTGTTCGTTCTGCTTACCATCTTGCTGACGATCTACAGGATCGAATTTGGACTTAAGAACAGCTTGCTCGTGGGCGCGGCCACTGCCGCTGGAACGACCGTGTTTCTGTACGGCCTGTTCGGCAACATCCTCGAAATTTCATTTTGAGGGGCTGGGAAAGATAAATGGAAGCATTCTCACAAGATCTGCTCAACCTGTTCACCGTCACCAACATGCTGTGCATCCTGCTGGGTACGGTCGTCGGCATGGTGTTCGGGGCCCTGCCCGGGTTGGGCACGGTCATCGCCGTGGCCCTGCTGCTGCCGGTGACCTTCACGCTGCCGCCGCTTGCCGGGATTCTGATGCTGCTGGCGACATACCAGGCGGGTGAATACGGCGGCTCGATATCGGCCATCCTGCTTGGCGTTCCGGGCACCCCGCAGGCCGCGGCCACCGTCATTGACGGCCATCCGATGGCCATGAACGACTCTCCGGGCAAGGCGCTGAGCTACTCGCTAGTGTCGTCGAGCATCGGCGGCATCTTCGGCGGGCTGGTTCTGATCTTTGTCTCGGTGCCGCTGGCCAGGTTCGCGCTGAACTTCGGCAGCCCTGAATACTTCTTGCTGGGCGTTATCGGCCTGATGGCCGTGGGCTTGCTGAGCGGACGGGACAAGACCAAGAGCATGATCTCGATCATCCTCGGCCTGATGGCAGGAACCGTCGGCGTCGATACGCTGACCGGTGTAAATCGTGCGACCTTCGATCAGCCTCAATTGATGGACGGGATCAATATTGTCGCCTTCCTGGTTGGAATGTTCGCGATCTCCGAGCTGTTCATCATGATCAGCAAGGGGCTGAACATCACCTATGTGACTGATTTCAAGACGCTGAAGACCGGCCTGTCGTGGAAAGAGGTCAAGGGGATTGGCAGGTCCACCACCATCGGCTCGCTGATTGGCGCCGGTACGGGCATCCTGCCCGGCATCGGCGGCGGCGCATCCTGCTGGTTTGCCTACGCGGTTGTCAGCAAGACGTCGAAGACACCGGAGGCCTTTGGCAAGGGCAGCGCGGAGGGCATTGCCGCGCCGAAGTCGTCGAACAACGCCTCCGCCGGTGGCGCGCTTGTGCCGTTTCTTGCCCTCGGCATCCCGGGCTCGGCAGCCGTTGCCATCATCATGGGTGCCTTCATCATGCACGGCATTCAACCCGGTCCGAATGTGTTCACGGCCGAGCGGGATCTGGTCTACGGGATTTTCTACGGCTTCATCCTGACGACGGTGGCCATGTATCTGATCGGCCGCCTGCTGACGCCGGTGTTCGCAAGGGTCCTCGTGATCCCGAATTCCTTTCTGGTCGCGACCGTCCTCGTGCTGTGCCTGATCGGCATCTACGCGTCCAAGAGCGCGTTCTTCGACCTGTGGCTGGCGCTGGGGATCGGCGTGGTGTTCTACATCCTCAAGCGGCTGGAATACTCGGTGTCTTCCGTGATCATCGCCTATGTCCTCGCGCCGATCATCGAAGAAAACTTCCGGCGGTCGCTCACCCTCTCAAACGGGAATTTCGGGGTTTTCTTTTCCAGTGTGTACTCGATTGCGCTGGTGCTCATGATCGTCGCGGCCATCGCAGCCACCGTTTACGGCGATTTCAAACGGAGGAGAAGCGCGCGGTCCGCGCACGCGGGAGATTGGAACGACGACGTTGAATGAAGTGACGAAAAAGGAGCCACGACTTCACCGAAATCAGATCGGCCTAGACAAGAAAAACATTGATGCCGCCGCCTCAAGGGCGTGCTTAGAAGACCAAACTTAAAGGGAGAAGAACCTGATGCTATCGTTTCTGACAAAGACCGCCGCGACCACCATGGCGCTGGCCTCGCTGGTCCTGGCGACCAGCCCGACCGAGGGCGCGGCCCAGGGCTATCCGGAAAAGCCCATCACCTGGATCGTGCCGGATGGCGCGGGGGGCGGCCTGGATTCCATCGTGCGGACCATCTATCCCTACGTCGCGAAGAACATGCCGAACGACGCGACCTTCGTTCTGAAGAACCTGCCGGGGGCCACGCAAACGATTGCCGTGTCCGAGGTGTTCAACTCGGCGCCGGATGGCTACACCATCGGGCAGGCTTCGGTCGCGCCTCTGACGATCATGCCCCATCTCGGGCAAGACCAGCTACTCGGGCTACGAGGATTTCGAGCTGATCGCGAATGTGTTCGATGCAGCCCACTATATCGTGGTTCAGGGCGACTCCCCTTTTGGCACGTTCGAGGAATTTCTGGCGCATGCCAAGGAGAACCCCGGACAGGTGAAAGTCGGTCTGGATGGGGTCTACAACGTTCAGCATCTTCCCTTGCTGGCGCTCGAACGAAAGGCCGAAGTTGACCTGAATGAAGTCGTCTACAAGAGCAGTGCGGACACCAAGAAGGCCCTGTTGGGTGGTGAGATTGAGGCGGCGATCATGCCATCCCATACAATCATTGCCGAAGCCGAAGCTGGCACTTAAGGCCGATTGTCGATGTGATGGAGGTTAAGCCCGACTATTTTGCCGACATCCCGTCGCTAAAGGACCTCGGCTACACCCCCAGCCAGCTCTTCGTCGGCGTCATCGCCCCAAAGGGCACGCCGCAGGACATCCAGGACATCCTGGCCAATGCGATCGAGGCGGCACTGCAGGATCCTGAACTGATCGAAGCGCTCGAAAAACGCCAGATCATGATCAACTTCAACGATTTCGAGACCTATGCGAACCGGATGAAGGAACTTGATGTAGTCAACAAGGGCATCCTGACCGACCTCGGCGTGCTGAAATAAGCATGACCCTGACATTGGCCCGGAGTGTTCCGGGCCAATGTCCCCGAACTGACCGATTCCGAAATTCCAGCCGAGGTTCCCGAATCCATGAGCGACCAGACCAAGCCCAACTTCCTGTGGATCTGTACCGATCAGCAGCGTTTCGATACGATCCGGGGTCTCGGTAACGACCACATCCACACCCCCAATCTGGACCGGTTGGTGGACGAGGGTGTCTCGTTCGACAGGACCTATTGCCAAAGCCCGGTTTGCACGCCGAGCCGGGCCAGCTTTCTGACCGGTCGCTATCCTCGGACCACCCGCACGACCCGGAATGGCAATGACCATTTCCCGGACGACGAGATTCTGGTGCCGCATATCCTTTCGGAGAACGGCTATAAATGTGGTTTGATCGGAAAGCTTCACCTGTCGTCGGCGGATGGCAGGACCGAGATTTTGCCGAAAGATCACGGCTACGACATGGTCAAATGGAGCCACGGGCCGAGGGATGGCTGGGGCGATGACAATGCCTACCAAGCCTGGCTGCGCTCTCAGGGGATGTCGTGGGAAACCGATTACCACGGCAGGAACGGCGGCATCGATCCGAAATACCACCAGACGACATGGTGCGCGAATGAGGCGATCGACTTCATGCAGACGCATTCCGGCACGCCCTGGATGCTCAGCATCAACATCTTCGACCCGCACCACCCGTTCGACCCGCCCGAAGACTACAAGACGAAATACCCCGCCGCTGACATGCCGCTTCCCAAATGGAAGGACGGCGAGTTGGACAACAAGCCGCTGATCCAGCGTGAGGACTACGAAAAAGGTGGGCAGAGCGGGGTGGGACCGGCCTGCAAGAGCCTGAGCGACCGGGAGAAGCAGAACTATGTCTCCGACTACTACGCGATGATCGATCTGATCGATGAGCAGGTTGGCAGGCTGATCGATTACCTCGACGAGAGCGGCAATCGGGACAACACGATCATCATCTTCCACAGCGACCACGGCGAAATGCTGGGCGACCACGGGTTGATCCTGAAGGGCGGGCATTTTTACGAGGGACTGGTGCATGTGCCTTTGATCGTCTCCTGTCCCGCGCGCCTGTCGAAGAAAGTCCGCAGTCAGGCGCTGGTTGAACTTGTGGACCTCGCCCCGACGATCCTTGATTTTGCCGGTATCGACATTCCGCAAGCGATGCAGGGGCAAAGTCTGGCGGACATCCTGCAGGGCAAGGCCGATCCGGATGCCCACAAGGACTTCTGTCTATTGCGAGTATTACAATGCTCTGCCAGCGTCCCACCAAGGTGTCTTCGCCACTATGTATTTTGATGGCCGCTACAAACTGACCGTGTTCCACGGTCAGGACATTGGCGAGCTTTATGACCACGCAACCGACCCTGACGAGTTTGACAACCTTTGGGATGACCCCGCCAGCCAGTCGTTGAAATGCGATCTGATCCTGGCGAACTTCGCGCAGAGCGTGGCAACCGTCGATCCGGTGCGCATCGTCGGCAATTTCTAGTTTCCAACCGGGACAACGAGCACCGCAAAATTGGTGCCGCAAGAGGATAACAAACCATGAGTGAACGCCCCAATATCGTCTTCATCATGACCGACCAGCAGCGCTACGACACGATCGCGGCGCTCGGCTTTGATCATGTGGACACGCCGAACCTCGACCGGCTGGTGAACGACGGCACGAGCTTCGACCGCATGTACGTCACCTCGCCGTCCTGCACCCCGTCGCGCGCCTCGCTCTTCACCGGCACCTATCCCCACACCAACGGCGTGTTCCGCAACGATGAGACCGTGGAGCTATCTTGGGTGAGCGATCTGGCCGAGGCCGGGTACCGCTGCGTCAATGTCGGCAAGATGCACACCAGCCGGTCGAAGGGGCTTCGGCTTTCACGAACGCCACGTGATCGAGAACAAGGACCGCGGCGCATCCCAACCTGCCGTTCTACCTCGACAACTGGGACAAGGCGTTCTGGACGCGCGGCTTCGAAAAGCCCAGCCGCGCATGACCTACGCACGCCGCGCCGACTACCGGGAGAGCCTCGGCGCCTTCACATGGGAGCTGCCCGAAGACCTGCATTCCGACGTCTTCGTACCGGCCAAACCGCCTGCACGTGGCTCGATCGCTACTACCGGCAACGAGCCGTTTTTCCTGCAGATCGGCATCCCCGGACCGCACCCGCCCTATGACCCGACGCAACGCTTCCTCGACAAATACGAGGGCCGCGAGATGCCCGAGGCGATCCGCGACTACGACCTCGACAGCCAGCCTGCGCCCTTCCGGGCGCTGCGCAAAAATCACTTGGAGGACGATCACGACGCGGTGGTGCATCTGAAGGATCCGACCGACGAACAGTTGCAGCGCCAGCGGCGGCACTATTACGCCAACGTCACTATGATCGACGAACAGGTCGGGTTGATCATCGAGGCGCTGGAACGGCGCGGGGTGCTGGATAACACCATCCTGATATTCACATCCGACCACGGCGATTGCCTGAACGATCACGGCCATTCCCAGAAATGGAACATGTACGAACAATCCGTGCATGTTCCGGCCATCGTCTGGGGGGCCGGCATCCCCTCTGGTCAGCGGGTGTCTGACCTCGTTGCTCTGATGGATTTTGGACCGACGATTCTTGAGTTCTGCGGTGTGGAACCGCCCGAGTGGATGGAGGCGCAATCACTGCGCCCCTATTTCGGAGACACAACGCCCCCGCGACGTGACACCGTATTCGCCGAACATGCCCGCGACGCCATCCTGACGGAAACCGAGTTTGTCTCCATGGTCATGGTCGACAATTGGAAAATGGTCCACTTCGTCGACACCGATCGAAGGCCAGCTTTTCGATCTCTCGACCGATCCGGGCGAGCGGCGAAATCGCTGGGACGATCCGGAGTGTGCCGACATGAAGACCGAGCTGACCGGCAGGCTTCTCGATTGGCGGATTAGGAGCGACCTGCGCACGCAGAAGTTCCGCAACGTGCTCGCGCGGTCGATGTCGGCGTGATTGCAATTCTTCCCAGGTGAAAGGGCGATGCCCAACAAGCACCAACTGATCCGGAATTTCAGCCCGCGCCGGCCCTGGTTCGCGCTCGTCACCCGTAAGACCGCGCGTGACGATGCCATTGCCGGACTGACCAATGCCGCGATTGTCCTGCCGCAGGGCGTGGCATTTGCCGTCATTGCCGGGCTGCCGCCGGAATACGGGCTTTATACCGCCATGATCACGCCGGTGATCGCCGCGATCTGGGGGACCTCGATGGTCATGGTGTCCGGGCCGACGACGGCGATTTCCGCGGTCATGTTCGCGGCACTGGCCGAACTGGCACCGCCGGGCACGCCCGTCTACATCCAGTTCGCGCTGACGCTGACGATCATGGCCGGGCTGTTTCAACTGCTGGCGGGTGTGTTCCGGCTGGGCGGCATGATCTCGTTCATTTCGCATTCGGTGATGGTCGGCTTTACCGCGGTAGCTGCGCTGCTGATCGGGGCGTCGCAACTTGGCGGGGCGCTCGGTATGGACGTCGAAAGCGGCGGCGGCGTCATCGAGCGCGTGGCCCGGGTCATCGAGCATCGGGCTGGTTTCCAGCCGCTCGCGCTATTGCTTGCGGCGTCCACACTGGCGACCATCGTCGATCGTCCAGAAGCTGAGCCGCAAGATCCCCGCCTATCTGGTGGCGTTGCTGGTCGGCGTGGCGGTCGGGGAATTCGCTCGGTGCCCGCGAAGCGGGCATCAAGATGTTCGACAGGCTGCCCTCGCTTGTGCCGAGCTTCGGCCCGCCCTCGGTGGCCATTGCGGATCTACCCGCGCTTTTGCCCGGCGCCGTGTCGGTCGGCTTCGTGGGGCTTCTCGAAGCGATCAGCATCGGTCGCGCCTTTGCCATGCGCCGCCGCGAGCGCTACGACGCCAATCAGGAGATCATCGGTCAGGGTCTGTCGAACGTGGTGGCAGGGTTCTTCCAGGCCTATGCCGGGTCCGGATCTTTCACCCGGTCGGCGATGAACGTCGAATCCGGCGCCAAGACGCCCATGTCCGCGGTCTTTGCCGCCGCCTGGCTTCTGGCGCTGTTGTTTGTCGTCGCCCCGTTTGTCGACCACATTCCGAAACCGGCAATGGCCGGGATCATCGTCTACGTGGCCTGGCGGCTGATCAACTTCGGCGAAATCCGGCACATCGTCCGTAGCAGCCGCAGTGAAACGCTGATCCTATCCCTGACTTTCCTGGCTGGTATCACAACCGAGCTTGAGAATGCGATTTTCGTCGGCGTCATCGCCTCTCTGGCCGTGTTCCTGTACCGCAGTTCGCACCCGCATATCGCGATGATTGCCCCGATCGAACGTCACGGCCGACGGCAGTTGCGTGGTGCTTTGTTCCACGATCTGAAGCCGTGCCCGCAGGTGAGCATTCTCAGGCTGGACGGGCCGCTATTCTTCGGTTCGGTCGACCACGTCGAGAGTGAGTTTCGCCGGTTCGAGGCGATGTTCCCGGGGCAGAACGTCAAGATTCTGGTCCTGAAGGGGCTGGGAAAAATCGACCTTTCCGGGGTCAGCCTTCTGGTTGACGAAATCGAGAAGGTACGGAAAGCCGCCGGCGACTTCCACCTTGTGGTTCCATTCAAGGAAACCGTTGATGCGCTGGAGCGGATGAACCTTTTCGAAACGCTCTCAAGATCAAATCTTCACCCCAACAAGAGCGAGGCGATCCAGGCAGCGACAGAGCAACTCGACGACGACATTTGCCGCAACTGCACGATCCGGGCTTTCGTCGAATGCGCCGGAAAGCCAGCGCCGCCGGGTGTCGCGCCGCAGAAGGATGCGCCAATACGCGAGGGGCCTTGGTGATGTGAATGCCCGATCCAGGGACATCCGCCCGTGAACACTCAGGCGTCACCGGCCACGCGGAACCCGCTGTTGCCAGCCGAGCCGCTCGGGTCGTTCCGGGTCCGGGAATGCACGTGATAGCGGTCACAATAGCTTATGTGGCAGAGGTAGGACCCGCCGCGCTGAATGCGCTCGGTTCCGGTCTCGGGCCCTGTCGGATCGCGCAGCGCAGAGCGCTTCGGATCAGGGCGCGGGCCATAGAAGTCGTTCACCCATTCCCAGACATTGCCGGTCATTTGGTAGAGACCGTAGCCATTGGGTGGAAAGCTTCTCACCGGCGCCGTGCCGACCCAGCCGTCCTCCGCCGTGTTGGTCGCCGGAAATTCGCCCTGCCAAGTATTCATCGAGTGAACCCCGCCGGGCATCATCTCATTGCCCCAGGGAAACTTCTTCTTCGCGAGCCCCCCGCGCGCGGCAAACTCCCATTCGGCCTCCCTGGGCAGGCGCAGTCCGGCCCAGCGGCAATAGGCAAGTGCGTCATACCAGGCGATCTGCACCACCGGATGATCTGGCCGATCTTGCCAGTTGCTTCCTGGCCCTTCAGGAGCACTCCAGCACGCCCCGTCAACGCGCCTCCACCAGGGAGCGGGCTTTGCGTATTCGGGGAACTTCGCCAAATCGTGGAGGAACAGATGGAAGACGAAGCTCCATCCTTCCTGCTCTGCCACCGTGCGGTACCCGGTCGCGGCGACAAAGGCGGCGTATTCGGCGTTGGTGACCGCGTATGGCGCAATCCGAAACGGCGACACCCGAACACGTCGGCGCGGGCTGTCGAGGTCGTCGGGAAAACGCGGCTGGCGTGCGCCCATGTCGAAAAAACCGCCATCGATCGTCACCAGTCGGTCACGCAGCGCAGAGCTGACAACGGGTGGCGCCTGAGGCACAACGAGGGCTTCGGCCTCGAACCTAGCCTCAAGTCCGCTTGCCGAGGCTTCGCCTCTAGAACCGCAGCAACTGGTGGTGTCATCATGCATATCACGCGAGCTCGCTTACTTCGTCCTCGTATGTGCCACGGAGTCTTCGTCCAAGCCAAGAGCAGTCGCTTGCTGGCTCGAAGCACATCCATGTCTCCTGTTTCGGAAGGAGAGGTCGTTTCTGGCCGATGATCCGGCCCTTGACCCAAGCCCGATGTTTTGGCGTGGTTGCAGGAAGTTGAACTCTAGGCATGATTTGCCCTCCAACCCTCCCTCCAGGCCCAAACACCAGCACCGCGCTGACGAGCTATACTAACAGTTCAATTGAAAGTCGGTTTGCGGGAAGCCGCCGATAAGCGGATTGCTGCACCAGAAGTGGGCAGGATAGAGCCCAACATCACCCTTGAAGGAACCGTAATAACTCAGAGTTAAGTGCTTCCGGGGCATCCTCGTGAATTATATGCGAAGCCTTCGGGATCACCCGGTGTGTCGCATTGGGAAGAATGCCAGCCAAGGCTTCGTTTAGCCGCCGGAAGACTGCTGGGCTTAATCCTCCGCTCAACAACAGGACAGGCATTCTGACGTTCGAAAGTGGTGCCTCCCGTAAATCCGGAAATCCTTGATACAGAGCCTGCGCTCTGTCCGTCCCTCGGTTGTCCCAAACCTGCTGATAGCGCTCTTCGGACAGGGCTTCAAAGGCTTTGGCCCCCAACACGCCTCGGCCAAAGTATGAGATAGCGGCTTTGTCATCTCCCTTTCGAAATGCCTTTTCCGCCGGTGCGAGGGCACCTGCTCCCAGTTTCGCGATCGACAGGCCAAGTCTGGGCTTCGACAGAATAAGTCTCAACAATGGCAGGGGTTTCGGCGGAATTTGGAGGTGGACAGATACGCTCGGTGCTTCGATCAGTGTCAGGCTCTTACACTGTGCTGGCTTCTGCGACGCAAGCATGAGCGCGATTAGCCCTCCCCATGAATGGCCGACTATATGTGCCGGTTCCGCTCCAAGTTGTTCAATGAGAGTCGCTAGATCGTCCACATGCGTTTGGATCGGATCTGGCGCGTCGCTCGGGATTGGTGTGTTGGGTTTGTGATAGCGGCGGCTGTAACAAATAGTGCGGTAACCATTCGTGAACGCGGGTATCTGATTGGTCCAGCTTCGTAAGTCGGACACACCACCGTGGACAAATATGATCGGTGGGCCACTGCCATTTTCCACCACGGCCAATCTGGTGCCGTTCACTTCAATGGGTGTCGTGTCAATTAGCTCAACCATTGCTCCCAATAGCACATCTGCCAAAATATCTCGAACGGCAGAAAAGTCCCGCGACCTGTGAAATTGGACGCCATGAATCCATGCTGCGACGTGCACGAATGGCCGTGTCTGTCGCTGCGTCGGCGGCGTGAGTTTTTCGCTCATGCCGCATTTTTCGCGCTGCGTGCGCTCGCAGCACAAAATCACAATGACTGGGTCGGGCTCTCTGCCGCCGTTGGACATGCGTACGGAATATGACCGGTGTAAGAGGGCGAACGGCAGGCAACGACCGCCGAGATCTCTACTAGGGGCCTATTCAGCCAGGGTTTGCGCGCGGATTCTAATCGCAACCGCGAATGACTGGTTCCCGTGCGCGGATTAAGCCACGCGTCGCTGCTTTGCGGCGGGCCGCTTAGAGCCGAAGCGGACTCATTATGCAGAGCCCGATGCGGCACTCGCGTCACTATTTGGTCACGGCATTCATGCAGACCGAAGAGAAACAATGAGAGCGTCGACCAACTCGGATGCCGAGTGTTTCAATGGATCGCTCAGGCTATCGGCAAGGCCGAACATGAGCACCAAACCCAACACGGCGGAGTGGATGACCACGGCTTTCCGGCGCGTGGCCAACGGGTCGCCTTCGAGGTAGGGTGCTAACGCGCCATAGACCCTGTCCGTCACGGGATGGACCTTTTCTAGCAGCTCGACATTGTGGGGTTCATTTTCGCTTGGTTTGATGGTCTGGGGCAAGAGATACATCATGCGAAACCGGTCGAGGTCGTCGAAATGGAACTCCGCGATGGCTCTAACGAATGCGCCGATTGCCTCAACGCGCCCAGATGCATCGACGACTGATCGGGTCGCCACGTCAGCCTCCGCCTCCAGCCACGGCAAAAACATCGCGGCCAGAAGGTCGTGCTTGGTCGGATACCAATAGAGTACCGCTTGTTTTGAACGTCCCAATCGCCGGGCAATCGCATCAAAAGACACGGCGCCGAGACCGTCGGACGCAAGTAGCTCGCTGGCGATCTTCAGGATTTCATCACTGGTCTTTTGTGGGGACATGGAAACGATCCTTGACTGCTTACCAATGGTAAGATATCTCACCTACCGACGGTAAGTAAAGGTAGAGCGTGTTGTTGCCGCGAACACCAAAACGAAAGAGGGGAAGCGATGACCGTACTGACTTTGGAAAACCCGGTCTTTGCCACGTACGTGATCACTTCAGCGATCATGGTGCTCAAGGTAATGGGCCAGGGCTGGATGACGGTTCACCGAATGTTGAAAGTCAGCGCGGGGTATGCGAGCCCCGAGGACATTCAGCGGGGACTCATCAACAAGGCCCCCGATCCGACGCAGCTCGATGTCAACGAATACGTCGACCGATCCCGGCGAATGCACCGGAACGACCTGGAGAACATCCCGGCCTTCTGGGTGGCGGGTCTGCTTTTTGTCGCAATCAACCCAGCCGTTTGGCTGGCACAGGTTCTGATGTACGGGTTTGTCGTAGCGCGCCTGGTTCATTTCTGGGCCTATGCGACGAAGCAGATCTCATGAAGTTCGGGCGACCTTCTATACCGTCGGTTCCTTGATCGTGATCTACATGGCGGGCCACGTCCTGTGGGTCGCGCTGGTGTAGGCGCATAACCGGCTCTTTCAGCTGTGCGGAGCGCAGGACATGCGCTTGTTTTTCGGTGACTTCATCGAGGCCGATTTCATCCAGATCGAAGCGACCCTCGCCAACGAAAGTCTCCAGTTTGGCTTTGGATATTCGGGGCAGATTGTAGATCGATGGTTTGGGGATGTCGGGGTTGAAATGCTCGAAGCTGTCGCAGTGGTTCGCCTTGCTCAGCGTTAGGCATGAGCAAGCGCTTTCGTCGATCTCGACAGTTTGTAGCAACGCCAATGCTTGGTCTATTTCGCCGCGCGTTTCATCTTCGATTTCACGCACCTCGGACGTGACTTTGGCAAAGGTCAAAAGCGCCTCGGGATCGATCTCGCCGTCACGGACAACGCGCCTTCGATTTAGCGGCCAGCGATATTGATGCGGTCACGGCAAGCGTCGGGATGTCATTCGGCTTCTGACGGAAAGGTCGCACTTGAAGCTTGCACGGAATGGCTGAAATCCGTGCTTCGCGACCGACTTACCGACGCCCAACATCACCGACAGCCGTCGCAACGCGACCACCTCCCGCGACCGCCCACCGACCCCTTGGCGTCACTTCTAACGTCACCCAACCCCTCGTGCGTTACAGGGCCGCCGACTGCCTGAGAACGCCAATCAGCGCCCTGCCAATCGGCCAGAATTGCCTTAGGCTGTTATTGGCGGGCCGAGATTTATCTCTGAATTGTGCACCGGGACGTTGTCCGGGAGATTCCGTCAGGTTTTTATTGATACATTCTATAGGTTTGCGCGTTAACACTCTGTTAACACAATAATTGTGTAATTAAATCAATCGGTTGCAATTATGCCTCTTTTTTGGGCAAACCCCAAAAGTACCTGAGAAATAAGAATGAATTGCCGCTCCCCAAACTTTGTCACCAGGCTTATCCACAACAACTGTTGATGGATTCCCGGTTGCATCGCTGTCGAAAGAAGAGTTCTGCGTTTCAAGAATCAACCATTGAGCGGCACGAGCAATGCAGTGGCACTATGCGCCGAGCGACAGCGCCATCACCAAATGCCGAATCTCGACCACATCCCGGCTGCGCGCACCGTGCTTCCATCGCGGATGCGTCGGCCCCGAAATAAGGCCACCACCAGCGCTATGCATCCGGGACCGTCATGCGCCGTTTGCTTTGGGCTGGCGATTGGCAACGCGTAATTTCGCTGTTTTCGTCCACGAAAGAAATTCGTGGTCCCACCCGACCACTGGGCAATGATTGCCGCGTGGTAGATCGCCGGCAGTCAGGCAACTCGACTCGGCGGACCGGCTTCAACGATGGCGGCGCGCGGTCGCTTGAAGCCCTAAGTCTCCCGGAAAAGCTGCCCCAAACCGCAGAACAAGAGAAGCCTTCGTAAGGCCCAATTCCTCAATCGGCATCAGCGGTTTGTTAGAAGGCCAGGAATACAGCGCAAGTTTCCCATCATGCACCAACCGAAATACAAAACCTGCCTGGCGCAGTCGAGTTTGCAAGTCCAACCAGTCCCCAGCGAGGTTAACTGCCAACTGAACGGCTTCGTCATTGGGGCGAAGGCGCGCCGGGCTTCTTTCAAGTGCGCTCCGAAGGGTCGCGCGCAAGTAGTCCGTGGGGGTGCATTTAGAAGCCAACGCGGCTTTACCAAGCGCCGTCATGATGTCCCTCGAAAGAACCACTGAGACGATAATGTCATTTGGAAAGTCACAAGTGCCTGAAACAGGTTTGACGGATTTGGGAATCTTTGCGCGTTTACGCGACGGTAAATCCGAGGCTCGCTTCGCTAGACTTGAATCCATTTATCGCTACCGCCAAATGGTTGCTCAATATCGATCATTTGGGTGATCAATAAGGGCAGAAATCTGTTGCCGAGGAGTTAACATCGAGACGATCCGCATTCTGCATTGGCGCACGAATACGTCGCCAGGACAAGTGTGTGGCGGACATCACTACGGCAAACACCGATGTCAGCAAACTGATCGTCAGCCCGGAACCTGTCTGACGTCAGATCTTTCCGCTGAATTTGAACTGAAGTCCTTTCGGACGGAATTCCAGCTCTGTCGTGCCCTCAAATTCCGCGGCCATGATATTTTCGATCATCAGCGTCCCAAAGCCGCTCTTTTCCGGCGCCTGCACCCGCGGTCCACCGATCTCGTCCCACTCGATCGTCAGTCGGTCATTGTCGGGCCCATTAAGCGACCAGCGAATGGAAACCGTCCCGTTGTCGCCCGACAACGCGCCATATTTCAGCGCGTTTGTGGTCAATTCGTGGAACGCCATCGAAATACCCTTGAACTGCTTGGGGTTCAACAGGATCTTTGGTCCTGCGCCGACGATGCGTTCGGGATTTTCCAGTTGTTCCCGCAATGGTCTGATAAGCTCCGAAATCTCGGCGCTGTCCCAATAATGCGATGTGAGAATTTCGTTCGAAACCGAAATATTTTGCAGCCGGTCGAGCAGTTTCTGCCGCTCTTCTTCAAATTCAGCTCCGCGCAACGACTGCCTGATCAGTACCGAAACAACGGCAAGCGTGTTCTTCACCCGGTGGTTCAGTTCCCCAACCATGAGGCTCAGACGCTTGTTGTCGCGGACTCGGTCGGTGACATTCCTCAGAATGACCGAAAAATCCGACGGCGCGAAGGGATCGTCGAAATTGATAATTTCTGCAACGGAAATGTTCAGAAAAACTTCATCCCGGATGCTCGTTTCAAGTTGATATTCGCCCGCGTCTTCCAGCGTTTTCCTAGCAAGCTGAAACCAGTCGTTGTCGGTTTCGCCGAATTTCAGAACCTCGGTGATCGGTTTCCCTTCGATTTGCGTTTCGGTGCTAGCGAGGATGGCCTCGGCAGCTGCATTCCACCGTTTTAGGCGGCCTTCATGATTGACCCGAACAATGCCGACTGTAGCGTTTCTGACAATGACGGCCAATTCCTCGGCCACCAAACGCGCCTTACGCAGATCTGCTTCGAAGCGCGACCGCTCCGTCGCGTCGAAAAAAACAAAATCAATGCGTTCGGGAACGTCAGTGGAAGCTTCGCGAACTTTTGCATTCATCAGAACCGACAGGCTTCGGGAGGCGTCGCTTGTGGCAAGCTGGCAGGAAATTTCTCGCGTAAATCGCTGTAGGCGCAACATCGGCGCGATCTGCGCCTCGTAATACATCCCGCTTGATCTGGTGAAAATGCCCTGGATCGTGAACCCCCCCGGCAGCTCGCCGGAGTCATATCGAAGCCAGCGCGCCAGCGTCATGTTGGCATAGATGACATTGCCATTCGGATCGGTCGAGAGAAAGCCGCACGGCGCGTCGCCGATCAACTGTTGGCTGAGCGCAGGTTCGGCGGAATTGGGCATGGCCATACTAGTTTGTCACCGCCAGGAATTGCCGGATCGCTTTCGTCGTCTGCTCGGGTTCCGTCATATGGGGACAATGGCCGGTTGCTTCAATGATTTTCAGTGTACCGTGCCTCATGTTTTCCGCCAGCCACGCGCCCACATCGACCGGCGCAAGTGCGTCATCGGTGCACTGAATGATGACGGTGGGTGCCTCCACGCGCTTCATGTCGTCACGGTGGTCCGCCAGAAACGTGATCCGGCCAAAATGCTTCGCAATCGCCGGATCGGTGCGGCAAAAGCTCTGGGTTAATTCCGTCGCGACCTCGCCGGCATTGTCTTCGCCGGCAATTGTAGGCGTTACCCGGCTGGTCCAGCCAAGAAAATTTTCATCCATCAGGTTGACCAGACCGTCAAGCGTTTCCCGGTCGAACCCACCGATATAGGTGGCGTCATTCAGAAAGCTCGGTGACGGCGCGACAAGGGCGAGGGAGGAAATGCGTTCCGGGCATTTCAACGCAGCAAGGCAGGCGATCGTCGCGCCGACCGAATGTCCGATCACGACACAATCCGTCACCTCATGGTCTTCCAGGATCGCAGTCAAATCATCCGCGTGAGATTGCAGCGTTCGATATGCATGAAAATCGTATGCGCTCAGGTCCGACTGGCCCATTCCGGTGAGGTCGTAAAGCACGATACGATGGCTCGCCTCGAAATGCGGAGCCACGAAGCGCCACATGCTTTGGTCACAGCCATACCCGTGAACGAACACCAGTGTTTGCGTGCCGAGTTCCGAGACGGTTACGTTGTTCTTCTCAAGGCTGTTCATCTTCGAAATTCATCCAACAGTTGGGCATAATTTACTCAGATTATTGATACTGGTGCAAACACAGGAACACCAAATGTTTGGTCCAAGCAAAGCAAGCGCTATCTCGCGGCCCGCTTTGCACGCGTATAGCAGCCAGCGATCTGCAGCAACCTGCGACGTGGGTTTCAGAGTGTGGAGTCAACTGCGCTCAGAAATCTGGTTTACTGGCAAAAAGTCAAATTTGGTCCGTCATTGCATGTGACCTTGTCCGGTGCATATTCGACTGGTCGATTTGTTGCCGAGCTAATTACTGAAGCGGGTCATTATTGGATGCCGATCCGGGGTCAGAACTGCGCGCCGATTAACACCAATCGAAGTCGTTCGGACAACCCATGGAGAAGTCGGGCGAAACCGATTTTATCTTAATGAGTTAGGGGTCGATGTGCACGCAAATGGCACATGGGGCGGAACGGCTTCTTGGAGCATTTCTGAAAGCTCGCACCCAACTAATCCCTGCGATGGAGCAGACGCTCCAGATCACAAACCCACCCAATCACCGCCGTTCGCCTGTCTTACCTCTCGGGGGGCTGGACTGCGCCAATTCGTGTGCAGTATGTGTGCAACATGGACGCGAAAACCGGGTCGCGGACCATAGGAGAGCTAAGAATGCCCAACAACGCAGCCACTGCGGCAGCGAGATTATCCACTGCGCCTATGATGGATTGGACTGGTTCGTATATTAATTTCAATGGCTTAAGTGGCGTCGTGTGCACTATGTGTGCAACGTGAAATCGCCTTCTGGCGCGCTCTGTCGGGCGTTTGGCGGTTGCGCGGATTTGGTCAAATTGAAGCGCGTTGGAACCGGAACGACCTAGGGACCTCAGCAACCCTGCAACGGGACGTAGTCATTTGTCCCGCGCCGCGCCGATCAGGGATTTAGTGAGTTGTAGGTCGACTTAGGGCAGGGGCTGCAGCAACCCCTGCTTGTCAGTCTCGGATCACGTTTCGAAAAGCGACTGATCCGGTAACTAGAGGAAGCGGACCTAGTCCAGGCCCGACGCGAATGTCTCAGGCGCGGACTGAGCGGCCTGATGCCGGCGCAGAAAATCTGTGAGCCAGAAATCCGATTAACCAATGCGTTTGTAGCATGTTGAATGCGGCGTCGCGGAATATTTCGGCGAATTGGTCGTTCAAGGGCACACTTGAAGTCCGAATTTGATCCGGTCATTCGCTGAGCATTCAATCAACTGGAACAGTGCGGACTTTGCTACCGTTCGCCTGACGTCAGTTTTTTGCCCGTAGCTCTAGGAAATCGTATTTTTTTTGACGGGTAGAACTCAATACCGAAGCCATCTTCAGACTTGCATTCCTCCACAAGACATCCATATACCATCCACATGGATGGAGAAATAAAATGAGCAACGTCAGACAGCTTCGAGACAAGACGCCCGACAGCGAAAAAATCACCGATCAATCTTGGCTATGTCGATCTGGGACGGATCGACCTGCTGGTGCAGGAAGGATTTTATTCCAACCGCAGTGATTTCATTCGCACCGCGATCCGCAATCAGTCTCGACAGCCATGCCGAAGTCGTCAGCAAGTCGGTCGAGCGGCACACGATGGAACTGGGCCTGCGCGACTATACCCGGGACGACCTGGAAGCTCTGCGCGAGGCCCGGAGAAGTCCTGCATGTCAAGGTCGTGGGCCTTGCCCGCATCGATCCGGACGTAACGCCCGAACTCGCATTGGCGACCATCGGCTCGATCACCGTTCTGGGCGCTTTGCAGGCCTCGCCGGAGTTCAAGAAGGCCCTCGCAGACCGCATTCGATAAACCAACGCACCTCATCCAAGGACCAAAGACATGTTTGATTTTGACACTGGCGCGCTGCGCCCGGTGACCAATGACGCACGGGCAAAAAGGCTGACCGCCGCGCAGGACCTGGTGCAGCGCACTCTTGCGCAACACGGGCTTGCTCGTCCGTCTCTCCCTCGTCCCCATCTTTCCACTCGTCCCCGCCGGACGCGCAGGGACTCATGAGCATGTTGCAAAGGGTGCTTCCGAAGGGCGACGGCACGACCACCCAGAGACCACTGCACATCCCCGACGGAGCGCAGTTCCTGGCTTCGACGCATCAAGGCAAGAGCGGAAGCCGAGCCTATCGCACCTACATACCTGCATCGGCAGAGGCGGGAGCTTCGGGCATCGTGATGATGCTGCACGGCTGCACGCAGACGCCCGAGGATTTCGCCATCGGCACCGGCATGAACGCCTTAGCCGATCGCGACGGGTTCATCGTGATCTATCCCGAACAATTCCGAGGCGCGAATGCGCAGACCTGCTGGAACTGGTTCAGCCCGAACGACCAGCGCCGCGACCGGGGAGAGCCGGAAATCCTTGCCGACATAGCCCGGAAGGCGATGGCGCAATATGATGTCCCTTCGGACCGTACATTCATCGCCGGTCTGTCCGCTGGGGCGGCGATGGCGGTTATCCTCGGACACACCTATCCGGACGTGTTTGCGGCCGCGGGTGTGCATTCCGGCCTGCCCTATGGGGCCGCGAAGGATGTTGCATCCGCCTTTGCCGCCATGGCCGGTCAGACGTCGGGACATGCGGCAGAGCCACAGCGGCGCGGGCATCCGCACCATCGTCTTTCACGGCTCTGCAGACAGCACGGTACATGCCTCTAACGGCGAGACCATCGCCCGGAGCGCCGAACGGCACGGGCCATCGCCGAGCCTGCAGACGACCCGCAAGGGCACGGAGAGCGGCCGCGCTTATACCGCCACGATCTGCACCGGCCCCGACGGGCGCGACCATCTGGAATACTGGGTGATCGACGGCCTCGGCCACGCCTGGTCAGGCGGCCGGCCAGGCGGTTCCTATACCGATCCGCGCGGCCCGGATGCCAGTGCTGAAATGATCCGCTTCTTCCGCGAATCCAAGGAATGAACGACATGACCATGACACTCACCTTCGACGCCGTCAGCGAGAATTCCCCCGGCGGAAAATGGCACAGGCGCTGGCTGCGTTCCTGGCCCGCCTATGAGGCCTGGTTCATCGCCCGTGGCGGCGATGCCGGGCCGGACAGGCTTGCCTGCCGGTCCGCCTTGTGTCGGCACATGCCGGAATTGCTGCCGGTCTATGACCAGCTTATCGCGATTGCCGGCGGCAGCGACCGCGCGGCGCGGTTCCTGTCCACCTGGTGCCCGCCGCGTTATCTTGGCGGCTGTTCACTGGCTGCGATGTCGGACGGCACCGATGTGCGCCTGCTGCGCAATTACGATCTGTCGCCGCATCTGAACGAGGGTCTGCTGTTGCGCAGCGAATGGACCGGCAGGCCGGTCATGGGCATGGTGGAGTTCCTCTGGGGTCTGTCCGACGGCATCAACGATGCCGGCCTCAGCGTCGCGCTGGCCTATGGTGGTCGGTCGGAAATGGGCGAGGGCTTCGGTGTCACGACGATTCTGCGTTACGTGCTGGAGGTCTGCGATACCGTGGATGAGGCCCTGAATATTCTGGACCGGGTGCCATCGCACATGGCCTACAACATCGTCCTGGCCGACGCATCGGGAGCGACGGCGAGCGTGGAGCTGGCCCCCGGAGGCGGGGCGAAGCGGATGCCCCGTGCCATCGCGACGAACCATCAGAGCGGGCATGGCCCTGCCGGATCGGGCAGCCTTCACCCGACACCTACGAACGGCACAGGCACCTTCAGCACGCTTTCAAGGCGACGCGCGCAGATCTGCACAGCACCTTCACAACCGCCCCCCTGCGGCAGGACCGCTACGCCGAAGGCTTCGGCACGCTGTTCACCGCCGAATACGATCCGCTGGCGCAATCGCTTGCGGCTGATCTGGCCGGATGAAGACTGGCACCAGAATCTCGCCGGTTCGAGGAGGGTCAGCGGGTCATAGACTACGCTTCCGTGTCGGATCGCCCCTTGCCGAAGCCTGGGCTGGAACGCCGGGATCGACTGGTCGCGGTCGGCGCAGGCTGGATTGGGCCCGGGTGGGACGGGACTATGCCACTGGGGTCGGACGACCAATGGCAGCCTACCTGTCGGAAGTGAATGCCTATTGAACCGACCGGGCACGCCCCTCAGCAGGGAGAGGCTAAGAAAAACTAGCCTAACTTGGCCACAGTTCGGCAAATCAGTCACCTCGGGCTCTGTGCCGTCACAGGCAAGATTTCGATGCATGACCGGGCTGGGAAGACGAACGGCATGAAGCCGTTCGCGCAACCCTCAAATTTCGATCTTCTCGGCGATGCTCAGACGCGTCTTCAAGCTCGACACCAAGATACCGCACCGTGCTGTCCACCTTGGTGTGTCCGAGTAAAAGCTGGACCGCTCGAAGGTTGCCGGTTTTACGGTAGATGAGCGCCGCCTTTGTGCGCCGCATCGAATGGGTGCCATATCCACTCGGATCGAGGCCGATCGCCGACACCCAGTCCCGAACCAGACGCGCATACTGCCGTGTCGAAACGTGCGGCCGGTCATGGAAACGGCTCGGGAACAAGAAACGGCACCCGAGCATTTCCGGGCTGCAGACCCAATTCCACAGAGAATCACGCGTGCTTTCAGAGACTTCGAACTGCACCGGTCGATTGGTCTTACTCTGGATGACTGAAACACGCTCGCGGACCCTGTCGCCGGAAACGAGCTCGGCAACCTTCAAGCGGACAAGATCGCAGCCACGCAATTTGCTGTCGATCGCGAGGTTGAACAGCGCCAAGTCTCTGAGATTGCCCGCAAGTTCAAGCCGAGCACGAATGGCCCAGACCTGTTTGGGCAGCAAAGGGCGCTTTTGGCCAACCAGCCGTCCCTTGTTCCACGGACGGCGCTTTGGTTTGACGGCGGGAAGTTGGATTTTGGACATGAGTTTTCCTCCATCCGTCCCTCCAGCCCAGGCGTCGACACAGTGTTGACCGGCCAATTCTATCAGGAAGCATGAATGACCGGTCTCAGGGACGCCTCATAGCGCAGGATCGCTGCATCGCCGGACGGCGGCTCCGGCCCAGTCTGGAAGTGTCCAATTGTTGATGCATGTGCTCGCAAAATTACCGTCGCCGCAACGCCCTATTTTTCAGATCTTCCCGCAACATGAACCGCGGCTATTCCTTGGGCATTGCATTGCCGCCAGATACTCTGCCGCAGAGATAGGCTTGCCGATGGCAGGGGCGCTTTACACCGACCAACCTTATCCAGCGGTAGTTTCGAGCGGGCAAGTCCTGAGGATTTCAGGTATTTTGCCTACCTTGGTCTTCAATATCGCGGTCAAAATTTTTGGTTTCCTTATCTTTCGTCAATAATTTCAAAGCTGCCGCAATCTGCCGCTAGGCGCGGACTGGTTTGACTTTCTCTTGCAAGCCCCTGGGGTCAGAGAAGTCTGAACTAGATTAAAAATGAATGTCTGGCTGTCCTTTCGGGAACGTCGTTACCGCGTCCTCGAAAGCTGCTCAGTCAATATGGAGGCAATATTGCCGATGTTGATAGCTTGTGGACGACCGTACCTGTCCTGCGTGCAAACAGAGCGTCCGACTGGCCGTGTCTTGATTGGCCAAAATCACAGTCTGATGGGGAAGGCCGCTAAATGGTAGCCCGCACTCTATATGCAGTCGATAGCGAAGCACTGACGGTTACATACTCCACGACGCAAAGCGTTGGTGGCCACGGTCATCAACAACTCGGACTCGCCCAATGGAACCCAGTACGCGTTCGAGTCAGGTTTTTCGACTCGCCAGGTTACCATCGAAGACACTGGCGGCAGTGCCGACACCCTGGAGGACGATAACCATACGGCACACATAGTCACCGACGGCGCCGGACTTGTTGCCAATGGAACCGGCGTGGAAGCCGAATCCGTGATTCAGCTTCAAGAACTCAGTGCCACCGGCGTCCCGATCGGTCCGGTCATCAACATCTTTGTCTTGTCTCAGAATGGCAACACGGGCGACGTTTGGGGATTTGCGTCGGACACCCCGCTTGTTCCAGGTGCCAACTATCAAAAGGTCGGTGGCGGCAACATCGGTTCCACCGATTACGCCAACTATCTCGACCCCGTGGCTCGTTACCGTGGACGGAACCGCGGGCAACGACGTGATGGGCGTCGGCTATACCGATGCCGACGGAGATCAGATTGACGGTTCCGACGGCACCGAACGAGGCCATTTACGGCTATGGTGGCAACGACACGATCACCGCTGGCGCAGGCAACGACACGCTGGTGGGCGGCACCGGGGCGGATACACTGGACGGCGGCACCGGCACTGACGTCGCCGACTACAGCACCTCGGGCGCCGCGGTCACGGTCAACCTTGCGACCGGCACCGGGACAGGCGGCGACGCGCAGGGCGACACGCTGACCGGGATCGAGAACCTCACCGGCTCGAACTTCAACGACAGCCTGACCGGCGACGGCAATGCCAACGTCCTGAGTGGCGGCGCCGGCAATGACAGCTTGCTGGGTGGCGCCGGCAACGACACGCTGGTGGGCGGCACCGGGGCGGATTCGCTGAATGGCGGCACCGGAACCGACCTGGCCGACTACAGCACCTCGGGTGCCGGGGTCACGGTCAACCTTGCGACCGGCACCGGGACGGGCGGCGACGCGCAGGGCGACACGCTGACCGGGATCGAGAACCTCACCGGCTCGGACTTCAACGACTACTCTGACCGGCGACGGCAATGCCAACGTTCTGAGCGGCGGCGCGGGCAACGACAGCCTCGTGGGCGGCGCCGGCAACGACACGCTTCAGGGCGGCGCCGGCAACGACACGCTGGTGGGCGGCACCGGGGCGGATGCACTGGATGGCGGCACCGGCACCGATCGAGCCGACTACAGCGCCTCATC
>CAVYHT010000024.1:0-111067 GCA_963768355.1 uncultured Alphaproteobacteria bacterium
TTTGCATGAATTGGGAATCTTGGGGATTCACACCAGTGCTGTTTTGTGATTTACGATGATTGGAGGTGGATCACATGGGCAAGCCTTATTCATCCGATCTTCGGGATCGCGTTCTGCGTCACATTGAGCAAGGCCATGCGCGGCGGGATGCGGCGCGTCGGTTCGGGGTGAGTTCAAGCTTTGCGATCAAGCTGGATCGCCGTGTCAGGGCAACCGGTTCGACCGCCCCTGCGCGGCAGGGCCGTCCACCTGGTTCGGGAGCGCTGGTGGCTTTCCGTGACTGTTTGAGCGGCATGGTGGAGGCGCGCCCGGACATCACGTTGCGCGAGCTGGCCGAACGGCTGGAAGCCGAACACGGGCATCGAACGCACCCGTCCTCGATCTCGCGTCTTCTGAGCGCCTGCGGGTTCTCATATAAAAAAATCGCTGTTGGCCGCCGAATGTGGACGCGATGACGTAAGGGCCAAACGGCGGGACTGGGTCGAGCGCCGCCAGCCGAGGATGCAGCAAGAGCCGCACCGGCTGATCTTCATCGACGAAACCGGCACAACAACCAAGATGACCCGTCTGCGCGGGCGCGCCAAGCGCGGTCAGCGGTTGAACGCTCGCGCACCCTTCGGCCATTGGCGGACGCAGACCTTCATCGCCGCGCTCCGACATAACGGGCTGACCGCCCCATGGGTGATCGACGGTCCGATGAACCGCGAGATGTTCGACCTTTATGTCGAAACGCAACTCGCACCCACTCTGGACAGAGGGGATGTCGTCATCCTGGACAACCTTGCCGCCCACAAAAGCGAACGGGCAAAAGCTCTGTTGCGCGAACGCGGAGCATGGTTCCTATTCCTGCCGCCTTACAGTCCGGACCTGAACCCGATCGAGATGGCCTTCTCCAAACTGAAGGCACACCTTCGGCGCATCGGCGCGAGAACCATCGACGCGCTATGGAAAGCCGTCGGGGAAATCTGCGATATATACGATCCGGATGAATGCTGGAACTACTTCAAGGCGGCTGGGTATGGGTTCGATTAAATGCAAAATGCTCTAGGCCGGCAGCTTCAGTCCTTTGATCGCCGACAGATCGTGCGGCGGATCACCTGCTGTTGCGCAGCATCTTCTTCATGCGCCCGACTTTCCAGCGTCGATGAATTCAGAACCACTGGCCGGGATTGGCAAGGATGCGCGCCTCAAGGCTGGCATTGATGGCTTTGGTCATGGTGACGGGGTCGCTATGCGGCACTGGCGTCTCAAGTTCGATATCGAATGTCAGGCCGTCAGGCCGCCTTGTGCCGTAGAACGGGATTAATTGCAGCGCCATAGCGCAGCGCAAGTTCACTGGCCGACAGCGCGGTCAGGGCGGGCCGGCCGAGGAATTGCAGGCGCTTGCCGGATTTCACGTGCTGATCGAACAACAGCACCAATATGCCGCCAGCCTTGAGGTGCCGCACGAAACCGGCGGTGCCGCGATGGCCCTGGGCGAAGATCGGGCCGCCATAGGCGGTGAAGGTGCCCGCGTAATGATCGTTGAAGAACTTGTTCGAGGCCGGGCGGTAAAGCCCGCCGACATCGTAACCCCGGCTGACCAGCGCCGCACGCGGCGCCTCGTAATTGCCGAAATGGCCGGTGACAAGGATCACCGGCTGGCCCTTGCCCTGGGCCTCTTCAAGTGCTGCGAGGCCGGGGCCGACGATCTCGGCCTTGGCGTTGCGGGCCAGAAATTCGTCGGGTGAGTAATTCTCGATGAACGTGCGTCCGGCGTTGTCTGCGACCGCTGCCACGATGCCAGCGCGTTCGGCCCGGTCCATATCTGGAAAGATGTAGGAAAGGTTCAGCGCCGAGCGACGATTGTAACCGGCCAGCGGCGCGATCACCCGGCGGGTGAACCAGCCCATCGCCGGCACGCGCTGCTCGTAGGGCAGACGCCGCATGAATCCGATTACCGCCCGAAGCAGGCGATCAGTGGACCAGTCGGTGAAGGTCCGACCGATGTTGGTCTTGGATTTCGCGCTCATTCAGGCGGGTTGTTCGCTTTGCTGCTGCCGTTCACGATGCCAGACATAAAGACCGGACCCAACGATCACAAGCGCGCCGAGGAAGGTCATCGCGTCCGGGATCTCGGCGAAGAAGAGGTAGCCGAAGATCACGGCAAAGATCAGCCCGACATAGGTGAAGGGTGCCACCACGGCGGCCTCTGACAGCGTGAAGGCGCGGATCAGGAAATACTGGCCGGTGCCGCCAATCACGCCCATCACCAGCATCAGCCCGGCATCCGTGGGCGCGGGCATCTGCCAGACCGTCGGCACCAGTGCCGACGCGACGACAGTCCCGATGAGCGTGGTGTAGAGCAGGCTTGTCAGGCTGTTCTCGTCGCGGCCCAGGAACCGCGTCGAGATCACGTAGGACGCATAGCAGCAGGCGCCCAGTAGCGGCAGCGCTGCGTAGGGCGAGAAGATCTCGGTTCCCGGGCGGATGATGATCAGCGCGCCTACGAGACCCGCAATGATGCCGATGATTCGCCGCGGCCCGGCGCGCTCTTTGAGCACCAGAAAGGCGAGCACGGTCACGACCAGCGGGTTCACGTCAAAGATCGCCGTGGCCTGTGCCAGCCCGATATGGGCGATCGAGGTGAAAAAGCTGAAGGTTGCCCCGAACAGGAACGCCGAACGAACCAGTTGCAGGCCAAGATGGCGGGTGCGCAAGAGACTGGTCAGGCGCGGCGCGAACCACAGGAACACGACAGCCGTATGGCAGGTATAGCGCGCCCAGACGACCTGCAGCGGGTCGTAGCGGGTGCTGAGTTCCTTGGCGATGCTGTCCATCAGCGAGAATGTGGCGACGGCGGAAATCATCATCACGATGCCCTGCGCCGTCGGCGACAGCCCGCGGAACCAACTCATGCCGGGGTTTTGGGCAGACCGGTGCCGATCATCGCGTCGCGGGTGACGAGATCCGCAAGTTCCGATTCCGTCATGCCTTCTGCGCCGGCAGGGCGGGCAGGCAGCACGATGTAGCGCATGTCAGCCGTGGAATCGTGGACCCGGACGCGGGTGCTGTCGGGCAGATCGAGTCCGAATTCCGCCAGCACCTTGCGCGGTTCGCGCACCACCCGGCTGCGATAGGCGCGCGTCTTGTACCAGTCGGGCGGCAGGCCCAGAAGGTTGCGCGGATAGCAGGAACAAAGCGTGCAAACGATGACGTTGTGGATGTCGGCGGTGTTTTCCACGGCGATCAGCCGCAGGGTGCCGATATCGAACCCCATCTCGCGGCTGGCGGCAGAGGCGTCGGCGAGCAGGCGGTTCTTGAAATCCGGATCGGTCCAGGCGCGGGCGACGACGCGTGCCCCGTCAGCGGGCGAGCGGGCATCCATCGCGTCGATCTGGGCGGCGATTTCGGCGGCCGTCGTGATGCCTTTCTCGATCATGAGCTCGCGGATCGCGATTTCCATGGTCTGCCAATAGGTCAGCGGCGCGTCATTGTCGGGCCGGAACGGGTGGCCGGAGGGCGACAGGTGGTCGTGATGATCATGCGGCATCTCAGTCCTCCACCGGGATCAGCCAATGCGCGAAGATCTCGGCATCGAGCGTGTCGCCGGGGCTTTCGGCGGCCTCGCCCCAGATCTCGGCCATGGTGAAGCGGACGCGGTAGAGCGGGCGCGGTTCGGCCTTTTGCCGATAGGCGAGTTGTTCGGGGTTCGGGAAGGACCCGAGCGGGCGTTCGATCTCGCCTGTCTTGCCGCGCAGATAGGCCGGTGTGCGGACATGGCCCGGCGGCATCATGGTGCGGACGCGAACGCGGTCAGGCATCGGCTGCCTCGCCGTAAGTGGTGCCGCGCTGGCGGATTTCTTCCATCTTGGCGCCAAGCTCTTCGACCGAATAGGCGCCTGATTCCAGCAGGTTCTGGTTGATCGCGGCAATCCAGCGTTCGTAGTAGCTCATCGTCTCGAAGGCGTCCTCGCCCATGTCTTCCAGCGCGCGGCGCAGGCCGTCGACGGTGAAATGGCCCTTGGCCGATGCCAGAACCATCAGCGCATCGACGCGCTTTTCCCAAAGGGCAAAGTCATGTTCGGCTGGATCGAGCGGGCCTGCATCAAGGCCGCCCATATCGTGCCAACGGCGTCCGGTTTCTTTGATCATGGCCGGGACGGTAGGCGGATCGCCGGGGCCTGTCCAGAGGCGGGCAGGTGTAGCGAGGTCAATTGCGACGCCTTGCGGCGTCACGTCTTCTGGCACTTCGTGCGATTGCGCTCCGCGCCGGGGATATTTCCGGACAAATGATGGGAAATGGAGGCGTTGTGGGCTGCTGATTGGGGTTCAAGCTGGCGCGGGTCTGCTAGTCTTCCTCGGCGACCAGGAAGATCTCTCCGGCGGCTTCCAGTTCTCGGATCACGGCGACGACAGCATTCTGCGCCTCTTCGCCGTCGCGTTCCTTGACCTTGCCGAGCGCCTCCATCTCTTCGCGCATCGAGCCGGCCATGCGTTGCGACATGTTCGACAGGATGAATTCGGTGGCCTTCGCCGCCTCGCCGCTGGCCGAGGCGAGGGCGGTGATGAGTTTGGCCTGCTCGACGTCCCTGGTGATCTTCGGGATGTCGCGCGGGTCGATCCGGTCGGGTATGTTGGCGAAGGTGAAGATCGCGCGGCGAACTTCGGCGGCGAAATCCTCGTCTTCTTCACGCAGACCTTCCAGCACGTCGTCGCGGGTGACGGCAGGTGAGAAGTTCAGGATCGCGCCGACGCGTTCCACCGGGCCTTCGGCGAAAGCCTTGAGGGGTTGCGCGTCAAGCTGGCTGGCCAGCGACAGGCCGATCCGGCGCACGACATCGGGGGCGATATTGCCGGTCAGCGAGATCGCGTAAGCAATGCGGCGGGCGCGTTCGCCGGGCAGCATCCCCAGAAGTTCGGCGGCCTTCGAGACCTTGAGTTTCGACATCAGCACGGCACAGATCTCGACGCTTTCCTCTTCCATCACCGGCAACAGGAGTTCGGCGCCGATCGCGCCGATGCGTTCCCACGGATCGCCCTGGGCCGAGACACCGGCCTGTTTGCGCAGTTTGGTGGCCATTTCCGAGGTCATCGCGTTTTCCAGGATCGAGAGCGCCTCATCGACGCCGCCGGGGAACGACAGGCCGATGCCCTCGATCTCGGCCAGAAACTCCTCGATCACATGTTCCAGCGTTGGCCGGTCAATATAGCGCAGCGTGGTCATCTGGTGGGTGAGCTCGGCAAGCGTCGTTTCCGACATGCTGGACAGCGAAAGGTCGGCGCCCTCGGCCATCAGCAGCCGCACGACGATGGCGGCCTTTTGCCGTTTGGTCAGTTTGCGTACCGAACCGCGCGCAACCGGAGCCGCGCCGCCGGGGCGGTCAATCTCGGTGGACAGCGCAGATGACACCTGACCCTCCTTTCTGAAGTCGTCAGGAGGGTGATGTCATATCAGCGGTTAACAGGCCGTGACCTGTCGGCAAGAATTCCTGCCTAGCTGGTGGCTTTTTCCACGCAAGCCTGGGTGGCTGTATCCCAAGCATAACCTTCGATGCATGAGCTTGTCGTCTGCTCAGCATGATCGCCGCACGTGCCGCGGGCCAAGGTTGGCGTCGCAACAAGCACAAGAGCCGTCAGAATTGCAAGGGTCTTCATGGGCACCTCCGTTCAAGGATGCGCAATCCTAGCATGGATTCAGGCGATTCCCTAGGGTCAGCTTGCGCCGAACACCCGCGCAAAGATCGTGTCGACATGCTTGGTGTGATAGCCGAGGTCGAATTTCTCTTCGATCTCGTCTGGCGTCAGCGCCGCGGTGACTTCCGGGTCGGCCAGAAGCTCGTCGAGGAAATCCTTGCCCTGTTCCCAGACCTTCATCGCGTTGCGCTGGACCAGCCGGTAGGCGTCCTCGCGGCTGACACCCGGCCTGGGTCAGCGCCAGCAGCACGCGCTGCGAATGCACCAGACCGCGGAACTTGTTCAGGTTGGCCAGCATGTTGTCGGGATAGACCAGCAGCTTGTCGATCACGCCGGTCAGCCGGTCCAGCGCGAAATCGAGCGTCACGGTGGCGTCCGGCCCGATCATGCGCTCGACCGAGGAATGCGAGATGTCGCGCTCGTGCCAGAGCGCCACGTTCTCCATCGCCGGGATGACCGCCATGCGCGACCATCCGGGCGAGGCCGGTCAGGTTCTCGGTCAGCACCGGGTTGCGCTTGTGCGGCATGGCCGACGAGCCCTTCTGGCCGGGCGAGAAGATATTCCTCGGCCTCCAGCACCTCGGTGCGCTGCAGGTGGCGGATCTCGGTGGCGATGTTCTCGATCGATGAGGCGATGACGCCGAGCGTGGCGAAGAACATGGCGTGGCGGTCGCGCGGGATCACCTGGGTGCGAGATCGGCTCCGGCGTCAGGCCCGAGCTTGTCGGCGACATGCTCCTCGACCGCGGGGTCGATATTGGCGAAGGTGCCGACGGCGCCGGAGATGGCGCAGGTGGCGATCTCGGCGCGGGCGTTGACCAGGCGCGCGCGGCCGCGGTCGAACTCGGCATAGAGCCGCGCGAACTTGAGGCCGAAGGTGGTCGGCTCGGCATGGATGCCGTGGCTGCGGCCGATGCGGACCGTGTCCTTGTGCTCGAGCGCGCGGCGTCTTGAGCGCGGCCAGCAGCTCGTCGATGTCGGCCAGCAGGATGTCGGCGGCGCGCGACCAGCTGCACGTTGAGCAGGTGTCGAGCACGTCCGACGAGGTCATGCCCTGATGCACGAAGCGGGCCTGATCGGCGCCGACGATTTCGGCCAGATGGGTCAGGAAGGCGATGACGTCGTGCTTGGTGACGGCCTCGATCTCGTCGATGCGGGCGACGTCGAACTCGGCGTCCTTGGCTTTCCAGACGGCTTGCGGCATTCTCGCGCGGGATCACGCCGAGGTCGGCCATGCGCGTCGCAGGCATGCGCCTCGATCTCGAACCAGATGCGGAATTTGGTTTCGGGCGACCAGATGGCGACCATTTCGGGGCGGGAATAGCGCGGGATCATCGTGTCGCCTTCGTGTTTGCAAGCGGTTCGGCGCGGTCATAGACTGGCGGGCGGCGGTCACAAGAGAAGGGTGGTCGCATGCGCGGCGCAGCGGTTCATACGGCTTGGGCGAGATCATGAACACCACCCTTACATTGCCGCATTCGCTGGCGCAGTTCGAGGGGCGCTGGCATCTGGACCGGCAGATCGAGGATGCGGCGCGTGGCGACATGCGGCTGGAGGGCGAAGCGGTGCTGGCGCGGTCCGGCCTGCGGCTGGTCTATACCGAGACCGGAACGCTGGTGATCCCCGGCCAGCCCTCGATGACTGCCACGCAGCGCTATGTCTGGCAGGAACGCGCCGGCTGGGTCGCGATCCGGTTTTCCGACGGGCGGCCGTTTCACGGCTTTCCGCTGCGCGCGGCCCGCGCAGAGGCGACGCATCTTTGCGAACCCGACCGATATCATGTGATCTACGACTTTTCGGCATGGCCGGAATGGTCCTCGGAATGGCGTGTATCGGGGCCGCGCAAGGATTACGTGATGCGCTCGCACTATCTGCGCTGATATCGCTGGGCCTTGCGCGGGGCGCGGCGCTGGTGCAAAAACGCGGTCAACGACCTAACAGGAGAGATGGGACATGAGCGTTTCGATGACGGACCGGGTGCTGGCAGAAGCCTTCGGACCCGGTGAGGGCACCGCTCTCAGGATCAAGCAGGCAGTGCTGGTCGTGGCGGGGATCGCGCTTTTGGCGATTGCGGCGCAGATCAAGGTCATGGTGCCGCCGTCGCCGGTGCCTGTGAACCTTGGAACGTTCGCGGTGCTGACAATCGGCGCGGCCTACGGTCCGCGTCTGGGGCTGACGACGATCCTGGGTTACATGCTGATCGGTGCGCTTGGATTTGACGTATTCGCGAGTTCGACGGCTGAACTGAATGGCCTGTCCTACATGATGGGCTCGACCGGTGGCTATCTGGCGGGCTACGTACTGGCCACTCTGGCGCTGGGGCTGCTGGCACGGCGCGGCTGGGACCGCTCGGTGTTGCTGATGGCCGCCGCGATGCTGATCGGCAATGTGATCCTTTACGTGCCGGGGCTTTTCTGGCTTGGACAGCTTTATGGTTGGGACAAGCCCATTCTGGAATGGGGCCTGACGCCGTTCTTGATTGGCGACGCGATGAAGCTGGCGCTGGCCGCGCTACTGCTGCCGGCGGTCTGGAAGCTGGTGGGCAAGGCACGCGCCTGAGCCTTTGCGGTTGATTGAGTTGATGGGCGGTGCCAGTGGCGCCGCCCTTTTTGTTAACGGACCAGTCCACTCTTTGGCGTTATTCGCCTGATTTAAAGATCGGTTCGAACCCGGCCCAGATCATCCGCTTGCCGTCAAAAGGCATTTCCGGCGGTTCTTCCCAGCGAGGGTCGGCCTCCATCTTCTTGCTCGCGGCCTCGTAGGTTTCCTTGTCCGGCCATTCGATCCACGAGAACACGACCGCTTCGTCAGCCTCAGCCTTCACCGCGCGGTTGAAATCGGTGACCTTCCCGTCAGGCACGTTGTCGCCCCAACTCTCCATGATACGCTTCGCGCCGTATTCCTTGAATATCAGGGCGGTCTTTTCCGCCATGTCGCGATAGGCTTCCTTGTTGGCTTTGGGCACGGGTATGAGAAACCCCTGAATATAACTCATCTGGATGTTCCTTTCATTTCCACTTGCTGCTGGAATCAACTGATCGGGGCGCGAACGGGTTCCCGCGCGTCGCTTTGAAATCGGGCCGAGGCCGCCTGATCGGCCCGCCCGGCACTCAGGTCACTTCACCAACTCCGTCTTGACGACCGAGCTTTGCTCCAGCGTTCGGTGCACCGGGCATTTGTCGGCAATCTCCAGCAGCTTCGCGCGCTGCTCGTCGTCGAATTCCCCTTCCAGCCGGATCTTGCGGAAGAAATGGTCCGCCTTGGCGTTGGTTCCGGCTTCGGCATCCTGCGCGTGCACCTTGTCATGCGTGACATCGACGCTGACATGGGTCAGCGGCCATTGCTTGCGCCTTGCATACATCCGGATCGTCATCGAGGTGCAGGCCCCCAGACCGGCCGCCAGGAAGCCGTAAGGCGTCATGCCGCGATTGGTGCCGCCATAGGCCTCTGGCTCGTCCGCCACGGCATGGTGGCGGGGCCCGGAGGTCACGTCCTGCAGGAAGCCGTCGGGATCAGCCTCGGACACCCGCACGACGCCTTCGGGGGCCCCCTTGGGCGGCGCGGGCGGGCGAATGTCCAGATATCGCCCGGCCCAGGCGGCGATGACCTCGGCGGCGTATTCGGCATCCTCGGGCCGGGTGATCAGGTGATCGGCATCGTCGAGCGTGACGAAGCTTTTGGGGTGTTTGGCGGCCATGAAGATCTGGGCGGCGTTGTCGATCGAAACGACCTCGTCGCGCGGCGCATGCAGGATCAGAAGCGCGCGTTTGAGGCCTGGCGATGGCCGGTTTCAGGTTTTCTGCCGAGATATCGTCGACGAAATCCTGGCTGATGCGAAACGGGCGGCCGCCAAGCTCGACCTCGGCCACGCCCTGTTCCTTGATCCTTGGCAGGGCGTCGGCAAAGTTGTGCGTCACGTGACCGGGATCGAACGGTGCGCCGATGGTGACGACGGCCTTGACGCTTGGCAGTTCGCCCGCCGCGCGCAGCACGGCCGCGCCGCCAAGCGAGTGACCGATCAGAAGACCGGGCGGCATATCGCGCGACGAGAGATAGCCGCAAGCGGCGACGAGGTCGTCGACATTCGAGGTGAAAGAGGTGTTCTCGAACTCTCCACCCGAATGGCCAAGCCCGGTGAAATCGAAGCGCAGCACCGCGATGCCCATCGCGGCAAGGCGCGAGGCGATGCGGCGCGCGGCGGGGATATCCTTGGAGCAGGTGAAGCAATGCGCGAAAAGGGCGGTGCCCAGATGCGGGCCGTCGGGCATGTCGAGCCGGGCGGCAAGCTCGCTGCCGTCATGGCCGGTGAAAGTGATGCGTTCGGTTGGCATTGCACGCTCCTACTGCTGACATGGGCCAGCTTGGTTGGTCGCGTGTGCGCTCGCAAGGCTTGGCGCATTTGTGTCACGCCTTGGTGAAGCCTCTGCGCGACGCCCAAACCCCCTTTGAAGGAGCGTGGGCGGCATGCTAGGCGAGGGCCGCGGGCGCATTGGAGCAGAAGAGATGCCAGTCGGGATTGATTGCAGGCGGTAAGCGGCGTCCGCATCGTGCTGGCGACACTGACCGTGCAGGCGCTGATGCTTCTGGTGCTCAGCTATCTGGGGCCGGTCCATCCCGTTGGCGATTCGGTCGCGGTGTTCCGGCTGCAACTCGCAGCCGCCGTTCTTGCAGGTGCGGCGGGCATTTGGGCCGCTGGCGGGCGCTGGCTGGCAATCGTCGGTGCCGCCGCCGCGATGTGGGCCGCGGCCCCGATCGCTGCCGGGTTTGCGGGTGTTTCAGCAGGAGAGGCGGGGCGCTATACGCTTTACCAAAAGAACCTCTTCAGGAAGCAGTGGTCGCGGATGGAGGTGATGGATGAAATCCTGTCGCTCGATCCCGATTTCGTTACCCTGCAGGAAATCACATCACATGACCGAAGATGGCTGGGCAAGCTTTTCGATGCCTACGAATACAAGCTGATCTGTGGCGAGGCATCGGAAGCGACGATCGGTATCCTCAGCCGGTTTCCGCTGCTGCCGGACACCCAGATTTGCCCGATGGAGGAACGAGAGGACAAGGCACCGATGCGCCTTGCCGCGGCACAGGTGCGTCTGCCGGACGGAGGCCAGCCGTGGCTGGTCTCGATCCATCTGGGTTGGCCCTATCCTGCGGACCAGGCTGAGCAGGCGTTTAGGATTGCCGACTTACTTCGCGCGCTGGAAGGCCCGGTGATGATCGGGGGCGATTTCAACATGGTCCCCTGGGGCAACAGCGTACAGACAATTGCCAAGGCCGCGCGGGCTGAGCGCGCTGAACCATCGTTCGGCACCTATGTGCCTTCAGGTCCGCTGCTGCCGTTGCCCATCGACCATATCTTCCTGCCCGCCGGAACCAATGGCCGGACCGAAGTGCGACCGGCGGCAGGCTCGGACCATCTGGGGATTGTGGCGCGGTTCGAACTGCCGGTGTCCGACCGGTAAATCAGGCCGTGCCCATCAGCTGCGCGTCAAACGGGTATTTCGTCAGGTTCTCAAACCCGGTCTCGGTGACCAGCACCTGATCTTCCAGCTTGATCGAGAAATCGCCGCCCTCCGGGCTGACCAGCGCCTCGACGCACAAGACCATGCCGGCCTCCAGCTGATAGTCGAAGGCGCCGGGCCTGTACTTGTCAGGATAGGCGACATGCGGCCATTCGTCGCAAAGACCGACGCCGTGCATCAGGCAGCCGTATTTCTGCTTCTGGTACTTGTCGGGCAGCACATGGGTGTTGCAGGTCAGATCCTTGATGCGTGACACCGGGTTTGCATCATTTCCATGTTGGTCATGATGTGTTCATGCGCGATGCTGCATCGCGTCGATCATGTCGGGGCGCGGGCGTCTGGTCGCCGATCCACCATGTGCGGCTGATATCGACGCAGATGCCGTAGCTGCCGATCAGGTCGGTGTCGAAGGCGACGATCTCGTTGTCCTGCACGATGCGCGGACCGCATTCCTGAAACCACGGATTGGTGCGCGGGCCCAGAGGCCAGCAGCCGGGTTTCGATCCATTCGCCGCCGCGCTTGATGTTTTCGGCGTGCAGCACCGCCCAGATGTCGTCTTCGGAGCTGGCCGAGCCTTGATGCGGGCGAGCCTCCATCTCGGCAACGGCGACCTCGCAGGCATGGCAGGCGCAGCGCATGGCAAGGATTTCGTCCGGGCCCTTGATCGCAGCGGGCTTTGCTCGGTCACTTCCTCGCCGTCCTTGACGTCAAATCCTGCGGCTTGCAACGCGCGGTAGCCGTGGATCTGGATCTTGTCGACGCCAAGCCGCATGTTGCCGCCGCCATGTTGCTGGATCAGGTCCTTGACCTCGGCGACGAATTTCTCTGCGGCTTCCTCGCCGCGATCCCCGGTGCTGAAGTAATACATCGACGCGCCCGAGCGCTGTTCGCGCACCAAGGGGTTGAAGGTCGAGAGGAACGGCGAGTTCTTGTAATCCCAGATCACCATATAGCCATCGGCGCAGACCAAGACGGCGCGAAACGGGTTATGGGTATTCCAAAGCTGCATGTTGGTGCTGTCGGTCGCGTAGCGGATATTGAGCGGGTCGAACATCAGCACGCCGCCATAGTCGCGGTCGATCACGGATTGCGTCAGCCGCTTCCAGCGAAACGCGCGCATCTTTTCAAGATTGGGCAGGGCCAGACCGGCAGCTTCCCATTCGCGGAAGGCAAGCTGCGTCGGCCCGATCTCGATCCGGTCGGCATCGTTCGGGGTGCCGTCGCCAAGCGTGGTGCCGCGGGTCGGGTCGATCTTGCGGGTGTCGCTGTAGTGGGTGTCCATGTGCCAACCTCCATTTCCGCCTAGGATCGGGCGAACCGGGTCCCGAAGTCGTGCCTGATTCCGACAGAAAACAGCGTCATTTTCGACTTCGATCCGCCTGCGCGTGGCGATAGGGTGGCCGGATGACGGAAGTTCTGCAATCTTCGCTGCCAGTCTCGCCCTGGTCCGATCCGCGCTTGTCGCGGTTGCCGGGGGTTCTGCCGCTGGACCCGGCAGACTGGATCGTGATCGACGAGGCCTATGCCGGGCAGATGGCGCTGCGCGACGCGTTGATTGCAGAGCGCTGTGACGAGGTGCTGAAAACCCACTCCGACGCCCTCCCAGCGGCGCAAGAGGCGCTGGATCAGGTTCTTGCGGCGGTGTCCGTTCTGCCGGGTTTCGAGGTTGATGAGACGCAAGTGAAGCGCCCTGATGGGGTTGTCGTCTTGTTGGACCGAGGCGACCCGTTGGCGGTGGCGGGGCGGCTGGTGCAGGAGGATCTGTGCCTGATGCAGCAGGTGGGCGCCGAGCATGTGCTGACCGGCGCGGTCCTGTGCTTTCCGGCAAGCTGGATGCTGGCCGAGAAGTTCATGCGCCCGCTGATCGCGATACATGACCCGATTCCATCCTACGATGCGGATATCGCGCGCCGGGTGCAGCGCCTGTTCGATGCGATCCGGCCAGAGCGCCCGCTTTGGCGCGCCAATGCGCATTTCTGGGATCATCCGACACTCTTCGCGCCGCGATCAGAGGCCGACCCGCGCCCGCCCGCAGCACATCCGGCACCTTTTGTTCGGTCGGAACGGCAATGCCTGCTGCGGCTGCCGGTCAGCGATGCCGTGCTGTTCTCGATCCATACGGTGATGGTGCGGTCGGAAAGCCTGACCCGCGAACAGGCCGAAAGCCTTGACGCCTTACGTCGCGATCGCACCAGCGGTTCGGCAAGATCCTGACTCGCAATACGCTGCCTCTCGCATAGGCTCGAACGCGGAGTCCGATACGAGATGCCTGGGGGTCAGGGCCGAAAAGCTTTAGTCGGCCAGCCGTTTCACATCAATCGCGACGGGCTGGTGCAGGGCCGCGGTATCCTCGTCGCCCATGTTCAGAAAGACGTAGGCGCCAAGCACCATCGCAATTGCCAGCGCCGTCATCGCGATCAGCCCGGTCCTGGCGGCATTGGGCCGCGAAAGGCCGTTCATGAACAGCAGCAGAAGGCCGACAGGCGGCAACAGGACCAGCATCAGGAAACTGATCGCGAAGCTGCGGGTGCGTTCGCGGGTCTGGTCCAGCACCAGTTCGTCAGACAATTGTAGGGCGGCCGGAAGCGGCGGCGCGGTGTCGCTGTCAGTGCCAGGGCGTTTGCCCGCAGCAAGCGAGCGCAGCACGAAGCTGCCCATCGGTTGCGCCTCGGTCGCGGTTGGCATGGGTGACCTTCACCAGATAGCCATCCTCGGGCCCGAAGCTGTGGCCATCAGGGATTGGCGCGCCGGTTTCGACGGCATGGCGTAGAAAGGCGAGCGCGGCGGCATAGGCTTGATCCACGGGCAGGCCCGTCTCGGGAAACAGGATCGGGCGGCCGATGAAGTCCGCGGCATTGTCGATGCGAAGGGTGGACCGTCCGGGCGATTGCGTTCGGGCCTGCCGGGCGCTTGCGAACAGCGTCCAGGGCGTCGGGTCCGTCGCCATCTGGGCGTATTGCCCGCCAGTCACAAGCTGATGTGCTGGTTGCCACAGAAGCGCGGCGGGTTCGCGGATCGCCGCCACAACTGACGCCGCGGCATGGGCCACACGCTGGGCGGCCAGCCAGGTGGCCGGAGTGGTGGGCTGGCCGAAGGGCAGGACGGTGACTTTGACATGCCCGGCATGGTGGCGCAGGGTCTCGGCCAATCCGCCGATCATGCTTTGCGAAAGGATCGAATCCATCGCGCCGTGCAGCGTTTCGGCCGCCAGCGGCACGGCGGAGTCACTCAGGACGATCTGCCAGTCACGGCTGGAATAAACCGCCTGGGTCTGGTCCTTATCATCGGTGCTTTCCACCTTTACGCCAAGCCGCGCCAGACTGGCGTTCAGCGCGTCGCGTAAGGTATCGAGGGCAGGCAGGGATGGGTCGGAGTAAAGCAGCGTCGCTTCGACAGTCGGCATTGGCAGCCCCTTGTGGTGATCAGCCAAACCTCCGCTATGAATCGGGCGTTTTTGCGCCGAAAAAGAGCAAATCCAAAGGGGCGTGGCGGATGTCCCGGTGGGACTTTCGAACAGTCGTAACCAAAAGCATGGGATTGTTTCCGTCCCAAGCAAAAAAGGGCGCCCGAAGGCGCCCTTTCCCGTCGATCCGAAAACCGGATCAGCAGCTGTAATACATCTTGTATTCGATCGGGTGCGGCGTGTGTTCGTAGGCGTAAACCTCTTCCCACTTCAGCGCCATGTAGCCTTCCAGTTGACCCTTCGAGAACACGTCGCCATGCAAGCAGGAACTCGTGGTCCTTCTCCAGCTCTTCCAGCGCTTCGCGCAACGAACCGCAGACGGTCGGGATCGAGGCCAGTTCTTCCGGCGGCAGATCGTAAAGATCCTTGTCCGAGGACGGGCCGGGGTCGATCTTGTTCTTGATACCGTCAAGACCGGCCATAAGAAGCGCCGAGAAACACAGATACGGGTTTGCCGCCGGATCCGGGAACCGCGCCTCGACGCGCTTGGCCTTCGGGCTTTCGGCCCACGGGATCCGGACGCAGCCCGACCGGTTGCGCGCGGAATAGGCGCGCAGCACGGGGGCCTCGAAACCGGGGATCAGGCGCTTGTAGCTGTTGGTGGTCGGGTTGGTGATCGCGTTCAGCGCCTTGGCGTGTTTCAGGATGCCACCGATAAACCACAGAGCCTCTTGGCTCAGGTCAGCATATTTGTCGCCCGAGAACAGCGGCTTGCCGTCCTTGAAGATCGACATGTTGACATGCATGCCCGTGCCGTTGTCGCCAGAGATTGGCTTGGGCATGAAAGTTGCTGACTTTCCATAGGCTTGCGCGACGTTGTGAATGACGTATTTGTACTTCTGGATCTCATCGGCCTGATGCGTCAGCGTGCCGAAGATCAGCCCCAGCTCATGCTGGCAGGACGCGACCTCGTGGTGGTGCTTGTCCACCTTCATGCCCATCCGCTTCATTGTCGACAGCATCTCGCCGCGGATATCCTGCGCGTCGTCGATCGGGTTGACCGGGAAGTAGCCGCCCTTCACTCCGGGGCGGTGGCCGGTATTGCCCATCTCATACTCGGTATCGCTGTTCCAGGATGCGTCCAGCGCGTCGACCTGGAACGAGACCTTGTTCATCGAGACAGAGTAGCGCACGTCGTCGAACAGGAAGAATTCCGCCTCTGGTCCGAAATACGACGTGTCGCCGATGCCGGTGGACTTAAGGTAAGCCTCGGCGCGTTCGGCGGTGCCGCGCGGGTCGCGGTCATAGGACTCGCCGGTATCAGGCTCGACCACGGTGCAATGGATCGACAGCGTCTTTTCGGCATAGAACGGGTCGATATAGGCGCTTTTGGCATCCGGCATCAGTTTCATGTCGGACTGGTCGATCGACTTCCAGCCAGCGATGGATGAGCCATCGAACATGAAGCCTTCTTCCAGAAAATCCTCATCGACCAGATCGGCCACCACGGTGACGTGCTGCAACTTGCCGCGCGGATCGGTAAAGCGGATGTCGACATATTCGACATCCTCGTCGTTGATTGTCTTGAGTAGGTCCTTGTTGCTCATGATGACCCTGTCCCCTTTGGTTAGAGTTGTCGTGTGGCGCGGTCGGTCGGAACACGCGCCCGGTGTCAGATTGCCGCGTCGCCGGTCTCGCCGGTCCGAATGCGGATCGCCTGTTCGACGGTCGAGACGAAGATCTTGCCGTCACCGATCTTGTCGGTCTTGGCGGCGGCCACGATGGCCTCGATAGCGGCATCGACCTGATCGTCGGCCAGAACGACCTCGATCTTCACCTTGGGCAGGAAATCGACGACATATTCGGCGCCGCGATACAGCTCGGTATGGCCCTTCTGGCGGCCAAAGCCCTTGACCTCGATCACGCTCAGACCCTGCACGCCCACGTCCTGCAAGGCCTCTTTGACCTCGTCCAGCTTGAACGGCTTGATGATGGCCTCGATCTTTTTCATGGCGCGACTCCCCTGAAATTCAGTTCCCGCGTGTCTGACCACTTCTCTTGGCCGGTCACAATTCGCTAGGGTGGCTGGGGGCAGGGCGCGCGGGCGATTCCGGTGCTTGTGCTTAAATTTTGTGCAAATGGCGCGTTTTGGGGGCGATTTGCGAACTTTGAGGGCTTTGCCATGACCGAACTTCTGACCGCTGCGCAGATGCGGGCCATCGAACAGGCGGCGATTGCCAGCGGAGAGGTCACCGGGCTGGAGCTGATGGAACGTGCCGGCCGCGGCGTGGTCGCGGCGATCTTCGAGGAATGGCCGGACCTGCGCGCGACCTCGCACCGTGCGGTGGTGCTGTGCGGGCCGGGGAATAATGGCGGCGATGGGTTCGTCGTGGCGCGACTGCTGAAGGAATGGGGCTGGGAGGTGGAGGTGTTTCTTTACGGCGACCCCGACAAGCTGCCGCCTGATGCGCGGGTGAATTATGAGCGGTGGGGGGCGATGGGGGAGGTTTCGGCGATCTCGGCCGAGGATACAAAAGACAAAATACGCCACGACTACGATCTCATGGAGGCATCCGACGTTGTCGTTGATGCACTATTTGGAACGGGCCTGACGCGCGCTGCACCACTCCTTTGGGCACCGAACAGTTTGTGTCACGAGATCTTTAACGATGATTTCTGGTGCACAGGTGAATATTCCCGTCCGCGCTTTGTCGCGGTCGATATCGTTTCCGGAGTTTGCGCGGATTCCGGCAAGGTGTTGGGCGCGTCTGACGAAAAACAACATTGGGGCGGCATCGCTGCGCATCTTACGGTGTCCTTTCACAGTCGGAAAGCCGGGCATGTCTTGGGCGAGGCACCCAGGTTGTGCACAAAGATTCGGATTGCAGATATCGGTCTTGGCGGCGGCAATGTCAGCGCCCTCTCCCTAAGCAGGGATCGCGGCCAGATCCGTGTGGTTTCGTCGCCGAGCATGGACTGGCATCGTCGTTCCGGCCTTCTCAAGGACAATGCGTATTACAAATACGCCCACGGCCACGCTCTGATCCTCTCTGGTGGTCCCGGCAAGGGCGGCGCCGCGCGGCTTGCGGCGCGCGGCGCGCTCCGGATTGGGGCGGGGCTGGTGACGTTGGGCTGCCCGGCAGAGGCGCTGGCCGAGAATGCGGCGCGGCTCGATGCGATCATGTTGCGGGCGGTCTCGGGTGGCGGTGTGGTCGACGGGCTGAAGGTCGCGCTGGAAGATGAGCGGATCAATGCGCTGTGCGTCGGGCCGGGGCTGGGGCTGGATGCGGCGGGTGAGGTCGTGACGGTCGGGCTGAAATCAGGGCGGTCCTGTGTGCTGGATGCAGACGCACTGACCTGGCTGGCAGAGGATAAACCAAACCGTTTCAAACTGTTGCATGACAAAGTTATACTAACCCCGCACGGCGGAGAATTCGCCCGGCTCTTCCCCGATATTTCCGAAAAACTCAGCGCCCCGGCCACCAAGGGCCCGGCCTATTCCAAGGTCGATGCAGCCCGCGAGGCCGCAAAACGGACCGGCTGCGTGGTGCTTTACAAGGGGCCCGATACGGTAATCGCCGATCCGTCGGGACGGTGCAGCATCAACTCGGCCCATTATGACCGCGCAGCACCGTGGCTGGGGACGGCGGGCTCGGGTGATGTGCTGGCAGGGTTCATCACCGGGCTTCTGGCGCGCGGCTTCGATCCGATGCAAGCGGCGGAAACCGGTGCCTGGTTGCATGTGGAATGCGCGCGCAGTTTCGGGCCCGGGCTGATAGCCGAAGATCTGCCCGAGCAGTTACCCTTGGTTTACAAGGATCTGGGCCTTTAGGCCGCCGCCATGCCCTGAATGACCCGGAACGGCTGGTCGGCGCTCATGACCTCCATGCCTTCGGCGTAGAACACCTGCTGGGTCAGGAACTCCAGATTGTAGACCAGAAGCCCGCTGGCCAGATCGGACCAGCAGAATGTCCTGTCATCCACCAACTGGCCCAGCGGAACCGAGCGCTGATCGGTGCCGAACAACCGCTTGCCGGTCCAGTCGCGCACATGCACGGCCTGGCCGGGTGCCAGATACATATCCCGCTCTGGCCGACGCGGCCCCAGCGCGCTGCGCGGTACGTGGACGGGACTGCCTGCCATCGGTCGTGCGGTGATCTTGCGCAATTCTCGGGCACCAGCCCGGGTCACGATCATGTCGCCCTTGCACAGATATTCAACCGGCAGGTTGCCCCCGAGCGTCATCACTCGCGTGCCTTCACAAAGTCCGGTCGTCGATAATGTCTGGCGGCTCACAGAGCTGTCCTCTGTGTTCCACCCGTCCGTCATCACTGACATTGGGCTGCCCCTTGTTCTGCCTCGTGTTCTTCTTTTTTTGTCAGGCTACGGCAAAAATTCCCGTCTGGATAGAGTTTTCTCGGCCTCGCGATTTGCCCTCGCATCCCTGTTGCAGCTTTGTTAGAAGGCGCCCGGATGCGGGTGTGGCGAAATTGGTAGACGCACCAGATTTAGGTTCTGGCGCCGCAAGGCGTGGGGGTTCAAGTCCCTCCACCCGCACCATCCAAGGCAGTAATCAGTAATTTCATCAATAGGTTGAGTGAGATCACATGATGGTCGTCCCACCCTTGGTCCGCCAATTGCATTGCTGCGCAGACGTTGACGCGTCCTGCGGCGGCAACAGCCAATGGCAGCCGGAGACACCGATTTTTCCGGTTGGCCTGTTAACCGAATATTAAGAACTTCGTTAACAGTTTCTGACGATCAGGCACGGTGGGCGTCTGGTGATCCATGCAGTGCCAACAGGCAATTCGGTGTATTGCAGCGGTCGACTGGGGGTTTTCAGAGTTATGAACAGATCGTCTGCGGCACTTCTTGTCTTTGCCATTCTCGCGGCAGCCCTCGTTGCAACCACAGCGGTCCTGATTTCAAATGGCTTTTGGCGCGACGCCAGAGCGCGAAACCCGTTCCTCCTTCAGGATCGGACTGATTACCAACAATCCGAACGGCCTGCTTAATGTCGAAGGTTTCCAGGACGGACTGCGCGCACTTGGCTATGTCGAAGGCGATAACCTTACATACTTGTTCGCCGGCAAACCCACCCCCCAGGACGAGCTTCAATCCGCGATCAGGACCATGGTGACGGATGGCGCCGACCTGATCTTTACCGCCGGAACACCGACCGGCATCGCGGCCAGGGCAGCCACGGCCGGCAGCAATGTCCCGGTGGTTTTCGGCGTCATCGCCGACCCGGTCGCGGCGGGCGTGATGACCGATCTCAACCGGCCCGGAGGCAACCTGACCGGCGTCATGCTGAGCCAAAATCAGGCCCGGCGTCTTGAATTGCTAGGTCGCGTTTTTCCAGATGTGCAACGTGTCTTGCTGCCTTATGATCCGGATGATCCGGCACCCGTCAGTGCCGCAAATCAACTGGAAGTGGTCGCGCCAGAGTTGGGCCTGGTGCTCGTTCATGCCCATGCCCGTAACGCTGATGAGGTTTCGGCGATGTTGGCAGAGTTTCCAGAAGGAATTGATGCGGTTTTCATGCTGCCGGACAGCACCGTCAACCACCGGGTAGAGGACCTGATCAAAGCCGCAAACGCGCGAAACCTGCCGGTTTCAGGCCCGAGTACAGCACAGGTCTTGGCCGGAGCAACGAAGTCTTATGGGATCGTGCACCACGAAGTAGGAGTACAGGCCGCGCGAATGGCCGACCGTGTCCTTCGTGGCGCCGATCCCGCGGCGATGCCGGTTGAAACCGCCGACTTCTATCTGACTGTCAACGTCGCCGCCGCCGCTCGAATCGGCGTCGAACTTTCCGAGGAAATCCTGCAACAGGCCGATGTCATCCTGCGCGAAGATCATTTTGGGAAATAGCGGACACATGCCGGAAGCCGCCGCATTCGTCGTTCGGTACCGACACCGGCCCAGAGCCCCGCATGTTTAGTAGTCTGCGCGCGCGTTATTATGTCGTTGTCGTGGGCTTGGCGACGATCCCGGTTTTGCTTTTGGGCATTTTTGCGGGCCTTCGCAGCGCAGATGAGTTCGAACGCCGAAGTCTGATCCTGCAAAACGAACTGGCGGCCCGTGTCGAGCGCGATATCGCATCGTTCATTTCAGACCGGCAGAGCGAGCTTCGGGTCTTCGAGCGAACCAACGTTCTTGCGGAAATGAGCAAGGAGGAAATCACCGCCGGCTTCGGTCGGCTGCTGGCACATGATCAGGTCTATCAGGAACTCTTCATCCTTACCGGCACGGGGCAGGTTGAGGTCTTTGCCTCCCGCACCGACATCATGCCGCGCTACAGCGAGCATTGGTCGCAGGCGCAATTCCTTGAGCCCGACTTCTGGAGCCATGAAAGCACCTATTTGGGCCCGGTCGAGTTTGACGCGGAATTGAGAGAGCCGCTGCTCGACATCGCAATTCCGGTCATTAACCGCCGGACAGGCGACGTCACCCGCATCCTGCTCGCCCATGTCCGGTTCAAGCCGATCTGGGACCTGCTTGCCGACATCGACCTGCCGGGCGAGACCGAGGCATTTGTGGTCAGCGACACGGGGCAGGTGTTGGCACATCGCTCACCTGCCAAGGTTCTCTCTGAAAGCGTCTATGACATGCCTACGGCGAGTGGCCGACATCCACTCGCCGACGGCCGGCCCGGCCTTGTTGCGTTCAAAGAGCTGTCGCTGGTCGGCAAACCCACTTTTGTCGTCGTGACCCGCCCTTTGGACGCTGCCTTGGCCAGCGCAAGGGAAATGCGCACAGCGACGCTGGTCAGCGCGGTGGTGCTTTTGTTTGCGGCGTCGCTACTGGCGCTGCATCAATCCCGGCAGATTGTTCGGCCGGTCGAGAAACTGGCAGCGGCCGCTCGCCGAATATCGGCGGGAGATCTGGACACCAAGATCGAGCTTTCGGGCCCGCAAGAGATCCAAGCGCTCGGTCGAACGATGCAGGATATGGCCGCCCGTCTGAAAGAAACCATCAGCGATCTGAAGCGCTCGGAATTCGTCCAGCGGCAACGTGCGATGGTGACCCTTGAATCCATCGGCGACGCGGTGATCACCACCGATCCCGACGGCGTGGTGACCTATATCAATCCGGTCGCGGAAGAGCTGACTGGCTGGACGGAGCAAGAGGCCGTTGACCAGAACCTCACCGACGTATTCCGCATCGTCGATGAGGCCTCGCGCGCGCCCGCACCGAACCCGGTGACGCGTTGTCTGGCCAGCGGCAAGATTGTCGGCCTTGCCAACGACACGGTTCTTTTAAGCCGTGGTGGTCGGGAATACTCGATCAGCGATTCCGCCGCGCCGATCCGCGAAGCCGGCGGCAAGGTCATCGGCGTGGTCGTGGTGTTCCGCGACGTGACCGAAAGAAAAGGCCTCGAGCGATCGCTGCGGCAGAGCCAGAAGATGGAGGCGATTGGCAGACTAAGCGGCGGCATCGCGCATGATTTCAACAATCTCATGCAGGTCATCCGGGGCAATGCGGAACTGCTGATGGACGATCCCGGCACCGACCCAAGCGTCACCACACCGATTTTGCGCGCAGTGGAAAGAGGTGCCGAGCTTACCCAGCGCCTGCTCGCCTATGCCCGCAAACAACCGTTGATGCCACGGGCGGTCGATGTCTCGAAGCTGTTGCAGGATATGCTTGCGATCCTTGACCGCGCGCTTGGCGAACCGATCGAGGTCTCGCTCTTTACGGACCCGGACACATGGCCGGCGCAGGCCGATCCGGGCCAGCTGGAAACTGCCATTCTGAACCTTGCCCTGAACGCCCGCGATGCGATGCCGAACGGCGGGCAGTTGGTCATCCGTTGCGCCAACGTGACCCGGAACGGCGTCACCGAGGATCGTGGCGACCTGCTGGCGGGCGGCGAGTTCGTCTCGATAACCGTGTCGGACAATGGCGAGGGGATGAATGCGGACACCCGCAAACGGGCGATCGACCCGTTTTTCACCACCAAGGGCGTCGGGCAGGGTTCGGGGCTTGGCCTGTCGATGGTCTACGGCTTCGTGATGCAGTCAGGCGGCCATCTCGACATCGAAAGCGAAGAGCATGCCGGCACCACGATCACGATGCTGCTGCCGCGCGCAAAGGCCCCGCCGCCATCGTCCCGCACCGAAACGGCGGATGACAATATGCAAGGCAATGGCGAGACCGTTCTGGTCGTCGAGGATAATCCCGAGGTCCGGGAACTGGCGCGCCGCATGCTGGAAAGCCTGGGCTACCGGGCTATCGAGGCTGCGACCGTGGCCGAGGCCCAAGTACACCTCGATCAAGGCGTCAAGGTCGACCTGGTTCTGTCGGATGTCGTTTTGCCGGGCGGTGCAAGCGGTCTGGAGTTTGCACGCGAGCTTATGCAGTCCCGGCCCGATCTGCCCGTCGCGCTGATGTCCGGCTACCCCGATGTCACCGAGACCGGGAAAGGCGAGGCCGATCTGGAGATCATCCTGTTGAACAAGCCGTTCCAACGGGCGGAACTGGCCGCGATTCTGCACCGCCTTCTGGGCCGCCCGCCCGGTTCCGGCAGCGGATTCTGACGCGCAGAATGCTTGCCTCAGCGGCGAGTGGCGACGTAGCCTTGCGTGACGATTTCAGGAGGGTGTGACGTGGCAGAGGGCAAGCTGAAACCGGCAGCGGAGAACCCGTGGTTTGTACTCATAACGTTTGAGCAAAGAACCTCTCATTTGGAATTCGAAGCGTCGCTCGGTTTGAACTTGGTCTGACAAAGGTTTTCGATGTTGACGGCAGTCAAGCGTTGGTCCGGGTTAGTCGCCACATTTCATCGAGGTTCCGCAGAGGGAGGTGTAGATGAAACGCATAGTGATTTTTTGTGACGGAACTTGGAGCAGCATAGGCCAAGCGCGTTGGATAGTCGTGGTTCTACGCACGTCGCCCGGTTGTCCGAAGCAACATTGCATTACTCCCCGGATGGAGTTCAGCAGCTAGTGGTTTATGTCCCCGGACTCGGCGTGGGAACAGGATCATCTCGGTTGTCTAGGTACATCGATATTATCGGCGGCGGGGCATTCGGGTGGGGTCTGAAGCAGAACCTCGAAAGCGCGGTATTTCAGCTTGCGATGAATTTCGAACCCGGAGATGAAATTTTCATTTTTGGCTATTCGCGTGGTGCATATACGGCATTCCTTTTGAGTTGGTTTGCTAACGTGTGTGGAATTCCACCCAGAAACGAACTCCGAAGTATTCCCGAAATGGTTGAGCATTTTGCCAAGGCCGAACGAGGCAGTCGGGGAAACTCAGTCAAAGATTTCGAGTTCCGCGCTCGCAATTCTCCGTTGGTATCAACAACCTTAGAGGAGCAAAGGTGGCGGCAAGAACGCGACCTCGGCCCTTCAAGTCTAATAACTATCAGGTACTTGGGCGTCTGGGATATGGTCAGCGCAGTGGGGCTACCCTTTTCAGATAGGTTTATGTGGGGACAGTTTCGACACAAGTTCTCGGCGTTCGACGGGCTGTTGCCCCTGTCATTAAGAGCCGCGCGCCACGCTGTCGCACTGGACGAAGAAAGAGTGTTGTTCGAGCCCGTACTCTGGGAGAATCCCGCGGAACTGAATTCTTCTGCATACGGAGAACGTTCCGATTACCGGCAGGTCTGGTTTCCTGGTAACCACGGCGTAATCGGCGGTGCCGTGCGCCTCGACGATCAGTCCATGAGTTCGTTACTTTGGGTTCTAGAGGGGGCTCAAGAGAGTGGCTTGTCGTTCGACGTCGAGCCGCTAGTCGAGCTTCTAAGATTGACTGGATTTCTGTCTTCGATCGCCCCCAAAGTTCCCATTACAAGGACCAAGAAGATACTACGCAATATCACGCATCGTCATAGGAAGCGACCAAGGTCTCTTGAGGAGCTATCGCCAGAAGCATTTCAAGCGCTGATCACCAGACCTTGGGACTCAACCGGCAAGCCATATAACTTTTGATCGGTCAAGATTCCGTTGGACGACTTCGATCTGGCGGTCCGAAGCAATCGATAGGAACAAAGCGATGAGCGCGGAAACGTTTAACTTTCCAGTGATTTTCGCCCACTATCGGAGTCGTCAAGCTCTAAGTCCGTGGTTTAGGATCCAACATCAACCGACGCGCGCTCCTCTTCTTCCTCGGCCTTGGCTTGCGCACCCGGTTCCGGCTCCGCTGAGCCCTCCAAAACCGCCCGTTTTCGCCTTGCGCCCAAAGCGACGCGCCCATAAAAGGACGGCTAAATTATTGGCGGGCTGCGCGCGCGGCCCCGTTGACGTTGAAAAGGATCAAAGATGCAGGTCACCGAGACCACGAAGGACGGATTGAAGCGCGGCTACCAGATCGTCGTGACGGCGGCGGAGCTTGATGCCAAGGTCAATGAAAAGCTGGTCGAGGCGCAGCCTGACGTCGAGATGAAGGGCTTTCGCAAGGGCAAGGTGCCGATGGCGCTGCTGAAAAAGCAGTTCGGCCCCCGGGTTCTGGGCGATGCGATGCAGGAAAGCATCGACGGCGCGATGTCCAAGCATTTCGAGGATAGCGGTGACCGCCCGGCGATGCAGCCCGAGGTCAAGATGACCAACGAGGACTGGAAAGAGGGCGACGACGTATCGGTCGAGATGAACTACGAGGCTCTGCCCGAGATCCCCGAGGTGGATCTGTCCAAGATCAAGCTGGAGCGGCTGGTCGTGAAGGCCGAGGACAAGGATGTTGACGAGGCGCTCGAAAACCTCGCCAAATCCGCGCAGAATTTCGAGGACCGCAAGAAGGGCTCGAAATCCAAGGACGGCGATCAGATCGTGATCGACTTCCTGGGCAAGGTTGATGGCGAGGCCTTCGACGGTGGCGCTGCCGAGGATTATCCGCTGGTTCTGGGCTCGAATTCCTTCATTCCGGGCTTTGAAGAGCAGCTGGTTGGCGTCAAGGCTGGCGACGAGGTCGAGGTCAAGGTGACCTTCCCCAAGGAATACGGTGCCGCCAATCTGGCCGGCAAGGATGCGATCTTTACGTGCACGATCAAGGCGGTGAAGGAACCCAAAGCCGCCGAGATGAATGACGAGCTGGCCAAGCAATACGGCGCCGAAGATCTGGCCGCCCTCAAGGCCCAGATCACCGAACGGCTGGAGGCGGAATATACCGGTGCCTCGCGTCAGGTGATGAAGCGCGGGCTGCTTGATGCGCTCGACAAGCTGATAAAGTTCGAACTGCCCTCGACGCTGGTCGAGGCCGAGGCCGGGCAGATCGCACATCAACTCTGGCACGAGGAAAACCCCGATCATCAGGGCCACGATCACCCAGAGATCACGCCGACCAAAGAGCATACCAAGCTGGCCGAGCGTCGGGTGCGTCTGGGGCTTCTGTTGGCCGAGCTGGGCCGCGCGCAGAAGATCGAGGTGTCCGACGCCGAGATGACCCAAGCCGTGATGACCCAGGCCCGGCAGTATCCGGGGCAAGAGCGTCAGTTCTTTGAATACGTGCAGAAAAATCCGCAGATGCGCCAGCAGATCCAGGCGCCGATCTTCGAGGACAAGGTCGTCGATTATGTCTTCGAGCAGGCCACGGTCAAGGACAAGACGGTCAAGAAGGATGCGCTGCAAAAGGCCATCGAGGCGCTGGAAGACGAGTGATCGCTTTTTCAAAAAAGTTTCAGGGCTGCCTTAGGGTGGCCCTTTTTTCATGATCTGCGGGGAGTGCCGCAGCGTTATCGCGGCAAGGGCTTTGTCAGATATCTGGCATGCATTAACTAATTTGGAACTCAAGAACGATAAATGGGCAGGTGATGATCAATAGTTCAGTGATACCGGCGGAGCCGCCGAAACACGAGGATGCGCGCGATTGGGTGAACGTGTTGGCGCGGTATCGCGCGCCCAACCAGTTGCGCAGCCTCTTCGAACTGACCGTCACGGTGGCGGCGTTCGTTGGGCTCTGGATTGCGGCGTGGTTCGCGCTGTCGGTCAGCTATTGGCTGGCAGCAGGGCTGGCGGTTGTTAATGGCGGGTTCCTGCTGCGGCTCTTTGTGATCCAGCATGATTGCGGTCACAGCGCGTTCTTCAACAACCGGCATGTCGGGGACTGGATCGGCCGCATCCTCGGGGTGCTGACGCTGACACCCTATGACGTCTGGAAACGAACCCATTCGATTCACCATTCGGCGTCGGGTAATCTCGATAAACGTGGCATGGGCGATGTGCACACGCTGACGGTGCAGGAATACCGGCAGAAATCGGTCTGGGGGCGGCTGGGATACCGACTTTACCGGCATCCTGTGGTGCTCTTCGGGCTCGGGCCGACCTATCAGTTCATGTTGCAGAACCGTCTGCCGATCGGACTGATGCGGGCGGGTGCGAAATACTGGGTAAGCGCGATGGGCACCAATGCCGCAATCGGGCTGGCGCTTGCGCTGATGATCTGGTTCGGCGGGCTGATGCCTTTCCTCCTGGTCTTTTTGCCGACCAGCCTGATCGCCGCCTCGATCGGGGTCTGGCTGTTCTACGTGCAGCATCAGTTCGAGGAGACCCACTGGGACTACTCGACTGATTGGCAACTGCATGATGCGGCGCTGCATGGTAGTTCTCACTACGTTTTGCCGGGGGTGCTGCGCTGGCTGACCGGCAACATCGGGGTGCATCATGTGCATCACCTTTATGCGCGGATCCCGTTCTATCGCCTGACCGAAGTGTTGCGCGATCACCCGGTTCTGGCCAATGCTAAGCGACTGGGACTGATGGAAAGTTTTGCCTGCGTCCGGTTGCAGCTTTGGGACGAGGGGCAGCGGCGGCTCTTGAGCTATGCCGAGGCGCGGCGACTTTACGGACGCTGAGCCGGGCTTTCGGGGTGATTCCCGACCTTGGCAAACGATCTCGGGCCGGATGTGCAAAGCCGTTGCAAAAAACGCCCGGTCCGGGCAAATTTTCCCGGATAGCAGCGAACCGGCCCCATGCCAGTCTTTTTGGGGTCTTCGCGATGCCGTGAATTTCGTGCTAAGAAGGCGCGCGACAGTAGAATAAGTGAGTAGTTCTGATGCCTTTACGCAGCTTTTTCGCGATCGACAACGCCAACTTGGTTGTAACCTCCAGCACAAATGGCGGTCTGGTCGGCAACGGTGTTATCAACAACTCCGATACGCCGAACGGCACGGTGTTCCTTTATTCCGGCGGCGGCGGCACGACCGTAACGCTGAACGACACCGGCGGCGGCGGCAACAGGTTCAACGATGACCGGGCGAGCGATCACGTCATCACCAATGGCGGCGGCATCGTTAGCAACGGCACCGAGGTCGAGGCCGAGTCGCTCATAACTCTGCGCGCCCTCGACGGGTCGGGCAATCCCACCGGACCGACGATCACGATCACGGTATTCTCGCAAAATGGCCAAACCAGCAATGTCTGGGGGTTCAGTGCCACCAGCCCGCTGCAACCCGGCACTTCTTATGTCAAGACCGGCGGCTCGAACGACGGAACCAGCAACTATAACACCTTCGTTGCATGTTTTGGCCCCGGGACGCTGATCGAAACGCCGGACGGCGCCCGCGCGATCGAGCAGGTCAAGGCTGGTGATTCGGTCTGGACCCGGCAGAACGGCCCGCAGCCCGTGCGCTGGATCGGCTCGACCGAGGTCGACGGGGTCGGTGCTTTCGCGCCCGTGTTCTTTGCACCCGGCGTGATAGGAAATGATCAGGAACTCGTGGTTTCGCAACAGCACCGGATGTTCCTGCAATCGGCCGCCGCCGAGATGCTGTTCGGCGCAGCAGAAGTGCTGGTGGCGGCAAAACATCTATGCGGCCTGCCCGGCGTCTCGCTGCGTTCGCAACCAAGGATCCGCTACACCCATCTGATGTTCGACAGGCATCAGGTCGTCCGCGCCAATGGGGCCTTGACGGAAAGCTTCTTTCTGACCGCGCAATCGCTCGATGGCATCGACCAGGATCATCGCAACGAATTGCTGGCCCTGTTCCCGTCGCTGAACCACGGGATCGAGGATTTCGGATCAACTGCCGCCTTGACCCTAAAGGCCACCGATGCCGGGGTTCTCTGCGCCGCCCTGACACAGACGGCCGGTTCCTACTCCACCGGCTCTGGCGACGGGGCCGTCAGGCTGTCGGGGCGCGGATAGGCGATCAACCCCAACTCGCGCGCTGACGCCAGCGACAGAACCGAAGACGGCAAACCTCTGGCCGCCTGGTAGGTCTCGACCGCGGCGGCCGTCTGCTTTCCGTAAACCCCGGTTACGGGGCCTTCATAGATACCCCGCGCAGCCAGGGCCCGCTGCAGGCTTTGCACAAGTTCCGGCGTGATCTGGGAGGGGCAGGGCGTCTTGATCCGCTCCTCGCGCGGCGAATCTGCGGCAAGGGTAACCGTCTCGTAGCAGGGAACCGGGGCGCTGTTGTCGGTATCGATATCCTCAAGCCAGGACAGGTCCGATTCCGGGCCGGGCGCACAGCCGATAAGTCCCAGTGCAAGCACCGCACAAACCGCATATCGCATAGCTGTCATCATCCCGCTCGATTGCCATACTGGCTGTTCTTTTCGGTAAGGATAGCGGCTATCGGTGACCGACGAAAGCCTTGCCCCCGGCAATCGCCGGATCCCGGCGGCGATCCGCAATCGTCCCGGCCGCATCGGGGCTGGCAAAACCCCGCTCCATGTCCTAAATCCGGGTGCGGGCAGCAGAAAGAGGACGGCATGGCCAAGATCACCTATATCGAGCATAACGGCACCGAACATGTCGTCGAGGTTGCCAATGGCCTGACCGTCATGGAAGGCGCGCGCGACAATAGCGTTCCGGGGATCGAGGCCGATTGCGGCGGCGCCTGCGCCTGTTCGACCTGCCATGTCTATGTCGCGCCGGAATGGGTCGACAAGATCTCCCGGCAAAGAGGCGATGGAAGAGGACATGCTCGATTTCGCCTATGAACCCGACCCGGCGCGGTCGCGCCTGACCTGCCAGATCAAGGTGACGGATGCGCTCGACGGCCTCGTCGTGCAGATGCCGGAAAAGCAGATCTGATGCTGCGCGCGGCGACGCTTCTGGCTCTGATGGTCACGTCGGCCAGCGCCGAGGGCGTCACCTCTGCCCGCTACACCGATCCGACCCCGCGCTACGATCACGGCATCCTGGGCGATGCGATCGAATGGGGCGCGCTGGAAATGACCACCGATCAGGGCCGCCGTCTGCGCGTGACCCTTCCCGATACCCGCGTTTTCGAGGACACCGAACCGCGCCTTGCCGATGTCGATGGCGATGGCCAGTCAGAGGTGATCGTGGTTGAAACCGACATCGCCCGCGGCGCCCGGTTGGCGATCTACGGCCCCGGCGGCCTGATCGCCGCTACCCCGCATATCGGCCGCACGCACCGCTGGCTTGCCCCGATTGGTATCGCCGATCTCGACGGAGACGGAAGGGTGGAACTGGCCTATATCGATCGCCCGCATCTGGCCAAGACGCTTCGCATCTGGCGCTTCAAGGGCGGCAAGCTCACGCATGTGGCCGACCTTCCCGGTTTCACCAACCACCGGATCGGCGAGACTGACATCGCCGGCGGCATCCGCGCCTGCGCCGAAACCCCGGAAATGATCGTGGCGGATGCAAACTGGCAACAGATCCATGCCATCAACTTCACCAATGGCCGCTTCGCCAGCCGCGCGCTCGGCCCGCATCACGGCCGCGCGTCTTTCGCTGCGGCGATGAACTGCCGCTGAGGCGCAGCTAGGCCAGTGCCGGAAATCCCACATAGCTTTCGGCATGCGACCCATCCCAGTTCGGCATCCCGGGCTTCGTCAGACAGCCGCGCGGTGCAATGTAGCTGTCGATCCGGCGCACCGGCGCTTCGCTCCATGTCAGGTTGAACGCCGCGTAGCGCGGGAAATACTGCTGCTCGGAATAGGGCAGGCGGTCATGGATCCACCAGGCCAGCGCCCGCCAGTCGGCCCCCGCCGCATAGCGGTCTGCAAACCAGGGTAGCACGATGCAGGCCGTCGCCCCCATATGACCGCCCGCGTCGCGCTGGTCCCAGATATGTCGCGCCCGGTTCATCGCGTTCGAGCCGACCGGATAACCGGCCCTGCCGGCCCGCTGCTGCCGCGATCCGAACCCGTTCACCTCGGGCGACCGATAGGCAGAGCGCACCCAGACCTTGCCAAATGTCCGATGCAGCGGCTCAAGCAGCTCTTCGCAAAGCCGCGTGCCGGCCGCAATCGCCAGATCCGGATCCTCCGGTATGTTCGACAGCCCGTGAAAGGCCGCGATCTCGGACTGTAGAAACTCCCGCAGAAAGAAATTCTGCGACAACCGCACCCGACCCAGCCGGTCAAGGGCGGCGACACTTCCCGGCTTGCGCATTGTACCTCCATCTTTTGTCGGCAAATAACCTCGGGGGTGAATGGGCCGCAGGCCCAGAGAGGGCGGACAGCCCCCTGGCCCGATCGGATCGCGCCGGCGATCCGATCCTCAAAGCGCGCGCCAGCCGATATCGGACCGACAGAACCCCTGCGCCCAATCGATCCGCTCGACCAACGCGTAGGCCCGATCCCGCGCTTCGCGCAAACTCGCGCCGCGCGCGGTGACGTTCAGCACCCGCCCGCCGCTCGCCACGACCTTGCCATCCGCCTCGCGCGTCCCGGCATGAAACACCATATGCGCCGAGTCCTCCGGCAGACCCTCCAGCCCGCCGATCACCGAGCCTCTCGCATAATCCCCCGGATAGCCCTCCGCCGCCATCACAACGCTCAGCGCGTGATCCTCGGCCCAGTTCACCTGAACGCCCGCCAGCCGCCCTTCGGCACAAGCCAGCATCAGGTCGAGCGCCTGTGCGCCAAGCCGCATCATCAGCACCTGACATTCCGGATCGCCGAAACGGGCGTTGTATTCCACCAGCCGCGGCTTGCCATCTTCGATCATCAGCCCGGCATAAAGTACGCCCTGATAGGGCATCCCGCGCGCGGCCATCACCTTCATTGTCGGCTCGATGATCTCGCGCAACGCGGCCTCGGCAATCGCATCGGTCAGCACCGGCGCCGGCGAATAGGCCCCCATCCCGCCGGTGTTCGGTCCCTTGTCGCCATCAAAAGCCCGCTTGTGGTCCTGCGCGGTGCCGATCGGTAGCACCGTCGCACCGTCGCATAAAACGAAGAACGAGGCCTCTTCGCCCGCCATGAATTCCTCGATCACCACCTCGGCCCCGGCCGCCCCGAACTCGCCGCCGAACATGTCGTCGACCGCCGTCAAAGCGGTATCCTCATCCATCGCCACGATCACGCCCTTGCCCGCCGCCAGCCCGTCGGCCTTGACGACAATCGGCGCGCCGCGGTCACGGATATACTCCTTCGCCGGCTCCGCCGCGTCGAACCGCGCCCAGGCCGCCGTCGGCGCACCAGCCGCATCGCAGATTTCCTTGGTGAACGCCTTCGAGGCTTCCAGCCGCGCCGCCGCCTCGGATGGCCCGAAGGTCAGGATGCCGGCCTCGCGCAGCCGGTCCGCCACGCCCGCCGCCAGGGGTGCTTCCGGTCCGACGATCACGAAATCCACCGCGTTTTCCTCGGCGAAGGTCACCACCATGCCGCCGTCGCAGATGTCGAACGACGCGCATTCCGCGATCTCGGCGATCCCGGCATTGCCCGGTGCCACGATCAGCCGGTCGCATTTGGGGTTCTGCTTCACCGCCCAAGCCAGGCTATGTTCGCGCCCGCCGCCGCCCAGTATCAGGATATTCATCGTCGCGCCCCCGCTTGGCCTTCGTCCGCCCGCGTTCTAAGGTCGCCCAGAACGATGCACAAGGCGAAGCGATGTCCGACCTTCTCGAAGACCCGTCCCCCGGCCCGAATGCCCATGAATACACCGTCTCCGAGATCTCGGGCGCGGTAAAACGCGTCATCGAGGGCGAATTCGGTCAGGTCCGCGTCCGGGGCGAGATCGGTCGCGTCTCGCGCCCCGCCTCGGGGCATCTCTATTTCGATCTCAAGGACGACCGCGCGGTGATCGCCGCGATCAGCTGGAAAGGCCAGGCGGCTCGCCTCGCCGTGCGCCCGGAAGAAGGTATGGAGGTCATCGCGTCGGGCCGTATGACCACATTCCCCGGCCAGTCGAAATACCAGCTGATCGTCGACAATATCGAACCTGCCGGGGCGGGCGCCCTTATGGCGATGCTGGAGGCGCGCAAGAAAGCGCTGGCCGCCGAGGGCCTTTTCGCCCCGGACCACAAACAGAAACTGCCGTTTCTGCCCGAGGTCATCGGCGTCATCACCTCGCCTTCGGGGGCCGTGATCCGCGACATCCTGCATCGCCTGCGCGACCGCTTCCCGCGCCGCGTGCTGATCTGGCCGGTCGCGGTGCAGGGTCAGGCCTGCGCCCCCGAAGTCGCCCGTGCCATCGAGGGGTTCAACGCACTTGACCCCGGCGGCCCGATCCCGCGCCCCGATCTTCTGATCGTCGCGCGCGGCGGCGGCTCGGTCGAGGATCTCTGGGGCTTCAACGAGGAAATCGTCGCCCGCGCCGCCTTCGCCTCGAAGATCCCGCTGATCTCGGCGGTCGGGCATGAAACCGACACGACGCTGATCGACTTCGTCGCCGATATCCGCGCGCCCACGCCCACGGCGGCGGCCGAGCTCGCGGTGCCGGTGCGTCTCGATCTTCTCGCCTGGACCGCCGAACAAGAGGCCCGCCTCGGCCGCGCTCTGATGCAATCGCTCACCCAGCGCGGCCAGCGTTTGCGCGATCTCGTCGCGCGCGTTGCCGAAACCGCAGGTGTTGGTCGAGAACGCCAGCCAGCGCCTCGACCGCGCCGCCGAGCGCCTGCCCGCCGCGCTGCGCACCGTCACACAGAAACGCCGCGTCCATCTGTCGGAACTGTCCGGCAGTCTGCGCCCCGGTGCGCTGCGCAATCTGATCTCGACCGCCCGCGCCCGTCTGCACCGGCCGCAGCCAGCGACTGCAACCCGGTCTTCTGACCCGCGACACCGACCGAAAACGCCGCGACCTCACCGCGGCCTCCGACCGTCTGACCCGGGTCGCGAGAACCCAGATCGATGGCTGGACCCGCCGCCTCGATGCGCTGGAACGGATGCGCCAGACGCTGGGCTATACCGAAACCCTGAAACGCGGCTACGCCGTGGTGCGCGGCGACGGCGCCGTCGTGACCACCACGACTGCCGCCGCCAAGGCCTCCGCGCTGGAAATCGAGTTTGCCGATGGCAGACTCCTCGGTCGGCGGCGGCAGCCGGCCAAAGGCCAAACCAAAGCCCGAGAACCCGCCGGAACAGGGCCAGCTCCTCTGATCATTATTTGTCGGAAAGTATCCTCGGGGGTGAACCCCGGATCTTGTCCGGGGGAGGGGGCGGACAGCCCCCTAAGCCCCGACATCGGGTCCCAGGCAAACAAGCGGCTTGCTGTTTGGCCGGGTCTCATAAAGCTCCCGGCCATCCGGATCATTGGCGAATTTCGCGCGTAACCCGTTCTCAGAGCGAAAAAAGTTCCAGCATTGCGGACCATTGATGCCATCGTCGTAGACAAAGCAGATCAGCCCCGGTTGCGGCTCGTACCATTCGCCATCCTGACAATCGTCGCCGTCAAACGCCCAGGTCACCTGCCGGTTCGACTTGTAGCGCTCGGTGCCGTAGGCATAGCCGCTTTCGAAATAGGTCAGCGTCTTGCCCGTCGTATAAGCCTCGAACTCCGCTCCGCTCATCGGCGTTTCGGCAAGAACCGGGGCAGAGGTCAGCAGAAGTGCCAGAAGATATCGCATCATGGCGGTAATCTGCCAGAATCGCGCGACAGGGGCCAGAGGCGGCGCGCCCGTCGGCGTCACTCTGCCGTGAGCCGCCGCAGCATCCACGCCTCGGCGCGCGGATCCATCAGCGCCCGCCAGCGGCGCGGCCAAGCGCGATCATCCCCATCACCGGCAGGCTGCGGGGCAGGGTCGGGCGCCTCGTCCGGCGCCGGCATCGCCAGAGCCGGATAGGGCCGCGAAGGATGGGCGTGGTGGTCGGAGTGGCGCGGCGCGTTCAGCATCAGCCGCCCGGTGAACCAGTGCGGTGCATTCCAGGAATGCTGTGGCCCGACCGGCTCCAGCCGCCCGCCCGGCAGAACCCGCCGCCGCAACCCGTAATGCTGCACATAATCCGACAGCAGCAACTGCGCCGTCGCATAGCCCGCCAGCGCCAGATAGGCGCCAAGCCCCGCCCAGCCGCCGATGACAAGCGCCAGCAGGCAGCAGCCCAGCCCGCCTGCGACGTAAAGTACGTAAGGATGCCGGTACCAGGCCTGCTCAGCCGGATTGGCGATCTCGGCGCGAAATCCCTTCGCGAAGGACCCGATCCAGGCACGCGGCAGAAACCGATAATAGCTTTCGCCTGCCCGCGCCGAATTCGGGTCGCCGTCGCTGCCGACATGGCGGTGATGCACCTTGGGATGGGCCGAGGTGTGATGCCCGAAAAGATGCGTGATGAAGACCCACATCCCCAGCCGCCGTAACACCGGATGCTTACGGTGGATCAACTCATGCGCATTTGAATTCGAGACCTGCCCGAAGAACAGCCCGAAGCCGAAGAAGCGCCAGCACCTGTTCCCACCAGACCAGCCCGGTCACGCCCGATACGGCAGCCACCGCCAGCAGCATCAGCCCGAAATGCGCCACCGCCAGACCCGCGGACAGCGCGTCAGCGGCCGGAAACTCTGCTGCCGGATCGGCGGCGGGTGCTGCCAGCCGGATCAGCCGGTCCAGCGCCATCGCCAGCACGGTCAGATAGAGCGCCGCCGCCCCGATCCACCAGCCGCCCAGAAAGCCGCCCACGGCCAGCAGCGGCACCGGCAGCAGGGTCACGATCGCAAATCCAAGAACGGCGCGTTGCATTGGCAAATCCCTTCGCGCCGAGTTTCATCGCAAACCGTAGCGATTGCCAAGCGCAATCGCGGGTTGCGGGGGGCCGCGGCCCGGCTAGACTGCGCCAAATCCGAAGGAGTCCCCATGCCCGCCAGCGTGTTCTGGATCGCCGTAACCGGCCTCGCATTTGCGCTGGTCAGCCTGCCGCTCGGCGGGCGCGACCGGATATGGCCGGGAGTCCTGAACGGCATGGCACTCGGGCTTTTCGCGCTTGCCTCGTCGCTCGGCGGCGGCCCGGCGCTGCTGACCACCGCACTGCTTCTCACCGCGATCGGCGTGGTTGCGCTTTCGCAAGGCCGGCGTGCGGCCACGCTTTACGGGGCCGCCGCGCTGGCGCTGGGGCATCTTTGCTACATCCTCGTCTTTCTCGCCCTCTCGCACGCCCCGCTTTGGGACGCCTTCGCCACCGCACCCCTTCCGGCTGCGGCCACGATCGCGCTGGCGCTCTCGACCGAGATATGGCTGACACCCCATGCCGGCGCCGCCACCTGGCCGCTTCGCGGCGCCGCCGCCCTTGTCGCGGCGCTGCTTTTGGCAGCACTTACGCTGCCACCCGTCGTTCCCGGCGCGATCCTGCTGGCGGCTGCCGGCCTCGTGCTGTCATTGCGGCTAACCCGCATGCCAGAGCCCACCGCCCCGACCCTTGTGATAGACGCGGGTATCGGGATCCTGCACATCGCCGGTCACGCGCTGATCCTCTGGGCCATCCTCGCCGCCTGACGCCCTTTCCATGCCTGCCCAGACCGATTAAGTGACGCCTGTAACGGAGGCCCCATGTCATTTTTCAAGAAACTCAAAGACCGGATGTTCAAATCCTCGAAGAAGATCGAGGACGGGCTCGACGCGATCGTCGAAGAGGGCGGTGTCGAGGAAGACCTGACAGTAAGCACCGACCTGCCGCCCGAGACCGTGCCGGAACCCGCGCCCGTGCCCGAAAAAGAACTTGCTACGACCGCCGCGCCCGTGACACCGGTTCCTGAGCCTGAGCCTGAGCCTGAGCCTGAGCCTGAGCCTGAGCCTGAGCCTGAGCCTGAGCCTGAGCCTGAGCCTGAGCCTGAGCCTGAGCCTGAGCCTGAGCCAGAGCCTGAGCCTGAGCCTGAGCCTGAGCCTGAGCCTGAGCCTGAGCCTGAGCCTGAGCCTGAGCCGAGCCTGAGCCTGAGCCTGAGCCGTGAGCCTGAGCCGGAACCGGAACCGGAACCGGAAACCCCGCCGCGCGAGGTGCCGGAACCGACGCCGGCGCCCACGGAAATCCCGGACCCCGCTCCGCAAGAGGTGCCGGGCCCTGCACCGACAGAGATCCCCGCGAAGGCCCCGCCCGAGCGACCCGAGCCTGCCCCCGCCGAGATCCCCGTGGAGCAACCGCAGGAAATCCCCGTCCGCGAGCCCCGCGCGACCGCTGCCGAGATCGCGGAAACTGTCGTGCGCGACCAGCCTGCTGAACAACCTCCTAAACCCGGCCTGCTTGGCCGACTGCTCGGGCGCGGCGAGCAGAAAACCGTGATCCGGCGCGAGTTGGATGACGACATGCTGGAACGCCTCGAAGAATTGCTGATCAGCGCCGATATGGGCGTTGATACCGCGCTACGGGTCACCGCGAACATGGCCGAGGGGCGCTTCGGCAAGAAACTCTCGGTCGATGAGATCAAATCGCTTCTGGCCGCAGAAATCACCCGGATCATGGAGCCGGTGGCCAAGCCAATGCCGCTTTACCCGCGAAAACCGCAAGTGGTGCTGGTCGTTGGCGTCAACGGCTCGGGCAAGACCACAACCATCGGCAAGCTCGCCAGCCAGTTCCGCGCCGCCGGCAAGAAGGTCGTGATTGCGGCCGGCGACACGTTCCGCGCCGCAGCGGTCGAGCAATTGCAGGTCTGGGGCGAACGTGCCGGGGTACCAGTGCTGACCGCGCCCGAAGGCTCGGACCCGGCCAGTCTGGCATTCGAGGCGATGGAGCAGGCGCAGAAAGACGGTGCTGATCTTCTGATGATCGACACTGCGGGGCGGTTGCAGAACCGCGCCGACCTGATGGAGGAGCTGTCAAAGATCGTCCGCGTGATCCGCAAGAAAGATGCCACCGCGCCGCATAATACGCTTCTGGTGCTGGATGCCACGACAGGCCAGAACGCGCTCAACCAGGTCGAGGTTTTCCTGAAACTCGCGGATGTTTCGGGCCTCGTGATGACCAAGCTCGACGGCACCGCCAAGGGTGGCGTGCTGGTGGCGCTGGCCGACAAGTTCGGCCTGCCGATCCATGCCATCGGTGTTGGCGAACAGATCGACGACCTCGCACCGTTCGATCCCGAGGAATTCGCGCAGGCGCTGACCGGCGCGGCGCGCTAGTTGGGTTACTCGACTTTTTGGCCCTCGGCCTTGCCATTGTTGGGGGCAACGATCTTCGACAGCCCGGCCAGCAGCCACAATATCGCCACTGCCAACCCTGTCGCCATCCCCGCCAGCCAGAGATTGCCGACGCCGCAGGTCAAGCCCACAGCACCCGCCATCCACATGCCGGCCCCGGTTGTCAGCCCGCGCACCTGCGCGCCTTGCGTGATGATCGTGCCCGCCGCCAGAAACGCGACGCCGGCCGTGACCGCCTCGATCAGGCGCAAGGGATCGGTGCGCAGTGTCTCCTCATCGGCGCCGGGCACCGGCACACCCATCAGGTCGAATGAGATCAGCGTGAACAGGCACGCGGCCATCGCGATCAGGATATGGGTGCGCAGCCCCGCCGAATGGTCGTGGATCTCGCGCTCCAGCCCGATCAACCCGCCCAGCACGCAGGCCGCGCCCAGCCGCAACAACGCCAGTTGCCAGCTGATCACCGAAAACGGCTGGATGAAATCGGAGTGCAGGCTGTCGAACATAAGGGTTGGTCTCCTCGCTGCGCCGTCAACGTCCATCCCGGCCAATTGTTCCGGACCGGCGGTATGAGCGACTGGCTGGTCTCCATCGCCGGAACCCCGGAAGGCGCGCGGCTGGCCACGATCCTGGCGCTGATCTCTGCTGTTGCGCATGCGATCTTTGGCGCGCTGCAAAAGGGCCGCCACGACCCCTGGCTGACCCGCGGCGCCATCGATGTCTGGCTGGCGGTGTTGTCGCTGCCGATGGCGCTTTTTCTGGTGCCATGGCCAAGCGCGCAGACCTTTTTGATCCTGTTTGGCGCGCTCGTCATCCATTTCGGCTACAAGCTGACGATGGCGTTGGCCTACGAAAAGGCCGCATTCACCGTGGTCTACCCCGTCGTGCGCGGCACTGGTCCGCTGGTCACCGTGGCGGCAGCGGCTCTGATCTTTCACGAACATTTCACGGTGGTCCAATGGCTTGGCGTGGCGCTGCTCTCTGGCGGCATCCTGCTGCTCGCGGCCCGCAACCTGGCCGAGGAGGTCGTCGACCCAGATCCCTGAAGAATCGGCCTTAGCTGGGCGCTTCTGGGCGGTATCCTGGTGGCGGTCTACACCACCTATGACGCCTTCGGCATCCGCTCAACCGCCGATCCGTTCACCTTCCTCGCGTGGTTCTTCTTCATCACCGCGCTCGATTTTCCGATCCTCGCCTGGCTGCGCTACCGCCAGATGAGCGCGCCGCCGACGCCCGCCCCACTTCTGCTGCGGGGCCTTGCAGGCGCGCTGATCGCCTATATCTCCTTCGGAGGTGTCATGCTGGCGACCCGGCTGGACAAGATCGGCGAAGCGGCGGTGTTGCGCGAAACTTCGACCGTGTTCGCCGCCATCATCGGCTGGGTGATCCTGAAAGAACGCGTCGGGCCGCGACGGCTGTTCCTTATGGCATTGATCGCAGCGGGCGCTGTGATAGTGGAACTGGGCGGATAGAACCAAGGACTGACATGACCGAGAAAAAGATCAACCCGATCCTGAAACTGGCCCTCGAACTGGGGCCGATCCTGTTATTCTTCATCCTCTACTTTCGCCTGCGCGACGGTACGTTCAACCTCGCCGGCACCGACTATTCCGGCTTCATCGTCGTCACCGCCATCTTCGTGCCGCTGATCGCACTTTCCACCTTCATCCTCTACCGGCTGACCGGCAAGCTGGCGAAGATGCAGGTGGCCACGCTGATCCTCGTCATCGTCTTTGGCGGCCTGACGATCTGGTTCAACGACGAACGCTTCTTCAAGATGAAGCCGACGATGATTTACCTTCTGTTCGGCGGTGCGCTGGGATTTGGCCTGCTGCGCGGCCAGTCATACCTGCAATTCATGATGGACGAGGTAATGCCGCTGAAGCCCGAAGGCTGGATGATCCTGACACGCCGGATCACCGCGTTCTTTTTCGGCCTGGCGATCCTGAACGAGGTCATCTGGCGCACCATGTCGACCGACACTTGGGTCAGCTTCAAGACCTTCGGGCTGACCGCTGCGGTGTTCCTGTTCTTCATGACGCAGGGCAAACTGCTGACCGAATACGGCGTCGAAAAGGATGACGCCTAGCCTTCGCCCGCCAGCACGTAAGGCAGATACGCGATCGCCAGTGCCGCATTGCCGGTAAGTGTGGCCCCGGTCATCAGAATATCCTGCCCCGGCGTGCCTTCCAGGATCCGCTGCGCCAGCTCGCCGCTGCGAATAACCGACAGAAGCTCGGGCGAGGTCTGGAACGACGTATGCCCGACCCGGTCGGTGCTTTCGAGGTTCGACAGATCGATCACGATCACCCCCAGCCGTCGCAATTCATCGATATTGCCCGCCGACCCGACCCGCGGATGTCGCCCGGCAATGAAGGTCGAGACCCGCAGCGCCCGGTCGCGCCGAGAGGCGAAAACAACCAGCGCAGTGCGGTCAAGATCCAGAGCGGCCACCTGGCTGCGAAACACGTCCACATCGATATCGGGCTGCGCCAGAACCACGCCGTTGATCCGGTTCAGCACATTCCGCCGCCCCATCAGAGACAGCGCCGCAAGCGTATCCATCGTCATCAGCGTGCCCATCGAATGGGCCATGATCATGATGCTGTCGGCCTCGCTCTGGGTCAGCATGGTCAGCGCATCGACAAAAGCGCCACGTGAAAACAGGGCACTGTCCCGGTCGTGCACGTAGTGCGAAAGCCTGCCCGCTGCGGGCCAGGAAAACAGCACCATCGGCCCCTCAAGCCCGAAATCCTGCCGGATCTGCGCGCTGCGAAAGACGGCAGCGGGGTAGGACACGTTGTAGCCATGCACGAAGATCGACAGCGCCCGCCTGCCGCGCGGCAGACGCCGCAAATCGGCATTGATCCGCGCCATCATCGCGCGGCGGTCCAGTGCGGTCTGCTCTTGAACAAGGAACTGCGTGCGGGGATTGCGATCCGACCGGGGAAAGGCAAAATCGCCGGGTCGGCGGTCTGGCGGCACCGAGATGTCATAACTCGCAAAGCTCAGCGTGTCAGAGCGCAGCCCCTCAAAGGCCAACTCGGGGTCGGCAGAAGGCTTGCGGTTCGTCGCCACGTAGACCGGGCGCACCTCTGCGCCGCTGCCCGCCGGAAGGGTCCCGCTCAGAAGCCGGGGATCGGTGGCGCAGCCAGCCAACGCGGCAGTGCCTGTCAAAACCATCTGCCTGCGGCTCATCATCTTCGGTCCCCCTTTGCGGGCGTTCAGCCTTTTTGCTTGAACAGAATCTCCTGCGCCTTCTTGTCGTCCTGCAGATTGCTGCGCTTGTCAGAGGCAACATCACGCCCCGCCTTCACGCCGGGACGGTCCCCGACCAGCGTCAGCCAGCGCGCCATATTGGGCTTGTCATCCACGGTCTGTTCCTGGCCTTCCCAAAGGCTCGCCCAGGGCCAGATTGCCATATCGGCGATCGAAAAGAAATCGCCCGCCACATATTCATTCTTGGAAAGCTGCGTATCGAGCACCCGGTAAAGCCGGCTGACCTCGTTGCGATACCGCTCTTTGGCGTAGGGCAGATCGTTCGGCGGATCCATCGACGGCGCGTATTTCAGGAAGTGATGCGCCTGTCCGGCCATCGGGCCAAGGCCACCCATCTGCCACATCAGCCACTGATCGACAGCCACCCGGTCGCGCTCGGTCGGGCCGCCGAACCTGCCGGTCTTCCGCCCCAAATATTGCAGGATGGCCCCGGATTCGAAGACCGAGATCGGCTTGCCGTCCGGGCCTTGCGGATCGACAATGGCGGGCATCCGATTGTTCGGCGATATCTTCAGGAACTCGGGTTTGAATTGGTCGCCCGCCCCGATATTCACCAGATGCAGGTTATAGGGCAGCTCCATCTCGGCCAACGCGATGGCGATCTTCCAGCCATTCGGCGTGGGCCAGTAATAAAGGTCGATGGGTTGGGTCATGAAAGCCTCCTTGTCGGAGGCTAGAATGAGGCTTTCCGCAGGAAGGGCAAGGGGGCCAGAACCGCCGGTGGCGAGAAAAGCCGCGACCAGCGTGCATCGCCCGCTTCCGGCAGCAGCGTTTTCAGAAGCGGCATCGGCAAGGCCTCGGGCCGGCGCAGCAGGTCCGCGTAAAACCCGAACAATCCGGGGCGCAGATACCCCGACCAGTGGCAGATGCGCCGCTCGGGTTCCGCGATGCGGTGGCCGAGTCCTGCAAGGGCGATACGGGTCGGTGCGTGGTCGATCTGCAAATCCAGCCAGTTGGCGCCCGCCTGGGGCAATCCGGCCCCCAATGCCCGCGCGCCGCCAAGCGGGCGGATCAGCCGCTCGACCATCACGTCGAAGATATCATTCTCGCGACTGGTGATATTGACGATTTCTACCCGTTGACCGGCGGGTTTTTCCAGACACCGCAAGGCCGGGGTCTGAAACTCTGCCGCCGCCATCAGGATGCAACGCCCGACAGCGTCCGCCGGTGCTGCCGCGATCCCTGCGAGCGCAACCCGCGCGCCAAGACTGTGGGCAACCAGATGCACCTTGCGGTCGGTCCGGTCCGCGATCTGCTCGATCAGGTCCGCCAGCGCCGCCCCGGCCAGTTCCGCCTCGCCGTAAGCCTGCCAGAACGTGCCGCGCGCTTTCCAGCCAAACCCGATGCACAGCCCTTCCTCGGACCGGCCGCGTCCAAACCCAAGATGACGTGGCCACGAGATGACCCCAAGCCGCGACTTTGGCGCCATCGACAGGATGTTGTCATGCGGGTCGCGGCGTTGGTCGAAGGGCGAGAATTTGTAACCATGCACCAGCACGATAACAGGTGCATCAGGGGGCAGGGCGGCTATGTGATGGTCCAGCGATTTGCCCAGTGTCATGGCCCCGGAAAGTACCGGACGATCCTTCACTGCATTGATCTGTAACACTGGCATGGCAGCGCCTCCACAACATATTGTGTCAGCCGATTACGCCAACCATACGACCGAGATGTGAAAAAGCGGTTACATCACTGTGACGGTGGTTGACCCGCCGCAGCAACGAGAGTATCGCGAACCCCGTGGCGATTTGTTCTCCGGATTGCGGGCCACGTTAAACATGCCGCTAAAGAGGTCAGGGCCATTCGCCCCCAAACCTCTTGGTCTGGGGGTTTTTTATTGCGTCGAAAGGGGCGCCGGGCATGGCAGAGAACTGGAACAAACGGACGAAACTCGTCCATCACGGTGTGCGGCGCAGCCAGTATGGCGAAGTGTCAGAGGCCATATTTCTGACGCAAGGGTTCGTCTACGACACTGCCGAAGCCGCCGAAGCGCGATTCATCAAGGCGGGCGAGGACGAGTTCATCTACGCCCGCTACGGCAACCCCACCGTGCGCATGTTCGAAGACCGGATCGCAGCACTTGAAGGCTGCGAGGATGCTTTCGCCACCGCGTCCGGCATGGCGGCGGTCAACGCAGCCCTTATGGCGCTGCTGAAGGCGGGCGATCACGTGGTCTCGTCGCGCGCGCTTTTCGGCTCTTGCCTCTACATCCTCGAAGAGGTGCTGACCCGCTTCGGGGTCGAGGTCACCTTCGTCGACGGCACTGATCTTGCTCAGTGGGAAAACTGCCATAAGACCAGACACCAAGGTCGTGTTTCTCGAGTTCGATTTCCAACCCCACGCTGGAACTTATTGATCTGAAGGCGGTTTCCGATCTGGCCCATGCCGTCGGCGCGACCGTCGTGGTCGATAACGCCTTCGCCACCCCGATCTATTCCTACGCGATGGACTGCGGTGCCGACCTCGTCGTCTATTCCACCACCAAGCATGTCGACGGCCAGGGTCGCTGCCTTGGCGGCGTGGTGCTCGGCTCAAAAGAAATGATCCGCAAGACCATTGAGCCCTATCTGAAACATACCGGCGGCGCGATGAGCCCGTTCAACGCCTGGGTCATGCTGAAATCGCTGGAGACGATGGATCTGCGCGTCCGCGCCCAGACCGAAACGGCCACGAAACTGGCCGAGGCGCTGGAAGGTCACCCGAAACTCGAAAGCGTCAGCTTCCCGCATTTGCCTAGCCATCCGCAGTACAAGCTTGCACGCGAACTGATGGAAGAGGGCGGGACGGTCCTGGCCATCGACGTGAAGGGTGGCAAGGCGGCGGCGTTCAAGCTATTGAATGCATTGGATATCTTTACCATCTCCAACAATTTCGCAGACGCCAAAAGCATCGTCACGCATCCGGCCACGACCACGCATCAACGCCTGCCGGACGACCAGAAAGCGGCCCTTGGGATCACCCCGGGCCTGATCCGTGTCTCGTGCGGGCTGGAAGATGCAGGCGATCTGATTGCCGACATGATGCAGGCGCTGGATGTGATCTGAACGGCGCCCCGCCGCGTATCCTGTGCAAGAGTGTTGGAGAACCGCCCGAAACCAACTACATTTGTAGCTTCTCTCCCGGAGGACGCGCGATGAACATCAAGCCCAAGGACCTGCAGCCACTGCCCGATCGCAGCGAGGCAGAGCACGCCCTCGCGGTTCTGAAATCTTGGGCTGCGCAATCCAGCCCCGCCGAAATAGCCACTCTCAATCCGATGATCTCGCGTCTCTTGCCGGGGCAGGAGCTGCAGAACTACCCCGCCCTTGCCCGTGCCTATCCCGAAGAGTTCGAGGCGGATGAGGCCTATCGCGCCTCGCTGCCGGACTTGCAGAACGGCCCAGAAAGCCTGATCAAGGGGGCTCGCCGGCATATCGAACATGTCGGGATCTCGAATTTTCGGCTGCCGATCCGGTTTCACACCCGCGACGATGGTGACCTGACGCTGGAAACATCCGTGACCGGCACGGTCAGCCTCGATGCCGGCAAGAAGGGCATCAACATGTCCCGGATCATGCGCAGCTTCTACCGGCACTCGGAACAAACCTTCAGCTTCAAGGTAATCGAACACGCTCTGGATGCCTACAAATCCGACCTCGACAGTTTCGATGCGCGGATTCAGATGCGATTTTCGTTTCCGGTCAAAGTGCGATCTCTGCGTTCCGGGCTGGAAGGCTACCAGTATTACGACATCGCGCTGGAACTCGTGGAAATGGGCGGCAAGCGCAAGCAGATCATGCATGTCGACTATGTCTATTCTTCGACCTGCCCCTGTTCGCTGGAGCTTTCCGAACATGCCCGCCAGACCCGCGGCCAGCTTGCCACGCCGCATTCGCAACGCTCGGTCGCGCGGATCTCGGTCGAGATCGACATGGCGCAGCCCTGCCTCTGGTTCGAAGACCTGATCGAGCTTTGTCGGGGCGCGGTGCCGACCGAGACCCAGGTGATGGTCAAGCGCGAGGATGAACAGGCATTCGCCGAACTCAACGCCGCGCAATCCGATCTTCGTCGAGGATGCCGCGCGGCTGTTCAGCGAGGCGTTGCAGAACGACCCGCGGGTCCGCGACTTCCGGATCATCGCCAGCCATCAGGAAAGCCTGCACAGCCACGATGCGGTCAGCGTGCTGACCGAAGGCGAAACCTTTGCAGCCGAGAGCCTTGATCCGAAGCTCTTCAACACGCTCTTCCACACCGGCTGACCACAGGCCAATAGCGCGCCTGCGGCGCAAGAGATACGTTTGCGTGCAGCTTTTCAGCTGCCCGGTATGTTGCCTCCGGCGGGGATATTTTCAGACAAAAGATGATGCAGAGCGTTCCTTCATCTTTTGTCTGAAAATATCCCCTGCGCGGAGCGCAAACCCGAGCCGCCTCGGAACGAGGCGGTGAGAGATGTCTTGCGCCGCAGGCGCGCTCTTTGCAAACCCTCGGTCAGATGTTCCCGGCTTGACACCTCTTCGCCCCCAAGCCAAGCCTTCACCCATGTTCGATCTTCGCCCCGTGGGATATGTTATCGGCCTGCTCGTCGCCGCCCTGGGCGCGACGATGCTGTTCCCGCTTCTGGTCGATTTTGCCAATGACAGCGACCATTGGCAGGTCTTTTTCGAAGCGGCCGTCATCACCACCACCACAGGCGGATTGATCGCGCTGGCCTGCGCCAATGGCGTCAAGGCGGGGCTCTCGATCCAGCAGACTTTTCTTCTGACCACCGGGGTCTGGCTGGCGCTGCCGATCTTCGGCGCGATCCCCTTCGTTCTGGGCGCAACCGATGCCCGCACGGTCGACGCGTTTTTCGAAGCGATGTCGGGCCTGACCACCACCGGATCGACCGTCTTCACCGGGCTCGACGATCTGCCGCGCGGGCTCTTGTTCTGGCGCTCGATGCTGCAATGGTTCGGCGGCGTCGGGATCATCGTCGTCGCGATGGTGTTCCTGCCGGAACTGAAGGTCGGCGGCATGCAGATCTTCCGGTCAGAGGCTTTCGATACCGGCGGCAAGGTGCTGCCGCGTGCCGCCGAGATCGCCAGCCGCATTTCAGTGATCTATTTTGCCCTGACCGCCGCCTGTATCATCGGTTACCTCGTTGTCGGCATGGACGGGTTCGACGCGGTGAACCATGCGCTGACCACCGTCTCGACCGGGGGGTTTTCGACATATGACACGTCGTTCGGGAACTTTCAGGGCCCAGCCGAATATGTAGCGGCCGTCTTCATGGTCCTGGCGAGCCTGCCCTTCGTGCGTTTCGTGCAACTGGCCGCGGGGACAGCAAAACCGCTGCTGCGGGACAGCCAGGTCCGCACCTATCTGATCATTAACGCGGTATTGATCCTGATCCTCACCTGGTACCGCATCGTGGTAAACGGCGATTTTCCGGAACACTCCTTTCGCGAGGCGGCGTTCAACGTCACCTCGATCATCACCGGAACCGGCTATGCGTCGGTTGATTATCAGCTTTGGGGCAGTTTCCCGGTGGCGATGTTCTTCTTTCTCGGCCTGATCGGCGGCTGCGCCGGGTCGACCTGCTGCTCGATCAAGGTCTTCCGGTTTCAGATCCTGTTCGCCTCGATCCGCGCCCAGATCCGCAACATCCACTCGCCGCACGGCATCTTCACCCCGCGTTTTGAGGGCCGGACCATCGGCGACGATGTGCTATATTCGGTCATGGCCTTCTTCGTGATGTTCGTCGTTTCGCTTGGCGTGATCTCGGTGCTGCTGGCGATGACCGGGCTCGATTTCGTGACCGCGGTTTCAGGGGCGGGCACGGCGATTGCCAATGTCGGCCCCGGTCTCGGGCCGATCATCGGGCCTTCGGGAAATTTCGCGCCGCTCAACGATATGGCCAAGTGGATCCTGATCGGCGCCATGCTGCTGGGACGGCTGGAACTGATGGTCGTCTTCGTCCTTCTCACCCCCAGATTCTGGAGAGGCTGATGCCCAAACGCACCCTCGGTTCGCAACTGTCCCATGCCCTGAAGGCACACGGCGTCGATACGATCTTTGGCATTCCCGGCGTCCACAACGTCGAGATGTATCGCGGCATTGAAGAGGCTGGCATCCGCCACATCCTGACCCGGCATGAGCAGGGCGCGGGGTTCATGGCAGATGGCTATGCGCGCGCCACCGGCAAACCCGGCGTGGCTTATATTATCACCGGTCCGGGGCTGACCAATATCATGACGCCGATGGGGCAATCCTATTCCGACAGCGTTCCGGTGCTGGTGGTCTCGTCCTGCCTGCCGGTCGGCAGCACGGTTCCGGGCCAGTTGCACCAGATGAAGGACCAGACCGCCGCCGCGGCCTGTGTTGCCGACTGGTCGATCCTCGCGCCCGATGCGGAGTCCGCCTATACCGCCATCGATCGCGCCTTTGCCGAGTTTACCGACCGCCGCAGACGCGCCAAGCACCTGACCGTGCCAATCGACATCCTCGGCGAACCCGCGGAACCGGCGCCCGCCCCGCAACCCGCGAAACCGGGCCATCACCCCGACCCTGACGAGATCGACGATCTTGCCCGGCGGCTGACTGCGGCGCAGCGCCCGCTGTTCCTGTTCGGCGGCGGCGCAGTCGCCGCGTCAGAGCCGGCCCGCAAGGTCGTCAAACTCTGCGGTGCCGCCAGCATCTGCAGCTATGCCGGGCGCGGCATCATCGCCGGGGACGATCCGCTGCATTTCGGCTCTTACCTTGCGCGTCCGGACAGCGGCGCGATTTTCGCCAGTGCCGATCTGGTCGTCGCCGTCGGTACCGAGATTGCTCAGGTCGACCTCTGGCGCGACCATCTTGGCCAGACCGGCACGCTGGTGCGCATCGACATAGACGAGGCGGTGCTGAATGACAGCTACGCCGCCGAGATCCGGATCGACGCTGATGCCGCCAAGGCGCTGTCGATGCTGGCAGATGCGCTAGAGCCGCAAAAACCGAAATGGGACGCCGCCGAGGTTGGCCGCACCCGCGCCCGGTTCCGTGCAGAGGTCGACGCAGAACGCCCCGGCATCGTGCCGCTGGCCGAAGCGATGCAGGCGGCCCTGCCGTCCGAGACGATGTATTTCTCGGACATGACCCAATTCGCCTATACTGCGAAAGAGGTCTGCCCGATGGACCGTCCCGGCCATTGGCACCACCCCTACGGCTTTGGCACGCTCGGCTATGCGCTGCCCGCAGCGATTGGCGGCAAGATCGGCCGCCCCGAACTGCCGGTGGTGGCGATCGCGGGGGATTACGGGTTTCAGTACACCATTCAGGAACTGGGCGTCGCGGCGGAACTGGGCCTCACTCTGCCGAGTCATCCTGTGGGACAATGGCAAGCTGAAGGAGATCGAGGATTGCATGGTGGCGCGCCAGATCGCGCCGAACGCGGTGGTGGCGCAGAATCCCGATTTCGGCCTGCTCGCGGCGGCCTACGGCATCGGCTATGCTCGCCCCGCGACCATGACGGCCTTTCAGGACGACATTCGCGCCGCCCTGCAAACGGCGGGCCCGACGATCATCCACATCACGCCAGAGGTCAAAGCCGAATGACTTTGCATGGCATCCGAATGACCCCAACAGCGGGTGAATTCGGATGATCCGATTTTCGACTGAAGTTTGCCCGCTCTAGTTCCAGCAGTTGACCAGCACCGTCATGTCGGCGGCGGCGGTGGTCAGATCCTCGGGCGCAACGCTTTCGTTGGCATCCGAGGCGGCGGCGGCGATGCCGTTGGCTGACAGGAACTCGATGATGGCCACCGCGTCGGCGGCGAAATTCACGTCATCGGGCAGAACCCGGCCGTTCGGCTTTGCCGGCGGCAACAGCATCCCCATGACCGAGCCGGTGCCATCGAAGACCGGCCCCCCGGCATCGCCTGCGGTCGTCGCCAAAGCCAGACGGGCAACCGAAGCCTCGCCGTTCAGACCCTTGAGATCCTGCAATGTGCCATAGGTCAGGGTCGGCGCGCCCAACTGGCCCTCGTAGGAAAAGCCGGAAACCGCGATCTCGCTCATCAGCCGCGGCTGATGCGGCTGGAATCTGGCATAGTTAATCGGGGTTAAGGCCTCTTTCGGTCGCAACAGCGCCAGCCCGGTCGCACTGTCGCTGGCCACGACCTCGGCCTCGTATTCCTCATCAAGCGTGGTGCGTTCGCATTGGCCGACGGCCTCGATCGTGGTCAGAACCGCGCCGGCGTCATCGACATAGAACCCGGACAGCGCCCGGTCCGGCTGTCGGATCGCCAGCCCGGCCAGAAGGTCTATGGATTGCGCCGTCCCGCCATCCAAAACATCAGGCAAAACCGCATCAGAGGGCGTGAAACTGACCCGCATCGCATTGATCACCATGTCACGGCGGCGATCCTCGCCTGCCGGCCAGATCAGCGCGAAACCCTTGACCTGACCGCTTGATGCCTGGGCGTAGGTGTAAGACGATATCTCGCTGTTCGCGCCTTCGATGGTAAAGGTGGCGCGGCCCAGTTCGCGCGGGCCCTCCAGCGGCACGATCTCCAGCGTTTGCAGGATGTCATATAGCCCGGTCAGTGTCGCCTGATCGCCGGTCTGGCTTATCAGCAGGATCTTCACGCCGCTGTCGGCTTTCGAGCGATAATGCGCGAAAGGCGGATCATAGCGGTCAAACTCGACCATCGCGGTCGGCAAATCCAGCTCGATCCCGGCCCGGGTGTCGATCACCCGCGCCAGACCGATGGAGCCCAGCATCTCGCGGTAGCCCGCCACCAGATCGCGGCGCTGTTTGCTGGTCAGCACGCCGGTCGCCTCATAGCGGTTGGCATCCTGCCAGGCGGCCATCGCGCTGCGGGTGCCGGGCCCGATGGAGCCGTCTATGGTCGAATTGTAGAAGCCCTCCCACTGCAGTGCGGTTTGCAGTTCCTCGCGCTCCTCGCGCGTCAAAAGGCGCTCGCCGTCGCGCGCTTCGGCCACGGTTTCTTCGGTGGGCACCAGCGGTGCGGCGGCTGCGGTCTGCTCGATCAGGCTGTCAGGCACGACCCTGGGCGCCTGCAGGGCCGATGCGCCCACTGGCCAGAATTGCTGCCGGAAGTTGCTGCCATCGGCGATGAAGGCGTCGCGCGGAATACGGCCAGAGTTGCGAAGCTGCAAAAGCTGAGCCGCGGCATCGCCGGGGTCGAACGGACCAAGCGCGATCGCATACCAGCCAGAGCGCAGCGCGAAGCCGTTCACGAATTGCAGCGCCCCGGCATAATCGCGCACCCGGTCCTGCGCCTCGGTAAGGTTGCGCTTGGCCTCGACCTGCACCCAGACCGATTGCGCCGCAGCGCTGCTTGCCAGCATCCAGATGGCCGCAAGGGCCACACCAATAAACATCTTCATCATTTGTCGAGACTGCCCGTTTTGCCTAAACCCCGAATCCAGTGGAAAGTGTAGTGCGCAAGAGCCCGGATTGCACGTCGTTTTGCGGTCCGGTACCGTTGCAGAACTGAGGCCCGTTCCGGACCAAACCTTTCCTCTCGTGTCCTGCGGACACTCGGAATGCCTCCGGCGGGGATATTTCGAAACAGAACAAGTCATCACTTGTCCGGAAATATCCATCCAACGGCAGAACCGGAACCGCCGGCCGGGCTGGGCGAGACGAAACCGCAATTGACCCTTCCCGCGCCAGTGCCTATGCAGAACCGGGTTTTCCAAGGGGGCCTCATGGCCGACGCACCGAGAAGTTTTCAGGAGATCATCCTGCGGCTGCAAGCCTATTGGGCCGAGCAGGGCTGCGCCGTACTGCAACCCTATGACATGGAGGTCGGTGCGGGCACCTTCCACCCCGCCACGACGCTGCGCTCGCTTGGCTCTGCACCCTGGGCCGCGGCTTACGTGCAACCCTCACGCCGCCCCACCGACGGGCGCTACGGCGAGAACCCGAACCGCTTGCAGCACTACTATCAGTTCCAGGTGCTGATCAAACCCTCGCCACCCGACCTGCAAGCGCTCTATCTCGGCTCGCTCGACGCCATCGGCATCGACACCGCCCTGCATGACATCCGCTTCGTCGAGGACGACTGGGAAAGCCCCACCCTCGGCGCATGGGGTCTGGGATGGGAGGTCTGGTGCGACGGCATGGAGGTCAGCCAGTTCACCTATTTCCAGCAGGTCGGCGGCCATGATTGCCACCCCGTTTCCGGAGAGCTGACATACGGCCTCGAACGCCTCGCCATGTATGTCCTGGGCATCGACCACGTCATGGACATGCCCTTCAACGACCCCCAATCGCCGATCCCGCTGACCTATGGCGACATCTTCCGCCAGACCGAAGAGGAATATTCCCGCTGGAATTTCGACGTCGCCGATACCGACACGCTGCTTGCAGCATTTCAAGGATGCCGAGGCCGAATGCCGGCGCATCCTCGACGCCCCCGACCAGGACCCCAAGACCGGCAAGCGCATCGTCATGGCGCACCCGGCCTATGATCAGTGCATCAAGGCCAGCCACATCTTCAACCTTCTCGACGCCCGCGGCGTGATCTCGGTCACCGAACGCCAGGCCTATATCGGCCGCGTCCGCACACTTGCGAAACTCTGCGCCGATGCCTTCGTCCAGACCACCGCCGGCGGCCGGGCCGCCTGAATGCAAATCGGAAAACTCCTTGCAGGTGCCATCGTGATCTCTGCCCTCGCGGCCGGTGCGGCCATGTATTACCTTCAGGTCTACGCCTATTACGAACCCGTCAGCGCCGAGATCCCGCCACGGCTGACCGTGATCGCCACAGGCCAGCCCGAACCGATCCTGGCGGAGAATTTCGAGGGCATTGACGCCAATTCCTCGCCCATCCGCTACCGCGCCTGTTTTACCACGCCGCAGTCGATGGCGATGCTGACCGAGACCTACCAGACCTACCCCGATCCGGTGCCGCTGACCGGCCCCGGCTGGTTCGACTGCTACGATGCCCGCACCATCGGCGAGGCGCTGGAGGCGGGCGAAGCCACCGCCTTTCTGGGCGAGAAGAACATCCATTACGGTGTCGACCGCGTCATCGCCATCTTCGACGATGGCCGCGCCTATGCCTGGCACCAGCTGAACAATTGCGGCGAGACCGCCTATGACGGCAGCCCGGTGGGCGAAGAATGCCCACCAAGGGAGGCGGCGGAATGATGTCCGGCACTTGTCAGAATTCTTCGTCCGGGGCGTCAGCCCCGGTTCGCCCCCGACCCGCCCCCATGGCGGGGGCGAAATCACCCCCACCCTCGGGTCGGCGGCAAACCTCCGTGATCCCCACCAACGCCCCAAAACCCGCAAAGCACCCCCATGCCTGACCTCCTGATCGAACTCTTCTCCGAGGAAATCCCCGCAAGGATGCAAGCGCGTGCCGCCGCCGACCTGAAGAAACTCGTCACCGACGGGCTGGTCGAGGCCGGCCTCACCTATGCCAGCGCCGGCGCTTTCAGTACCCCCCGCCGCCTGACCCTTTCGGTCGAGGGACTGACCGCCGATAGCCCCACCACCAAGGAAGAACGCAAAGGCCCCCGCACCGACGCACCCGAAAAGGCGCTCGAAGGCTTCCTGCGCTCGACGGGTCTCACCAAAGACCAACTCGAGGCCCGCGACGACAAGAAGGGCCAGGTCTGGTTCGCCACCATCACCAAGCCTGGCCGCCCCGCCGCCGAAATCATTGCCGAGGTGCTCGACGCCACCATCCGCAACTTCCCCTGGCCCAAGTCGATGCGCTGGGGCACCGGCACCCTGAAATGGGTCCGCCCGCTGCATTCCATCCTCTGCATTCTCTCAGCCGAGGACGGCGCGAACATCGTCCCGCTCACCCTCGACGGCCTCGCAGCAGGCGACACCACCCAAGGCCACCGGTTCCTGTCGAAGGGCCCCATCAAAGTCACCGGTTTCGACGATTACGCCGCCAAACTGAAAAAAGCCCACGTCATCCTGAACCCCGAGGATCGCGCCAACCACATCTGGCACGACGCCACCACGATGGCCTTCGCGCAAGGTCTGGAAGTGGTCGAGGATAAGGCCTTGCTAGCCGAAGTCGCCGGCCTCGTCGAATGGCCAGTCGTGCTGATCGGCGAGATCGGCGAGGATTTCCTGACCCTGCCGCCCGAGGTTTTGCAAACCTCGATGCGCGAGCACCAGAAATTCTTCTCGGTGAAAAACCAGAAAACCGGCCGGATCGAGAAATTCGTCACCGTCGCCAACACCGAAACCGCCGACCACGGAGCCACCATCCTCGCAGGCAACCAAAAGGTGCTGTCAGCCCGACTATCGGATGCCAAATTCTTCTGGGAAAACGACCTGCGCACGGTCAAGGAAATCGGCCTCGAAGGCATGGCCAAACCCTTGGCCGATGTCACCTTCCACAACAAACTCGGCTCTCAGGCCGACCGCGTCAAACGCATCGAGGCGCTGGCCCGCGAAATCGCCCCCCTCGTCGGTGCAAAACCCGACCTCGCCGCCGAGGCCGCCCGCATCGCCAAGGCCGACCTGACCAGCCAGATGGTCGGCGAATTCCCCGAACTGCAAGGCATCATGGGCCGCTACTACGCCGAGGCCGCAGGCCATGATGACGGCGTCCCGCAAGCCTGCGCCGAACACTATTCGCCGCTCGGACCAAGCGACGCCGTGCCAACCGCGCCGGTCTCGGTTGCCGTGGCGCTGGCCGACAAGATCGACACGCTGACCGGCTTTTGGGCGATTGATGAGAAGCCAACCGGCAGCAAAGACCCCTACGCGCTCAGGCGGGCGGCGCTGGGCGTGATCCGGTTGGTGTTGGAGAATGGGTTGCGGTTGCACCTGGACAGGCTTTTCGATGTCCAGGCTCTACGGCACCAAATCGGAAAGGACCCGGCGCAGAGGGAATTGCTTGGGCGCATTCTCGACTCAGCGGTGGGCAACGGTATGTTCGGAACGGCCACCCGTGCCCTTGTCGCGTCGGCAGAGTCAAATCCCCCCGATTGGCTCAGCCACCTGACGGAACACGATCCGACAGTCAGCGACGACCTCGTCGCCTTCCTGCACGACCGCCTCAAGGTCCACCTGCGCGACGACGGCATCCGCCACGACGTGATTGATGCCGTCCTTGCCATGCCGAACAAAGACGACCTCAGCCTTGTCGTCAAACGCGCCGAGGCGCTCTCGGAAACTCTCAAAACCGACGACGGTGAAAACCTCCTGCAAGGGTTCAAACGCGCCAACAATATCCTGACGCAAGCCGAGGAAAAGGACGGCGTGGAATATTCCTACGGCGCTGATGTCAAATTCGCGGAAACACCCGAGGAAAAATCCCTCTTCGCCGCCCTCGACGCAGCCGAGGCCAAGATTGCCCCCGCGATGAAAGCGGAAGATTTCGCCGCCGCCATGTCCGCGATGGCCGAGCCTGCGCACCCCGCTCGATGCCTTCTTCGAGGCGGTGCAGGTCAACACCGACAACCAGATCCTGCGCCGTAACCGCCTGAACCTGCTCAGCCGCATCCGCGCGCTCTGCCTCTCGGTCGCCGACCTGACAAAGATCGAGGGCTGACCGCTCCCCGAGGGCAGGTCGCCCTCCATATCACTTGTTCATAAATATCCCCGCCGGAGGCTCCAGTCCTCTCCGGATTCCGATCACTGGAAATGCCACGGGCCCCGGCGAAAGGGTCCGGATCGGTTCTTCAATGTTTTAAAAGACCCCCTTCGCGATGGCGCTGATGTCTTAAGGAAAACATTAAAACACACCGCTCCAGACCGAATGGCGCGCTCGATCACGTTTCAGTTGCGCCGAATTCGCCCCGCGTTATGCTGCACGCGCCCCCAACAGGTGCCGCAGTGCAGAAACACGTTGAATTCAAAGGCTTTACCCGGATCCGCCGCGTCGCTCCGATCGCGATCGATACGCATGGCGGCCGCGCCAAGGCGTTGCAGCGGCTGATCCGCCTCGACTTCCCGGTGCCGCAAACCGTGGCCATGTCGTTTGACTCCGTCCATCGCATCGCCGCCGGAGAACTGCCTGATATTGCAGGACTTTTGGCCACCTTCGACACGCCTCTGGTCTCTGTCCGCCCCTCCAGCCAGGATCCCGACTGGGGCGGTCCCGGGGCGATTTTGAACATCGGCATGAACGATGCCCGCCACGCCGAGCTGGTCGAAACCCACGGCGAGGAAGCCGCCAACGCGCTCTACCTTCGTTTCGTGCAGTCCTACGCCATCAACGTCGCCCGTCTGGACCCGGAAATGTTCGAAATGGGCAACGGCCTCGACAAAGCCGCCCTGAAATCCACCCTGAAAGCCTACGAAACCGAAACCGACGAATTTTTCCCCCAAGACCCCGCTGACCAGCTCATCGAGGTCCTCAGATCCATGGCCCGAGCCTGGGAAGGCACCACCGCGCGCCTTTTGCGGCAAGCTCGTGGTGCGCCAGCGGATGCCGGTCTGGGCCTTGTCGTGCAACAGATGGTACTTGGCGTCGGTCCCGGCGAAAGCGGGTCTGGCGTCATTCAATTCGCCGATTCTACGACCGGTCTTACACGCATCACGGGCCGCTACCTGGGCCAAAGCCAGGGCCGCGACGCACTGCGCGCCACCAATGGCGCGATCTATCTGACCAATGATCCCCGAGGCCCGTCATTGGAAGGGCAGCTGCCGGAAGTCTTTGATAAATTGAAGCAATATGGGGATGTCTGCCGCGAAAAACTGCGCGAGGAAATGCAACTGGAATTCACGGTCGAAAATGGAGAGTTGCATATTCTCGACATCACGCGGGTTCCGCGCTCGGCCCGGGCGGCGGTCAGAATTGCCGTCGCGCTGGCCAATGATGGTGTGATCGAAAAGAAGGACGCGGTGCTGCGGATCGAGCCTCGGTCGCTGTCGGAACTGCTGCACCGTCAGGTCGACCGGGGTGGCAAACGAGATGTCATCATCACCGGCATCGCGGCCAGCCCCGGCGCTGCCGTCGGGCGGGTCGTGTTTTCCGCCGCCAATGCGCAGGCCAGCGCCGCACGCGGCGAGCCCTGCGTTTTGGTGCGACGGGAAACGACGCCCGAGGACATTCGCGGCATGCACGCTGCGATCGGGGTTCTGACCGAACGCGGCGGTGTCACCAGCCATGCTGCTGTGATCGCGCGCGGCCTGGGCCTGCCTTGCGTTGTCGGCGCTTCCGGCATTCGGCTGAACCATAAGGAAAAATCCCTGAAAACACCCGATGGCCGTACGGTTCGCGAAGGCGATATCCTGACCATCGACGGCAGCACCGGCGAGGTCCTGGCAGGAGCGGCCGATCTTCTGGAACCCGCGCTCGACGATGCGTTTCAGTCGCTTCTGGGCTGGGCAGACGAGGTTCGTGACATAGAGGTCCGTGCCAATGCCGATACCCCGGCAGAGGCACAAGTCGCACGGAACTTCGCGGCGCAGGGCATCGGTCTTTGCCGGACCGAGCACATGTTTTTCGACGAGGATCGCCTGACGGTCATGCGAGAGCTGATCTTTACGGACGATTCCAGAGACCGCGCCGCAGCGTTGGAACGGCTGCTGCCCATGCAGCGGGCGGACTTCATAGAGCTCTTCCGTATCATGCAGGGTTTGCCGGTCTGCATACGGCTGTTCGATCCGCCATTGCACGAATTCCTTCCAGCGGACCGCGAAGGAATGCGCGAACTGGCCGAGGCTCTTGCCGTTCCGCTGTCAGATGTCATCCGCAGGATCGAGGCGCTGTCAGAGTTCAATCCCATGCTGGGCATGCGGGGTGTCAGGGTTGGCATCACGTTTCCGGAAATTTACGAAATGCAGTTCCGGGCGATATTCGAAGCGACCATTGAGGCAAGCAGGCAGGGCGATCCGGTCGTCCCCGAAATCATGATCCCCTTGGTCAGTGCCCGACGCGAGGTCGAGATCGTGAAGGCCAGCGTTGATGCTGTCGCGGCCTCTGTCCGCACCGACAAGGCGGCTGATTTCACTTATAGGCTCGGCGTGATGGTCGAGACGCCGCGCGCCGCGCTCTTGGCTTACGACATAGCGCAGCATGCCGCGTTTCTGTCGTTTGGCACCAATGATCTGACCCAGATGACCTATGGCCTGTCGCGCGACGATGCGGGGCGGTTCATGAATGACTATGTAAACAAGGGCGTGTTTCCCGAGGATCCGTTTCACATCCTGGATACGGAGGGTGTCGGTGAACTGCTGACCATCGGGGCCGAACGTGGGCGCAAGGCGCGGCCCGACATAACGCTTGCGATTTGCGGCGAACATGGCGGCAATCCCGAATCTATCGCCTTCTGCCGGTCAGCCGGATTCGACTATGTGTCGTGCTCGCCCTACCGGGTTCCGGTGGCACGGCTTGCCGCAGCCCATCTTTCGCTGAAACAACCTGTTTCGTAGCGGTCAACACTCAATTTATTGAATCTAAAGTAAAGATTTTCCCAGCTAAACTTAAGATTGTGCTTGCATGTGCAAAACGCATAGCTGCTATTCACTCTCGAATCGCGGCTAGGGGTGGACGCGGCCACATTCTTGCCTTAATTGCCCTCGAGTTCGCCGAAGGGGATTGCCCGACGGTGTCTGGAAACTGGGGGCAAGATGCGGCTGCGGCTGACACATTTTTTGTGCATGATGGTGATTTCGACAATTGTCGGAACGGCCTCTGCCGATGTGGCCATCAGCACGTCCAACGACCCGGGCGTAAATCTGAACAGCGAGTTGACAGAACTTCTTGGCCAGGAACGCGTTGCCATGCAGGCCGTGGCACCGGTTCACTTGCGGCGCCTGCAAACCCAGCCGAACGCCAAGGCAGCCTCGGCAAATGGGCAGGCCCTGAGCTACAGCAAAGACTTCCTGTCTGGCCAGCCGCCAGCGGCGGGCGGTGAAGAATGGCGCTGCCTTGCCGAAGCGCTGTATTTCGAGTCGCGCGGCGAAAGCGTCATGGGCCAGTTCGCGGTTGCCGAGGTGATCCTGAATCGTGTTACCAGTCGACGCTTTCCGAATTCGATCTGTGATGTCGTCAATCAGGGCACCGGCAAACGGTTTCAATGCCAGTTTACCTACACCTGCGACGGCGCGAAGGAAGTGATCGCTGAAAAGAGGGCGTGGAAGCGGGTTGGCAAGGTCGCCCGGCTGATGCTGGATGGCGCACCAAAGCGGCTGACAGATGGGGCGACGCATTACCATACCAAGGCCGTAGCCCCGCACTGGTCGCGAAAATTCGCCCGGACCACCACGATCGGTGTGCATCATTTCTACCGGATGCCGACGCGGACGGCTTCCAACAGCTGACCGCGGCCGACGCCAGCCGGTGACGCCCGACTTCGCGATGGCTCTTGACCTGCACCTGCGATAGACCGCGCCCCATGAGCACAGAGATACGCAACGCCTTCGAACACCCCGAAGCCCGGGCGGCCGCCACAGCCGGCTCTGACCCGCTCGACCGGATTTCGCTGCGCGACTACATCGTCGAGGTCGAGATAGGCGCGTTCCAGTCCGAACGCGGCAAGACCCAGCGCGTGAACTTCAATGTGGTGGTCGAGGTCAGACCGGCGGCAAAGCCCGTCGATGACGATGTCGACCGTATCCTGTCCTATGACACGATCACTCAGGCCATCCACCACGAGTTGCAGGCCGAACGGCTGAACCTTCTGGAAACACTGGCAGAGAGGATTGCGCAGGCCATTCTTGTCGAACCGCAGGCTGAACGTGTGTTCGTGCGCATCGAGAAGCTCGATCGGGGCCCGGGGGCCTTGGGAGTCGAGATTGTCAGGGTCAGAGGTCAGGTCGCGGCCGTCCCGGATCACGCCATTGATGACGCGCCGCAGCCGCTGGTGGTGTTCCTGTCGAATGTGGCGATCCGATCCGATCATCTGACGGGCTGGCTGGATGAGTTGCAGGCCTCCGGTTCGCCGGTGGTGTTCTGTGTCGGGCAAGCAGATAGCCCACCGCCGCAATCCCGCGTACCCGCCGCACAGTGCCGGATCGACCTTTTGGCCATTGAACAGAACGCCTGGGTGCTGGCGGGCCGTGACAAGCGTTGTGTCGTGATGGGCAGCCGGACGGAACTTGACTGGGCCGCCGCGAGCAAGCAGATCGCGGTCTGGGCCCCTTCAAAGATGGTTCTGGATGCCATCGACGGACCCTCGGCGCAGCCCCGTGACGCAGCAACCCTTGTTGGCTGGCTTGCGGGCGTTCTGCACGCAAAGGCGTTGATCTGCATCGGCAGCACCCCGCCGACGCTCGACAATCTTCCCGTTCGATCGCTGCCTGCAGAGACGACAACGATCTTCTGACACTTGCCAAGCGGGCGCCGCTGCCCGATAGCTTTGACCATGACCGTATACTACCGACCGTTGACCCAGATTGGCATGAGCCGCCCCGCAGACGCTGCATTCATTGCCGCAGGCTGGGTATGGTTCACCCACGCCGAACGTATCGAGCGCGGACAGCCGTCACAGATCGTGCCGGCAGGGGCTGTTCCCGCCAATATCCTTGACCGGATCACCATGGCCCGCGCACCGCTTGCTGGCGTCAGGCTGGACCAGCCGCGCCTGATGGGAATTTTGAACGTCACGCCTGACAGTTTCTCGGACGGCGGGCGCTTTCTTGCCCCTGACGCGGCACTCGGTCAAGCGATCCACATGGCGGCACTGGGCGCGGATATCATCGACATCGGCGGCGAATCGACCCGGCCTGGCGCCGAGGTCGTGCCGGCAGACCTTGAGATCGCGCGGACCGAACCGGTGATCGCTGCAATCCGTGCGGAAACACATCTGCCGATCTCGATCGACACCCGCAAGACAGAGGTCGGCTATGCGGCGCTGAAGGCCGGTGCCACGATGATCAATGATGTCTCTGCCCTGACCCATGACAAACGACTGGCGGCACTGGCGGCTGAAACCGGGGTGCCGGTTTGCCTGATGCATGCGCAAGGCGATCCCAAGACGATGCAGAAAGCGCCGCGTTACGAAAACGTGCTGCTGGACGTCTACGACTATCTGTCCGAGCGCGTCAACTTTGCGGAAAGCCAGGGCATCGCGCACGGCTCTGTCGCCATCGATCCCGGCATCGGTTTCGGCAAAACGGTCGAGCACAACCTGACCCTGCTGCGGAACCTCAGCCTGTTTCACGGCCTCGGATGTCCGATTGTACTGGGCGCGTCGCGGAAGCGCTTTATCGGCACGCTCGCGGATGCGCCTGACGCCAAGGACAGAATGCCCGGCTCGATCGCCGTGGCCCTTGCCGCAGCAGCGCAAGGGGTGCAGATCCACCGGGTTCATGATATTGGCGAGACACGGCAGGCGCTGACGCTTTGGCAGGCCGCCACAGGCACGGGGCAGTAGGCATGGCAAAGAAGCTATTCGGCACCGACGGGGTGCGCGGCACTGCAAATTCGCACCCGATGACGGCGGAACTGGCCTTGCGCCTGGGCGCGGCTGCGGGGCGCTATTTCCGTCAGAACGACGACCGGACGCACCGCGTGGTGATCGGCAAGGATACGCGGCTGTCGGGCTACATGTTTGAAAACGCGCTGACCGCGGGGTTCACCTCGACGGGCATGCATGTGTTTTTGCTTGGTCCGGTGCCGACACCGGCGGTCGGAATGCTCACGACCTCGATGCGGGCGGATGTGGGCGTAATGATCTCGGCCAGCCACAATCCGCATCACGACAACGGCATCAAATTCTTCGGGCCGGATGGGTTCAAACTGTCCGACGAGGCCGAAGCCGAGATCGAGCGCCTCGTCGATGACGGGGTGGAACCGGCTGCGGCCGCCAATATCGGGCGCGCCAAGCGGATCGACGATGGCAGGTTTCGCTACATCGAGCGGGTGAAGTCCACGTTTCCGGCGGGTCAGCGGCTGGATGGGCTGAAAGTGGTTGTGGATTGCGCCAACGGTGCCGCTTACCGCACGGCTCCCGAAGTGCTGTGGGAACTGGGCGCGGATGTCATTCCCGTCGGCGTGTCGCCGAACGGTTTCAATATCAACGATAAATGCGGCTCGACGGACACAACACTGGCGGCCGAAACCGTGGTTGCGCATGGCGCGCATGTCGGCATTTGTCTTGATGGCGATGCCGACCGGGTGATGATCATCGATGAGACCGGCCAAGTCGCCGATGGTGATCAGATCATGGCGCTGATGGCCGGGCGATGGGCCGATCAGGATCGGTTGAACGGTGGGACGCTGGTCGCGACGGTGATGTCCAATCTGGGGTTGGAACGGCATTTGCAAGCCCGCGGCCTGCATCTGGAACGCGCCGCTGTCGGCGACCGCTATGTGGTCGAGAAGATGCGCTCGGGGGGCTTCAACCTAGGCGGCGAACAGTCGGGTCACATCGTGATGACCGACTATTCCACGACCGGCGACGGCCTGATGGCGGGTCTGCATTTTCTGGCGGCGATGGTCGAGACCGGGAAACCGGCCTCTGCTTTGACACGTAATTTCGAAACCGTACCGCAGCTTCTAAAGAACGTGCGGTATGAAGTGGGGCATGATCCTCTGGCGGCGGCATCGGTCGCGTCGGTGATTGCTGATGCAGAGGCGCGGCTGAATGGCTGCGGTCGATTGCTGATCCGCAAATCCGGGACCGAGCCGCTGATCCGCGTGATGGCGGAATGCGAAGATGAAGCCGTGTTGCACCAGGCCGTCGACCAGATCGTCGCAGCGGTCGAGGCAGCGGCGCAGTAGGTCAGACGCCGAAGAATAGCCGCCGCAGCGCACCAAACTGGCTGATGACGAGCCCCGTCAGGATCAGAGCGAGGGCCAGGAAGAAGCTGATCGGCAGGGTCTCATTCAGGATCGCCACGCCGAACACGACCGCCCAAAGCGGAACCTGATAATTCACCAGCGACAGAAAGACCGACCCGGCGCTGCGGATCGTCTGGATGCGCAAGAGCGTGGCAAGGGCCGTCGGCACGAGACCAAGGAACACGATGGCATAACCGGAACGACCCGGCTGCCATTGCGGCACACCCTCAATCGCCAGCATCATCGGAAGCAGAACCAGCGATCCGACCAGAAGCGACAGCGCAGACAATGCGATGGGATCAACCGGCGGGCATTGCCGGGTGGTGATCGACGAGACCGAATAGGACAGAACCGCGCCCAGACAGGCCAGTCGGGCAAGCGGTTCCAGATTACCGCTGCCGCCTGAAAATGCGCCCGGCCCCAGCAGGACTGCGGCGCCGATGAAACCGATCAGAACGCCGATGGTCCGGCGGGTGTTCATCCGCTCATCGGAAAACACATGAGCCAATGGCAACAGGAACAACGGTAACGCGGCCATCGACAGACCCGCAAAGGCCGAAGCAACATATTGCTGGCCCCAGGACAGCAGGAAGAACGGCAGCGCGGTTGAGAACAGGCCGATGGGGACGATGTAGCGCCAGAGGCGAACGTCCCGCAGGGGCAGGGGCCTGCCCATCGCCGCGACCAGTAGCACCAGCGTTACCGCGCCCAATGTCGTCCGCGCCGTGGCGACCGTGATGGGGCCATAGCTTTCAAGCGCCATGCTGACGACCATGAAGGTGCCGCCCCAGATCAGGCCGAGCGCAAAGATCGAGACCCAGTTGAGGGCGGTCGGCGACGCTGTCATCGGATGTCCAGTATTCTTCTTGCGGCGGCAAGGGGGCTGGCCGGCAGGAAACGGGAAGGCCCGGTCGCAGGCCTTCCCGAAGGGGTCAGTCGATCAGTTCTTCGCCTTGTCGACCATCTTGCCCTTGGAAATCCACGGCATCATCGCGCGCAGTTTCTCGCCGACCTGCTCGATCTGGTGTTCGTCGTTCAGGCGGCGGGTCGCCTTGAACATCGGCTGACCAACGGCGTTCTCCAGCATGAAGTCACGCACGAACTTGCCGGTCTGGATGTCGGTCAGAACCTCTTTCATCCGCGCCTTGGTCTCGGCATAGGGCAGAATGCGCGGGCCAGAGGCATATTCGCCATATTCGGCGGTGTTCGAGATCGAGTAGTTCATGTTGGCGATGCCGCCCTCGTAGATCAGATCGACGATCAGCTTCACCTCGTGCAGACATTCGAAATAGGCCATCTCGGGCTCGTATCCGGCCTCGACCAGCGTCTCGAAACCCATCCGGATCAGCTCGACCAGACCGCCGCACAGCACCGCCTGTTCGCCGAACAGGTCGGTTTCGCATTCCTGGCGGAAGTTGGTTTCGATGATGCCAGAGCGCCCGCCACCGATGGCAGAACAATAGGACAGGCCCAGTTCCATCGCCTTGCCGGAGGCATCCTGCTCGACCGCGACAAGGCATGGCACGCCGCCGCCCTTGGAATATTCGCTGCGCACCGTGTGGCCGGGGCCCTTGGGGGCCATCATGATGACATCGACGCCGGGCTTCGGCTCGATCAGGCCGAAATGCACGTTCAGACCGTGGGCGAATGCGATGGCCGCGCCGTCCTTCAGGTTGTCATGCACGTATTTCTTGTAGGTTTCGGCCTGCAATTCGTCGGGCATGGTGAACATGATCAGGTCGCACCATTTTGCGGCCTCGGCGATGCCCATGACCTTCAGGCCTTCGCCTTCGGCCTTTTTGGCGGACGGCGAGCCTTCGCGAAGCGCGACGACAAGGTTCTTGGCGCCGGAATCGCGCAGGTTAAGCGCATGGGCATGGCCCTGCGAGCCATAGCCAAGGATCGCGACCTTCTTGTCCTTGATCAGGTTGATGTCGCAATCGCGGTCATAGTAAACGCGCATGTCGGTATCCTTTCAGTGGCGGTTGAATTGCGGGCAGGATAGCGAAGGGTCGGTGATGGAGTAGGGTATAATGGACATTTCTTTGACCATATGTGATGTAGTCATGCGCGTAATTTCAAATGAGTTCATATTTCATGCTTGACGATATCGACCGGCGCCTATTGCGCAACCTTCAGGCCGATCCCGCCGTCCCGGTGGCCGAACTGGCCGAACGTTGCCGCATCACCGCGATCACTGCGTCCCGGCGGCTGGAAAAACTGACCACGCAAGGTGTCCTGAAGGGCCAGCGAGCGATCATCGACTGGCAGGCGCTTGGCTATGCGGTCGAGGTTTCGCTTCGCATCACGCTCGATAAGACCAATTCGCGCGCCTTTGATGAATTTCTGGCCGCCGCCCGCAAGGTTCCCGATGCGATTGAGTTGCAGACCTTCCTTGGCCGGGTCGATGTGCGACTGTCGGTTATCGCGCGCGACATGAAACACTACCAGCAGATCTACCGCAGCCAGATCCTGACCCTGCCGCATATCGCCGATATCGAGGCGCTGATGCATGTCGCCACGATCAAGACAGATGAGGCTTTGCCGCTATGACCGAACTGGATCAGATCGACCGCCATATTCTGCGCGAACTGGCGCAGGACGCCACCACCGGGGCCGGAGAGTTGGGGCGTCGCGTCGGCCTGTCGCAGCCGGCCACTTGGCGGCGGATGAAGCGGCTGACTGATGCGGGCATATTGCGCGGGCGTCGCGTTGATCTGGACCCCGATAAGCTCGGCTTCGGGGTCACGGTTTTTCTAGGCATCAAGCTGGCCACAAAGGGCCGCGTCAGTCTGGAAGATTTCGAACGCGCGGTTTCCGCCATCCCCGAAGTGCAGACGGTGCAGCATGTGCTTGGCCTTTATGACTACCGCCTGCGCGTCGTCGCCCGCGATCTGGCCGATTTCGAGCGTGTGCTGCGTCGCCGGATCATGACACTGCCGGGGGTCGGCAACGTCGAGGCAAACGTGCTGCTGAGCGAAGAGCGACTGACAGGCCCGCTTGGCTGACCATTGCGTTCGCAGGCTGGCGCTGTAGGTTGGCCTAAATCCTGACCCAAGAGGCTGCCCATGACCGCCCTTCGCCCTGACATCGACCCTGACGGCCTGCTTGAATTTTCGGTCGTGTTCACCGACCGCTCGCTTAACCATATGAGTGCTGCGTTCCAGACCGTCATGCGTGATATCCACGGTACGCTCTGCGAAGTCTACAACGCCGATACTGCCGTGATTGTCCCGGGCGGCGGTACCTACGCGATGGAAGCGGCGGCACGGCAATTCGCGACCGGACAAAAGGCGCTGGTTATCCGCAATGGCTGGTTTTCCTATCGTTGGTCGCAGATTTTCGAGGCAGGCAGCATTCCGTCCGAAGAGATCGTGATGAAGGCCCGCCGCACAGGCAACGCCATCGATGCGCCGTTTTCACCGCCTCCCATCGGCGAAGTGGTAGAGCGTATCGCAACCGAGAAACCGGGCGTGGTCTTTGCGCCGCATGTCGAAACCTCTTCGGGGATGATCCTGCCCGACGACTATCTGCGCGCCGTCGCCGATGCGGTCCATGATGTTGGCGGGCTGTTCGTGCTGGATTGCATCGCCTCTGGCTGTGCCTGGGTCGATATGAAGGCCACCGGCGTCGATGTGTTGATCTCGGCCCCGCAAAAGGGATGGTCGGCGCAACCCTCTGCCGGTCTTGTGATGACGAACGAGGATGCGGTCGCGCGCGTCAAGGCCACGCAGTCGACCAGCTTCTCAATTGATCTGGCAAAATGGCTATCTATCATGGAGGCCTATACCGGCGGCGGTCATGCCTATCACGCGACCATGCCGACTGACGCCCTGCGCGCCTTCCGCGATACGATGGATGAAACCAAGGCCTACGGCTTTGAAAAATTGCGCGATGCGCAGTGGGAGCAGGGCGACCGGGTGCGCGCGCTTCTGGCGGAATACGGCCTTAAATCGGTGGCCGCCGACGGCTTCGGTGCGCCTGGGGTAGTGGTTTGCTACACCAGCGACCCGGAGGTGCAAAACGGCAAGAAGTTTGCGGCCCTCGGGTTGCAGATTGCCGCCGGCGTGCCGCTGCAATGCGATGAAGGGCCGGATTATCGCAGCTTCCGTCTGGGTCTGTTTGGCCTCGACAAGCTCTATGATGTCGATGCCAGTGTTGCGCGGCTCAAATCCGCACTCGATAAGATCTTTCCAGCGGGCTGAGGCATTTACCGCTTAACCCGGACCCATCCCGGCCTGCATGATCTTGCGGCGCAAAGGTGCCATATCGTGAACCGCTTTCAATCCGGCAAGCCGTAGCGATTGCAAACGCACATCGCCCGACCGCGTGACCCGGTTGAACAGATCAATGACGCTGGCGCGGCGCGCGATGTCGGACTGCCGGGCTTTTGCATAGGCGGCCAGCATGCTGCGTCCACCCAGATCGCCGGGATGATCCCGAGCCGCCTGCACCAGAGCCGCGATATCATTCAGCGATGTGTTCAACCCCTGCGCGCCAATCGGCGGCAAGACATGCGCGGCCTCGGCGACCAGCGCTGTGCGCTCGGCGGTCAACCGTTCGGCGCGCTGGGTTATGATCGGGAAAATGCCGCGCGGGCTGGCAAGCTGCATCGCGCCGAACAGACCACCCGACCGTTCCGTCATCGCGGCATTGAACCCGGCAGGGTCCATACCGCGCAATTCGACAGACCGTGGCCCTTCATTCATCCAGACGACGGCAGAAGCAGGCTGACCCTGAACATCTGCCAGGGGCACCATCGTGAACGGACCGCCGTGGTGGTAAATCTCGGTTGAGATGTTTTCATGCGGCACCGGGTGGGTGGCAGTGAAGGCCAGCGATTTCTGACCGTAACGGGTGGTTTGCGCGGCGATCCCCGCAGCCTCGCGTACCGGAGAGTCCCGACCGTCGGCGCCGACGACCAGCCTGGCATCGACATGGGCGCCATCGGTCAGCGCTACAATCGCGCCCGCCGTCCGGGTCAGGATAGAGCGGAACCCGATCCCGAAGCGCAGGTCGATCCCGCTTTGACGGTTCAGCACGGTCAGAATTTCGCGCCGTGTCAGCCAATTCAGAAAGTTCCACCCGAAGGGCTGATCGCCCATCTCGTCGGACCGGAACAGCCGTTCGTCACGCATCTCGGGCGGCGACCCGGCCATGTCCACGATCCGCAAGGCTTTCAACGCCACGGCATGCGGTGCAAGCTGGTCCCACAGCCCGATCTCGGCAAAAAGCCGTTGCGCGGGTTGCAGATAGGCGGTCGAGCGCAAATCGGCGGTGGCCGCCGCGCCGTCCGTCACGGGGGGTGCCGGATCGACAAGGATCACCGAATACCCGGCATGGCCAAGCGCTGTCGCAGCCACCAATCCGGCGATGCCGCCCCCCGAGATCAGGATATCGCACGGCGCGCGCGTCATGGCCCCGGGCCGCCCAAGGCGGACAGGAACTGCGCCAGATCGTCGGTATGGTAGTGAATATGGTCTTGCGGCAGGGCCAGCGGCGCGACATGGACCGTCCGCATGCCCATCTGATGCGGCGCAAGCAGGTTGCGTGGATCATCCTCGAACATCGCGGCCTCGCTGGCGTTCAGGCCGTCTGTTGCAAAGATCGCCTCGAACGCCGCCCGCTCGGGCTTTGGGCGAAATCCTGCATGCTCGACGCCGTAGACCGCGTCGAATGTTTCGGCCAATCCACGCGCCGCAAGGACACGGTGCGCGTAGGGGGCCGAGCCATTGGTATAGACGATCTTGCGTCCCGGCAGATCGTCGATCCGCTGCGCAAGGTCGGTATCGACGATCAGATGCGACAGGTCGATCTCATGTACCTCATGCAGATACGGACAGGGATCAACGCCATGTTCGGCCATCAAGCCAGCGAGGGTCGTGCCATAGCTGGCCCAGTACTGCTTGCGCAGCCTGTTCGCTTCTTCCCGCGCGACGCCAAGGGCGGTCATCACCCAATCGGTCATCCGGACCTCGATCTGATCGAAGAGCCGCGCCGCAGGCGGGTAAAGCGTATTGTCCAGGTCAAAGACCCAGGCGCGGACATGAGTGAATGCAGCGGCTACCATGCGCCGGACGATAGCCAGTTTTGCAGCGACTTGGAACGGGTCGCTGCGTCGCTGCGGCATTTGGGCCGGAACCAGGGCTTGATTGCCGGGCGATACGGCGACTAGGGTCATCGGCGCAGCACGGAGGCAGCGATGGCCGAAACCAAGACCACCCAGAAAGATGCCTATCAGCTGATTCTGGACGCCATTGATACCGGCACCTACCGCCCAGGCGACCGGCTGGTGGAAAGCGAGTTGGCCGATCGGTTCGGCGTGTCGCGTACCCCGATCCGCGAGGCGTTGCAGCGGCTGGAAACCCAATCAATGCTGGCGCGTGACGGGCGCAGTCTCATCGTCGCATCGCTCGATCACAACCAGCTTGCCGAACTCTACGTCGTGCGGACCGAGCTGGAGGGGTTGGCCGCGCGCCTTGCCGCCCGCCACGCCGCCCCTGAAGAGGTCCGCGTGCTGCGCGCAATGGTCGAGGATGATCGCAAGATCGTCAATGATCCTAATGCCCTGTCGCGCGCCAACAGACGCTTTCACAAGCAAATACACTTGGCCTCGCATAATCGCTATCTGGTGCAGCAACTCGATCTGGTGCACCGGTCGATGGCGCTTCTGGCAACGACATCTCTGGCCGTCGAGGGCCGTGGTCCGGCAGCGCTGGCCGAGCATGACAAGATCGTTGCCGCGATCGAGGCCGGCAACGGGGAGGCAGCGTACCGGGCGCTCAAGGACCATATCTCGCAGGCATTCGAGACCCGGCTGAAGATCGAATCGGATTAGCTTTCTGTCGCCGTACTATTGCGACCCGCAGCATAGCCGTGCACGGTCTTGTCCCAGTAAAATGGCCTGACGATAAGCTCCCATATGCCCTTGTAGGCGGCAATGGCCGCGAGCGGGAAATAGAGATGCATGGTCGGCAGCCATGGCCAAAGGCCGCGATGGCGGGTTGTCGAAATCGCAAAGAGCCCGACCCCCACAGACACCACCTCTGCAAGCAGGAACAGGCCGGTCAGAACCGCAAAACCGTTGCTGCCGATCGAAGCGTGAAGCGGGTGCGGCAGGCCAAGTGGGAAAGCCCAGAATGTCCAGAGGATCGGCGCGAGGATGAATTGCGAAAGGCTGCCCAGAAAAAGCGGTTGCACCCCCAGAAAGCGCCACGGCCCGAGTTCTGACAGAAGACGCCTGGGCGACCGCATATGTACCGCCCAGGTGATCGCATAGCCCTTGATCCACCGTGACCGCTGCTTGATCCATGGCCAAAAGCGGCAATTCGCCTCTTCCTCGGTCACGGTCTCGATCAGTTCGGTGCGGTAACCGCGACGTGCCAGCCGGACCCCAAGATCGGCGTCGTCGGTCACGTTATGGGCGTCCCAGCCGCCCAACTCCTCTAGTACATTGTGGCGCAGGAACAGCGTCGTGCCACCCAGTGGGATGACGAAGTTCAATTTCTCTAGCCCCGGTAGGACGACACGGAACCATGTCGCGTATTCGACCGCAAAACAGCGGGACAGCCAGTTGGTGCGCGGATTGTAGAAATCCAGTATCCCCTGAATGCAGGCCAGATCCGCCCCGGCGTCATGGAACCGCCGAACGATCTTGTGAATCTGATCGGGCTCCGGCGCATCCTCGGCGTCGTAAATGCCGATGATCGAGCCACGGCAGAAATCCAGCGCATAGTTCAGCGCCCGCGGTTTGGTCTTTAATAAACCGCGCGGCACGATGATTTGCCGCATCCAACGCGGCAGGTTGACCGCGTTCAGGGCAGCTTGCGTGACCGTATCGTCCTCTTCGACAACAAGGCAGATATCGAGCAGTTCCTTGGGGTAGGTAAGTCGGCTTAGCCGCAGGATCAGACGGCTGGCGATCTCGCGTTCCCGAAAGAGCGGCACCATGATCGAAACCGTCGGCAGCCGCCGTGCCTTGGCGCGCCGCCGGGATGAGACGAACACAACTGCCGGCTGCTTGCGCTTGATGATCGTCGCAAACGCGGCGGCCGCCTTCAGCGCGGTGTTGGCCAGCAATGCGGTAATTGCCCAAAGGCATAGGATCAGGAACGTCAACCGCGCCGACAGGATCAAGCCGGCCGCAAGCAGAAGAACACCCGTAAGCGCAATGCGTGCCATCGCCGGGCTGCGCCAGTCCCGGCAGCTTTCTTCCGGCATGACTCGGCTTTCGGCGCGGTTTGCCAATCGTCGCTGGCGGGTGGCAAGCAGGGCGGCCTGGATTTTTCGTTCAGGGGCTACGGCCAGCATGACATGGCCCAGCCCCTCTGGTAGCGTGTCCCGCAGGCGCGCAAAATCCTCTGGTCGGCAAGAAGCAATGACGGTCGCCCCGCCCGCGCGTTTCCAGGGCACGAAACCTTCCCGCAAGCAGCGATCCGCGCCGAAGCGGTCGATCAGCCTGGCATCGGGCGGTGTTGCGCTGAAATCGGCAACCTCGCAGCCGAACTGTATCGCCAGGCCGTGACAAAGACCGGCATCCGACACCATGCCATTGGCCAAGAGGATGTCGCCGAACTTGGCATCCTCGCGCGCTGACAGCGCCACGGCTTTCAACAGGTCGCCCGGTGACAATTCCCCCAAATCGGCCAAAATTTGCCCCAGGGGTCTGACCTGCCTTTCGCGCAGCAGCACATGCGGAGACGGCGGCAGCGGCAGCAAAGAGTCGGGGTTTGTTCGGGTGTTCATATGCCGGCCAGAGTTTGTGATACAGCCGTCACACTCCGCCGATCAGGGTTAAAGTGCAGTTAATCGAAGAAGAAATCAGGCCGATTTTTCAATGGCTTCCACGAAGCGCTCGAACAGATAGTAACTGTCCTGCGGGCCGGGGCTGGCCTCTGGGTGGTACTGCACCGAGAACACCGGGCGGTCAGCCATGCGGATGCCGCAATTTGATCCGTCAAAAAGGCTGATATGGGTTTCGACCACGCCTATCGGCAGGGTCTGGCTATCGACCGTGAACCCGTGGTTCATCGAGGTGATCTCGACCTTGCCAGTCTCCACATCCTTGACCGGGTGGTTGGCGCCGTGGTGGCCGTGGTTCATCTTGATGGTCTTGGCCCCCAAGGCCAGCGCAAGCATCTGATGGCCAAGGCAAATTCCGAACACCGGCAGGTTGGTTCTGTCCAGAACCTCGCGGATCATCGGCACCGCGTATGTGCCGGTTGCCGCCGGATCGCCGGGGCCGTTTGACAGGAACACGCCGACCGGATCATGGGCCAGCACATCGGCGGCGGTGGCCGTCGCAGGCAGAACCGTGACGTCGCAGCCCGCGGAGGCGAGGCAGCGCAGGATATTGCGTTTCGCGCCATAGTCGATGGCGACGACCTTGTGGCCCTTGCTTGGTCGCTTGGAGTATCCGTCCGGCCAGGCCCACCGCATCTGATCCCACTGGTAGGATTGTGCGCAGGTTACATCCTTGGCAAGGTCGAGGCCGACCAGTCCGGGAAAGCCGCGAGCGGCAGCCACCAGCGCCTCGATGTCGAACTGACCGTCCGGATCATGCGCCAGCGCCACATGCGGCACGCCTTGCTGGCGGATCGCGCGGGTCAGGCGGCGGGTATCGAGGCCACCAATGCCGATCCGGTTTCGTCTCGCCAGCCAAGAGGTCAGATTTTCCGTGGCCCGCCAGTTGCTTGGCTCGGTCGGATCCCACTTTACGACCATGCCCGCCGCGACCGGTTCGGCGGTTTCATCATCCTCGGGATTGACCCCGGTATTGCCGATATGGGGGAAGGTGAATGTGACGATCTGACCGGCATAGGAAGGGTCGGTCATGATCTCTTGATAGCCGGTCATCGCGGTGTTGAAACAAAGCTCTGCGACCGTCTGGCCGGTCGCACCGAACCCTTTGCCGTAAAACAGCGTACCGTCGGCCAGGGCCAGGCAGGCAGTCGGTTTTTCGGTAACGACAGCGGCAGGCATGGCGCGAACTCTCCGGGGCTGAATTGGGCGGAACCTAGGGAATGCGGGAGGGCGGGTCAAGGCCGGGATGTATTTTGCGTTACGTAGCGATTTCAATGGCTTATGGAGATAATCGTCTGTTGTCAGCGCTAGATCAGCGCGATATGGTCGGAGCTTCGGACATCTTGGGGATAGGACAGCCGATGGAACTACGTAGCCGCATCACTGAAGCGATGAAATCCGCGATGAAAGCGAGGGAGGCAGACCGCCTGTCGACGCTGCGCCTGATCAACGCCGCCATCAAGGATCGTGATATCGCCCTGCGGGGCGAGGGCGGCGATGCCAGTGTAGGCGATGCGGAAGTGCTTCAGATTCTTGGCAAAATGGTCAAACAGCGGCATGAAAGCGCGCGCGCCTATGACGAAGGCGGACGGTTGGAACTAGCCGAAAAGGAGCGCGCCGAGATCGAGGTGATCGAAGAATTCCTGCCGCGCCAGCTTGACGACGAAGAGACTGAGAAAGCGATCGCCTCGGCGATATCGGAAACCGGCGCAAGCTCGATCCGGGACATGGGCAAGGTCATGGGCCACCTCAAGTCGAAATATACCGGGCAGATGGATTTCGGAACTGTCGGGCCGATGATCAAGGACCGGCTGAGCTAGGTAAGGGGCAGTTATTGTACGCTTCGTTGTACAATTTCAGAGGGTTGTTAAGGCGGTTATTTTGCATTTTTGGGCTGTAAGAACGGTGTTCCCGCAGTTTAGCGCGCCGGACCGTTGCAGAGACCCGGTGGGGCCAACGCGGGGTGTGTGGGCTGCCACGCCGTAAAGCATGACTAACGGTTGGTTACCGCACCGGGTGCTGGGTTTTGCGAAATCGTGGATGCCAGCGGTGCAATGTCGGCAGATGCAGATTTGACGGTGGTAGATAGGGCACCCTTCGGTCTTGGGTCAAGTCTGAGGTGAGCCCGGATTTCCAACGTCATGCAGCGCTACGAAAGCCCGCTTTGCGTCGTCGGCGGCTATGTATGAATGCCAACAATGCAAAACCACTCGCCATCAACGGCAGGCCACCGGGCAGCGGCACAGCACTCACCTCGGCATTGGTGAGTACGCGAAGATTGTCGATCGCCCAACTCTCATCCATCCCGGCCTGCCATTTCCGACCGTTCGCGAAAATCGAGATGGCGGCGGTAGACGCGGTATGCGCGAATGTCGTCGTCAGGCGATAGGCCTCGTCGTCGTATTTCGGGTTGAAGCCGAAATGACCGTAAACTCCGTCGCTCAGCTCGTCGCCCAATCCGCCGAAGTTTGTCGTTGTAAGAACCCGAATGCCATCGACGAAAATGTTGAGAAAGTCATCGCCGAATATCCGTCCGATCGCACCGTCCCATGAATCGATGAAAGCGACATCAAATTCCAGCGTTGTCAGCGAATGCGCCTTCAGCCCGCTGAGGTTCAGGGTCGTCGCGAGGCTCTTGGTATCGTTGCGCCAAAACGAGCCGCTAATTCCGTTTACACCGGCATAGCCCTCCGCGCTGACGATCCCGCCAGCGCCGGTCACAGCACTCGGACCTTCGAAATCGTCGAAATAGACCGTTGCCGCCCCGGCGACAGAAGCCCAAAGGCCAAGGGCCGTGGCAAGAGCAATAAGGTGTCGCATTTGATTTCCCGGATGGTGACTCATTGATTGCCTTTTGACTAACAAAACGTGGCGGATTTATGATGAATTTGCGGCGCTACTGGCCCCACCCGAAGCGGGCATCGACGTGGGATGGATCGGCTTCAAAACATCGCTGGGCTCGGCCGTCGGATGTACGAGAAGACCCGACATCCAACCAGACTCACCACAGGCTTCCAACCGACCCAATCACCGGGCCTGCGGCGCTACATAGCCTTATTGCGGATACCGCGCGGCCGTGAGCCCGTCGAAGGAAATCTCGGGCTCTTTGCCGCAAACCACATCCGCCACCGCGCGGCCTGATCCGCAGGCCATCGTCCAGCCAAGCGTACCGTGGCCGGTATTGAGGTACAGGTTGTCGTAGCGCGACGCGCCCATGACAGGTGTTCCGTCAGGCGTCATTGGGCGCAGGCCGGTCCAGCCTTCGGCCTTGGAAAGATCGCCGCCTTTGGGAAAGAGATCGCCGATCACGTGGCGCACGGTGTCGGTCGCGTGCGGGCCAAGCCGGTTGCTGTAGCCTGCGATCTCGGCGGTGCCGGCAACGCGGATGCGGTCGCCCAGCCGCGTGATCGCGACCTTGTGGGTTTCGTCCATGATCGTGGATTGCGGCGCAAAGGCATCGTCGGTGACGGGCAGGGTGACCGAGTAGCCCTTGACCGGGTAGACGGGCAGCCGGATTCCGATGGGGTTCAGCACCTTCGGACCGAAACTGCCAAGCGCGCAGACGTATTTGTCGCCTGTTATGCGACCCGCCGGTTCGGTATCAACGCCGACGACCTTGTCATCCTCGATAGCAATGCGGCGGATCGACTGTCCATATTGAAATTCCACGCCCATATCGGCGCATTTGTCGGCCAGCGCCATTGTGAACATCCGGCAATCGCCGGTCCGGTCGGCCATCAGGCGCAAACCGCCGACGAATTTCTGCTTCACCTCGGCCAGGGCCGGTTCGACAGCGATGCAGCCGTCGCGGTCCAGCACTTCGAAGGGCGAGTCGAACTCCGCAAGGATTTGCTGGTCAGCCTTCGATCCTTTCAGTTGCTTCTCGGTCCGGAACAGCTGCAACGTGCCTTGCTCGCGTCCGTCATACTCGATGCCGGTTTCCTCGATCAGTTCGGGCATGCAGTCGCGGCTGTAGTTCGAGACCCGAACCATGCGGGACTTGTTGATGCCGTAGGATTTTTCGTTGCAGTTCATCACCATCTGGGCGCTCCACTTCCACATGGTCGGGCTGATCAGCGGCCATATGAACAGCGGGCGGCGTTTCATGAAAAGCCATTTGAAGGCCTTCATCGGGATCCCCGGCGCGGCCCAGGGCGAGGTCATGCCATAAGACAGCTCGCCCGCGTTGGCATAGCTGGTCTCAAGCCCCGGTCCGGCCTGACGGTCAAGCACGGTAACTTCGGCACCCTGACGCGCCAGATAATATGCGGTAGTGACGCCGATGACGCCGGCCCCCATGACGATGACCTTCATGACCCGTGCCTCCTGTTCGCTGCTTGTCCTGCCGGCCACCTTGCGCCAGTGCGGGCGTGACTGCAAACGACTTAGGCCGGCGTCGGGTCAGGGAATGACAGCGGTCACCGCACCGGTGCGGCTGAACATCGCTGCGCGGTCGAGCCAGACCACGAGTATGGCGGCGGCCACGAAGAACCAGGTGTCATAAGGCTGGGCGTCGGGCCAGAGCGGGTTGTTCAGCTGGAAGTGATAGAGCGTTGCCAGAAGGATGCTGCCGCGTGAGGCATTGAAGAGCGGCGTCAGGATGACGCTGACCGAGATCGAGCCGACGAGGAACGGGGTGAAGCCCCAGGCGCTTTGCGGTGTGCCGCTCAGGAAGAAGGCGGGCAGGTGCCAGACACCCCAGATCAGGCCGAGGATCAGCCCGGCCCAGATCGGCGCAAGGCGGCGCTGCAAAAGCGGCAGGGCAACGCCGCGCCAGCCGAACTCCTCGACTGGGCCAAGGATCAGCATGAACGCCATCGCCGCCAGAAGCTCGGGCCCGGCAAAGGACGGAAAACCGCCCACCAGATTGCCCTTCGCCGCAGCGCCGAGGGCATAAATCAGCGGGATGCCGAGGATCAGGAAAGCATACCATGCCAGCGGCGCGCGCCACAGCAACAGCCGCGAAAGGTAGCGCCCAAGACCGCTGAGCCCGCCAGACATGGTGATCAGCAGGAAGGCCGAGATGGCAGGGGTGTAGACGGCAAGGATGAACAGTGGATGCGAGCCGCTGACTTCTCCGAACAACGCTGCGATGTCCGGCAGAAAGATGAAGATCGCGAAAATGCCCCATGCCAGTCCGAAGGTGAGCAGGAAGAAGGGCAGCAGGGCGCGGAACGGCACTTGGTCCTGCCGGATATCGAGGCTTGCGGTTTGCATCGGCGGTGTCCCCTTGCGAAGATACTGAGCACGGCTTAGGGCAAATACTGCGAGGCCTCATTGATATGGGTTAAGCCCGAAGCCCGCCATTTCGGCGACTGGCTGGATTGGTGGGCACCCTCGGTCAAGCATGCCGCCGCCATGTCGTTTTGGCCAAAGCCTGAAGCGGAATACTCTGCCTCTCGCTAACGCTCGAGCGCGCATTCCGCCAGGTGATGGCCTGTACGTGTTGCCTTTGGGTCAGGGCTGAAAAGCTTCAGACCAGCGCGAGGGCGCGACCCAGTCGGTCATGCAGATCTGCGCGCTCCTCGGGCGTCAGGAACGCGCCAAGTTCGACCTCTCGATCATTGCCTTTCAGCGTCAGGTAGTTTTCCACCGGCCCACCCTTGGACACGATATTAAGCTGCACCCAATGCGGGTTGGCGTGCCAGTGTTGTTGCGGCGTACGGGGATTGTCGCGGGTCAGGTCGATCCGGTCGGACCAGAGCCGCAGTTCTTCTGTCAGCCGACCATCGGCATAGCTGCGTTCAAGGAAATACCACATCAGCGCCAAAGCACCCAAAATGAACGGCAGCAGGCCCCAAAGCGCCAGCGTGCCAAGAAGCGCCAGCAGCGGGATCATTAGCATCGCGAATGTGATGCCAATGAAGGCGGCAAACCCGCGCCGCGGAAGCGACCGGTGCGGCCAGAGGATGACGTGGACGGCCGGTTCATCGCCTGCCGCAAAGGAAAAGGCCCCGGATCTTGCCGGGGCCCTTTCGGTTCTGTCATCCCATTCGAAGGGCATGTCCGGCCCCCTTAATGGGCGTGGCTGTGATCCCATTCCGACTGCTTGGGAAGCGTTTCGAACGTATGCTCGGGCGGCGGGCTGGGCAGGGTCCATTCCAGCGTATCGGCATATTCGTTCCAGTAGTTGTTCGCGTTCACTCGCTTGCCGTAGCGGATCGTGTAGAAAACGACACCGAGGAAGAACAGGAACGAGGCGAAGGACAGGAACGCGCCGAGCGACGACCACCAGTTCCAGTAGGCGAACGCCTCGGGGTAGTCGATGTAGCGGCGCGGCATGCCCTGACGACCCAGGAAGTGCTGCGGGAAGAAGGTCAGGTTGGTGCCGACAAAGAACATCCAGAAATGCAGCTTGCCCGCCCATTCGGGATACTGCCGGCCCGACATCTTGCCGATCCAGTAGTAGACCCCGGCGAAGATGCAGAAGGCCGCACCCAGGCTCATCACGTAGTGGAAATGCGCCACGACGTAGTAGGTGTCGTGATAGGCGCGGTCGATCGGCGGCCTGGCTCAGCACGATGCCGGTCACGCCGCCCACGGTGAACAGGAACAGGAACCCGAAGGCCCAAAGCATCGGCGTCTTGAACTCGACCGAACCCTTCCACATCGTCGCGATCCAACTGAAGATCTTGATGCCCGTGGGCACCGCGATCACCATCGTGGCCAGCATGAAATAGCTCTGCTGGGTCAGGCTCATGCCCACGGTGTACATGTGGTGCGCCCAGACGACGAAACCAAGCGCGCCAATGCCGATCAGCGCCCAGACCATCGGCAGGTAGCCGAAGACCGGCTTCTTGGAGAAGGTCGCGATGACGTGGCTGATGATGCCGAAGCCCGGCAGGATCACGATGTAGACCTCGGGGTGCCCGAAGAACCACAGGATATGCTGGTAGAGGATCGGATCGCCGCCACCGGCCGGATCAAAGAAGGTGGTGCCGAAGTTGCGGTCGGTCAGCAGCATGGTGATGGCACCCGCCAGAACCGGCAGGGCTCAGCAGGATCAGCCATGCTGTAACGAAGATCGACCAGGCAAACAGCGGCACCTTGAACAGCGTCATGCCCGGTGCGCGCATGTTCAGGAAGGTGGTGATCATGTTGATCGCACCAAGGATCGAGGAGGCACCCGAGAGGTGCACCGCGAAGATTGCAAGATCCATCGACATGCCGCCTTCGCGCACCGACAGCGGTGGATAAAGCACCCAGCCGACGCCCGAACCAAGCTGGCCGTTGCCGCCCGGCGACAGCACCGAAGCGACCGCAAGACGAGGTGCCCGCAACATACATCCAGAAGGACAGGTTGTTCATCCGCGGGAAGGCCATGTCCGGTGCGCCGATGTGCAGGGGCATGAAATAGTTGCCAAATCCACCAAAAAGCGCGGGGATCACCACGAAGAACATCATCAGGATGCCGTGGCCGGTGACCAGCACGTTCCACAAATGCCCGTTCGGCGTGCATTCGCCCGCGGCAGCGGCGGTCAGGCGTGCGCCTTCAAGGCACATGAACTGCACGCCCGGGTGTCATCAGTTCCATCCGCATGTAGACCGTGAAGGCTACCGAGATGAAGCCGACGAGCCCGCCTGTGAAAAGGTAAAGGATGCCGATGTCTTTGTGGTTGGTCGACATGAACCAACGAGTGAAGAAGCTCCGCTCGTCGTGATGTTCATGGCCGTGCGCGGCTGCATCTGCCATCTGGTATTCTCCTGACGCGTCCCTGATCGGCGGGTGCCCCGCCTGACTTTCCCGCCCCGTTTAGCTGATCAATCGAGGCGGCTCAACACTCCGTTATGCCGCAGCGGGCGACTAGCTGTCGTTTTCTGCGTCCGCTTCTTCGGTTTCCTCAGTTTCCTCGGAAGATTCGACCGTCTTCGGGCGACAGGCTGGCCAGATAGGCCACCACATCAGCGCCGTCCTTCAGCCTGAAGGTCATTTTCGACTTCGCCCCCGGAATCCCCGGTTTCTTCCTTCAGGAAAGCGGTCGGATCGGCGAGATATGTCACCATGTTCTCTTCGTCCCAGACAAGTCCAGCCTCACCAGCCTGCATCAGGGACTCGCCATATTTGAAATCCTCTACGCTTGCCGCTGCACGGCCAATGATGCCGTAAAGGTTCGGTCCGGTCTTGCCGCCCTTGACGATCACTTCGTCGGCACTCGCGATCAGGTGACAGGATTTGCATTTCTTGAAGTCTTTTTCACCATCAGCGACATCGCCATCGGCAAGGGCCGGGCTGGCGAGTGTCAGGGCAGTGGCGACGAGGATCAGGTGTTTCATGGTCGTCCTTTGGGTTGGAATTGCTATTGCTGACAGGATCATAGTGCCCGCTTGGGCGATTTCGAGGGTTGGATTGTCGCATCCCGGCCCACCGGAGGCTGCGACCCAGGTCCGGAGAGGGCGAAGGCTTGCGCGTCCCTTGGCGGGGGCGATGTGCCTCGTAGCTTGATATTCACGGCATGTGTCGGTCGAAAACTTCATAGTCTCATTGTCTCGCAAATATCCTCGCCGAAGGCAATTCCGACCGCCCCGGATGCCCGGCGGCGCGCTAGGTCAAAACGGGCCCCTCGGCGAAAACCTGATGAAAGCTGCGTTCCAGGGCCAGGTCGACATCGGCCATCGTGACTGGCAGGCCAAGATCGACAAGGCTGGTGACGCCGTGATCCGCGATGCCGCAGGGAACGATGCCGTCGTAATGCCGCAAGGTCAGGATCGACGTTGATCGAAACCCCGTGAAAGCTGACCCATTTACGCAGCCGCACGCCGATGGCGGCGATCTTGTCTTCGCGCGGGCTGCCGTCGGGCAGGGCGGCTTGTCCGGGCGCACCACCCAGACGCCGACGCGGCCCTCGCGATGCTCGCCCTTGACGTTGAACTCGGCCAGTGTCGGCGATCACCCAGTTTTCCAACGCGCGGACGAATTTCCGCACGTCGCGGCCGCGCTTGTTCAGATCCAGCATCGCATAGGCGACGCGCTGGCCGGGGCCGTGATAGGTGTATTGCCCTCCGCGCTTGGTCGCGTGAACCGGAGAACCGGTCCGGGTCGGTCAGATCGGCGGGATCGGCGCTGGTGCCGGCGGTATAAAGCGGCGGATGCTCGACCAGCCAGACCAGTTCCGGGCTGGTGCCCGCCGCGATGTCGGCGACCCGCGCCTCCATCAGTGCGACGGCGTCTTCATAACCGGTCAGACCGTCACTGATGCGCCATTCGAGGCTGTCCATGTTCGTCCTTCGCTGCCGTTCGGCATCCGTTCCCGCTAAAAGCGTTTTCGGAATTGCCACCCGCATGGTATTCTTTACGAGTATTTTATCGGATTTCTTGCCTGGAGGAATGACATGGTTTCGAAACAATTGACAATGATCTGTCTGGCGGTCGGCCTGACGCTAACGCCAATAACTCGCGCGGCGGCGGATGGTGGCGATCTGCTGGGTGGCATCGTGGGCGGTGTGATTGGCGGTGTAATCGTCAATGAGGCCAACAAAAATCGCCAGACCCAGACCCGGACCAGAACCGTCTATCGCTCGCCAGGCGTATCGAGTGCCGTGCGCGAAGAGCGGCGCCAGACCCAGACGGCGCTGAACTATTTCGGTTTCCCTGCGGGCAGGCCGGACGGCGTTCTGGGGCGCAATTCGCGCAATGCCATTGCATCCTATCAGGTTCACATGGGCTACCCCTCGACCGGGCAGTTGACCCAGTACGAACAGGATTTCCTGCTGACCTCCTACCGCCGCGCGCTGGCCGGCGGGCCGGTGACGAACCAGCAGATCGCGGCCAATCCGATGGGACCAAAGGGCCTGCTGACCGCCTATCGTAACGAGATGGCGGGGATCGCGACGCCACAGGCGCAACCGGTCGCCCCGACCGTCGCTGTCGTGCCCCCGGAAGCCCAGGCCATTGTCCCCGCCGTGACCGAGGCTGCAACCGATTTCGGCGCTGCCCAACTTCATGGGCGGCGGCGCGCAGGCGTCGCTGGCCTCGCATTGCAACACGGTCAGCCTCTTGACCAACAGCAATGGCGGGTTCACCACGCTTGCCTCGATGTCGGATGCCGGCTTTGCGCTGAACGAGCAGTTCTGCCTGGCACGGACCTATGCGATCGCCAAAGGCGAGGAACTGGCCGGCAAGGTGCAGGGCTTCACGCCACAACAGATCGCGGCCCAATGCGGAGGTTTCGGCCCGGCGATGAAGGATCATGTGGCCGCCCTGTCGCTGAAATCGCAGGAGGAGGTGCTGAAGGATGTCGGCGGATTTGTTCTGAAAAGCGGCATGTCTCCGGCACAGCTTTCGGGGACCGCGAAAATCTGTCTTTCGGTCGGCTATCGCACCGACAACCTGGATGTTGCAATCGGCTCGGCCCTGCTTCTGGCGGTGCTGGGCGAGGGCGCTTATGGCGAGTTGATGGGCCATCATCTGGCGCAGGGCTTTGGCGCCAGCCGCCGGCCCGATCTGGCGCTGGCATGGTACGAGATGGGGCTGGATGCGGTGTCCAGCGGGTCCGAGGCGGTGTTTGCGCCGGGCCAGCCAGAGCGCAACGATCTGATCCGCAAGGCGGCTTTCACCCTGACCGGCAACACCGCGCTTGATACTGGCGGCGCCTCTGCGGGCGAGGTAAAACCCTTGCCGGTATTCGCCGTCGATCAATAAGAAAGACCCGCGCGCAGCGGATGCTGCGCGTCGGCTGATTACAGGGCGGATTGGCGTCGAATTTTCTCTTCACATCCAGAAGTCCCTTCGCTATGTAGCGCGCCACCAAGTCAGGACGTGCGGTCGTGGCGGAATTGGTAGACGCGCAGCGTTGAGGTCGCTGTGGGGTAACACCCGTGGAAGTTCGAGTTTTCTCGACCGCACCAGACCTGAGCGGATTCCCAGAATGGTTTCGTGGTTTTTTGACGGGCAAGACCCGATCGGGCGCGGTCGTGACGCGTGTTAACGCCACTGTCCGCTCTGCTGTCGCTACTCCTGCATAACGCGCCGGTTTTTCGTTTCCCCGCCCATTTTGCGATCAATATTTGCCCATTTGAGCCTGAACCACCAAACATTCGGTTGAAAAATTCTTCGATGTTTGATTAGGTCGGCATTCGGGGAGGCACTCACACTGCCTAAAATAAGCAGGGTCCAAAGGGCTCGCATAAGAAGAACAATGGGGAGTATCGCTTGTCTGCCACTTCATCCGACGAGGCATTCGTCGAGTTTGACCGCGTACAGAAAAGCTATGATGGGGAGATTCTGGTCGTCAAAGACTTGAACCTCGCAATGCCGAAAGGCGAGTTTCTGACCATGCTCGGGCCATCGGGCTCGGGCAAGACAACCTGCCTGATGATGCTGGCCGGGTTCGAGACCGCGACCCATGGCGAGATCCGTCTGGGCGGCAAAGCCGATCAACAACATGCCGCCGCACAAGCGCGGCATCGGCATGGTGTTCCAGAACTACGCGCTGTTTCCGCATATGACGGTCAACGAGAACCTGTCTTTCCCGCTGGAAGTGCGCGGGATGGGCAAGGATCGAGCGCGAGGCCAAGGTCAAGCGCGCGCTCGACATGGTGCAGATGGGTGCCTTCGGCAACCGCCGCCCGGCGCAGCTTGTCCGGTGGCCAGCAGCAGCGGATCGCCCTGGCGCGCGCGCTGGTTTTCGACCCGGCAAGCTGGTGCTGATGGACGAACCCCTGGGTGCGCTCGACAAGCAGCTGCGCGAGCATATGCAGTACGAGATCAAGCATCTGCACGAAAGCCTTGGCATCACCGTGGTCTATGTCACCCACGACCAGATCCGAAGCGCTGACGATGTCGGACCGCGTGGCGGTGTTCGACGATGGCATCATCCAGCAGCTCGCCCCGCCCGACGATCTTTACGAGCGGCCCGACAACAGTTTCGTCGCGCAGTTCATCGGCGAGAACAACAAGCTGACGGGCACCGTGTCTGTCGCGGTCCGGCGATGCCGCGAGTGTCAGCTGGCCGATGGCGAGACCTGTCAGGCGCTAGCGGTCAAATGCGGCGACGTCGGGTCGCGAGACGCTGATCTCGATCCGCCCCGAACGGGTCGGATCGGCGCGGTCGCCAGGATGTGAACACGACCGAGGCCAAGGTGCTGGAACTGATCTATCTGGGCGACCATATCCGCTGCCGGCTGAAGGTGCATGGCGACGACGAATTCGTGGTCAAAGTGCCGCAATGCCGCGGGCAAGGGGCCGCTGGCGGTCGGCGACACCACGCGCGTCAGTTGGGACGTCGAGGATGCCGGGCGCTTGACCCTCTGAAATAACAAGAGATTCCGGGGCAGGCGACACGCCGCGGCATAACCAACAGCTATACATGGGAGATGAAAGCTGATGAAGAAGACACTTATCTTGACAACCGCCCTGACGGGCTTCGCCTTTGCGGCCGCCGCCGCAGGGCGAACTGACCGTCATGTCCTGGGGCGGCGCCTATGGCAAATCGCCAGGTCGAGGCCTACAACAAGCCGTTCGCGGCAGAGACAGGCGTCAACGTGACCATGGTCGACGCCGACAACCCTGCAACCCCGATCAAGGCGCAGGTCGAGGCCGGCAACGTGTCAGCATCGACGTGGCCGACGTGGAATATTCCGACGCCATTCGGCTGTGCGACGAGGGCCTGTTGGAGGAAATCGACGTTTCGATGCTGCCGGCAGCCCCCGATGGCACGCCGGCCGACGATGACTTCATCGAAGGCGCGCTGACCGATTGCGCGGTGGCCAACATCGTCTGGTCGACGGTCGATCGCCTACGACACCGAAGCCAAGTCCGACGGCGCCGGATTACCATCGACGATTTCTTCAACCTCGCGCGATTTCCCGGGCAAGCGCGGCCTGCGCAAGGGCGCCAAGGCCAACCTGGAAATGGCACTGATGGCCGACGGCGTTCCGGCGGCCGAAGTCTATGACGTGCTGGAAACCGACGACGGGCGTCGACCGCGCCTTCGCCAAGCTCGACACGATCAAGGACAGCGTCGTCTGGTGGGAAGCCGGCGCGCAGCCGCCGCAGCTTCTGGCCGATGGCGAAGTGGTGATGATCGACCGCCTATAACGGCCGGATCTTCAACGCCGCCGTGGGCGAGGGCCAGCCCTTCGAGATCGTTTGGGACGGCCAGATCTTGGACTTCGACCTGTTCGTGATCCCGAAAGGCGCGCCGAACATCGAGAACGCGAAGAAGTACATCGCCTTCGCCACCGACACCCAGCGTCTGGCCGATCAGGCGAGTTGGATCAGCTACGGCCCGGCGCGCAAATCATCTGGCGCGCTGGTCGGACTCTATTCCGACGGCAAGACCGAGATGGGGCCGCATATGCCGACCGCCGAAGCCAACCTTGGCAACGCGCTGGTCAACAACTTCGAGTTCTGGGCCGACCGGGACACCGAGTTGAACGAGCGCTTCAACGCCTGGCTTGCTCAGTAAATGCGACTGCACGGCGCGGGAACCCCTCGCGCCGTGAGACTATCAGGGGAATGGCAATGCCAAAGGGCTACTGGATCGTGCATGTGACCGTGAAGAATGCGGATGAATATGCCGAATATGTCCGGCTCGATACGCCAGTCGTGGAACGGTTCGGCGGCAGGTTCATCGTGCGGGGCGGGCGCAACGAAGCACCAGAGGCGCCGCAGAAGGACCGGCATGTCGTGGTCGAATTCCCGGACTATGACACGGCCCTGGCCTGTTACAACTCACCGGACTACCAGCGCGCCGCCGACATCCGTCGCGCGAACTCCGACAGCGATATCGTTATCATCGAGGGCACCGCATGAGCGAAATGCTCACCACCGTAGACGGCAAACCGCTTAAGCTGGCCTTGGCCGACGCTCAGGCGCGCGCCAAGCGACGGGCCTTCTTGCTGGTTCTGCCGCTGCTGCTGTTCATCCTTGTCACCTTCGTGGCGCCGATCGGGCAAATGCTGTTCCGCTCGGTCCACAACCCGTCCTTTCGCGGATACCTCGCCAACCTGTCGGCCTGGTTCGACGAAAACCCGCCGGGCACCGAACCGGATGAGGCCGCCTACGAGGCACTGGTCGATGGATCTGCGCCAGATGCGCGAGGACAAGACCCAGGGCGAGGCGGGCACCCGCGTCAACTACGACTATTCCGGCGCACGCTCGCTGTTCACCTCGACCGCGCGAAAGTCGGAAAAGTTCGAGCCGCCCTACAAAGAGGCGATCCTGGATGCCGATGACGAATGGGGCGATCCGGCGCTCTGGCAGGCGATGCGCGGGTGCGGCCGATCGCCTATACGCTCAATTTCTACCTCGCCGCTCTTGATCTTGGCCGCGACGAGAACGGCAAGATCGTCTCTGTCGACGAGAACCGCGCGGTCTACGTCAAGCTGTTCTGGCCGGACGCTGATCCTGTCGGCCTTGATCACCGCGACAACGCTGATACTGGGCTTCCCGATCGCGCATCTTCTGGCCGTCCTGCCGCTGCGCTATTCCAACCTTTTGATGATCTTCGTGCTGTTGCCGTTCTGGACGTCGCTTCTGGTGCGAACGACCTCATGGATCGTGCTTTTGCAGAGCCAGGGCGTGGTCAATCGATCTGTTGGTCGCGACCGGGTGTGATCGATGATCAGAGCCGGTTGCAGATGATCTACAACCAGACCGGCACGATCATCGCGATGACGCATATCCTGCTGCCGTTCATGGTGCTGCCGCTTTATTCGGTGATGCGGCCGATCAACCCGTCCTATGTGCGCGCCGCGCGGTCACTGGGCGCGACAAGCTGGACCGCCTTCCGCCGATCTACCTGCCGCAGACGGTGCCGGGGATCGGGGCAGGGGCGCTGCTTGGTGTTCATCCTGGCGGTCGGCTACTACATCACGCCCGCGCTGGTCGGCGGCGCTGACGGACAGCTGATCTCGAACCTGATCGCCTTCCACATGCAAAAATCGCTGAACTGGTCGTTGGCCGCAGCGCTGGCCGCACTGCTGCTCGGCGGTGTGCTGGTGCTCTACTGGCTCTATGACCGGCTGATCGGCATCGACAATCTGAAGCTGGGGTAACGGACATGGCCTTACCGAAACACGCCTCGACGCTGGAACGGGTCTGGTACTACACCTATCTGGTGATTTGCGCGCTGATCTTCCTGTTCCTGATCGCGCCGATCCTGATCATCATGCCGCTGTCGTTCAACGCAGAGCCGTACTTCACCTTCACCCAGAAGATGCTGAGCTTCGACCCGACCGGCTATTCGACGCGCTGGTATGACCTGTTGCTGACCTTCGGCATGACCGCGCCGGATGCGCCGCGCGATACGTCTTGGTGGTCGGATGTCTGGAACAACGCGGCCTGGGTCCGGGCGGCCAAGAACTCTGTCATCATCGGCTTCTTCGCCACGATCCTGGCCACCGCACTTGGCACCTTGGCAGCGCTTGGCCTGTCGCGACCCGAAATGCCCTACCGGCGAGCGATCATGGCGATCCTGATCTCTCCGATGATCGTGCCGATCATCATTACCGCGACCGGGTTGTTCTTCTTTTACTCGAAGACCGGGCTGGCGGGTTCGTATATCGGGATCATTCTGGCGCATGCGACGCTGGGGATTCCCTTTGTGATCATCACGGTCACGGCCACGCTCGTCGGGTTCGATCATATCGCTGACCCGCGCTTCGGCCTCGCTCGGTGCCAATGCCACGACGACCTTCCGCAAGATCACCATGCCGCTCATTCTGCCCGGCGTGATTTCGGGCGCGCTGTTCGCCTTCGTCACTTCGTTCGACGAGGTTGTCGTGGTGCTGTTCGTCGCCGCGCATGACCAGCAGACCATCCCGCGTCAGATGTGGAACGGCATCCGCGAACAGATCAGCCCGGCGATCCTGTCGGTGGCGACGATCCTGGTGATCATTTCGATCCTGCTTCTGACGACGGTCGAGTTGCTGCGCCGCCGGTCCGAACGGCTGCGCGGACTTTCGCCCGGCTAAGGCAGGATAGCGAGCCAGACCCAGATCGTGATGATCGAGCAGGCTGTGCCCAAAAGCACAGCGGACGCGGCAACCCGCCGCGCCGCGCCGTACATGTTCGCGAACAGATAAATATTCACCCCGGGCGCCATTGCTGCGGTCATCACCGCCGAGCGTAGTTGCGCCTGATCGAGTGAAAATGCGTAGCGGCCAAGCAGGTAGGTCAGGCCGGGATGCAGCACCAGCGACACGGCGGCGACAAAGACTATGGCCTTGATGTCGCCTTCGGGCCGGTAGCGCAGCAACACGCCGCCCAGGCCGAACAGCGCCGCGGGCAGGGCGGCGCGCACCATCATGTCGATAGCGGCGGTCAGGGGGCCGGGCACCGGGATATTGCCGATGTTCACGACGAAGCCCAGCAGAATGCCGATGACCAACGGATTGGTAAAGATCGATTTCAGCACCCGCTGGATCAAGGCAAGGCCGAAACCCGACCCACGCGACCGCGCGGTTTCCATTAGGATGATCCCAAAGGCATAAAGCAGCGGCGCATGGATCGAGATGATGGCATAGTTGCCGATCAGCGCCTCTGCCCCATAGGCGCGTTCGGTGATCGGAAGGCCAAGCAGCAGCGAATTGGAAAACAAGCCCGCAAATCCGAACGAGATGCAATCCTCGACAGGCCGATTGAAAAGCAGCTTCGCACCCAGAAAGGCGACTGCGAAGCCCGAGAATGCACCGATGTAAAAGCTGAGCATCAGCGGCAGGCTGAAATCGGCAGAAAGGTCGATCCCTGAAATGGCGGTAAAGAGCAGGCACGGCACCGCAAAGCTGGTGGCAAAGCGCATCAGCCCGTCAACCGCACTTTCACTGAACAGCCCACGCCACGCGGCGGCATATCCGAACCCTAGAACCAGGAAAACCGGCAGGATGACATCGACAAGATCTGACATTCAGACTTCGAACGTCAGCGTCATGCCGTCATAGGCGGGCGTGATATGGGGCGGCGTTTCGGCCTCGAGCGTGTCATAGTCGAGATCGATATGCATGTTGGTCAGAACCGCACGCTTTGGGGCAGCGCGGTCGATCCATTCCAGCGCGCGGGCCAGATGGACGTGTGTCGGGTGCGGATCCCGGCGCAACGCGTCGAGGATCCAGCAGTCGAGGCCTTTCAGCGCGTCCCATGTAGCATCTGGAATTTCTGCAACATCAGGCAGATATGCGACGTCATTAATCCGAAATCCGAGCGAGTTGATGGCGCCGTGTCTCACCTTGAACGGGGTCAGGGTGATCGCGCCGCCGGGACCGTCGATCGTCACATCGCCGTCGATCGTGTTCAGTTCCAGGATCGGCGGGTATGAACTGCCCTTGGGCTGGACGAAGACATAGCCGAAGCGCGTCATCAGCGCCTCTTGCGTCGCACCATCGGCCCAGATCTGCAGCCGTTTGCGGGTGTTGAACACCACCATGCGCAGATCGTCGATGCCATGCACGTGGTCGGCATGGGCATGGGTGTAGACGACGGCATCCAACTCTCCGATACCGGCATCAAGCAGTTGCGCCCGTAGATCGGGGCTGGTGTCGATCAGTACTCGGGTCACGCCGCCGTTCTCGACCCGTTCGATCAGCAACGAGCAGCGGCGGCGGGTGTTCTTGGGGTTGCCCGGATCACAGGCACCCCAATGGCCGCCGAGGCGCGGCACACCACCAGAAGAGCCGCAGCCAAGAATTGTGAAGCTGAGGCTGACCATCAGGCGGGTGCTTTCCAGGCCACGGCCTTGGTGAAGAGGCGGTCGAAATTTAGTTGAGTTTGCGCCCCGAAGTCCTTGTATTCCATTCCGAAAATCTCCGCACCCTTTCGAGCGGTATGGGCGGTGTAGGCCGGTTCGTTGCGGCGGCCCCGATGCGGCGGTGGGGCCAGGTAGGGGGCGTCGGTTTCCACCAGTATGCGGTCCACCGGCGCAGCGGCGAAGATATCGCGCAGCTCTTGCGATTTCGGGAAAGCGGCGATGCCGGACATCGACAGGTAGAAACCAAGATCAAGCGCGGCTTCGGCCAGGGCCGCGCCGGACGAAAAGCAGTGCATGACGCATGTATAGGGTGCTGCGCGATATTCCTCGGTCAGGATGCGGGCCATGTCCTGATCCGCGGCGCGGGCGTGGATGATCAAGCGGCAGGGCCGTCAGGCGCGCCGCCTCGATATGCAGCCGAAGGCTTTCCTGCTGCACGGCCTTGCTTTCGGCGGTGTAGTGATAGTCGAGACCGGTTTCCCCAATCCCCACGAATTTCGGGTGTTTGGCCAGAGCGACAAGATCCTCGACCGCCGCCATCGGTTCCTCAGCGGCACTCATCGGGTGAGTGCCTGCGGCGTAGAACACCGGGGCATAGGTCTCGGCAATGGCGCGAACCTGCGGTTCGCAGCCGCAAGCGGGTGCAGATCGTGACCATGCGGGTGACACCGGCCGCCAGGGCGCGGTCGATGACATCGGGCAGTTCATCCGCGAAATCGGGAAAGTCCAGATGGCAATGGCTGTCGGTGATTTCTGGCGTGTCGGGCATCCGGCCTCTGGAATAGTCTTGCACTGGGGGGCCAAAGGCACCTTAGCGGACGGCCAGTTTCGCCGCCAGTTCATCGATCTTGAAGACCATATCAAGGATCAGCGCGGCAGGGTCAAGGTTGACCGCCTTGCCGTGGCGCGCACGACCCCCAAGGGTCTGCTGCAACTCGGCCCACTGCCGCCCGGCAGCAGTGTCCGGGGCAAGGCGCCGCATCAGCTCGGCCTCTCCGGCGGCAGCCTCGACAAGCGGCGGGCCGCTGACCCCGGTACGGGCGGTGCGGGCAAGGAACAGATCCATCAGCCGCAGGATTAGGTCAAAGCGGGGCTCATTGGGCCGACCGACCGCGCTTTCGGCCAGCTTCAGGGCCTTCGGGCGGTCGAGCCGGGGCAGGGTGGCAAAGAGCGTGACGATCTCGGCATAGACCTGCATCCCTTCAAGATTGGTCAGGCGCACAGCCTCGCCGACCGAACCGCCGGACAGTTCCGAAAGAGCGGCGGCGTCTTTGGTTGAATCCGACCCGGCCGCGCGCATCGCGTTTGCCAGATCGTCGGTGGCAAGACCGCGCAGCGCAATTCGCGGCACCGACTGCGGATCGTCGGCAGCAGGCGCGAAGGCTGGTGGCTGACAAGCAGGATCGTGGCATCCTCGGGCGGCTCTTCCAGAAGTTTCAGCAGCGCGTTGGCGGCCTGGTTGTTCATCTCGTCGGCACTGTCCACGATAACCACACGGCGGCCGCCATCCGTGGCCGAGAGATGGAAGAAGCCTTTCAGATCGCGGACATCCTCGACCGAAATGACCGAGCGCATCTTGCCCCGGTCATCGGGTGAGCGGCGGATCAGTTTGAGCCGCGGTTCCGACAAGCGCGGCGACGCGACGGGCGACCGGGTGGTCGGCGGCAATCTCAAGGCTGGTGGCAGGGGCAGGTGCATCAGCGAACATGCCGCCATCCCCGGCGGGCTCGGCCAGCAGGAACCGGGCGATGCGCCAGGCCAGCGTTGCCTTGCCGACGCCGCGCGGGCCAGTGATCAGCCAGCCGTGATGCAGGCGGCGCGCGTTGTAGGCCTCCAGAAACGCAGCCTCGGCCTGGGGCTGGCCGATCAGGGCCAGGGTGTCGCGCGGATGTGGCGCGCCTTCGACGCGGTCGGGTTCGGGAGGGGGTTCGTCGGTTGGGCTCATCTTGCGGCCCCTTGCAACCTTGATGATCGACGGCCCGGTTTCATGCCAGCCGATCCCTGGCGATGGCCTCCACTTCATCCGCCACGGCTTCGATCGAGCGGTCGCCGTTGATGACAATGCAGCGCTCTGGATATTCACGGGCCAGCGCCAGAAATCCGGTGCGCATCTTTGCCTGCAGATCCTCGCCGAACCCCTCGAACCGCTCGTCGGCCGTCTGCCGCGACAGCGCGCGGGCAAGGCCCTTGGCGGGGTCCATGTCGATGATGAAGGTCAGATCGGGTTCGCGCCCGATCATCAGTTCGTGCAGTTTGTCCACCACGCCGCGCAGATCGCCGCGCGATATGCCCTGATAAAGCCGGGTCGAATCGGCGAACCGGTCGCAGATCACGATCTTGCCGGCGTCCAGCGCGGGCTGGATCGTCTTTTCCAGATGGTCGCGGCGGGCGGCGGTGAACAGCAGTATCTCGGTTTCTGCCGACCAGCGGTCGGGGTCGCCCTGCAACACCAGCGCCCGGATTTCCTCGGCCCCCTCCGAACCGCCGGGTTCGCGGGTCAGCACCACCTCTTGCCCGCTGGCGCGCAAACGCTCGGCCAGCAGTTTCGACTGACTGGATTTGCCAGAGCCGTCGATGCCCTCGAATGTGATAAAAAGTCCGGCGGCCATCAGTTGAGGATTTGCGCCTCACCCAGAACCTTGCGGAACACCACCAATGCGGCCGAGCGCATGCGCGGCACGAAGCCGCCGCGCGCGACATCGCGGTCAGAGACCAGCGGCACATGCGCGGGGGGCAGATCCTTCAGCGTCACGACCAGATCGGCCACTTCCTGACCGGCCGTGATCGGTGCCTCGATCGGCCCCCGGTAGACAACCTCGGCTTGCAACGCACCGCGTTCCAGCGCGGGCAGCAGAAGCGAGATATCATCCGCCGCTACCAGGCCGATTTGCTGATGATCGCCCATCCAGACATCGGCACGGGCAACCTCGGTGCCCTTGTCGATCACCTTCTTCTGGACAAACTGGCGAAAGGCCCAGCTGACGATACGCTCGGATTCCTCGGCCCGCTCCTTTTCCGAATTCAGTCCGGAAACCACAAAGACGATGCGCCGTGTGCCTTGCGTGGCAGAGCCGACGATACCGTAGCCAGCCTCTGACGTATGGCCGGTCTTGAGGCCATCGGCGCCGATGCCAAGGTTCAGCAACGGATTGCGGTTGAACCGGTTGTCGGGCGCGCGACCGTCATAGGGATACTCCTTCTGACCGAAATAGCCATAGTATTCGGGAAATTCGGTGATCAGCCGCGCGGCAAGCATGCCCAAGATCACGCACGCTCATCCGGTGGTTCGGGTTTGGCCAGCCAGAGGAATTGGCAAAGGTCGAACCGGTCATGCCGAGTGTCGCCGCCCGGTCGTTCATCAGGCGGGCAAAGGCATCTTCGCTGCCGGCAAGCCCCTCGGCCACCACGACGCAGGCATCGTTGCCCGACAGCACGATAATGCCCTGGATCAACTCTTCGACCGTGGGGCGATCTTTTCGTTGAGGAACATGGTGGACCCGCCCATGTTCTTGGCCTTGGACGACACGCCGAACCGGGTTTCCATCGTCACCCGGCCATCTTGCAGCGCCTCGAACAGCATGTTCAGCGTCATCAGCTTGGACATCGACGCCGGCGGGATCGGCACGTCGCGCGTTCTGTTCCCAGCAGCACCGTGTCGGTGGTCACGATCATAGACAAAGGCCGCACGGGCCTGGGTTTCGAATGCTCGCGGCAGGCGGAGGTCGCGCAGAACGGAAAGCGCCAGCGAAGAGGACGACAAATCGGCTGTAACAGGTATTGTATGATGTCGCGTTCGGCGCTCCGTCAGTTCTTCACGGCATAGGCATCGTTAAAGCCAAGCGCCTTTACCTTTTTCCGAGATCGCTTCTCGGGTCGCTCGCACTCGCCGCCGGACCGCCAGAACGCGCCAGATAGTCCTTGCTCGACTGATGATGGATTTCTTGATGACCGGCACGATACCGTCCTTGCGCAGCATGTCGGCGGTGTCGTTGGCGTTGGTCTCGACGCTGAAGATGCCGATCTGGATGTAGGGCTTGGCCAACGATGGATTTCGCGCGGCCGGGGCGTGCGCCGCGGCGGTTCGGCGCCGCGGCCGGGTCGGCTTCAGGATCGCCGAGGCGACAGCAGCGGCTGCGGCTGGCCGTAGGCAGCGATCGTCGCCTCGGCCTTTCCGATGGCGGTGGCGGCGACAGCGGCTACCGGATCAAGCGGAGTGCCGTCGATCGCTTCTGTCGCGCCGGATCGGCAGGCGTCGGCGGGGGCCTCCGCGATCGGCACCTCTTCGCGGCGCAGCGCCGTGACGTTCAGCTTCGGCGGGAGCACCTGCCAACATGCCCAGGGCGGCTCGCCGCATCGGAGGAGATCTGGAAGCCGCGGACCGGGATTGTCGCGCTCGCGCCGGAAAAGCGCGCCGATCACGAAATTGCCGTTTGCCTCGTTGCGGATGATCACCCGCTCAGGATCGTCGACGTCGGAATGCGCCACCCAGACACCGCCAAGCGACGGGCGGCCGTCCCAAAGGCCCGCGTCGGTGACCTGAAACACCTCGGGCGCTTCGACGTCGCGCTCGATCAGCGCCGTTTCGGCGCTGGTTTCAGGGGCCGCGGCCTCGTCGGTGCGCGCCTCTTCTTTTCGAGAAACGGTAGATCCACCTTCTTCACAAGCGGTCAGAAATAACGCGCCCGTCAGTACCAGAGCCAATCGCCCTGCACCGGCACTTGCCATGCCGTGCCCCCTTTGCGTGCGGGCGTTGCCGCACGGTTTTGCTCGATCCGCACAGGCGGGCCCGCCTACGCTTGGCGCCATACTAGCGCCTCGTATCGGCGCAACGGAAGCCATCGGAATGGGATCGGCAGCATTCGGCCCCGGAAATCTCCGCTTTCAGAATCGACATCCGCTTGCCTATGTCTGCGCCGCCGGAGGAGTGGCAGAGTGGTCGAATGCAGCGGTCTTGAAAACCGTTGAAGGTGAAAGTCTTCCGTGGGTTCGAATCCCACCTCCTCCGCCACCAAAATACAAATATCCATTGTATATCAAAGACTTATTTTAACATAGCTTGAACACGTCCCCCAATTAGGCCGCCAATCAGTTTTGGCATCGTTCAACTTTTTTGTTTCATTCTGCCCGCGTGGAAAAATGACTTCCCGCGCCGGTCCCATTAAGATGGCACGTCGAGATTCACGTACCCCCTTCCCGGCTTCATAGACCGTGGCAACTTCATTGCTGCTAATATTGACGTTCAGGAATGACCAACAATCTATGACTGTATCCGTCCGGTCAGACCGCTCTGCCGCGCCTCGCCAATGAGAGATAATGTCCACTTGAGATAATGGACACTATCGAGGTTTCGGGTGGCAAAGCGGCGCAGGCATAGGAACTGGAGTGACGACGAGAAATAGATGATCTGCGCCCAGACGCGAGTTCCGGGTGTGTCGGTCAGTCAAGTTGCGCGGCGCTATGACATCGTCGCCACGCTCTTTGAGTTGCTTACAGAGCTGTAGGCCGATGCCTTTGTTGGCACCCGTAACTAAAATGGTTGGCATTTGGCACTCCCATGGATTGGAACGAAACGGGACGTGAACCGTCAAGAATGAAGTTTGGTTTGTTTGCGCCGTTAAAGCATGCCCTTGGGTTCCTGATTCTGCGCTTAAGCTTTGTTGAGTTAACACTGGAGCCATCCGAGTGCGCGAAGGAGAGTATTAGATGACCACCGAAACCGAACGTCAGATCCAGCGTTGCGAAGAGCTTATCAGTGAGTTTAAGTCGGCGACGGCAGACCAGACCGCTGTTGCCCTTTCTGATGGTGTCATTGAAGATGACGAAGCAGCGCTGATACTGCGCCTTGAACAGAAAGTTGAAGGTTTGCGCGGGCAATTGGCAATGTTGCGAGAACGTTTAGAGCAAGAGCAAATCGCGCCGCGACCCGATATTGTGACCAATGTCGGCGAGGAAAACATAGAGCAAATTGGTGGGATTGAGGCCGTAGGCCCAGCAGTGGTTCTGGATCCGGAAGGCTTGTTCACGAGTATCACTGCGCATCTGAACATTGACTATGAGTTATTTCAAGGAAGTTCACGGGTTGCGCACGGCCGCTTCTCCGGAAACGGCCTGATTGATCTCAACTTGACGCGTCGCGAGGAATATCTGCTAACCATGACCGGATCAGCGACGATAAATCACTTCCAACCTTATTATGAATGACACAGCCAACGGCACATCGGTAGAGGTTTCGTGGACGATCAATCCGCCCGCTGTGGATGCGAGCACCAGCGACCCGGCTATTGTGCTACGAGGGCGCCCGACGCTGCGCCCAACCTCGCATCCTTTGGCCGATGGTGCAACGGAATGGAGCATTGTCGTCAGCGACATAACCGCCCCGCATAGAGATACATCTCAAGCCGGGCTCTACTTTAGTTTCTCGACCAACGAAACTTCGGGCTATGGCGGATCGCTAACGGCGGGCCCTGCAGATGCCCAGGCTTCAACTTCGGTCACAACCAGCAGCCGGGCCGCACTTTCGACCACACTTCGATTTACACATCAGGATCCCTAAGCTGTTTTTTGGCCCATCCCCATGATTGGTCCCATAAACCCTAAGCCGTGAACTGCATCAAAACCGTAGCTTCAGCCCGATCAAGATTGCGACGTGCAAATGGATTTAGTGACGAACGCACCCGGAGAAAACGACAAATGCCGCAAGTTCACGATCTCCATAAGTTCTTCGCGCAAGTATTGGAGAGATTCGAACGAGTACGCTCGCATATATGCCCGAGCAAACGAAGATCCAGGCACTGCTGGTGACGAAGGCGAGGAAAATTGGGCTAGCCTTCTACGAGATTGGTTCGCAATTACCGTGTGGCGACCAAAGGTCGTTTGATCGGACATGACGGTGAAATGTCCCCGCAAATCGATCTGGTCGTACTAAAGCCCTCATATACGCAGAAACTTTTTGAGAAAAGAGTTTGGCTGGCAGGCGGAGTAGTCGCTGCATTCGAGTGTAAAACCACCATTACGTCAAAAGACGTCACAGCCAATGTTCAGCGAGCAGCGCGGTTCAAAGTTTGGAATGGTCCATTGGCGTATGGGTTGCGCTTGATGTCTGAGGTGCCCCTAGATTTGTAGACGCTTTGCCCCCTAACTTTGAGGCGAGGAGGCCGACATGGGGACAAGCAATTACAGCGACGAGTGTCAACGCCGGACTAAAACCGCACCAATCGCCGGAGCAAAAGTGCGCCACTTGGCTGGATCTGGCCGGAGTAAAATTGCGCCACTTTGTTGGGTGTTAGGTTTGTCCATAGGCCCGCACGGCGGAGTGCCCCCACAGAGCAACGAAGCTGTGCGGGGCTGTGGTCAAACCGGGGTGAGGTGTTTGCGCTTTAGGCTTTACCCGATTGACGGCTGTGTTTGAGGCGGTAGCTCTCGCCGTTCATTTCCAGGATGTGGACATGATGGGTCAGCCGGTCGAGAAGCGCGCCTGTGAGGCGTTCGGAGCCGAAGGTGCTGGTCCATTCATCGAACGGCAGGTTGGACGTCACGATGGTTGATCCGCGCTCGTAGCGTTGTGAGAAGACCTCGAACAGCAGTTCAGCGCCGGTTGGCGACAGGGGCACATATCCAAGCTCATCGATGATCAGCAGGCTGTATTTGCTCAGTTGCTTCTGCAGACGCAGCAGGCGCTTCTCATCGCGGGCTTCGAGGAGTTCATGCACCAAAGCCGATGCGGTGATGAAGCCGACGGCCAGGCCCTTCTGACAGGCCGCCAGCCCAAGGCCGAGGGCGATATGCGTCTTGCCGGTGCCGCTGTTTCCCACGGCGATGATGTTCTCGTTGCGGGTGATGTAATCACAGCGCGCCAGCTCCATCACCAGCATCTTGTTCAACGAGGGCATGGCCTTGAAGTCGAAGCTGTCGAGACTTTTGACGGCCGGGAACTTTGCAGCCTTGATCCGCCGTTCCACCATGCGCCGCTCCCGGTCGATGAGCTCCAGTTCGGCGAGGCGCAAAAGATAGCGGGAATGATCGATGCCTTCTGCCGCGCATTGTTTGGCGACCTTGTCATACTCGCGCAGGAAAGTCGGCAGGCGCAGGGCCTTCAAATGATGCGCCAGCAACAGCTGGGGCGTGTCGGTCATGACCGGCCTCCCGACAGAAGCGCCATGTAATCGCGAGCGGATGTGACGGCGACATGGGCTTTTGGCAGATATGGGATAAACCGTCATGTCCAGCCGGGGCGGTCTGCGTTCGATCCGGCACAGAACCAAATGCTTCACCGCATCAAAGCCGATCGTGCCGCGTTCAAGGGCGCTTTGTATCCCGGCTTCAACATCCGCGATCCGGAATGTCTCCAGCAGCCGCAGAACCTGAACGAACTCGCGTTTGCCCTTTTTACCCATCCGGGCCTCCATAAGGCGACGCAGGATGAGAAAGGCTTCAGGCAATTCCCAATCGGCCAGTGGAGCTGCCTGATCGAGCGCATTGGTCTTCTGTTCGATCAGCGCCAGATAATGAAGCGGATCAAAGATGTAATCCTCCTTCTCCCAGGACCGGGTATGGCGGGCGATGACTTCAGCCCCGCAGGCAATCACCACCTCATGCACATAGCCCCGCACCAGAACTTCCTGGTGACCGTAGGCAGTTGGAACAGAATAATCGTTGCCGCGATAGCGCACGAGGGACAGTGAACTCACCCGAACAGATTGCTTGTCGCAGGCGTCATAAGGAACAGCTGGCAAGGGCTGGAGCCGTTCCGCATCACCCGCAAACCGTTCGCCAATCGTGCCTTTGTGACCACGCAGCTTGTCATCCATGCGCTTGCGGCATTGTTCGGCCAGATGGGCATTGAGATCATCAAAGCTGGCAAACCGGGGCTTGGGCACCATGAAGTTGCGGCGGGTGTATCCCACCATCCCTTCGACTTTGCCTTTGTCATTCCCCTTGCCGGGGCGGCCAAATCGATCCTCAAACAGATAATGGGACACCAGTTCTGAGAACACCCGGGTTCGTTTGCGCTGCCCGTCCCCCAGAATGCGGGCCACGGCAATCCGCGTGTTGTCGTACAGGATCGACACAGGCACGCCGCCGAAGAACGCGAACGCCGCAACATGTGCATCACAGAACGCTTCCGTCGTCTCGGCCGGATATGCCTTCAAAAAACACGCATCCGAATGCGGCAGGTCCATCACCAGAAAGTGGATCTTGCGTTCAACGCCGCCGATGACGGCAAGCGCCTCACCAAAGTCAGCCTGAGCATGGCCCGGTGGATGTGACAGCGGCACAAACATCTCCCGCTGACGCTGCTTGGCCGCGAAGATGTAATCCTTCACAATCGTGATGCCGCCATCAAAGCCATGCTCATCACGCAGTCGTTCAAATATCCGCTTCGACGTGTGTCGCTGCTTCTTGGGAACCAGTTTGTCGGCCTCAAGGATCTGATCGATAATCCCCGTAAACCCGTCCAGCTTCGGGCGACGGATCTCTTTGTCGCGCCGATAACCTGGCGGGATCGAAAACCTCAGCATCTTCTCAACAGTGCGACGGTTGATCCCAAAAATACGCGCCGCTTCCCGACGGCTCATGCCGTCAACAAGAACAGCGTGACGAACGCGCCCATACAAATCCACGTGCTTCAATCCCGCCCTCCGTCAAAACGAAGAGCCTAACAGGACAGGCCAATCAGCCCATCTGCGACAAGACAATCTCGCCGCTCACGTGGTGCAGTATTCCACCGGCGTTCTCACCTCTCTCCACCTATGACCGCAACAGTAGCCGCGGTTTGGTGGGAAGGCAGTTCATCCCATTAGCTCAGATATATCGTCAGACGCCCAAGGGTTGATGTCCCAAATATTTGAACTTAGTGATGACCTGCAGCCTCAACGCGGTATCGAAAAGATTGGAAACTTAAGCAAATTGGCTAAGATCGTTAGTACCTTTGGCTCTCAATTATGTGCCTATTTCGCAGGTCGAGCGACCGAGCCAGAACGTAGTGGACACCGTTCTACATTCAGAATCGGTACTCCGTTCGACTGCAAGGTATCCGTGATAATTCCTGTCTATAACGTCGAACACTACATTGATCAGTGCATCGCTTCCGTGACATCACAGACAACTGGTTTGAATAACGTCGAAATCATCATTGTTGATGACGGCTCAACGGATAGAACTGCAGAACTGGTGAACTCTTGGGTAGACAAATTTCCTGATCACATTAGATACTTTTATCAACAAAATCAGGGTGTCTGCGTAGCAAGAAACACTGGACTAAGACATGCGAGCGGAGAATGGATAACATTCCCGGATTCCGATGATTTTTTGTCAAGAAACTATTTCGAGAAGATCCGAAAGAGCTCAAGCGATCCCACCGGGCTCCGTTGTTAATGATTGCTGCGAAGATTGTTCTGTATTGGGAAGCAGGAGACTACTTCAAAGAGAACCACCCTCTCAGTTACCGCTTTTGGCGCGGCAGAACCGAGCTTTTGTCGAGCGATTTGAAAGACTTTATACAGTTACAAGTCTGTTCTGCTTGGTTCAGGCGAAGCGCTATCGTATCCAACGAATTGCGATTTGATCCCCGCGTCAAACCGACGTTTGAGGACGGCCACTTTATCTATAATCTATTGATACGAGAACAAAATTCCAGCGTCGTATTTCTTCCTTCTGCCATTTATTTTTACCGGAAACGTTTTGACAGCGGTTCCCTTGTGGGCTCGTCGACCACCAAACCGGAATGGTATGGCGATCAGTTGCGTTACGGCATTCTAGACTTGGCGGAACGTGCGGAGAAACGTTTGGGAAGTGTGCCCGATTTCCTGCAACGGGCAATCATATATGAGACGAAAGGTCGCCATGTTGCATTGATGGACCTGCCACTCAAAGCCGATTTTCTCACCGCAGAACAACGGTCCGAATTTTGGTCTTTGATGGAGCAGATATTTTCCTACATCGATGTAGATACCATTGAGGATTTTTCCAAGCCCACACTTTCAGATAGGCACAAATTCGGCCTTCCTGAGGTTCACAATATACCCAATCATCGAAATGTCACAGTCCTGATAAGAAACTATAACCCAGCGAGTGGACATCTACAGTTACAGTACTTCGCGCGTGGCGGTCCTTTGAATTTGAAAGTGCGGGTAGACGGGAAGGTCGCCACTCCTATCTTTCCCAGCAAATGGCGTCACAGCCTTCTAGATAAAGAATATTTCACTGAATATGCCTTTTGGGTTCGGGCAGGTGTGAATTCCCGATGCGAGATCACTATTAACGGGAAAGCGGCCGAGCTGCGGCGATCGGGCGATATCATAGGAAAGATCGGTCACGAACAACTCGATCGCTTACTGCCGATACCGAAACAGAAATCGCGGCACCGGAGAGTCCGTACAATACGTAGGTTATCCCGTTCTGCCGCGGCGTATAAGAAGTTCAATGACTGCTGGCTTTTCCTGGATCGTCCCGAACGTGCAGACGACAATGCTGAACACCTTTACCGCTACCTTCTGAAGAACGGCCGCGCCGATAATGCCTATTTCCTCGATTGAACAAAGCATCCGACGACTGGCAGCGGTTAAGCGACGGAGGCTTTCGACTTGTTCAATTCGGCTCGAAAGAACACATTTCCGCGCTTTTGAACGCAAAGCTGCTCGTCTCATCGCATTTTGATCACAATCTTATATGGCCGACAGATCGGCATGCGCTGATCGAGCTCGCACACTTCAGGTTTGTCTTCCTTCAGCATGGTGTCATCAAGGATGACTTGTCGAATTCTGCTGAATGAGAAACCTATTTCGTTGATGGTGACTTCCACCGAAGCGGAGCGCGAAATCGATTGCAAGATCATCCAGCAACTATCTTTTGAGTGAAAACCAAGTTGTCCTGACTGGACTGCCACGCTTCGATAGTCTTCTGTCAATGCAGCAAAGCGAAGATGTCATTTTGATCATGCCGACTTGGCGCCAGTATTTGGCTGACAAGACAAACAGAGTGCCGATGGAGCGAGGCAAGATTGCCAACTTTGCTGATACCGATTTCGCAATTCAGTGGGGCCTCGTCTTCACAAGCGACAAGCTGCGAGAGCTGAGTGAGAAATACGGTAAGCGAGTGGTTTTTTGCCCACATCCCTATATGCAAATGTACCTGAGAAGATTTTCGCCTCCCCGATTTGCGTTAAATCTGGAGACTAAGGGTTCGTATGATCCACTGCAAAACGCATTCGCATCTACAGCAGTGATGATTACCGACTATTCTTCGACCGCGTTTGATGTCGCATACCTGAACCGCGCGGTTCTATATTTTCAATTCGACAAAAGAACATATACTCAGGGACACATACGTTACGAGAGGCTATTTTGACTATGTTCGTGACGGGTTTGGCAGCGTATGTTTGCACCCAGATGAGGTCATTCGCGAACTGAAAGGGTGCTCAGCGCAGAAGAAGATCCATTATATTCTAAACGAAGAAACGACACGTTCCTGATCAGAGATGGGCGTAATTGCGAAAGAACCTTGGAGTTATCCGACGGTTATCTTGGAGCTGACGAACCAAACCAATAATGTGAATTTCCTACGTGACATGGCCAATGCGTGCCGAATGTGACTTTGGAGCAGAAATCAACAAGAATTTTGGTAGTTTAGCTCCAGAAGGCAGATGTTGGAGTTAAAATGAAACGCAATTCTGTCACCCCGAATTCCAGATGCTTGAGTGTGCAGTAATGTTATTCAAACGCCCAAGATTCCCAAGAATTTTTGGAGATGTTTCTCTGAAAGAAAAAGTTGATCCCAAGTCGTCCTTGAGTGAAGCCAATAGTCTTTTCTACTCCGGTCATCTTGAAGAAGCCAAAGTGACCTACCAGAGAATGGTGGAGGAGTACATTGAAGGGCGGCGCAAGTTCTTAAGGTTCAAGACCGCATATCGTGCGGGTGTCCCATTTTGGAATTTTAGGTTTTCTCACAGAAACAAATTGGCGTATCTACAGATTTATAAGAATGCCTGTACGTCGCTGTCTCATGCGATATATGCAATCGAGCATGGTCGCCCCTACGAAGCGGTCGATGGTATTGATATTCATAAATATTACCAACGAATGGGTGTTCAGCTAACGACCGAACGATATTGCGACTACTATAAATTTGTTGTAGTTCGGGACTATCGAACAATTCATTTCGGCATTTCGCAATCGAGTGGCCCATCATCAAGATCTGGCCAAAATGGACGCGCCGAAGATCGGCCTAACAACTGAGCCTGACATAAACTACTTCGTGCGGAATGTCGAGGAATATATGAGTAGATCCGATATGATCGAAACTCATTTTTTGCCGCAAGGGGTCATAATCGACACGGCGATCTCTCACTATTCGATGGAGTATTTCGGATTGAGGATATGGAAGAGTTGGCGTTTAGACTCTCTCTGAACGAGTTGGGCATGAAATTAGGCTCGGTCGTTATCAGACTGGCGGTCCAAAAGTATCGCTTGCAGATCTAAATAGGGATTCCTTCGAAAAACTACTGAACTTTTATGATAAGGATTACGAATTGCTTCAAAGTTATTACAGTAGATCGACCATTAAACATGCGTATGTGGCCAGTAAGCGTGGAGAGTGTTGAATGTCACTCAAACTGACCCGGTATTGTCACCGAGATTTGACCCGCTCAGTCGTTATGCTTTCTTCGTCATGATGTGGTCAATGCTGGTGTCTCCTTTCGTTTCTTTTTCGCGATCTCCGAGCTGGCTTTGAAGCGATAGCTGTCGTTGCCAGTCTCAAGAATGTGGCAGCGGTGCGTGAGCCGATCGAGGAGCGCGGTGGTCATTTTGGCGTCACCGAAGACGCTGGCCCATCGCTTACGCTGAAGCGTAACCGTCCGGTCTGACCGCTCTGCCGTGGATGGCAAGCAAGAGATAATGTCCACTTGAGATAATGGGCACTGAGCCTAGGGAGCGCTGATGACCCGAAAGGTCGGGCAAAAGGTCCCGGCTGTGATCCAGAGTAAGCGTTGCGTTGACCCCACCTTCGTAAGCGTCCGGTCTGACTGCTTTGTTGCTGGCTTAAGACCCAAAATCGACAACGCCTGGCAGCAGCTTCATATCCGTACGGAAAGCGTCCGTCATTCCTTGTTGTGATTTTGACGGATGATGGCGTCCACGGCCAATTGTACATTGGATTACGGCCAGGCGAAGCGCGCGACGCCCGCCTTCTCAGGCGACGTTCATCAACTTGAAAAACCGCGGCTGGTTGAAGCTGGTGCCGGTACCAACACATCTGAAGCCGTCTTTCCGGTACCCGCGCATTTGGCTATAGAAGTTCCGTACAGGCTTAGTATAACTCTCGTCTTCTACAAGTTCGCGTCGGATAGGGTTTATTTCGACCACAACCGTCTTTCGGGAGAATTCTGACGAACTCGTCCACTACCTTCATCCAGTGCTTGGGATGGCAGTAGTGTTCCAACGCGTCGAAGCACAGGACGATGTCGAAGGTACTCTGCTTGAATGGATAGGGAGTGATGCCGGCATCGAAAGTCACTACGTCTAACCCCAAGCTGTCGATGAGGGGCCGGTACGGCCAGTCGCCGCGGTCGACACTGCCATCGGCGAGGTCGGTGCCAAGATCGCGAAAAGGCGTACGCTCTTTCCGCTCACCGCGCAAATTGTCATTTGTATAGTCGCTTCCGGTGACCTCATGGCCGAAATGGCGGAGAACCTCAAGGACAGCGCCGTGCGCGGTCGACATCTCGAGAACGCTGTATTGGTCGTCACCGGTCATCGCCTCGGGCAGATAGCACAACAGGCGGCTCCAGGCCCGGCGAATATTCTCGAAGCGCAGCAGGTATTTCTTCTGCACAGTGGCGAGGTTTTCGTCGAATGCTTCGTCGGGCAGGTCGTAGGCCTGTGCGAATTCACTCGGCGGAAGACTGTCGTAGGCGGCCAACACATCGTTGGTATCGAAGGCGCGTTCGGGAGTTCGGTTACACCATTCGCGCATATGTTGGTCACGGAGTGCGGACATTTGAGCCACGAATTGTTCGTAGCCGCCTTTCATCCCTGCGGGGTGCTGTTTTTCCCAAGCAACAAGTTGACGCTTGCCGAGCTGTCTCACACCGTCTCCGCGATCGCTTGTGACTATCCCATGGGTATCTGACCAAGAGTTTCATTGCGGTTAACCATGTCGAAGAACTGCAGTGACCGTCCGGTGAAGGCGCTCTGGCGAGCGGAGCGCCAGTTACGCTGCGGATGCAGCGTAACGCCAGGGCAGGAGTTCGTCGATACGAGTGATCTTGTGATCGGCGATGCGGCCAAGGACGTCGGTGAGCCAGGCCTGCGGATCGACGCCATTCAGCTTGGCGGTTTCGATCAGGGTGTAGGCGATGGCGGCTGATTTGCCGCCGCCTTCGGAGCCCATGAAGAGATAGTTTTTCCTGCCGAGAGCCACGGGCCGCATGGATCGCTCGGCGGAATTGTTATCGAGTTCCAGAATGCCGTGGTCGAGATAGGGCCGCAGTTTCTTCATGCGGGTCAGGGCATAGCGGATGGCCTTGGCGAGTTCGGACTTGCCGGAGATTTTGGGCAGTTGGGCGCGCGAGCCAGGCTTCCAGATCGTCGAGGAGCGGTTTGGCCTTCTCCTGCCGGATGGCGACCCGGTCTTCGGGCGGCTGGCCTCGCGCCTCTTTCTCGATGCCGTAGAGCTCGGCGATGCGCTTGATCGCTTCTTCGGCGATGGCCGAGCCCTGGGACTTGATGCACATCGACGAACTTGCGCCGGATATGCGCCATGCAGGCGACCTCACGGACACCGCCGGATCGGTAGAGTTCATTGAACCCGGCATATCCGTCCGCATGCATCCAGCCCTTATAATCTGGTCAGATGCTCGGCCGGATGTTCGCCCTTTGCGGTCGGCGAGAACCGATACAATGCCGCCGGTGGCGCATCGCCCGCCCAGGGTCGTTCATCCCGGACATAGGCCCAGAGCCGCGCGGTCTTGGTTTTGCCCGCCCCGGGTGACAGCATCTTGACCGGCGTGTCATCGGCGAAGATCGCCTGTCCGCGCAGAACATGGCGCCCGATGGCATCGGCCAGCGGCTCCAGCAGGGCGGCGGATTTGCCCACCCAATCGGCCAGGGTCGAGCGATCGAGATCGATGCCTTCGCGCTCGAAGATCTGGGACTGGCGATACAGCGGCAAGATGATCGGCATACTTGTTGACCAGCACATGCGCCAGCAGACCCGGGCCCGGCCGACCGCGCTCGATCGGGCGCGACGGCAGCGGCGACTGGCAGATCGCCTCGCAGCACGAGCAGGCCATGCGCGGGCGGATGATCCGGTTCACGACGAACCGGCCCGGAACGTATTCCAGTTCCTCGGTGATGTCCTCGCCGAGTGTCTTGCAGCCTGCCACCGCAGTCGCTGCAGTCTCGTCGCCGGGCGACAGCACCTCTTCGATTGCGGGGCAGATGATCCGGGCAAAGGTTTGCGCTTCGGTTTGTCCTTCGGCCTTCGCTCGGCAGGCGACAGCTTCGGCGACTGACGGATCTCGACGCCGCCGGCGATCTCTTCCTCTTCCAGCGTCAGCTCAAGCTGATCGAGGGCTCTCGGACGTCGAGCCGAACCGATGGCGGCGCAAGCCCGCCAGTTGATGCTCCAGCTTCTCGATCTGCAGTGATCGCGATCTTGAGCTCGGTCTCAAGATCGACAAGTTCTGCGTTCGCAAGCGATCATCGCCTGCAATTCGGCAGCGTCATCGGGCAGAGATTGGAGGATGCTTCGAGCATGCCGGATCTATACCAGAATGCCGCCATGAAGGGAATCCCGCGACGCTGCCGATTCTTGCGTGATTTAACGACTATCCAGCCGTCAGCGGTCGCCATGTCGCTTGCGGCATGCGCCAGTCGATCCCCTCAAGCAGCATCGCCAGTTGGGCAGGCGTCAGCGCGACCTTGCCGTCCGTCGGAGACGGCCAGACAAACCGGCCTTTCTCCAGACGCTTGGAGAACAGACACGCGCCTTGCCCGTCCCACCAGATCACCTTGATCAGATCGCCGCGACGTCCGCGAAACACAAACAGATGACCCGAGAACGGGTCCTGCTTCAGCACCTGCTCGGCCAGCGCCGACAGCCCGTTGAACCCTTTGCGCATGTCAGTGACGCCTGCCGCCAGCCAGACCTTCGTGATGCTGGAACCGGGATCATGACGACAGGCCTCGGATCAACCGCGCCAGAGCATCGCCATCGTAGGAACCAATAATCTTCAGCCGATCACCACCAACAAGTTCAACTTCGATCTCACCTGGCACAGCCACAGGCGTTATATCTGATGGAACGGGCGCGGCAATCTCAACGGGCAGAAACCGGGCCGCATCGGCATCCTTAGGCCCCGGCGCTATCCTGTTCCTGATCGTGTGGGGCTTTTCCCTGGCGCTGAGCCAATTCCTGGGGCTGCTCGGCTCCTCTCTGCTGGCCAGCCTGGGGCTGATCCCGGCTGTTTTCTCAACCGGACTGCAGCTCGGCTATTACGGTAACATCTTCCTGCGCCGGCTGTTCATGCGCCCCGGCAGGGAAACCAGGATCATGAATGCTGTGATTGGCATCGGAGGAACAGCTGCCCTGGTCCTGCTGGCCGCGCTGAGTTTGGTCCTGAGTGTTCCGGATTTAATCCGTAGTTTTCCTGGTCTGGGGTCTTCTGTCCAGGCCGCGGAAGGTCCTGCTTCTACCCCGGCCATCCCGCGAGCCAGCGGGGAGATGATCATTAATTGCTCCGATCAGGAAGAGCGGGTCAAAGACCATTCCGCTGGCTGATTACAACATGCAGGGAACCAGCTATTCCTTCGAACAGGCATTTACCGATTACCAGCTAAGTTTGGTCATGGAGCTGGATCCAACCTCAAAGGAGTTCGCCCTTGATTATGCCGTATTGGAAGCCTGGCGTTGGCAGGAGTATGATCCCGATCTTCATCCGCCAGAATTATGCTTTGCCCTGACCAATTTCCTTGAAACGATCTTAGGCCAGGGAAACCTGACAGAGGACGGGTGGATCTCAGGCGAGTTTGATATTGTCAGGCAGAGCTGGGATGATCCTGAGGATAAATGTACGTCAAGTGGATCAAAACAGCTTTTACGGTTACCTGGATGAGAGCCAGAGGCTCAATCGCTGTTTGCCTGCTGCCGGTGTTGGGTGATCGCAGCGATGAGTATCCCGGGAGTGGATCTTGAGCTGCTGAAGGCTAGCGGAAAGGATCAGCTTGTTCCCAATTGGTGGAGTGAAAACCGGTGCTTCGAGTGCAAAGTGGAATAGATCGCAGTGCTGGGGGTTTTGTGATGAGCGTGATAGGAATCGAACTAGTAAAATAAACCAATGGCTTAAAAGGCCACTGCTATTTGGTGGATCCATCGAGAGAGGAGGAGTTCAGAGGGAAATAAGGGGGTAAATAGTGTCTATTGTGTATATCCTGTATATTGTTTCTATCCTATATGCATCTAAGAAAGCGTTCGTCAAGGGTATGTTCCTTTTTTGTAGTAATGACAAGCTCATACCTCCCGAGACATTCACTCTATTTGTCTCGTTCTTTTTTAATCTTCCTATTCTTTTTATTCGGGATATTCCTATCAGCGACGAACTTGATCCAATGCATCTAACCGTGCTCTATTTGAGATCTTTGATAAGATCAGGCACACCATACCATTCGGTTTATCCCAGGGGCCTCATTCACCGGATCGGTTTTTGATAACCAGCAGATAGGTCAGGCTCCCTGTTCGACAGCTCGCCGCTGCTCATAATTTTCTTCGTAAGGTTGGTTTCGCTTCAGCATATAGTAAACCACTCCCAATAATCTCCTCCCAACTGCCACTTTGGCCCCTCTTCGGCCAATCCGCCGGGCCAGGTTCTCATACACTCCGTACCAGCGCGGACTGATCCTACATGCCGTCATTGCAGCACTCACCATCGCAGTGCGCAGATATCGTGAACCCTGTTTTGAGATCCGTCCATGTCTCACAACCTCGTCACTTTTATTGCATCTAAGAAAGCGTTCGTCAAGGGTATATTTCTTTTAAGGAAATAAAACAACATCATACCTCCCGAGACATGCTCTATCATGTCTCGTTTCATGTCTTCCTATTCTTTTTTATTCGGGATATTCCAATCAGCGGCGAACTTGATCCAATGCATCTAACCGTGCTCAACTTGAGATCTTTTATAAGATCAGGCACACCATACCATTCGGTTTATCCCAGGGGCCTCATTCACCAGATCGGTCTTTGATGACCAGCAGTTGGGTCAGGCTCCCTGTTCAACTGCTCGTCGCTGTTCATAATCTTCTTCATAGGGTTGGTTTCGCTTCAGCATATAGTAAACCACCGTCAATAACCGGCGCCCCACTGCCACTTTGGCTGCTCTTCGTCCAATCCTCCTGGCCAGATGCTCATACACCCCGTACCAGCGCGGACTGATCCGGCAGGCCGTCATCGCGGCACATACCATCGCAGAGCGCAGATATCGTGAACCCTGCTTCGAGATCCGGCCGTGTCTCACAACCTCGTCACTTTTATGCACCCGCGGGTGTCAATCCAGCCCAGTTGCACAATGCCTTGGGTGAATTGAACCGGTTGATGTCGCCGATCTCCGCCAGGATCACCGCTGACAGCAGTTTGCCGATTCCTGGCATACTCATCAAAATCTCGGCCTTTGGCTTCAGTTCCTCTGGCAGCGGGATATCCTTCGCCAGTTCCTTGATCTGGTCATCCAGTTGGTCGATCATTGTCAGCGTTTCAAGGACCACTCGTCTCGGGATGTAGGACGCAGTTCTTTCTCAACCACCTCTTTCAGCCATTCCCGTCCTGCGCGACCGAACAGATCTGTTACCGGGGAGGCCAGGTTGTATCCCGCCAGCACGGCATGGATCCGGTTCTTCGCCCGCCGCCTCTCGTCTATCAACCATTCCCGGTAGCGCAGGTGCTGCCGCAAATCGCGGATCTCCTTGGGCGCGGCATAGGCGATGGGCAGAAAGTTTAACCTTGCCAGATGCGCCAGCACTGAAGCATCGATCTGGTCCGTCTTCACCGCTGCTGCTGCGATCATCCGCACACCCTTGGCATGGGCCAGCTCCACGCGGTCCACATGCTTCTCTAAAAGATCATAGAAGAAGGGCCAGTTCCGGGTTGCTTCCATCACTGCGTAGGTTTCTTTGGGTATATTTTTGGAGATATAGGATGCCATCTCAGTGTTTTTCAGGCGCCGTTTATCGATCACTTCCCCCTCGGCGTTCATCAGTACCAGGTACGATCGCTTGAGATGCAGGTCAATTCCAAGGTAAAATGGAAACATAGCGTTCCTCCTTTTGCTAAACTGGTTTGTGACTACTCTTAGTTTAGCACTACGGTAGGAACGCTTTCATAGTATCACCACAGTTGCATCTAAGAAAGCGTTCGTCAAGGGTATGTTCCTTTTTTGTAGTAATGACAAGCTCATACCTCCCGAGACATTCACTCTATTTGTCTCAGTTCTTAATCTTCCTATTCTTTTTATTCGGGATATTCCTATCAGCGACGAACTTGATCCAATGCATCTAACCGTGCTCTATTTGAGATCTTTGATAAGATCAGGCACACCATACCATTCGGTTTATCCCAGGGGCCTCATTCACCGGATCGGTTTTTGATAACCAGCAGATAGGTCAGGCTCCCTGTTCGACAGCTCGCCGCTGCTTACATAATTTTCTTCGTAAGGTTGGTTTCGCTTCAGCATATAGTAAACCACTGTCAATAATCTCCTCCCAACTGCCACTTTGGCCCCTCTTCGGCCAATCCGCCGGGCCAGGTTCTCATACACTCCGTACCAGCGCGGACTGATCCTACATGCCGTCATTGCAGCACTCACCATCGCAGTGCGCAGATATCGTGAACCCTGTTTTGAGATCCGTCCATGTCTCACAACCTCGTCACTTTTATGCATCTAAGAAAGCGTTCGTCAAGGGTATGTTCCTTTTTTGTAGTAATGACAAGCTCATACCTCCCGAGACATTCACTCTATTTGTCTCGTTCTTAATCTTCCTATTCTTTTTCTCGGGATATTCCTATCAGCGACGAACTTGATCCAATGCATCTAACCGTGCTCTATTTGAGATCTTTGATAAGATCAGGCACACCATACCATTCGGTTTATCCCAGGGGCCTCATTCACCGGATCGGTTTTTGATAACCAGCAGATAGGTCAGGCTCCCTGTTCAACAGCTCGCCGCTGCTCATAATTTTCTTCGTAAGGTTGGTTTCGCTTCAGCATATAGTAAACCACTGTCAATAATCTCCTCCCAACTGCCACTTTGGCCCCTCTTCGGCCAATCCGCCGGGCCAGGTTCTCATACACTCCGTACCAGCGCGGACTGATCCTACATGCCGTCATTGCAGCACTCACCATCGCAGTGCGCAGATATCGTGAACCCTGTTTGAGATCCGTCCATGTCTCACAACCTCGTCACTTTTATGCATCTAAGAAAGCGTTCGTCAAGTGCCAATCCCTTTTTTCGGTTTGCCACGCGCAGTTGACTCCCCAGACAGGCTCATGCTTGCCTGGCTCAATATTAGATATTCCGTTTTTTCCTGGGTCAATTTTCAGCGACGACCTTGATCCATTGCATCTAACCGTGCTCTCCCTGAGAGCTGTTGATAAGACCAGACACACGATACCTTCCGGTCTGTCCCAGGGGCCTCATTCACCAGAGCGGTGTTTTGCGACCAGCAGTTTCGTCAGGCTCCCTGGAATGCACTTCGTCGCTGTTCATAATCCTCTTGATTGGGCTGATTTCGCTTCAACATAAAGTAAACCACTCTCAGCAGTCGGCGCCCCACAGCCACTTTGGCCGCCCGCCAACCGCACGCTGGGCCAGGCGCTCATACACTCCGGACCAGCGCGGACTCACCCGGCAAGCCGTGATCGCAGCGCACACCATCGCAGTGCGCAGATATCGTGAACCCTCCTTGGAGATGCGGCCATGTCTCACGACCCGATCGCTCTGGTGCACTCGCGGCGTCAATCCTGCCCAATTGCACAAGGCTTTTGGTGACTTGAAACGTTGGATATCTCCAACCTCTGCCGGGATCGTGGCCGCTATCAACTTGCCCACTCCTGGCATGCTCATCAGCAGTGCTGCTTTCGGTTTCAGTTCTTCCGGTATGGGGATCTCCTTCGTCAATGCCTTGATCTGGACATTCAGCTGATCGATCATTGTCAGGGTCTCAAGGACCACTCTGGGATGTAGGACGCAGTTCTTTTTCAGCCGTCTCTTTCAGCCATTCCCTTCCAGCGCGACCGAACAGATCTGTTACCGGGGAGGCCAGGTTGTATCCCGCCAGCACGGCATGGCATCCTGTTTTTCGCCCGCCGCCGTTCGTCTATCAACCATTCCCGGTAGCGCAGGTGCTGCCGTGATCACGGATCTCTTGGGGCGCGGCATAGGCGGTGGGCAGGTAATTCAGCCGGGCCAGATGCGCCAAGACCCCGGCGTCGATCTGGTCCGTCTTCACCGCCGCCGACGCAATTGCTTTGACTTCTTTCGGATGGGCCAGCTCGACTCGCACCACGTGCTCGCTCAACAGATCATACATAAACGGCCAGTTGCGGGTCGCTTCCAGCACCGCATACGTCTCAGCCGGGACGTGGGACACGAGATAATCCGGCATCTCCACGTTCCGGATCCGGCGCTCATCGACCACCTGCCCGGCTTGGTCCAGTAGGACCACATAGGTGCGTTTCTTATGCAGATCAATTCCAAGGTAAAATGGGTACATAGCGTTCCTCCTTGCTAGATACTAGAAGTTTGAGCACTCCTAGTTTAGCAAATCGGTGGGAACGC